>CAZUHB010000086.1:0-21046 GCA_964620445.1 uncultured Phycisphaerales bacterium
TGGCTGCCACTCGGCGAATCGAACATCCAGGCTCAATCTGATTCTTCAGCCCTGGCCTGCGGGGGGAAAACTTGTGTTTTTGATCTCTTTTGATATATTACTGACTCGACCCGCGGCTCACGCGCAGCCGAACATCCGACGAACTGCAGACCGCCTGGAAAGAAACATGAACAAAGTCGTTGTCCTGATCCGAGTTTTCACCCTGATCGCGATCGTCCTCGCGGGACGAACGGCGTCAGCCGAAATCATCGTCGGCCCCTATCTCCAGAAGGTGGACATCGACCGGATCACGGTCATGTGGGAGACGGACACGGCCGGAGAGAGCTGGGTCGACTACGGGCCGGACGAAATGTTCGGTTTCACCGCGGGCACGTCGACACCGGTCACGATTCACGAGGTGGAGATCACCGGGCTCTCGGCCGGGAGCGAATACCACTACCAGGTGCGGACCGGGCCGGATACGAGCACCGCCGCGATCTTCGCCACCGCGCCGGTCAAGGGCTCGTCGAACTTCCGTTTCCTCGCCTACGGCGACAGCCGCTCGAACGAATGGGTCCATACCCAGGTGGCCCTTGCCATGAACAACGCGGCGGAACGGACCTTCGTGCTGAACTCGGGAGACATCGTGCCCAGTTCGTCGTCGGGCAAGGAGTACTTCCGGGAGGATTTTTTCGGGCCCCTCGAGGATCTGATCCGCGAGACGCCGATCTTCGTGGCCCGCGGCAACCACGAGACATCGAACCCCCACTTCGCCGAGTACCTCGCCCATCCCGAACAGAGCTCGGGGAGCGAAAACTACTTTTCCTTCGACTACGGCAACGTCCATGTGATCGTGCTCAACACGACCGAAACCTATTCGGCGGGGAGCGCGCAGTACACGTGGCTCGAAAGCGATCTTGCCGCAGCATCGAGAGATCTCCTCATCGACTGGATCGTGGTGGCCTTCCACCATCCGCCCTACTCGACAGGCAGCCACGGCTCCAACCTGGTCGTGCGCGCCGCGCTCTGCCCCCTTTTCGAAACCTACGGCGTGGACCTCGTGTTCAACGGCCACGATCATGACTACGAGAGGATCGAGCAGCGCAACGGCCCGGTCTACATCGTGACCGGCGGAGGAGGAGCGGACCTCCGCAACCAGGGCAACCCGAAATCGTGGAGCGTGGTCTACCACAAGCTGAACAACTTCGTGTCCGTGGACGTGACCGAGAACACCCTGACCGTGATCGCTCACGGTGTGCGCTATCAGGGGCATGCCGATGGCGATCTGATCGATTCGGTGGTGATCACCAAGGACCTGACCTGGTCGCCCACGGCCCAGGCCGGGCCGGACCAGATCGTTGCGACGCGCACCCCAGTGCGCCTCGACGGATCGGGCTCCTATGACGGAGAGGGCGATGACTTTGCCTACATCTGGAGCCAGGTCGCCGGGCGGAGCGTGCGTCTCAGCAACGTCCGCGCCGTACAGCCCGAGTTCACGCCGCCGGGCCCCGGCCGCTACACGTTCCGGCTCGTCTGCACCGAGCGCGGACGCCTGGAGAGCGTACCCGACACGGTCGTCGTGGGTGTCTACGATCCTTTCTCCGGCGGAGAGGTGGCGGTCGCTCCCGACGCGGACACCTATATCGACTCCGAATTCCCCTCGCAGAATTTCGGGTCCTCCACGGAGCTCCTCGTCGACTGGCGCAGCCCCTGGGCGGCGACCTATCTGCGCTTCGAGGTCCCCCCGGGGAAGGGTGAGATCCTCGCGGTCAGACTGCGTCTCTACTGCTTCAACAGCTCCGACTACGGCGGCTACGTGCGCACCTTCTCGGATATCCACTGGGACGAGTTCGCGCCGACCCATGACAACCCGCTCCTCGTCGACGGTCCGGTGGTGGGGAATTTCGGTTCTGTCAGCTCGGGCAACTGGGTCGAGATGGACATCACGCCGTCCCTGGCGGGCGAGCGGAATCCACCGGCGGCCGTGTCCCTCGCTCTCTGGCCGCACTGCGACAACGGCGCCGACTACCGATCGCGGGAATCGACGAAACCATGCCAGGTGATCGTGACCTGGTCGGGCGACTACTTCTCCACCGCCCCCGGCACGCCGGGCGTGAATCCTCCGGCCGCGTCGGGCAAGGTGAACGCGGGCCCTCCGCCTCGATAACGATCGATCGAAAAGAAGGATCCCTTCACCCCTTCACGGCACGATTTCCGTGACCGCCCTCGGCGATGTTTCAAAGTGGCCACGCACCCCTCATCGAAGTAGAATTGCCTTTGTTTCGCCCGAAAGAGAGAGGAGTGCGCCCCGCGATGAACACACACCGGCTGAACCGCCGAGCCTTTCTGGCCGGTGCCGGCGCCGCGGCGCTCGGCCTGCGCGCGCTGGCGCGCGACCTTGCCGCGGGGGATGGCCGGAAGCGGCCCAACATCCTCTTCATCCTGGCCGATGACCATGCCACCGCGGCGGTCGGCGCCTACGGTTCGATGTTCGGTCCAACCCCGTCGATCGACCGCCTGGCGGCCGAGGGGATGCGCTTCGACAACTGTTTCTGCACCAACGCAATCTGCTCCCCATCGCGCGCCGTCACGCTCACCGGACTCCACAGCCACGTGAACAGGGTCACCACCAACATGTCGCCTTTCGACGGCGGTCAAACCACGTTTCCCGAACTTCTCCGGGGTGCGGGGTACGAGACCGCGCTGGTCGGCAAGTGGCACCTCGACGGGCCGCCCCGGGGGTTCGACCATTTCGAGGTCCTCGACGATCTGAACGGGCAGGGACATTATTACAATCCCACCTTCCGCACCGGGCAGGGAACCGCGGTCCGTCGCGGCTACGTGACCGATATCATCACCGACCTCTGTGTCGACTGGCTGAAAGAGGGGCGCGATCGGGAAAAGCCCTTTCTCCTGCTCTGCCACCACAAGGCCGCGCACCGCCCCTGGATGCCGGCGCTGGACGATCTCGGGCTCTATCGAGACGTCGAGCTCCCCGAGCCGCCGAACCTTTTCGATGACTATCGCAACCGCGCCGGCGGCGCCGGGGCGCACCGCTTCACCGTGGAAAAAAACGCCTTCGGGCTCACCGACGCCTTCGACCTCAAGCTCCCGGCAGCGCCCGGCGACCGGTCGGCGAAGCGATGGCAGACCTATTTCGAGCGCATGACAGACGAGCAAAAGGCGCGCTGGCGTTCGGCCTACGATCCCGGGAACAAGGCCTTTACCGAGGCCGGACTGAAGGGGCGCGACCTCGTGCGCTGGCGCTATCAGCGCTACGTCAAGGATTACCTGCGCACGGCGGCATCGCTCGACAGGGGTGTGGGCCGGCTGCTCGATCATCTCGCCGGGTCGGGCCTCGACACCGACACGGTGGTGGTCTACTGCTCGGACCAGGGAATCTTCCTGGGCGAGCATGGGTGGATCGGCAAGCAGTGGATGTACGAGGAGTCGCTGCGCGTTCCGCTGATCGTTCGCTGGCCGGGCCGGGTCGAGCCGGGTAGCGTGAACACCGATCTGGCCCAGAACCTCGATTTCGCGCCGACCCTGCTCGATATCGCCGGCATTGCGCTCCCCGGCGCCATGCAGGGATGCAGCCTCGTGCCGCTCCTCGAGGATTCGCGGCCGGCCGACTGGCGGTCGGCGATCTACTATCAGTTTTTCGGGCGCCACGGCCGCAGCGCGCCCGCCCACTACGGCCTGCGAACGGCGCGGCACAAGCTGATCTACTACTACAACGACGATGCGTGGGAGCTTTTCGACCTGCAGGCCGACCCGGGCGAAATGAACAGCGTGCACGACAACGCCGACTACGCCGAGACCATTGCGGGTCTGAAGAAGGAACTGAAGGCATTGCGCCAGCTCTACGGAGCGGAGAAACATGGCAAGAATTTTTGAGAGTGGGCCGGCGGCAACGCGTGCGGGTGGACCCGCAAGACGTGCGGGTGGACGCATGAGAACCGCGGCTATTGCCCTTTGCCTGGCCGGGCTTCTCCTCTGTGCTGCCCGGTGCGGATTCGAGGGGGCGAACGACCGGCCGAACATCCTTTTCGTCTGCTGGGACACGGTGCGCGCCGACCGGCTCGGGCTCTATGGGTGCACCCTGCCCACGACCCCCTTCGTGGACCGGTGGGCGGCCGAGGCGCGCGTCTTCGACGACTGCCTGTCGGTCGCAAACTGCACCGTACCGGCCCACGCGTCGTGGTTCACGGGATTCATGCCGGGCGAGCATGGGCGGAACAACAACGACGCCCTTCTCGACAACCGCTTCGACACGCTCGCCGAGTATCTCCAGCGCGCCGGTTGTGCGACGTACATGTTTTCGGCCAATCCGCACATCGCGCGGGAGAACAAATTCGACCAGGGCTTCGACAGGGCCGAGTTTCCCTGGGACGAGAAGTACCGCCGGGCGGCGGCCGAAATCACACGGTCGAAAAGATCCACCGGAAAGGGAAGCCGGCCGCGCCTCCGGGAAAGCAAGGACAGCGGCACACTGCCGCGCGAGGGATTGATCGAATGGCTCGGGACGCTGGACGGGCAGAAACCCTTTTTCGCGTTCATCAATGTCATGGAAGCCCATCTTCCCTGCGCGCCCGCGGCAGAGTATCTGGAGAGGGTCGCCGGCGGAACGGAGCGATTCCCCGCGGAGCGGCGCGCGGGGATCGCCTGGGCCGACATCTGGCGATACACCCTGGGCGAGCTCGACCTGACGGACGCTCAGCTCGAATGGAACAGGATGAAGTACGCGGGGTGCGTGGCCGAGCTCGACGCCCTCTTCGAAGATCTCCTCACCTCTCTCGAAGAAGCGGGCCATCTCGAAAACACGGTGGTGATCCTCACGGCCGATCATGGCGAGCATCTTGGAGAACACCACATGCTCGACCACCAGTACTCGCTCCACGAGCCGCTCATCAAGGTGCCTCTCGTGATCCACGGCAGAGGACGCTTCACCGCGGGGCGCGACAGGAGGCCGGTGACGAATGCCGACCTCTTTCCCACCCTGCTCGAGCTCGCCGGTGTCGAACCTCCCGGGGAAAGGGCCGACAAGGCGATCAGCCTGCTCCGCCCTGTCGAGGAGCGGATCCGTGTGGCCGAATGCCCGGCCTTTCCCATCCACTGGTTCAACATGGTGAAGAATCACCACCCCTATTTCGACCCGGCGCCCTATGCGCGAACGCTTCGCGCGGTTTACAGGGACGATTTCAAGCTGATCGCCGGATCGGACGATCGCTTCGGGCTCTACGACCTCGCGGCCGACCCTGGCGAGTCGAACGATCTCTCCGCGCAGAGACCGGACCTCCTCGAGGAGATGCGCGGTCTTCTCCGCCGGTGGACGCGGAGCTTCGACAAGATCGACCTCGGGGCCGGAAAACGGTGGGAGATGTCGCCCGATGAGCGCCGCCGCCTCAGGGCGCTCGGATATCCCGCCGGCGGATAGGAGGCCGGATTCGAAGAGACGCGGCGCTCGAGATTACGCTGCTAGAAATGGGACCACTTGGTCTTGAGCTTTCCCTTCTCGATCACGAAAGTCAGGTGATAGTGCTCGTCGGTCCTGTAGCGGGGCTGTTTCCTCGCGGCCAGTTTTTTGATCACGTTTTTGTGCGGGTGCTTGTACGGGTGGATGTGGCTGCTCAAGGCGACCTTAGTGCGCTTTCCGATGAAATCGAGCCAAGGAGTTTTAGTGCCGCGGAACATTCCGTTCTTCGCGCCGTGATGGGGAGCCTGAATCATTTTCAGTCTCGTCTTTTTCGTGTTCTGGAGTATCTCGTTCCAGTTCTCGGCCAGACAGTCTCCGGTAAGAAGAAACCTGACTCCATCGTATGAAAGTTCGAGCACGACCGATGTGTTGTTCGGATCGTCGTCGTACGGGCCCTCCTCGGTGTAGGGGGGCCAGTGGAAAGCGAGATCGACATCGCCGAATTTCGGCGGCGTCTTGTCGAGATTGACCGCCTCGTGGGTCACGATTCTGGCCTTGCTGCTGTTTGCGTATTTCAACAGAACGGACATGTCCTTTTTATCGCTCTTGGGGTACCAGAAACGGTGTGTGCCGAATTTCTTGATGATCCTCTTGAGCCCGCTGTAGTGATCGAGGTGCCAGTGGGTGAGCAGAACGATATCGAAAGCCGCCTTGTTCTTGTATGCGATCTTGTTCTCTTCGAAATGTCGTTTGATGAACGTGTAGGACGAAAGCGACTCTGTAGAATCATTGCTATCCACGAGACAATATCTTTTTTTTCCCTGATCGTTTTCATATTCGATGAAGACCGAATCACCCCAGCCGACGTCGATGAAAATTACGGTTAACTTCGCCATGACTCCCTCCTGAATATTGGCCGAACGCGACGGCACGCCGCACACGCGAATCCTCCGGTCAGTCCTTGATCGTTGACTGTCATTCTCGATATCCCATGTAGTTGCCCGAGTCCTTTTCCTCCTGATAGGTCTCTCTGGCAACCTGGACCTGCATTTCGCTCCACTCGGCGATCACACGCGTTTCGTGGGCGCTGTATGCCGGTTTCCTGCGGACCTTCGCGCACTCCTCCCTGAATTCCTTTTCCGTTGTCCGGCCGGATCGAAACCTCAGCGCCGCAGCGAAGAGACCCTTGTCGACGCGGTAGACATCGCCTCTTTTGGGTGTGTGCTTCGAAAAAAGGAGCTCATTCGGCAGCCAGAGGTCGGGCGTCTCGATCGAGAACTCGCCGCTCCCCTCGACACGCTCGAACATCTCCTCGATATCGCCGGCCGATTCGAAGTTCCCCCTTCGCATGTCGGGATGACAGATCGCGCAGGTCAGGCCGTGAACGAGAACGGGCATTTCGCTCTGAGTCGGATAGAGCGCCTGGTCGCCTATCGGCTCGTCGGCTTCCGCCGAAAAGTAGCTGAGTCGCGTCATCTCGAATCCGCCATCGCTCTTGACGGCGTCTATCCACATGGGAACAGACAGTCTGGGTTCACCCTTTCCTATTGCCATGACTACCTCCAATCCAAAAACGGCTGACAGGAATTGGAAAAATCGCTTGCCGAAGATCATTTGACGCGCTGCCGGACGGCTTTATCGATCGGGACTCGAACCGATCACCGGCGCGTGAAACAGACTCGGAAAAAAATGTTTAGATTCCCTAAACTCGAACCCGACCCGCAGTCTATCGGAAGGGCACAGGAATTTCAATCCCTAGGTTCACCGATCTATCCGCTCAAAAAAAAGATCCGGACATCTTTGTCCGCTTGGCCGGTTCGCTGTCCGTGATAAATGATCCCCAGGGCAACGTAATTTTTCCTTTACCGTGTCTCCGTCACAACGGCCATTTGTGCCACAAAATATCCTGTTTTCGCGTACATCTCGGCGCATTGGAAAAAACCGTGACTCGACGTGTTCGCTATTTTTCGTTTTTTTGAATTCATACGTTGAAAGACCTAGCCCGCGCGCTATCGAACGTAAGCCGTCGAAGATAACGGCATCCTGTTCGGCGGCGACTGTTGGTAATCCGGCATAGCGGGTTGGGTATTAGTTGGGTCTTTCTGGTAAGTGTTTCTTGCCCAATCGGCACCGGGGTCAATTTCCTAAAACTCGTTATTTTCTCTACCAGTGGCGGCACGGGAGTGGTCGTTCCATACCCACGGTGCGCCATCTGGTCACTTTCAAAAACTTACGTCAATGGAGAATTACGATCATGAAAAAAGCTCTCAAGTTTGCGCTCGTGGCGCTCTGTGTCTCTCTCTTTTTCGGAAACAGCTTCTGCCTGGCGCAGTCGGACAGCCAGGTCATCAACAACGTTCCTCTCAACAATTCCGTCACGGGCCCGACGAGCGACTTCGACAAGATGCCGGCTCCCTCCGGTTCCTTTCTCGTGCCGGCCGATCACTGGCGTGAGCGTTCGAGCGGTTACTATCTCGAGTTCTTCGATGTGAACGCCGGAACGATCCTCGGCTGGACCATCATTCCTTCCAGCAACCGCGGCTACGACAAGTGGGGCACCGTGGATTCGTCTTTCACCGCCCACTGGGCCACCCAGGGCTCGGACCGCTGGGCCTATTCGGGCGAGGTCGCCTACATGTCTCCCTATCCCTTCTCGACCTACACCTTTGTCAACTCCTGGGGCGCGAACGGCTCCGGCACGATGGCGACCCCGGCCTCCTACTACAACGGTTCGCTCTACGAGAGTTTCTTCGATGGCACCATGGCCGGCCCCGGCGGTCTCGGTTACACCGATGACGGAAACGGCACGTGGGCGATGGTCTTCGCCTCCGATCCCGGCAACTACATCGACAACAGGGTTTACGAGGTCGCCGGCGACGGCACCGTCGACTGGAGAGGAACGGTCTACGGCTACGGTTACGCCACGTCCTACGGCTTTTCGTTCAACGCCGATTGCCGCAGAACCGATGGCAACACCACGAGCTACGGCATCCAGTTCTACTCCGACGATGCCGTGGGCCCCGGGAACACCTGCTACGGCTTCTGGATCGGCCCGAGCTCTTTTTCGGTCTGGAAGAACCTCGCCGGTTCTGCCTCCGCGCTGATCAGCTGGACCACCTCCACCGCGATCAATCCGGTCGGCGAGTGGAACAACCTCCGCGTCGAGGAGTTGAACGGCAACATGGAGTTCTTCATCAACGACGTGTCGGTCGGAACGGCCTATGACACCGACATCACCAGCGGTTGGAACGGTGTTGCCGGTTACGACGGAACAGGCTCCGGTAACCTGCAGTGGGACAACCTGACCATCCACAGGCAGCCGAGCGTGGTCCTGGGCCCCAACGGCGGTTCGAGCGAGCCCCTGGACAACGTTCTTCCCCAGAGCAGCGGCGGTCTCTAAGATCTCCCGGTTTTTCGAACTTCCAAACAAAAAAAAGCAGGACCTTGCGGTCCTGCTTTTTTTTTACGAATTTTTCGATCTCGCCGATCAGTAAGAGGTCACCACGCAGGTATCCTTGTAGGTCCCCTCGTAGAAGTTGTTCAGGGTGTCGACGGCGAAGGTCAAGGTCCACGTGCCGACCGGTATCTGCGAGTTGGCGATCACGTAGTCGTTCACGGTGATGAGGGCGCCGTTGTAGGCGCGCGTCATCGAAGGCTTCCACCCGCCAAAAGTCCAGTAGTGGGTGTTGGGAGGCCTGCTCGCCAGGATCCACCAGTCCTTGGCCTGGCCCGCCTGGCCGTTCGGCGCAAGCGAAATGGTGATCGTGGCGATGTCCGTGTGGGACACGGTGACCGGGCCGTCGCTGCCGTTCACCTTGATGTCCGGAACGGGATCGCTGGCACCCTCGGGCACGAGCTGCACGTCAAGGCGGGTGGCAGCGCCCGATCCCACCGACACGCTCGAGATCGTCTGCGTCTCGTAGCCGTCGGCCGTGAACCGCATCGAGTACGTGCCGGGCAGCAGCATGCGATGGTAGTCGCCCACGTCGGGATCGGTGTACACGTCGTGGTTGATCCCCACGGCGCGCACCGTCGCGTCCACCGGCGCGCCGGTCACGCTGTCGGTGACCACGCCGCGCACGCCCTCGAGGCAGAGCTCCATGTAGGCGAGCATCGAGTCGCGGTTGTCGTTCCAGTAGCCTGGAAGCTGGCCGGAGCTCGGCCACTTGTTGTCGCTCAGCTCGACGGTGACCTCGTTGCATCCCATCCAGACGTAGTTCCAGTCCTGCATCCCGCCGTAGATCATGTACCACTCCACGCCGTTCACGATCCCGTCGTTGAAGTACCAGCTGTTGTACATGGGCGAGTTGAGCTCGGAGTAGGTGAGCGACTGCTCGATGATCAGGGCATCGTCGGGCGTGGCCGAGTAGTTGGACCAGGGATTCGGGTCGGAGTCATAGGGGTAGTTCACCACCAGGGCGCCCGTGTGGAAATTGGCCGACAGGACCGACGATTTGCCGAAGGCCCAGTTCATCACGTGCCGCACCTCGGCGGGGCGGCCGCTCGTCGAGTTGTTCGGGTCGGACACGCGGTCGGGGAACTCGCGATTCAGGTCGTAGCCCTGCGCGTTGTAACGGCTCTGGTTGCTGTAGCCGTCCGGATTCATGAGGGGCATGATCCAGATCTCCACGTTGTCCACGAGGTTGGTGATCTGCGGATCGGTGCCGTAGTCGTCGACGAGAAGGTTGATGAGATACATGCACATCTCCATGCCCACCGGCTCGTCGCCGTGCATGGTGGAGATGTACTTGAACTCCGGTTCGTCCTCTTCCACGCTCACGTTGTCGGAGATCTTCATGAACCAGAGCTTCCGGCCCTGCACGGAATTGCCGATATCGTGGAGTTCGCAGATGGTCGGATTGGCGGCGGCGATCGCCTGCAGCTCGGAGGTGAGCGTGGAGTAGCTGTGATAGGCGCGGGTCATGTTCGGGCTCACCCTTGGAACGACGGTCACGTCGAATCCGAGAGCCTTCATCTCCTCGAGGCGGTCCTCGAGAACGTAGGCGCGCGCCGTGCTTCCCCAGACACCGTCGACGTGTACGTCGATCCCGTCGAGAAGCGGGCGGTCCGCGCGCTGAAAGTTGTGGATACGGACCTCCACGCGGTCGGACCACTCGAAAGGCGCGGCCTCCTCGCCGGACAAGCTGGGAACGAGCAGAAAACAGACGGAAACGAGCAGGGGAAGGATTTTCATCGCGACACTATCCTTTCGGGCGACCGGGTGTTGGAACCAAGGCTTATCTTTCAGGCTACCTATTATAATAAGGAAAATCGATAAAAAGACAATTAATTGTCGGGATGGTGAAGGGTTGTTTTTCGCGCGCCCTGCCGGAATGCCGATCTGCCGCGTATATCCGGTGTTACATCGCGATCGGCCGGGCTAGTATCCGAGCTGACGCAGCTCCTCGAGGCGTTCGGCATCCATGGGCGCCATCCCCTCCGACTGACCGGCTCGAAGGAGTCGGCCCATTTCCTTTTGACTGTTCAGCTGTTTCAGAAGGCGGGTTTTGTATTTCTCGGCGAGCGCGGCGTTCGCGTCCAGCACGCTGTTCAGCTCGTGGGGATCCCTGCGCAGATCGAACAGCTGGCCCGGCTCCGAGGGGCAGTACACATATTTCCAGTCGCGACCGGTCAGCGAGTAGCGCACGTCCTTCCGGCCCGGTCTCTTCCGGCCGGTCTCCTGGCCGAAGATCGGCGGCGCCCGGTATCCGTCCTCTGTCACGTCCTTTCCCGTGGCTTGCGCCAGCAGCTCCCCGAAGGGAAGGCCGGGCACCAGGCCGACCAGTGTCGGTATCACGTCCACGACCGACATCATCTCCCGAATCCGGCTCGGCTCCAGGCCGGGCGCGCGGATCAGGAGGGGCACCCGGAAATGTTCGTGCCAGATCGCGCCGTGCCCCAGCTCGCTGTGCTGGCCCAATCCCTCGCCGTGATCGCCGACGAGGATCACGACCGTGTCGTCCCAGACCCGATCGGCCTTCAAGTGATCGATGAGCTCGCCGATCTTCGTATCCATGTAGCGGATCTCGCCGTCATACCTGTTGTGAATGTTGCGCGATTTCTGGTAGCCGCGCAGCTCGTGCTCGGCGCCCTCGGCGATCTCCCGTTCCGCCAGAAAGGCCTCGAGGGCGTCGTCCGACTGGAACATCTTGTTGTATGGAGGGGGCGGAAAGTACGGGTAGTGGGGATCGTAATAGTGAACCCACAAAAAGAGGGGGCCTTCCTTCGGTTCGCTCAACCATTCCAGAACGGCCCTGTTCGTTTCGTCGGCCACGAACTGCAGCGTCTCGGGCTCGACGAAGACCTCGAAACCGCTCGCGATCCCCGTGTCCTGCCGGAGCGGAGCGGCGCTGACGAAACCGGCCGTGCAGTATCCCGCTTCCAGGGCGAGGTCGGCGATCGACCGGAGGCGAGGCGAGGGGACGAACCGCTCTCCCCCGTCGGAGACGTTCGCAAGGATACCGTGTTCGTGGGGATAGGTGGAGGTGAAGAGCGATGTATGGGACGGCAAGGTGGTCGCGATGGGCGCGAGGCAGTTCTCGAAGAGAACCGACTCTTCCGCCAGCCGATCGATCACCGGCGAGGTGTCCCGGAAATATCCGTAACAGCCGAGGTGATCGGCGCGGACCGTGTCTATCGTGATCAGCACGATATGAGGTTTGAACGGTGCGGGTTCGGGCGACTCGGTGCAGGCGCCCATCGTCGCGAGAAGGATCCCCGCCGCCAGAACGCCCAACCAGCGGACGAAAGGAGCCGCCCCTTTTCCGCCACACCTGCCCCCGTGCGCATGATCCGTTGTCATCGTTCCGAATCCTCTTTACGACTCAGCTTCCTGGCACTGCTGTGCCAGTATACTACTTCGTTCCAAAATCGCAGCTGACAAAGACCGCACCTTGCCGCCGCGTCTCACCCGGATCTCGGCCGGAAGCCGAACGGAAGAAACGCTTCGGAGGCTTGTAATATGCTTTGTTTTTTATACAATTGTGCCTGACCGTCATTTCAAGGAATGGCCGCCCTACCCTTCACGGAGTCACACGAATGATCGCCAGGAATATCTTCAAACCGATCTTCTTGCTCGCCGCGCTGATCGCGACCAGCGGGTTCCTTCTCGACGATGGCCGGGCTCAAACGCCTCATGGGCTGATTTCAAGCACAGGCAAAAACGTCCCTTATTACTATGTCAATGCGCTGCGCCATGGAGACGGGACGTTCAGCGACGAGACGATCGCTGCCGCTATTGACAGCATCGGGGGTGAAACCACAACGCTGCTGCTCGTTCCAGGTACGTGGATCATCGACGACGACCTGACCGTACCGTCGAACATCACCCTGAAAATCGTGACGGGCGCGGTCTGTGAAACCGCGTCGGATAAGACGTTGACGATCCGTGGACCGCTCGAGGCGGAATTGTACCGCCTGTTCGACGGCCCCGGTGACGTCCTGCTGAGAAAGAGAGTCTACCCCGAGTGGTTCGGCGCCATCGCCCATGACGATGGCGATGACAGGGCGGCGATTCAAGCGGCCATCGATTCCCTGCCGACCTCGGAAACGGTGGGGAATTTTGCTGATGATCAGCCCGGCGGAACGGTTTTCTTCACGGCGGGTGTCTACAAGATCCAGTCGCCGCTGATCTGCACGGAGGGGGTGTTCTTTCAGGGCACCAGCATGTATGCCACCGAAATCTACAACTCCAATCCGTTTTCCGCCAATGCGATCGAGTTCATCAATTCGGGCCGGAGCACGGCCGAGTACTTCGGTGGGATCTCAGCAATGTGCATCAGGGGAAATCCGTCGAGCGGCCATGGAATCTATGTGAACAAACTGAACTACACGACCTTCGAGGACCTTTTCATCACAGGGAACGGCGGCGACGGAATCCGGATCCATCAATCCGTCGGGGGAACGTGGAAACATATCTATTCCTGGGACAACAAGCAATGGGGGCTTCAGATCACAAATGATCCCGAACAATACTCGACGGTTCAGATGTTCTATGCCTGCCATTTCAGGGTCAATCTCGCGGGCGGAGCGCGGATCTACGGAATCGCCTGCTCCATGCATGGGCGCTGTATTCTCGAGTCGAACCTCGGAGTCGGCCTGCACGTCCTCGGTACTGACAACAATTTCAGGGACATCTATTTCGAGAACAACGAGCTGAATGAGCCGCCCGATGAACAGGTGCAGCTCCTTGTGGAGAACTATGGAAACCTCTTCGACGGGACCTTCATCGATAACGGGGTTATTCAGATATCCAATACGGCCTCGAACAACCAGTTCGTCTACACCAGATTTTCGAAAGCGAATCCGAATTTCATCATCGACGCCAACTGCAACGTCAATCAGATTCTCTTTTCACAACCGCTCTATCCTCTCTACTTGAGCGACGGCGGCACGGGAAATGTGATCCTCGACAGGGAAGAGCTGACGGCGGGGCGTGTCAATGTCAGAGGTTATCCAACAGGTAAGCTTTCCGTTTACGGCCCGAGCGGATCGGAGATCCATCACGGCGTCTCGAATTCCCATCTGAAGATCACGGGCGGAAGCAATACGAGCGTGGGTGGCCGGATCAATCTCTACGGAGAAGCCCACGCCACCAGTGCGAATGTCGCCGAATACAATGCATCGCAGGGCCACAAATTCACGGGCGACATTCTTCCCGCTTCCGACGGCTCTTATTATCTCGGGGAACCGGGGCTTCCGCACAGATCATTCAAGGGAGTGATATTGAAAGACGAGAGCAACGGCAAGCACTACAAGCTGACCGTTGTGAACGGAACACTCACGGCGACCGCGCTGGATTAAGAGGCCGATCATCGGGATCCTTTCCCCTGGAACCTTACGGACAATGCCACGGCGTGGATGGAAGTTACATATAAATGCAATCTGGCCTGGTCCTGTCGCCTGGTGAAATGCTTGAAGTTCGGCCGGATGCTGCAGGCTTCAAGAAAACACCCTTAGAATTCAGGACGGTCCGCGGATATGATGGCTCTGTCCACCTTCCTGACGATGCCGTCCTTCTTGGAGATCATGAAGAGGATTCTCTCTTTCGAGACGACCTTCTCCTCATAAGAATGCTCCACGCCATCGCCGGAGACCCGCGTCGAGGGGATGAATTCCATCTGATAGTTGAAGTATCCGAGCGCAACCATTCCGCCGGGGACTTTCTTCTTGAGGTCCTCCGAGCCTGCTTTCGAAAGTTTTAGTTCATCACCGTCGTAGGTCAACCGCGGGGGGCCGAACCATTCCAGTATTTCAGCTCTGTCCGTCTTGCCAAGCTCCACGGCTTCGAGTTTTGCTGGATCGGGGTTGATCGGGTAGGATTTTTCTTCCAGCCGGTCAGATGCGCAACCGGACTGAATAACGACCATGAGTAAAGTCAGACACATGACCGGAATGCCCCAAAGTGCTCGCATAACAATTCTCCTTCAAATTCCCGTCAGATTGAGTTCACCATGAATTTTCTGCTATTATACAAGAAGGTGCGTGGCATGAGACGAAGAGTGATAACAATTCTGCCCGTCATAGTGTTTTCTTTTGCAGGAATGGCTTGGGGATGGGGCGGCAAGGACCACCGCATGTTGGTATCCGACGCCATCAACCACTGTCCCGTCGAATTGGCTTCCTTCCTGCTGGAAAACCTGGACACCGTCATGCAGGGATCGGTGGATCCCGACAGCAAGTTCATGGACACGCTGAACCACACCTACGAGGTTGACGACGGAACACGCAACAACCCAAACCACGTGGCTTACCTTTCATCCGCGCTTGTTTCCATGATCGAGAACCGGGCACCGCGCGAGAGAGTCGCCTACTGGTTCGGCGTCCTCAGCCACTATGTCGCCGACATAGACCAGCCTTTGCATACTTCCGAGAGAGACAGGAACGAATTGTGGTATCACCTGGTTTTCGAGGCGATGAGCTATGGAATCGAGATGGATTCGAAAATACTGGGCGTACCGTTCCGCGTGAAGTTGGGAAGATGCCTGTCCGACTACGAGTTTCGATTCGATGGCGAGTATGACCCGATCGAAGATGTGAAGGCGTGGCAAACGGAGAACGCAAGGTGGGCAAACGGCTTCTACGACGAGATCGGCGGCATCTTCACCGGGAAAAACGACTTCGACATGAAAAGGCTCACTGAGATATACAAGACGTGTATCAACGAATCCGGAAATGACATCGTCGATATCTGGGTCCACATCAGCGATTCGATCGGGGTAGACTGGGATCGGCTCCCGCGCGGGGAAGAGGTTTTTTTCATCGACGTGGACATGAACGGGCGTTTCCAACTGGACGATGAGCGGATCGATGAAAATGAACTGGGCACGGCGCTCGACAATTACATCGCCCAAAGGACGACGGACGCTGAAAATGGTCCGCCCTCCGTGTATATCGAATTCGACGACAGATGCGGCGAGGAAGTCATCGCTCACACGAAAAGGATCTGTCGCGATTCCGAGATCGAACACATTTCGGCAATCCTTGTGAGAAAGGGTTCTTGGCTCAGTAAACTCGCCCGAGCGGCCAGGGTCCACCTCGGATCGCTCTCCCGGTAGAAGGTGACGATTTACGAATTCGCCCGCCTCTTTGACCTCCTCACCCTCACCGTCGAGTGAGGGGGGAGGGAGATTACCTTTCGCATACACAGTCTCTCATGTATAATTGCCCACTCGCGGGAACCATGCCATTTCAAGGCCGAGACGGAGGTGTGCTATGAGGCTTCTCACCATTCCGGTAACCTTGCTCGCCATCCACTCCCTCACCCTCTCGTCCACCAACGATCTTTTCGCGCAAGATGGCACGTTGAAGTGGAAATTCGAGACCGGCGGAGCGATCTGTTCGTCTCCCGCCATCGCGGAAGACGGCACGGTCTACGTCGGCTGCAATGATGATCGTCTCCATGCAATCGAAACGACCTGTGGAGGCTTGGCCCACACTCCCTGGCCGATGTCTCATCGTGACGTGAGCCACGCGGGCCGCTATCCCGGACCGTTACTCGGTCTCGAGGTGAACGGCTCAACCGACGAGATCTCCGTGCCTTCCACAACGCAACTCACGGTCACGCTCTCCGTCTCCCCGGGCGACTATCAGGGATTTCCGGCGGACTGGTGGATATTCGTCACGATGAACTCGACCCACGACTTCTGGTGGCGGTGGTCGGGAAACTGGACTTATTCTTCGACTCCCCTGCGTGGCTTGAACCTTGGCCTCCTGCCGGTGAACGACTACACCTTGGCTCAGACAACGCTTCCCGTGGGGACGTGGGATTTCACGTTTGCGCTCGATTCATCGAACAACGTCTACGAGGGGACTTTAACCGATACGATCAGAGTCACGACGTACTGATTCAAACGGCCTTTGCGGCTTCGAATGGAGGAATCCGACATGAAACATTTTCTCGCACCGAAAGCGCATTTCGGGTTTGCGTTGACAGTACTGATCGTTTTCTTGATCTCCGCGCCACTGGTGTTCGCTCAGAATCGACACATGAAGTGGAGGGTCCCCACGGGGGGCAAGGTGGGCGCCCCGGCGATCGGCCCCGACGGGACGATCTACGCCGGCTCGGCCGACCACCGTCTTTACGCTCTCACGCCCGGTTCCATGGAGGTATGGACACTCACGGCGGGTGACAGTATCCACAAAGCTCCGGCCATCGCTCCAGACGGTACGATCTACGTCGTTTCATTGGACAACAACTTATATGCCATCACCCCTGAGGGAGCCCTGAAATGGATATTCACGGCAGGTGAAATACTAAGCACTCCGGCTATTGCCACTGACGGGACAATCTATACAGCAACTCACGATACTCCCGTCCTCTACGCACTCAATCCGGACGGGACTTTGAAGTGGGATATCGCCGTCGCATATCCTCTCACTTCCCTGACCGTCGGACCTGACGGTACAATTTACGCGGCGGAATCGATGTGGACGGCGGGAAAGAATCTCTATGCCATCAATCCGGACGGGACTCAAAAATGGGTCTTCACGTCAACCTCGGGATTAGGAGCTTCGCCGGCCATCGATGCTGACGGCAGCATCTACATTGGTTCGTCAACCGGGAGGCTCCTGGCGATCAGCCCGGACGGAATTCAGAAGTGGGAGTTCTACCTGGGAGGCTTCGCCTGCTCACCCGCAATCGCCGGTGACGGGACGATCTATGCCGCCGGTTGCAGGATCTACGACGTGTCCAGCCTCTATGCCCTCAACCCAGACGGAACGCAGAAGTGGGAATATCAGTTTCTGACCCCCAGCTGGTATTCGGTCACCGGGACACCGGCGATCAGCGCCGACGGGACTATATTCATCGGATGGAATGATAAGAAAATGTACGCCCTCAACCCGGACGGAACAAAGAAATGGCAGTTCGCCACAGGAGGATGGGCTATAAGCAATCCGGCGATCGGCTCGAACGGCGCTGTCTACTTCGGATCATCCGACGAGTACATCTATGCGCTCGATGGAGAATCAGGGGCGCTGGCCGACACGCCGTGGCCCAAGGCCCGACAAAACAACCGGCACACGGGGCGCGCTCCGGGCCCCTGGCTCGACCTCAGGGTCAATGGCACCAGCGAAGACATCTCTGTGCCCCACACAACCCAACTCACGGTCACGCTCTCCCTCTCTCCGGGCGACTATCAGGGAGTTCCGGCCGACTGGTGGATTTTCGTCACCATGAATTCGACGCATGACTTCTGGTGGCTGTGGCCCGGCAACTGGACTTACTCTTCCACCCCGCTCAGAGCGTTGAACCTCGGTCTCTTGACGGTGAACGGCTACACCTTGGCCCAGACGACGCTTCCTGTCGGAACGTGGGACTTCACGTTCGCGCTCGACCAGATGAACAACGTCTACGAGGGGGACTTTATCGATTCGATTAGAGTCACGATTTATTGAAACTACCGTGCCTCTTCTCCCGCGTCACTTCTACGGTCGAGTGGGGTGGGCCAGCGATCAGAGACTCATTCCACAGTGATAACATTCAAGTTCGTCAGCACCGTCCAGCTTCCGCCCCACGGGCCGACCAACGCTTGCATCGGTGCATGGTCGCCAGGCTGCCAGATGGAGGGAATGGTCACCGGCAGAGACAGCACGCCATTCGAGGAAACCGTACCGACGAAGCCGGCCCAAACGAAGGGCCATATGTAGAGTTCACCGTGTTGCGTGGGATAAGGTGGGTCGAGGATGGTTTGCCCCCAGGCGAGGGTGACGGGAGCAAGGGGATAGCCAATGACCTCGAGGTCGATGTTGTTTCCGGGGACGAGATCGCCAGTGTGATAAAGATGATAGTAGAACTCATCTGCGCCCATATCGACGGTCGTGGCGACGATGCGGGGATCTCCTTCAAAATCGTAGGGTTCAGTGACAACGGAATTGTCGCCACTGTTCAGGCAAGGGGAATTCCAGGTCAAGTGGTTGTCGTTGATACTCATCAAGGCCCCCTGGGACCTACCCCAACAATGGGGTAGGCTGGATGTGTACAAATTCCACAAAACCCAGGAGGTAAACTATTATGCGATTCTTCACCGGGCAACACCAGCATTACTGTGGCGTCGACCTGCACGCCAGGTCGATCTACGTCTGCATTCTCGACCGGGAGGGCAACACGGTCCTGCATCGAAACATGCGTGCAGATCCCAGCGCTTTTCTCAAGGCTGTCAAACCCTTCGCAGACGACTTGGTAGTAGGAGCCGAGTGTATGTTCACCTGGTACTGGCTGGCCGACCTGTGCCGTGACACGGGGATCCCATTCGTCCTGGGACATGCCCTCTACATGAAGGCGATTCATGGCGGTAAAGCCAAAAATGACAGGATCGATTCGGCCAAGATTGCCGCGCTCCTCAAAGGTGGAAACTTCCCGGTCGCCTACGTCTACCCGCGCGAGTGGCGGTCCACCCGGGATCTTCTGAGAAGAAGACTCCACTTGGTCCGAAAGCGCGGCGAGCTCGTTGCCCACATCCAGAATACCTATTCCCAGTATAACCTCGCGGCGCCCTCCGCCAAGCTGCGTTACCGCGCAAACCGCGTCGGCGTCGCCGACGTTTTCTCTGACACCAGCGCCCAGAAGAACGTCGCTGTCGACATTGCGGTCGCCGATCATCTGGACCGAGTCATTCGGGATGTGGAGGCATTTTTGACACGCCGCGTCAAAGTACACGACCTCGCCAACTTCCACAGGCTGCGGACCATAAACGGCGTGGGAAAGATCCTGGCCATGACCATCCTCTATGAGATTCACGACATCGATCGTTTCCCAAGGGTACAGGACTTCGCCTCCTACGCGCGTCTCGTGAAGTGTGCGCATGAGTCCGGCGGCAAACGATCTGGAACCGGCGGCGCCAAGATCGGGAATGCCCACCTTCGCTGGGCTTTCGGTGAGGCGACCGTGCTGATGCTGCGGGAAAGCGATGAAGTCAAGAAACGGCGCCAGCGCCTGGAGCGAAAGCATGGCAAGGGAAAGTCGCTCGCCATCCTCGCTCACAAACTTGGGCGTGCGGTATACTTCATGCTCAAGCGCAAGAAGGTTTTCCAGATGGAACGGTTTCTGGCCGGTTAAGGAATAATCACAATTACTGGAGGAAGGAGAGTGAGCCCACCAGCTAACTGGAGCCGCCAACGGCCAAACCCGCTGCGACCGCCATCCACGTGGAACTCGATTCCGTCTGTGGTCGTGGGGCTTCCGCCGGGTAGCCATTGCGCTTTGATTGGACGCTTTCCTTCGCTCCTCTTTAAACGCGGTATTCTCTTCGGCTCTGCCCCTTCCCCGAGCCCGCGCATAACTGGCCGAACGAGCTTGGCTCGTCGAGCCCGACTTTTGAATGGGACGGTATGAGGGCGCGAATGAGCTTCTAGGACGCGAGGTGCCCAAGACTCGCTCAGCCGATCTCGTCCGACCATTGGCTGGACAGGCTCTCGGTGACGATCCTCGATAAGTGTTTGGTGCAGAGACCGATCTCTGCGCCCACTTTGAAGCGAAGACAGGACGAAGGGTTTTGCCGAATGTCATTGTCGCCTCTAATGTGGATGGCGATTTAAGGAGTATTATTTTCGCTTGCCGTCGGGGGCCTTATAAGAGTTAGCCTTCCAACTTCTTCTTAAGTGTGTTCGCACGATTTGCCAAATCCACAAAATACTCGTAATCCCTTTTGATTTGTGAAATGTGCTTGCCTTTTGTAGGACGCCTGTTCAATTTACTGTAGAGTTCTGCTCGGTGATAGATTATCTCAAATCTGGTGAGCGTTATTTCGTTCGCACTCTGTTCAAGTCTCTCAATCAACAATTCTCTGAATTCACCGTCTTTCTCGTATTCCAATAGGAATGCCGCAGCTCCGTCAGCTTCATCATCGTAGTTGGTCGTCAGAGCTATATCAATTGCTTCCAGTATCGAAGGATAGGGATACTTTCGCAGACCGATCCCTTCCTTATGATCGTCGCCAAGCTCAAACAGGTACTTTTCCCATTTCTCGTTATTATTTGAATCTACCATAAGTTCAGCATAGTAACCTGTTCTCTCACCAGTTGGGCTGAGAGTCTTCAGACGTTCGCCTACATCTTGCTGATCCTCTATGAAGTATTTACTCGTCATAATATTTGGTTAACTAGTGTCCCGTGCGGAAAGTTCTTTGACTTTTAACCCAGGCTGTGATCTAC
>CAZUHB010000087.1:0-21046 GCA_964620445.1 uncultured Phycisphaerales bacterium
CCTGGGTTCGGTGGGCGAAGAGCCGGCCGGGGTACCGGCCGAAGAGCCGGCCGGGCCGCCCGCCGGGGGCACCACGAGGAACGGCACCTTCAGCACCTCGTCGTAGACCGATGAGCTGTGCTCGAAGCAGAGCCCCAGGTGTTCGCCGAATCCCTCGCCGTGGTCGGCGGTGAGGATGATCAGGGTGCGGCCGCGCAGCCCCTTCTCCTCGAGCGCGGCGAGCAGCCGGCCGATCGCATGGTCGGTGTAGGCCACCTCGGCCCCGTAGAGCTCGATCATGTGCGCCAGGTCCTCGTTGCGGATCGCGCCCCCGAGCTTCTCCGACTCGGCCATGACCGTTTCCATGGTGCCGTCCATGGGGCCGTCGTAGTCGGCCGAGAGCGCGTCGCGCCACACCTCGGGCGGCGTGTAGGGCATGTGGGGATCGAAGAGGTGCACCCAGCAGAAGAGGGGCTCCTCGTCCTTCCGGGCGTCGAACCACTCGATGGCGCGATCGACGGTGCTGCCGCCGATCCGCTGGTAGGGCTTGGACCAGGTCTCCTTCCACCACTGCGAGTACTTGGGAAGGTTTTCGTCCTCGTCGTCCGCACTCGGCGGCACGAGGGGATTTTCCATCTCGTCGTCGAAGGTGTCGAATCCCTGGTCGATCCCGAACCGGTTGTCGAGCACGAAGGCGCTCACGAAGGCGGCCGTCTCGTACCCTTCGTCCGACAGAATCTCGCCCAGCGTCACCTGCTCCTCGGGCAGGTAGTAGACCCCGTTGTCGCGCACCCCGTGCTGGTGGGGGTAGAGGCCGGTCAACACTGTCGAATGGGACGGCAACGTGGTCGAAACCGCGGCGTAGGCGTTCTCGAAAAGGACGCCCTCGGCAGCGAGTTTGTCGATGTTGGGGGTCTGCGCCCGCTCGTTTCCGTAGCACCCGAGATGGTCGGCGCGGAGCGTGTCGATGGTGATCAGGAGGATGTTCATCCTTTCCTTGCCGTCGGAGCAGCCCCAGAAAAAGGCGGCGGCGCAGAGTACGGCGGTTCCGATCATTGCCGCGGAAAGGCCCCGGCGAAAGCGCGTTCTCCTGTTCTCAGCCATTTTCTCGGCACCTTACAAAATCAACCGGCGCGGCATGGCGCCGCAATTCTGCCGGCGAATTATACATGAATTCCCCAGCGGAACCAGAAATCATGGGGTTCCCCTCGGGGGCGGTTGGAGCGTCTGCCTCTTTCAAGGAACGATCTCCACCTTTGCCCCGTTGGATGCGAAGTCATAGGGATTTACCGTGGCAAAGGCGTAGGACATGATCGTGCCCACGTGGCCCGAGGAGAGGGGGCCCCGGACGAGCCGGGCCGTGGCCGCGCCGGCGGCGCTGAGCTCGTTGGCGTCGAGCGACAAAGGTCCGAGGGCGCGAAAGAGCCAGACCTGGCCGTAGTACTCCCCCGAAAGGATGTCCTCCACTCCATCGCCGTCCCAGTCGACGACATCGATGTGGGCGCTTTTTCTTCATGCTTCGGTCGACCCGCAATAATCAAAAACACTTTTTTCGTCGCATTGAGCTAGGATCAAGATCCGGGGAGCAGATCATTATTCTTAACGTCCAGCACGTGGACGTTGTTCTCCATGGAAGTCGGGCGATTTGCCGTTGCGCGGGCGCGGATCTCCAGGATAATCGAGTGCAGGCTGTTAGGTTGACGCGAGAGATTACCCGGCAATGCACCTGGGGCTCGGCATGAGAAAGAATCACTACCTATCGTTCCTGTGTGGGATTATTACGATTTACTTCGCCCTCGGTTCAGCCCGCGCGCAGGAGGCGGACGCCAACCGTTACGTGGAGAAAGCAGTCGAGGCGCAGGCGCGGAATGACCTCGATTCCGCCGCGCGGTCCTTGCGCGATGCTCACATCGCGGCTGGGCGGATCGATGACGACAAAAAGCGGAAAGCGCTGGAGACGAAGATCGAGCAGCTCGCTTCACGATGCGATCCCTTGTTTCGGAAACGCCGCGATCTGGAGCGCCGGGAGGCGGAGCGCTATCGTGCGATGGCCCAGACCTTCCTGGACGGTCTCGCCCCCCGGACGGCGCTGCTCTTCATCAGGGATCTTGAACTCTTCGATCACATAACCGCCGCCGAGCTCAAGGCGCAGGCCGAGGACCTCATCGCGGGGCAGGACAAGGACTCCAAACTTGCCTCGTTGGACGCGGCTCTGAGCTTACTCGTCAATTTCGCCGAGATGGGAGCATCGGACAGGGAGGACCTCAAGAAGAGGCAGAAGCGCCTCTCTCGATCCGACAAATTCAAGCGGATGAAAACCGATTTCGATCTCTACAAATGGATCGAATCGAGGAAAGATGCCGCGGTGAAAATGAAAAAGATCGCTCTCGGCTATCGATCGAAAGGAAGGCTCGAGCTCGCTTACGAAACGGCGACCATCGCCTTCAGCCTGTACAGAGAAGGGACTCGAAAGGAGTACGGCGAGATTCAGAAAGCCGCTCGGGAAGAACGGTCGAAGCAGCGCTATCTTTCCCTTGCGAAGCCCCACATGGAAGATCTCAAACGGGCCTGCACGAAGTCGGGCGCCTCGAAGCTCTGGAAATTCAAGGGGATGAAGATCGTGGCTCCGCCGCCCCGGGCACGCGATTCGATGATCCTCTCGAAAAAAACTCTCGGCGACGACTACTCGATCGAGACGGATCTGAGGATCGCAAACATTCTGGGAAAGATGATGATCATCTTCGCGGCGAAGGATGGGGATAACTTGCTTGCCGTCGAGTTCGAACGCCCCCGAAAACCGCACTCGCACATCCGAATCGTTCATATCGACGGTGGAAACCGGAAGGTCCTTGCCGAATCGCAGGCGTACCAGACGATGCGATCCTTCTTCCGGATCCGCCTGGAGGTGCGGGGGGGCGAGGCTGTTGCACGCCTTGGTGACAGGCAGTGTCAGACGCGGCTTCCTTCCGGATTCGATCGGGAGGTGTGCTTCGGTTTCCTCAGGCCGGGGACAGGAAGCAAACCGATCGACGATGACAAAGACCGAACGATAGAGATCCAGAATCTGATAGTCACCTCACCCCTACCGGATGAAAGGGAGGAATAGACCGACCCGGAAGGCGGAGATTGTTGAGCCCTCCCCGGGTGTACAGGTCCAGCGCGCTTCACACCTCGAATTGCCCTTTCCTCAACCGGCCACCTGTATGGTACGGATCTATCGCAACCGCGCAAAGAGCGGCGGCGGCGCCTCGAGCGGATCGTGCCGCAAAACCTCCTCGATCTTTTGCGCCGTCTCCGGAAGAAAAGGCGACAGCCAGTGCGCGAGGAACGCAATCCTCTCGAGCCACGCCGCGAGCCGCTCGCGCAACAGACCGAGATCGCCCTTCTTGAGCAAATTCCACGGCGCGACCTGCTCGATCTCGTGGTTGACCGCGGCGATCGCCGTCCAGAGCGTCTTGAGCGCCTCGTCGAATTCGTAGTTCTCCAGAGCTTCGGCGTATCCCTCGGGCGCGGGCGCCGCATCATCGGGCCGCTGCCACGATCCGAAACCCGCTTTCTGCCAGAGTGCGGTGACCCGGGCGAGCAGGTTGCCCAGGCCGTTCGCGAGATCGCTGTTGTACAGGCTCACCAGGCGCTCCGGTGAAAAGTCCCCATCCTCGAAAGGACGTACGGCGCGAAGCAGGTAGTAGCGAACCGCGTCCACACCGTACTCGTCGATGCACCGGAACGGATCAACAGCATTGCCGAGCGACTTTCCGATCTTGCGCCCGTTGGCGGTGAGGAATCCGTGGACAACGATCCGGTCGGGAAGGGGCAAACCGGCCGAGAGGAGCAGGGCGGGCCAGTAGACGGCGTGAAACTTCCAGACGTTCTTGCCGATCACGTGGGTCTTTTGCGAGTTCTCGCTCCAGAATCCCGTGGGCGCGCCGAATCCCGGGCCGGACACGTAGTTGACCAGGGCGTCGATCCAGACATAGATCACCTGTGATTCGTCGCCCGGCACGCGGATCCCCCACGAACCGGACCGCGCCGCGGGGCGCGACACGCTGATATCCTCGAGCCCCCCGCGCACGAAGCTGAGCACCTCGTTCCTGCGCGTCTCGGGGATCACTCGTATCGCACCCGAGGCGAGCAGCTCCTCGATTTTGCGCTCGTAGGCGGAGAGTCTGAAGAAGAAATTCTCCTCGGCCACGGCAACGGGCCGCGTGCCGTGCTCCGGACAGAGCCCGCCGGCCAGATCCTTTTCGAGAAAGAAATCCTCGCACCCGGTGCAGTAGAGGCCGGTGTAGTTTTTCCTGTACAGATCATCCGGTTTGAGCCGCTTCCAGAATCGGGCCACTCCCTGCCGGTGGCGCTCGCCCGTGGTGCGCACGAAATCGTCGGTCGACAGGGCCAGGGCATGGCCGAGCTTCCGGAACGCCTCGGTGTTTTCATCGACGAACGCCTGCGTGTCGATCCCGCGCTCGCGGGCGGCATGCACATTCTTGAGCGCGTTTTCGTCCGCCCCTGTCTGAAAGCGGACCCTCTTTCCCCGCAATCGATCGTACCTGGCGATCACGTCGGCCTGCACCAGCTCGAGCGCGAATCCGATATGGGGGCTGGCATTGACGTACGGAATCGATGTGGTGACAAATATATCGTTCATTGGAACCTCCCATGGTTTTTGTTCCGGTAATAGAAAAAGGCCCGAGCTTCGAATTTACCCGGGCCTGGTCCGATCCATGTTTTTGAGGTTTAGGGCCGCATACTCTCCGAGCTGCGGACGGACCGGGCCCGCAGCGCCATCATTCGATGGTCGCGCGCGTGCCTGGTTTCGAGCCTGCAGCTCAGCATCACGTGCCTCCAATCAACGATATTCTTAACCGTCGAAAATAATCGTCAAAAGCGACCCGGAAGGTTAACAAACTCCCCGGCGTATGTCAATTGCCCGGACTCCGGCTCCTCGGAGCGTACGGTAACATTGACCGTTTCGGCCCGACCTGATAGATTGACATTCTTACGATTTGGAAATCCGAACCGATGGAAAAGGACCAGACAGCGCTGTTTCTCAAGCAGTGGCACGACGGGGATCAGGATGCCCTCGGCGTTCTGCTCGAACAAAACGCGCCGTGGGTTCAATCCCAGGTGCGGCGCCACATGACCCCCCTGCTGCGCAGCAAGGGCGAAACGGTCGACTATGTCCAGGACGCCATGATGCAGTTTCTGCGCTTCGCGCCCCGCTTCAAGGTCGCGAACCGGGCGCATCTGCGAGGCATTCTTCTTAAGATCGCACAGAACGCGCTCCACAATCACTACGACTGGTTCACCGCCCGGCGGCGCGAGATCGCGCGGGAGAATCCGCTCCCCTCGGACACGATCCTCTGTCTCGACCCGCCGCAGCAGCCGGTGAAGACGCCGAGCGTGGCGGCCGAGGAGCACGAACGCGAGGCGTGGGTCCGGTTCGGCATGGAGTTTCTCGATCCCGAGGACCGCGAGGTGCTCGTCCTGCGAAAGTGGGAGAACCTCTCGTTCGCCGCGATCGGCGAAAAACTCGGCATCACGGACGACGCGGCCCGCATGCGTCACAACCGCGCGGTCCGGCGGCTCGGCGACAAGATCTGGGCGCTGCGCAGCGGCGATGTGGACAGCGTCCTCGAAAAGTCGCAGGGCTGAAATTCGGCGCGACCCTTCTCGAGAGGTGATTATCATGACAGCGGGCGATCCATCGAGCAGGACCGGGGAAGGGATCGAAACCGTTCTCGACGAATTCTGCGAGGCGTGGTTCGCCGGCAAGCGGCCCGATCCGGAGGTGTTCTGCAACGACCACCCGGAGTGCGGGCCCGAGCTGCGGCAGAGGATTGCGACCTTCCTCGACGCCGCGCACAGCATGACACCGGCCCGGGACGGAGACGGGCCCGAGGACGGGCAATCGAAAAGCGACGACGACACCGTCCGGGAAAAGATCCTCGGCGACTATCGCGTCATCGAAGAGATCGGCCGCGGGGGCATGGCGCGTGTCTACGAGGCGGAACAGATCTCGCTGAAGCGGCGCGTGGCGCTCAAGATCCTCTCGCCCCACCTCAGCTTTTCCAGGCAGGCGGTCCAGAAATTCCAGCGCGAGGCGGAGGCCGGAAGCCGGCAGACCCACCCGGGTATCGTGTCGGTCTTTGCCGTGGGATCGTTCCGCGGCACCCATTACATCGCCCAGGAACTGGTGGCGGGCGCGCGCACCGTGGCCGACCGGCTCGAGCAGCTCAGGAAGGAACCCGCCCTTCCGCGCGGCCATTTCCGGCAGGTGGCGGAGATGATCGTCGCGGTGGCCGGGGCCGTGGCTCACGCGCACCGCTCCGGTGTGATCCACCGCGACCTCAAACCGTCCAACATCCTGCTCGCCGACAAGGACGAGCCCAAGGTCACCGACTTCGGCCTGGCGCGCGTCGAGGGCGCCCTGGCCCTGTCGCAGAGCGGAGACTTTGCAGGCACCCCCTATTACATGTCGCCCGAACAGGCGCGGAGCAGCCGCTCGGCGATCGACCGCCGCACCGACATCTACTCGCTCGGCGTCACCCTCTACGAGGCATTGACCTTGAGCCGCCCCTTCGACGGGGACACATCGCACGAGGTGATCAAGAAGATCCTGCTCAACGAGCCGAAGGAACCGCGCAGGGTCAACGCGCGCGTGCCGCGCGACCTTGCCGTGATCTGCCTCGAGGCGATGGAGAAGGACCCGTCGAGGCGCTACCAGTCGATGGAAGAGCTCGCCGAGGACCTCGACCGTTTCCTCGAGGGCGAACCGATCCTGGCGCGGCCGTCGGGACGGATCAGCCGTGCCCTCAAGTGGGTGCGGCGCCACAAGCTCATCTCCCTTGCCGCCGGAACACTCGTTGCCGCACTCGGGGCCGTGGCGATTCTGCTTCTCGTTGTTCTTCTCGAGCAGCGGCAGGCGCTCGAACTGGCGCTCCGGAAATTCAAACCGGTGCAAGAAGCTCTGGTCTGGGCCGATGTCTACAGCCATCGCGCCGCACACACGTGGTGCATGATGGCCACGCCGAACGAACCCGCCCCCTATATCATGAAAGGCCTTCTCGACATCGAGCTCATCAATTTCAACAGCGCGGTCGGAGCTCTCGATCAGGGATTGAAAAGATTCCCGGCCGGAAAGCCCTCCCTTCTCGAGACAGAGGCCCGCTACCTGATGGCCGTGGCAAAGTTCCGGCAAGCACAGACCGAACCCGATAAGAGCAGAACACGACAGGCTCTTCTTGACGAAGCCCGTGAGTGGCTGCCGGCGGACGGCGACTTCGAATTCGCCTCTCCCGATGCACTCTTCTTGCGTCACCGGGAGGATCGGGCCGGAGAGGGTGACGTTCTGGAGATGTTACGGCAGCCCCTCAGGGTGAACACCGAACATTTCATGATCCATCTCTACCAGGGCATGCTCATCTTCGACGACATCTACAAGGGCGGTGATTCGCACGAGTTCGGAAAAGCGGTCGGTTTCTTCACGAACGTGCTCAAACAAAAGCCCCACAATGTCGCCGCACTCTCCTACCTCGGACGGATCTACTACTTCCTGGCCAGGTTTTACAACCTGATGACCTTGACCGAGAGTGCTCTGGATCTGCTGGAGAGAGCGAGGTTCCACTCGGACGGCAATCCCCACCACATGATCGACACCACCATTGGGCAGATACACGTTCTTCTCGGAAACGACCGGCTGGCGATGCAGCATTTCGAGAAATCGATCAATCGTGCGGAAGGCCTGGAGAGAGCTCGAAATCACATTCACAATTCCTATCGCGGACAGGCGAAGGTCCTGGTCCGTTCGGGTGATTTCGAGTCGGCCTGGAGCAACTTCGAAATCGCCACCAGGGGCAGGAAGTTCGACTATCACAACAACATCGCCATCGCCGAGTTCTTTTTCTGCAAGGGCGATCTCGACAGGGCGATGGAGTACGCCCGGCGAGGGACTCAGCATCTCGTCGAAGGCCCCCTGATCAAGACCAAGGCCGAGAGCGGCGTGGCCGCGGCCCACCTCACCTGTGCGCGCCTTCTTTTCGCCAGGGGTGAGCACGAGCAGATCGGCGCCGATCTCAACCGGATCTGGGAAACCAACTACGTGTCCCCGCGAGAACTGAGCCTGGCCTGCTTTTTTGTGGTGGGGATCATCGACGAGGTCACGAACAGCCGGGACGAATGGGACGACATGGCCGTCTTCGCGGAGGGTTCCGCGGAGAAGTCGATCGATAACGCTCATTTCGGCGGCCGGAAATCCCCATTCGGCCCTCTGCGCTCCCCCATCAGCCTGGCCGCCGTCGGTGCCGCGCACTATCTGAACAAGGAGTACGGCGAAGCGATCGTGAGCATCGAGAAGGCTCTCGAGGTCCGCGAGGGCTGGTCGCCGCAAGCCAGGCGGTATTACTGGATGGACAGGGCCCGCGATTTTTACCTTCTCGCAATGACGCACCGTGCGCTCGCCGGTCAGGAGCCTGCCGCCAACGCGGAGCACGAGAAAAAAGCGCGGGAGTACTTTCGCCGAGCCGAGGCGGACTGGGCGTCCAACGACCTGCCCTACGAAAACGCCGACATCAACAGGCTGATCCGCCAGCGGGCGCGGAGGATCATGGGGGCCGATTAGTCCGCTTCAACGACAAAAAGAGGGTGATCCGAAATCAGCCTCTTTCGAGAAAGGAAAAAGGAGTATCGAGCTGTTTCGTCCTGGTGTAAAACACCTAGTATGAGGACACCTCGATGAAGTCCATGTAGGTCTTCTCGTAGAAGTAGTTGGGATCATCCACGGCAAATTCGATCGTCCA
Organism: uncultured Phycisphaerales bacterium; assembly: GCA_964620445.1. GTDB lineage: Bacteria > Planctomycetota > B15-G4 > B15-G4 > CAYZWU01 > CAZUHB01. The sequence goes on from CAZUHB010000087.1 coordinate 8,775, forward strand.
CGTGCCTTGTGGAATCGTTCCATGGCGCAGATTGTAGCTGTTCAGGGCGAAGAGTGGGCCCCTGTGGGCTTTCTGTAATCCGTTTGTCCAGTGCCAGGGGATCGTGTAGACCCACGAGAAAACGCCTCCCCCGCCCTTGTGCGCCACGATCCACCAGTCCTGGGTCACGCCGTTGAGCGCCCCAGGCTGCAGGGAAATCGTCATGTCAATGACCTTCGAGGACGGGATCGAGATCGGACCGTCGTCTCCGTCGATCTTGATGTCCGGTATCGGCGGATCGCCGATCTTGATCGGGAAAGCCATGGAGTTGTTGCTCTCGTCGAGCTCATAGACATCATCGTTTTCATCCACCAGAACGCCGATGTAATAGTCGCCCATGACGAGGCCGGAGGGTATCGCCAGGGTCGAAGCCCAGGGTACATCGAAGGTTCCGCCGGCTAGAACAAGTGAAATCAACTCGCGGCCATCGACGAGAAGATCGTCGGTCTTGTTGATCTTGTCGTCGGTGGAGATGTAGAGTCCGCAATAGAAATTTTCAGCATCGCCATCGCCGTCATTGCCGAGTTGCAGGCTGATCTGCCCTGATACGTTCTCGCCTGGATCGGCCTGGGTCGGTGTGATGAAGCTGTTGATCTCGATGTCGGGATAGGAATAGTGAATCCCGTGGTACATGACAGCTCCTGCTGGCGGATTCCAGGCCGAGTTGTAGTAGCCGGCAACGATATCCCAGAGCCCGTCCTCGTCCCAGTCGCTGACCTCGAAGCGGATGTAGGAGCCCGCATCGAGATGGGTACTTCCGCCTGGGCCGACATTGAGAATTTCCCAGCCATCGAAGGTCGGCGCAGCGTTTGTCCCCTTGTTCTGGTAGAAATAAATCTTTCCATTGTCGTTTCCGACAAGCACATCCTTCCTTCCGTCGTTGTCCCAGTCGAAGACCACGGGGCTCACCGTGGAACCTGGATCCAGGTGTCCCGATCCGTCCTTGAGTGTATCGGCCGAATCGAACACGGGGTCGGCGTTCGTATTCACATTGAGCAGAAGATAGGTGTAGCCCGTGCTACACCCAACGAGGAGATCCTTCTTGCCGTCCTCGTTCCAGTCAGTGATGTAGGGGGCGGAATAGTGGCCGACGTCATAATCCGAACCGCCCATCTGAACATAGGAGTAGCCGCTGAACTGTGGGTCGACATCGGTGTTGGTGTTGAGGTAGATCCTGACGTGTCCGTCGTTTTCGCCCAGGATGAGGTCTTTTCTTCCATCTTCGTTCCAATCCACTACTCGTGGAATCGAGCCGATGCATCATCCATAGGTCGTGGTGATCGGAGAACCATTCGATTCGATCAGGGATCCTCCGTCGAACCGCGGATCGCTGTTGGTGTTCTGATTGATGAACAGGTAGACCCACCCCCAGTAGAACTGGCTCACGATGAGGTCCTTCTTGCCGTCGTTGTTCCAGTCGACCACCGTTGTGGCTGAATGGGAGTTGACTTGCAGAGGATTGGCGCCATCGTAGATGTGAACCTTCTCCTCCAATTCGTTGGCGGCGGCGTTTGCCGATCCGCTACACAATAGACAGAGTGCGGCGATCGCCGTGAGCGAGATTCCCTTCACGAAATGGCCCTCCATGGAGAAAGAGAACGAACCTTATCCGTGGAATGTTGAAACGATGGAGTTGAATTGGGTTTCTTTTCCTAATCAAAATCCCTTCTACATCTGCCAAGCCTAACCTGATCATATAAAAACTTTAACATGAGTCAAGTTCAAAACCAATCCCCCATCAAAATCCAGCCGACAAACGCTGTGCGCGCCATTTCAGCCGACCGTACGATGGTTGGAATTCCCAATTGTTCTTTCCTGACTCGATCTGAATCGGATCCGGCAGAGCGCCCGTCCCCCCCGGACCAGCACGAGAAGGCCGAATGCCGCAACCACATCGGTCGGCCCGAGGGGCCAGTCGAGCAGAAAGGACGCCACGAACCCGCCGAAAGCGGTCGCGATCCCGATCAACGACGAAAACAGGTAGAAGGACACCATGTTGAAAGCCACGAGCCGCGCGGCGAGCGGCGGGATCACCATGAGCCCGAAAACCACGAGCGGCCCCACGGTGAGCACCCCCACCGAAATGACCGATCCCACGAGCAGGTAGAGGAGCACGTCCCAGAGCACGGGACTCTTGCCCAGGCTCACGGCAGCCTCCTCGTCGTAGGCGATGAGAAGAAAATCACGGCGGAAGAAGACGAAAAGGAGCAGCGCCAGCCCGAAAAAGATCGTGATCGCAATGAAACCCTCGTCGCTGATCGCAAGGATCTCGCCCTTGAGAAGCACGTCGATGTGGCTCGTGCCCAGGGCCGACCCGGTGAGAAAAAGGATCGTCGCTGCCGCGGCCAGGGAGTAGCCGGCCGCGATCCGGCCTTCGGGCGAACCACGCTTCGCGCGGCCGATCCAGACGAGAACGAGCAGCGCCGCAAATGTGAAGAGCATGGCGAAGAAGAGGTGGAAGCAAAAGCTTCCCTCGTCGTGGGCGTGGCAGTCGTCGTCGCTCCAGAGGCAGTTCCACGCCGGCAGGATCAGAAAGCCGAACGCCACGCCCGCCGCGGCGAACTGGGGAACGGCGATCCCCAGGAACACCATGCGCCGCAAGATGAAGAAGACGCCGAGCAGCGGACAGATCGCTCCAACGAGAAGGGAGCCGTAGAAGCTGTTGGCGAAGAGTGCCAGAATGTCGCTCATCGTTTCGATCATGACAGAACCCTCACCGTTCGAAATGTTCCTCGATCTGACCGGGCGACAGCATCTCGTCCACGCTGCCCTGCTCGATCCTGCCACGGTTGACCCAGACCACCTCGCGCACGTTGTCCCTGATCGTGTCCATCTCGTGGCAGATGAGAACGATGGCCAGCCCCTCGCTGTTGAGATCGGCGAGCAGGCGCATGACGGCGGCCTCGGCAGCCTGGTCCACGCCGCTCGTCGGTTCGTCGAGAAGGAGCAGGTCGGGCTTGGTCATGAGCGCCCGCGCGATGAGGACCCTCTGCTTCTGCCCTGCCGAGAGGTCGGCGAAAAGCCTGCCGCCCGACGCTTTCATGCCCACCTGGTCGAGGCACTCGGCGAGGAAAGCTCTTTCGGCCTGCGCCATGCGCCTGATGCGCGGCAGGCGCGGGTAGGCGCCCATGGCGATGACCTCTCCGGCGGTGACCGGAAAGATCGGGTCGAGAACCTGGATCTGCGGGACGTAGCCCAGGACCGGCTTTCGGCCGGAGATCGGGGTGAAGCGGACCGTTCCCCCAAGCGGTTTGAGCTGGCCGATCATGCCGCGGAGGAGCGTGGTCTTGCCCGCGCCGTTGGGTCCCACGATACCGAGAAAGTCACCGGTCCTCACGCTGAGATCGACGCCGCTGATCACGGGGCGCTTGCCGTATCCGAAGGCCGCGCTCTTCAGTTCGAGAAGGATGGCACCGCCGCGGGGAGTTCTCTGGGACCTGTCGGCCCGGTTCCGATCGCTCTTCATTTTTGCAGCTCTTTCTCGATCTCTTCCCGCGTGGGGATCGGCTTTCCGAGAGTTCTCAGGATCGCCCTGATGTTGTGTTCCACGAAATTGAAATATCCTTCGGTCTCGGGACGGCCGCCGCTCATGTTGGGCAGGTTGATCACCTTGATTCCGGTTTTCTCCCTGAGGAACTCGGGGTACTTGTTCGAGTAGTAGAGCTCCTTGATCACGAGCTCGATCTTCTCCTCCCTGATCTGGCCGATGAGCCTGGCCACGTGGCGCGCCGTGGGCGCGATGCCCGGCTTCGGTTCGATCTCGGCGCGCACGTCGAGGCCGAAGCGTGCCGCGAAGTAGGTCCACGACCGGTGGTAGGTGATCACCTTGACCCCCTTCAGGGGGCGGGCGAGGATCTCCCACTCGGCGAGCTTCCGGTCGAAGCGTGCGAGGTAGTCGGTCAGATTCGCCTCGAAGGCCTTTGCCGATGCGGGGTAGGCGCGGCGGAGTCCGTCGCAGATCGTCACGGCCATGAGCCGTCCTCTCCGGGGGTCGAGGTTGTAGTGGGGATTTCCCTCGGGGTGGGTGTCGCCGTCGGCGCGGTTCGCCTCGTCGGGAACCTCCATGGGGGTGATCCGCGCCGAGCAGTTGACGAAACCCGGGGCGCCCGGCTGGATCTTCTCGTTCCGGCAGTTGTAGAGCAGGTCGGGAAGCCAGGCGTGCTCCATGTCGAATCCCACCTCGAAGAGCATGTCGGCCTTGTTGAGCAGGAGCAGGTAGCTCGGCTTCATCGGAATCGAGTGCATGTCCTCGCTCCCCTTGGCGATGCTCTTGACCTCCACGAGGTCGCGGCCGATCTCGCGCACCATGTCGGCCAGGTCGGGGATCGTGGTCACCACCTTGATCTTGTCCGCCGCGGCAGCGGTCGGGCCCGCAAAACCGAGGGCGGCCAGAAGCACAATCAGCACAATCGGATTCAGGAGATTCTGTTTCATTGTCGTGCCTCCTTCGGATTACCAGTTCAAGCCGTGAGCGTGGCTGCCGAACACAAAGATCCACTGCACGAAGAACTCGGAAAAGTCCTCGCCCGCGAAGGCGTCGCCGTGCCGCTCGAGATCGTTGAAACGGTACTGGGCGCGGAGCCAGTTGTAGTGGGAGATCTTCCACGTGAGCCAGGTCGAGATCTCGCGCTGGCCCACGTTGTCGTGCATGGCCGACTCAAAAGCGCCGCCCATGACGCCCGCGGCCCAGTAGGGGCTCCACGCGTACTCGCACCAGGCGTAACCGCCGCAGGCGTCACCGTCCTCGATCTCCTCTTCTTCCTCGTGCAGGAAGGTGCCGCGGCTCTTGAAGCCTTCCACACCGAAAATGAACTCCCTGCGCGAGGCGGGATCGGTCCACTTGTAGGTCACGTCGGCACCGGCCACGGTGCGCCGCGTCTCCCAGCGCTCCACCGGATCGCCGGCCGCTTCCTGGTGGAAGGCCTGGATCTCGGGCGCCCAGAGACAGCTCGCCCCCACCTGGAGGCTCGAGTTGTCGGTCAGGTCGCCATACCCGGTGACGCGGCCGTTGTAGGCGAAATTGTCGATCTGCCTCTTGCCGAAGGGCTCTGCCCCGTGGTCGTGGCCGTGGTGGTGGCCGCCCCAGACCCTGTGGCCGTGGCCCTCGAGCTCATTGTACACGCCCGCCGACCAGCGCAGCGGAATCTCGTCGGTGATGCCGAACCACTGGTGGATTTCGAGACCTGTCGAGTTGATGCTTCCGCCGATGTAGTCGTAGTAGACGAGCGGCTTTTCCACGAATGGGAGCTCGTGGTCGTGGCGCTGGCCGAACTTTCCGAAGTCGGCGAGGATCTTGCCGCCCTTGACCGAAAAGTTGGCCGGAAGGCGGTTCATCACCGCGGCGGCCTCGATGATCGAAACGCTCTCGCCTTCGCCCGCCTCGACGATCACGTAGGCGTAACCGAAAGGATCGATCTGGGCCGCGAGATTGAGCTCTGCCGCGCGCAGCCAGAAGCGGTCCTGGTGTTCGCCCGAGTCGCTGCCGGTCTGGCGGTTGCCGATCACGTCGACGGCCGCGCCCAGCGATGGATTGAAGGTGCGCGAAAAACGGGTTGTCTGGCCGAGGTTTCCCATCAGGCCTGGCGACGCGCCCATCGATGTGGAGCCCGCGCTGTCGGTGGTCCGGTCCGGCTCTGTTCGGCGCGATTGGCTTACGGGCGTTTGTTTGAGATCGCCTATCTCGAGCTCGAGCAACTCTATCCGTTCGAGGAGGTCTTTGGTGGTTGGCTCGTCCCCTTCTGTCTGGGCGCGGACATTCGATCCTCCCAGAAGCGCGATCGCCGATGAAATCAATGCAATCAGCAATAGTTTCGTCGATGTCATTTTTCTTCTCCTGCTGGTCCGTTCTGAACGGTTACGGAAAGCCTCCTCGACAGAGACGGCAACAAGACTTGGGGATGCCGAACAGGGTCAAGAGGAGAGCGGAACGCCGTCTTCGGAATTTTTCAGACGGGCGCGGGTGGGGCGCGGCAGGGGGGAAAGAGGTGGTGTCTGGCGGCAGGCAGTATTCGCCTGTCTTGAACCGGAGGGGTTTCGTTGCGGAAAATCCAGTCGATCAGCGCGAGGGGACCGGCCGGTTCGAGTACTTCTTGAGAATGCAAATACTGGCACTGGGAGCAATTTCGGCTGTCGTGGTCTTGGCCGCCGTCGGAGTGATCTTCGTGACCGGTGCAGCCCGAGGCGCAGGGTTCGTGATCGCGGGCGGTGAGGTGGAACCACGAGGGCAGACCGGACAGCGCCAGGGATGCCAGCGCAAGAAGGGACCAAACAAGGACCAGCCGAAATCGAATCATGGTTTTCGACAACCTGCAAAAAACATGGAAATCGTGCCGTGCTTAATAACCTTTTCCCGCCCCCCCTGTCAAGCGGGGTGCGAATCCGGTCTCCTTTCCCTGGGATACGATGAGGGGTTGCGGGGCTTGACGCTTTCGAAGGGCTCCTCGATAATGGCGGGACACGACAAGAACGGAGGCCGCGAACGACTATGATGGAAAGAGTACTTTTTCGAGTGACGGGCCGTGTGCAGGGGGTTTTTTTTCGCGCGTCCACGCGTGACGAAGCTGTCAAGAACGGGGTTGCCGGCTGGGTGCGCAACGCGCCGGACGGCAGCGTCGAAGGGGAAGCGTTCGGCGAGACCGACGTTCTCGAGCGGTTCATCGCCTGGCTCCACCAGGGACCTCCCTCCAGCCGCGTGGATCGCGTGGAGATCACAGGCCGCCAGGAAGCCCCCACCCCACCCGAAAGTTTCGAAGTCAGATATTAAAAAATATTGCTCCCATGAAAGATTTGCTCCCGGAATAATTAATGGAGGAATTATTCCGGGAGCAAAAAGAAAGCCGGCGCGGTTTTGCGCCGGCTTTCACATTCCTTGTCCTAATTCCCTTCGTTATCCCCTATTCTTTTCGGAGTTTCCTCCGTTGCCAGAGCCTTCTCTGGCGGCCTTTCTTCGCTCCTACTACTTACCGCCATCTCTCTAAAACTCTTTTCGGCATTCGGTAAGGGCGGCTTTAATAATTAATTTGTTTTTATTCTTTTGGTGTAACCACCTGCTATTTCATCACCTCTGAGATATGCTGGATTGCCATATCAATTTCATCTTTGGTGATGATCAGGGGGGGCGCAAAGCGGACAACCGACTCGTGAGTTTCTTTGCACAAGAGGCCCCTGGCCATGAGCGCCTCGCAAAAAGGTCTCGCCTTTCCAGAGCTTTCCTTGACCTCCATACCGATGAGCAGTCCCTTGCCGCGCACCTCCTTGACGTGGGGGCTGTTCATGGTGCGCAGGCAGTCCATGAAGTACTCGCCCAGCTCGGTCGCACGCTCGGCGAGCTTCTCGTCGATGAGCACATCGATCGACGCCGATCCCACGGCGCAGGCGAGCGGAAAGCCGCCGAACGTCGAGCCATGATCGCCCGGCCGGAACACACCCATCACCTCGCGCGACGACAGCACCATGGACACGGGAATGACCCCGCCGCCGAGCGCCTTGCCCAGGATGAGCACATCGGGCTTCATATTCTCGTACTGGTAGGCGAAGAGCTTGCCCGTCCGCGCGAGCCCGGTCTGGATCTCGTCGAGCATGAAGAGCACGTTGTGCTTGTCGCACAAGGCGCGCGTCTCCTCGAGATAGCCCTCTGGCGGAATGAGAATGCCGCCCTCCCCCTGGATCGGCTCCATGAGGACAGCCACCGTGTTCTTGCCGATCGCCGCGGCGAGCTCATCGATGTTGCCGTACTCGATGATCCGGAATCCGGGTGTGAAAGGACCAAAACCCTCCTTGTACGATTCTTCCGACGAGAAGCCCACGATCGTGGTGGTGCGGCCGTGGAAATTGTTCTTGAACACGATGATCTCGGCCCGGTCGCGCTCGACGCCCTTTTTCTCATAACCCCATTTACGCGCCATCTTTACGGCTGTCTCGACAGCCTCGGCACCCGTGTTCATGGGAAGGGCCATCTCCATTTCGCAGAGATCCGTCACCTTCTCGAGAAAAGCCGCCATCGACTCCACGTGGAATGCGCGCGACGCGAGGGTCAGCTTGTCGGCCTGATCCTTGAGTGCCTGGATGATGCGCGGGTGGCGGTGCCCCTGGTTCAGGGCCGAGTAGGCGGAAAGCATGTCCATGTACTTCTTGCCTTCCACATCCCAGACCCAGATGCCCTCGCCCCGTTCGATCACGATTGGGAGCGGGTGGTAATTGTGCGCCCCAAAGGTCTCACACTGTTCGATCAAGTGCCGTGTGTCCGTTTTCGTGGTCATCGTCCATTCCTCTCAAAGATAACGGTTTCGCGCCGTGCGCGGCGGTTGCGCTAACGACCCCTGTCGCGCAAGTCCGCATCCAGACTTTCAAGATACAGCCCAAATCTGGCACAATCTAATCGTCTGGAGATCCCTTGTAAAGGGCTTTCCGGCCACCAGGACCGATTCGGCCCGCCTCGCGTCAAAAAGGTGGGCAACCATCGACCTTCGCACCTTCCGCTGGCGCGCACTTTCCAATATCATATGGTGCGGCAAGCGGTTGACCCCCGCGGGAGAACGACCATGAAAAAAAGCGAACGCAACGTCCTGCTCGTTATCTGTGTGATCACCTTCTGCCTGCTCGGCTTCTTCTGGTGGCTCGGGAAGCAGGTCACGGAGAAAGAAATCTACGAGGTCGATGCCGGCGACGGTGAAGAACTCTTGGAAACGGGTTGGGAGCTTCTCGGCACGGCCCTCGACGCGGAAACGGGCGCTCCGATCGCCGGTCTCGAGATCCGCGTCTGGAACCGGGACAAGGCTCGGCCGGAGGAAGGATCAAAAGCGCTGCTCACGGCAACCACCAATCGCGACGGCCGGTTCCGTTTCCGCAACCTCGATATCGACAAGCTCGCTCTCGACACGGACAACGTGTTTTACTTCGTCCAGAGCACGGCCGATCTCTTCGTGCAGCTCGAAAAACCTCCAGAGCCGGCTCCAGAACCCCCCGGCACGGAGGCGGCCGCTGGCGCCGAGGAGACCCGATCGCCCGATACACCCGATACGACCGCGCAGGCCGCCGCCGCGGCGCCCCCCGCGAATCGACAAGAGGTGACGCTCCAGGTCCAAAAGGGCGGCGCCGTCCGCGGGACGGTGGCCCGCGCGAAAGGCTCTCCATGCGCGGGCGCCTTCGTTCTTCTTGCCGAAGCAGGACCCACGGGGCCGAAGCGGACCTGGAAGGCCGATGCCGACGAAACAGGCGCATTCCTTTTCGAACAGCTCCCTCCCGGCCTGAACGCGGAGCTGACCGCCTATCACCGGACCGAGGCGCCGGCGTCGGCGCAAAAGGTGCGTATCAGCTCGGGCGAGGAAATCTCCGTCGCGCTCACGCTCCAGCCGCAGGCGACCATGACCGGCAAGGTTCTCGATCCTGCCGGACAACCGGTGCCCGGGGCATTGATCTTCCCCTGCAGATCGGACGCGGAGCGCGAGCCGCTCTGGAAGGGGCTCCGTCTCTCCGAGCGGGACAAGCTCAAGGCCGGTCTGGCCACGCGCACCGGCCTGGACGGTTCCTACTGGCTCGCCGTCGACGCGGCCGGCCCCCTGGCGGGCGATGGGCGCCAGCAGTCTTTTGTTCTCGCGGCCCGCGCAGAGGGATTCCTGGCGAGCCGCTCCCGGGAGATCGCGATCACCGACAGCGGTCCCGCACCGCTCGCCAACGATATCCAGCTGCCCCACCCGGCCGCGATCAGGGGCACCGTGCAAAACGGGGCGCACAAGCCGATGGCCAATGTCCGTGTCTCGGCGGTGACCGTGGCTGGCAAGGAGATGTATCGATCGGGCTGCAAGACCGAGGCGAACGGTAAATTCAGCCTGAGCCCGCTGCTTCGAAATTCCACGTCGACATTGACCTTTTCGGCGCCCGGTTTCCCTGAAAAGATCGTGGACAGCGTTAAATCGGGCGGCGAGGCGCTCATGGTCATCCTCGACGCGGGTGGATCGTTGAAGGGCGCGGTCAAGGCCGCGTCCGACGGAAAGCCGGTTCGCAATTTCCGTGTCCTGCTCAAGCCGATCGGCTCGGACAGCCGGCGGATCGTGGCCCGGCCGGGCGCGGATGGAGCCTTTGCGATCGACACTCTGGCCGCGGGCGCGTGGGATCTGGCGATCACTGCCGACGGTTTCAGGTCCGCATCGATTCGCGGGATCACGATCCAGGCCGGCCAGGAAGCCCCGCCTCTGAGCGTGGCCCTCGAGAAATCGACGCTGATCAGCGGTACGGTCCTGGCCGATGCGAAGGGGAAGCCGGCCGCGGGGGTGCGGGTCACGCCCGCGCTGAGACGCTCCGAGGGTTTCGTCGACCACAAGACGGGAGAGACGGTGGTGACCGACGCAAAGGGCGGTTTCAGTTTCATTGATCTGGATCCGGGAACATGGCTGCTCGACCTTTCGCGCAACGATCCGCCCCTTGTCTGGCGGCACGGACCGATCAACCTGCCCGTCGGAGGCGTGATCAAGGATCAGAAAGTCGTGATCGGGCCGGGCAGCGGCCGGCTCGACGTGACCGTTCTCGGGCCGGACGGCAAACCGAAAGAAGGGGCCCTCGTCGAGGTGGCCATCGCGGGCGAACTCAAGCTGCCCAGCGGCGGCGGCATCGATTCGTTCCGGACCGGAAAAGACGGCAAGCTCGACATCGGGGCCTACTCGCCCGGCCGCAAGACACTGCGCGTCTCGCTCGACAAGGATCTCGACAGGGCGGGCTCGCTCGTTCATTGCGAAACGAGAACGCTGACGATCAAGAAGGGGGAAACAACGGCGGTCACCGTCTCCTTCGCCGCCACGCCCGCGTGCCGCGTTTTCGGTACGATCACCCGCGGCGGCGGCCAGGTCGGCGAAGGCGTGGTCCTGGCCGTGCCGATCGTGGGCTCGATGCCGGACATGAAGATCGCCCGGAAAACGGCGATCGACAGCACGGGCAACTATGCGTTTGCGGCTCTACCCGCGGGGCGGTACCTATTCTACATCGACGGCCCGACCCTCGAGCCGCTCAGTCGCAAGCCGGTGGTCGTCGATCAGAAGGCGTGCGCGCCCGCGTCGGCCGACGCCGCGACAGGCTCGTTGCAGCGCGATTTCGACATGGCCGCGGGGCTGATCGCCGGAATCGTCGTGGACAGGGCCACGGGCAAGCCGCTGGCGAGAGCGTCTGTTTATGTCTACTACCTGGCGCGGGACAAATCCGGCGTGACCGGTGCGCAGGTCGGTTCTTTTTTCACCGGCGACGACGGGGCCTTTTCGTTCCCCGGCCTCAAGAACGGGGAGTACAACCTGGCCGCACATTCCATGGCGGGCGTGGGCCACCTCGAAAAACTGATCCTCAAACCGGGCGGGGCCCTGAAGAATCTCAAGATCCAGCTCGTTCCCGGAGGAACCCTGTCGGTCTCGATCAAGGACGAGGCCGGAAAGCCGCTTCCCGGTGTCATGGTGCGCGCTGAAAAATCGGGCGTGCCGGTCGTCACCACGACCCGCCAGGGGCTGTGCCTCACGGACAGCGCGGGCCGCGCGGTGATCGCGCCTCTCGAACCGGGCGACTACCGCGTGGTGATCGGCGCCCCGGGCCGGGTGAGCAACATCGAACCGGCCGTCAAGGTGGAGGCGGGAAAAACGGCCGCCGTGGAGAGCCCTCTCAAGAAGGGGCCGCAGATCGTTCTCACCGTGCAGACCGCCGACGGCAAGCCTGTCAAGCGCTGCCGGCTTGCCGTTCTCGGGCCGGGCAATCAGTGGGTTGGGCCGCCCGTGAGCGGAACGCTCATCGCGCGTGGCGTGCTGTCGAGCAACACGGGCAAGTACACTCTCGGCGGGTATGCGCCCGGGAGCTTCCAGGTTCACATCCTGGCGGAGGGGTTCCGGGCGAAAACGGCGCCTGTCAAGATTCCGGCCGAGGGGGCGATTCCGCCGCTCGTTGTGAAGCTCGATCGCGTGAAGTAAACGCGGACCGCCCCCGGAGCCGATCTCGAGTCGGGCGATCGACGCCGGTGTTCTTCGGCGCCGGCGAGAAACAAGCCGGGCTCCCCCATCGAATATCACCAAATTTCTTGAACCAGATCCATCAACGACGGTGTATTGCTTGATGTGCGGAATTCCTTCCCGCACAGCACGATAATGCGCGGCAGACGCATTTTGTTTTGTCCGATTTGAGGAAGTTATTCTCTTCTCCCGAAAGGAGGATCTCGATGCGGGTACTCACACTCTTCCTGGCAGCGGCCCTTGTGGGCTTCATGGTTT
>CAZUHB010000088.1:0-20691 GCA_964620445.1 uncultured Phycisphaerales bacterium
GCGGAAGTCGGCCTTCGCCTTGCCTTCCATGAGGCCGGGGATGTTCTTGAACTGGTGGCGCACCTCCTCGATCATGGAGAAGGCCGCCTTGCCCACGGCCGCCATGGCGAAGCTCGAGAAGAGGAAGGGCATCATGGCCCCGAGCAGCACACCAACCATGACCTTGGGGTTCATGATGTCGATGCTCATCGGCACACCGCCCCGGTTCGCGGCGATCGTGGTGGTGAAGGCGCTGAAGAGGGCGAGCGCGGTGAGCGCCGCCGAGCCGATGGCAAAACCTTTGCCGATGGCGGCGGTCGTGTTGCCCACGGCGTCGAGCTTGTCGGTGCGGGCACGCACTTCGGGGCCGAGGCCGGCCATTTCCGAGATGCCGCCGGCGTTGTCGGCGATCGGGCCGTAGGCGTCGACGGCGAGCTGGATGCCCGTGGTCGACAGCATGCCGAGGGCGCCGATGGCGATGCCGTAGAGACCGGCGCACTCGTAGGCGACGAGCACGGCGGCACTGAGGCAGATGGCCGGCAGCGCGGTGCTCTTCATGCCGAGGGCGAGGCCGGCGATGATGTTGGTGGCCGCGCCCGTCTCGGAGGCCTTGGCGATACCCTGAGCGGGTCCCTTGTTCTCGGCCGTGTAGTACTCGGTGATGAGGCCGATGGCGATGCCGCCGGCGAGGCCGGCGATGGTGGCCCAGAAGACGCCCATCGACGTGTAAACTCTCTCGCCAACGGTCCACGTCTCGGGGAGAACGCGTTCGATGACGAAGTAAGAGACGATGACCATCAGGATGCCGGCGCCGAAGGTGCCGATGTTGAGGGCCGCCTGCGGGTTGCCGCCTTCCTTGGTGCGCACGAAGAAGGTGCCCACGATTGAGACGATGATGCCGATGCCTGCCAGGATGAGGGGCAGATAAACAGCGCCCAGTCCGGCGGAGAACGATTCGGGGCCGAGGGCGGGAATGAACGCCGCGCCGAGGATCATGGAACCGACGATCGAGCCGATATACGACTCGAAGAGGTCAGCGCCCATGCCGGCCACGTCGCCCACGTTGTCGCCCACGTTGTCGGCAATCACGGCGGGGTTGCGGGGGTCGTCCTCGGGGATGCCCGCTTCGACCTTGCCCACCAGGTCAGCGCCCACATCGGCCGCCTTGGTGTAGATGCCGCCGCCCACACGGGCGAAAAGCGCGATCGACGATGCGCCGAGGGAGAAACCGGCCACGACCTGAAGAAGGCGCGCCATTGTCCAGCCCTCGTTCCACACGCCGCTCGCCTGGAACATCTGGGTGTAGACGATCAGCAGGACGCTGATCCCGAGAACGGCGAGTCCCACCACGCACATGCCCATGACGGCGCCGCCCGAGAAGGCGACGGCGAGGGCACCGTTGAGGCCTTCGCGCGCTTTGCTCGTGGTGCGCACATTGGCCTTGGTGGCGACTTTCATACCGATGTAACCGGCCAGCCCCGAGCACAAGGCGCCGCACACGAAGGAGACGCCGATGAGCCAGTGGCTGGTCTCGAGGGACGCGTTGCCCACAGCGAGCAGCACGGCCACGATGACCACGAAAATCGCGAGGACCTTGTACTCTCTCGCGAGGAACGCCATGGCGCCTTCGTGGATGTGGCCGGCGATCTCCTTCATGGTGTCGGTGCCCTGATCCTGCTTGTTGATCCAAGCCGATTTCACCAGGGCGAAGAGGAGGGCGATAACGCCCGCCGCAGGAATTAGATAGAACCAACTCTCCATAGCCCGCTCCTTTCAAACTCTAGAGGGGTGGTCAAAAAAAAGATCCACTTCCTTATTTGTGAAAAAACGCGGCCTCCCGGCAGGTTAGCGGAGGCACACAGATCAATGACAATTATACGATTCAATCAGTCGAGTTTGCGTGCTTTGAGAAAGGTCGGCCCAAGGGAAAAGCACAATATATATCCCCTCTGAGCAGGTATTAAAAGCACTATTCAGATAAAAGTATTTTATATATCAAAAAACACCAAACCTATCCTTCGCAGGACGGTTCAGGGGCCGGGGGAGGGGCTATTTCCGGGGTTGGCGGAGGGGCTAATTCCGGGCATGGCGGGCGAGATCACCGAGGCTCGAGTGCCGGATTTCTCCGTCCACCAGGAGGCAGGCGGTGGCCGAGATTTCGGCCGCTCGAGCCATCTCGTCCTGCAAGAGGGGTGCCAGACCGAGGCGGCCGGAGGTCCAGAGCGCGGCCGCGACAACGTCGATTTCGTCGCTCGTGAGCGCCGCCCGCAGGCCGGGAAGAACCCTCTGGCGCTCCTCGTCGTCGTTGATCCCCACCCTTCCGAGAGCCCAGATCGCTCCCGCCAGGATCGGCCCGGTCTGGACGAGTTCCTCGTGAACGAGGTAGGACACGAGAATGGGCACGTATTTCTCGCGCATTTCGGATCGACAGGCCAAAATCTCGCCGAGAGCTTCGGGAATCCCGTAGGGCACGTCGCCCGATTCGTCGCTCATCGACCAGAGGAAGCGCTGCACGTAGCCGCTGATCCTCTTCTCCGAAAGCCCCCCCTCGCCCACGGCCACCCCGAAGGCATAGACTGCCCGCCACTTCGACGCGCTGTCCGTGGAATAGAGGCGGGACAGGATGCGGCGCTGAAACCTGGTGCTCCATTCCGGATCGCGGACAGCGGCCGCGATCGCGTTGCTGTCACCGCCGTCGATCAACGTGTCGAATTCTTTTCGTTTCGCCAATGGGTGTCTCCTTTCGGGAATATAGTACCATGATATAGCACGAACGCGCGGTGAAGCCAGCGCGTCGCGGGCGAAATGAGCTTGCATTGCGCCCCGGGAGGTATTATTCCGGCTCTGGCCGCCTTTTGACGAGATCGATTGCGAACTGCCGAAAGCGAGGTTTCAGTGAAGGAACTCAAGATCGATTGCGCCGCGACGCGCAAAATGCTCGTGGAATTCCTGAAGCGAGGATTCGAGAAGGCACGATTCGACAGAGCCGTCGTGGGGCTCTCCGGGGGCGTCGACTCGGCACTCTCCGCCCATCTTGCCGTGGCGGCTCTCGGGAAAGACAAGGTTTTGACGGTCTATCTGCCTTACGAGGATTCCGATCCCGAGTCGGGCCGCCATGCGCGGCTCGTGGCCGAACAGCTGGGAACGACCCATGACGTTGTCGATATCTCACCCCAGATCGACGTCTACTTCGAGCGGTTTCGCGAGGCGGACCAGCTCCGCCGGGGGAACAAGATGGCCCGCGAGAGGATGTCGATCCTCTTCGATCGTTCGGCCGCGTGGAAGGGGCTCGTCGTGGGGACGTCGAACCGGACCGAGATCCTCCTCGGCTACGGCACGCTCTTCGGGGATACGGCCTGTTCGATCAATCCGCTCGCGGGCCTCTTCAAAACGCAGGTCTTCGAGCTTGCGTCGCACATGGGTATTCCCGAGGAGATCGTGGACAAACCCCCCACCGCCGATCTCTGGAAAGGGCAGACCGACGAAGAGGAGCTCGGTTTCGCCTACAGCGACGCCGACCGTGTGCTCCACCTTCTGATCGATCGCAAATTGGACGGGGACGCGATCGAGGACGAGGGTTTCGAAGCGAAGCTGGTCACCCGGATTCGCGGCATGGTGGAACGCTTCGCTTTCAAGAGCCGCCCGCCCCTCATGGCCGGACCGCCCGTTGCGGCGAGGTGACGGGAATCACCGTCTGAAAACCACATACCGCCCCACCTCCTCGCGGCGGCCGAAACGGGATTGCACATGGTTGAAGAGGCGGGGAGCCGCGTCCGCGAGCGACAGACCGCCGATCGACCGGGGTTGGTCCACGAAGACCTGTACGTCCCGTTCGTCGAGCGCCGCGATGATGCGCGCCTCGGCATCGGGATTGAGAAAGTAGAGATAGGGATCGGCATAGGGCGTGGGATTGGGCCGGTCGGCCAGGAAATAGACGATCGGACAGCCGGGCCCGGCAAAGATCGCCTCTCCCTTGCGGGTGAATCTCTCGACCACGCCCACCACCCTGTCCATGTCCGTGCCGCGCCTGGTCTTGGCCCAGCATTGCGCGCGGGGCATCTCCATGTAGCGTTCCTCGAAGCGGAGCACCGCGATCGAATCCTGGGACTGCTCTCCCGTGTACTCCCAGAGGTACCACCCCATGGCAAGGATCAGCAGAACCGTCCCGGCGGCCGGTGCGCTCCTCGCGGCGCGCGGGAGCCTGGCCACGACCCGGCGCGCCTCGAAAAGGAGGACGACCACGCAGAGGTACAAGATCGGCCCGGCCTGCATGAGGCGCACGAAGCGCGGGATCAGCCGCCACTGGTTCAGCAGAAAGATGCCGAGGAGACCGAGCACGAGCATCAATCCCGCGGCCGGTCCGGGCGATTTCGAAAAGAGGCCGAGCAGGCCGAGGATCGCGACCGCAAAGGGCGCACCGAGCAGCATGACGACCATCGTGCCCTGAAGAATCCCTTCCGCGCCGCCCGAGCCGAAGAGCGCCGCCAGCCCGGGATCGTTGACGCGCACCGAATCGAAGACCTCGATCCGCGCCAGAATGCTCTCCACGATCCACGCCGGATCGCCGTGGACGGCGACCAGGATCACGACCGGCGCGACCACGGAGAGCCCACCCATTACAAAGCCGCCCGCGAGAGGGCCGAGGCGTTTTGCTTTGTGTCCACCTGCCCTGCCGCGCAGGCTCAAGCCGATGACGAGGAGTCCCAGAATCGCCGCGCACATGCCCACATCGTTTCGGAAGAGCCCGGTGAGCGCACCCACGAGTCCCATGGTGAATCCCGCTCCGTAGGTGCGCCTGTCGAGGGCGCGGATCGCGGCCAGGAAAAAGGAAACCGCGAAGAGCCCGATCCAGACCTTGTGCACCGGCCCGTGGGCGATCGCCACGAGAATCACCACGCCGAGCGCCAGGTGACGCGGCAGAAACCTGCGCGCCGCGAACCAGGCGAGCAGATCGACCACCGACATCAGACAGAGGTAGAAGATGTTCATCGAAAAGAGGCTCGTTCCGAAGATCATGAACCAGATCGCGGTGACGTAGTATCGGCCCGGCCCGTAGGGTGCCAGGAAGTCGCGCCCCCAGTGATCGCCGTGAACGATCCGCACGGCGTCGGACGCGGCCACGCCGAGGTCGATCCAGTTCCGCACGCCATGGTTGATGTAGAGGAGATGATAGAGTGCGGCCGCCACCGCGATCGCGACCGCGATGATGACATCGGTGCGACCCGGTCGGCCCGGCCGAGCGCCAAGACCCGGTTCGTCTCGCAAACGACTCTCCATGGCAGGAGAATCGGCTTTGGCGGCTGAACTGTCAAGAATCCACTGTTTTTTGAATTCGAAAGGGCTACCATTCGTGGAGTCTGACTCCAAAATACGGAGAGTATCTGCGAATCGAAACACCTTTGAGGAGCTGTCCTGATGCTGGCGGAAAAATGGCGTCCCTTCGGCGAAACGATCTTCACGACCATGACCTCTCTGGCGCGCGAGCACGGCGCGATCGATCTCGGCCAGGGATATCCCAATTTCGACGGACCGGAATGGGTCAAGGCCGCGGCGGCCGGCGCCATGGCCAAGGGCCACAATCAGTACCCGCCCGGTATCGGGCTGCCCGAGCTCAGGCAGGCGATTTCGGGCTCGACCGAGGAGGAATGGGGCCTCGAATACGATCCTGTAAAAGAGGTCACCGTCTTTTCGGGCGCAACGGAGGGAATTTTCTCATCGATCCAGGCGCTCGTCGCCGCCGGCGACGAGGTGCTCACCTTTGCGCCCACCTACGATTCCTACGCGCCGTCGGTCATGGCGGCCGGCGGGAGGCTGAATGCGTTCACCCTCCCCTTTCCGAGCTTCGACGTGGACTGGGACCGCCTCGAATCGATGATCACGGACAGGACGCGGCTCTTCATTCTCAACACGCCTCACAATCCCACGGGAAAGGTCTTCGACCGCAAGGAACTGGAGATTCTCGCCGAGCTGTGCCAGCGCCATGATCTCCTCGTTCTGGCCGACGAGGTCTACGAACAGCTCACCCTCGACGGCGGGCGCCACATCCCCATCGCGACCTTGCCCGGCATGCGGGAGCGCACGGTGAGGATCTCGAGCCTGGGCAAGACCTTCAGCCTCACCGGCTGGAAGATCGGGTACATCACGGCCGACCAGCCTCTGACCGAGGCGGTGCGCATGCCGCACCAGTTCGTCACCTTCGCCACGGCCACCCCGCTGCAGCATGGCGCGGCAGCGGCTCTCGAAGGCGGGCGCGCATACTACGATCGGCTCAGGGCCGAGTACCAGGAACGGCTCGACACCCTCTTTCCCGTTCTCGAGAAGGCGCGCCTCGAGCCGGCGCGGCCCGAGGGCACCTACTTCATCCTCGGCACTCACAGGGCGTACGGATTCGAGGACGATGTGGCTTTCTGCCGCTATCTCACGCGGGAGATCGGTGTGGCGGCGATCCCTCCGTCCTATTTCTACGAGGGGCGGAGCGCGGGGCGGGACCTGGTCCGCTTCTGCTTTTGCAAGACGCTCGACACGCTGAACGAGGCGGCCGAGCGGCTAGGAAAACTCGAACCGAAGTAGAACAGATCGTGAAGGAGACTCGCCATGCGCGTCGGCGTCGCACAGCTCGATATCATCTGGGAGGACCGGGATGCGAACTTTCGCAAGGTGGAGGGCTTTCTGGCCGAGGCGCGGCGGAAGAAGATCGACCTTCTCGTCCTGCCCGAGATGTTCGCCCTCGGATTCACCATGAACGCCGCGCCCTTCGCGGAGGAGAGCGACGGCCCCACCACCCGCTTTTTGTCTCGGAGCGCGCGCGAGCACGGCATCCACCTGCTCGGGGCGTGTGTTTTCAAGAGCGATCCCCTTCCGCGCAACGCCGCGCTGCTCTACGGACCTGACGGTGAGCTCCTGGCCCGCTACGACAAGATCCACCCCTTCACCATGAGCAACGAGCACGAGAACTACACGGCCGGAGAGAAGGTGGTGGTGGTCCCGGCGCTCGGTTTCAAGATCCTCCTCTCCGTCTGCTACGACCTGCGCTTCCCCGAGCTGTACCGCGCCGCACTCGACCGCGGTGCCGACCTGATCACGGTGATCGCCAACTGGCCGATCGAGCGCGAGCGCCACTGGCGCTTTCTGTCCCGGACGCGCGCCCTGGACAACCTCTCCTACCTGGTCGCCTGCAACCGCACGGGCGAAGGTGGAGGGCTCACCTATCCCGGCGCCTCGATGATCGTCGATCCCACCGGCGAGGTTCTCGTCGACGGCGACCGCGCCGAAGCCCTCTACACGGCCGACCTCACTCCCAGAACAGTGGAACGGGCCCGCCGAAGATTCCCCTTCGTGAAGGACCGGAAACCGGACCTCTACAGATCGTGGCAAGGGTAAGGAGCGGTTTCTGTCTCCCCTGGCGGGCGGTGGATTGGTGCCGGCCTGTGGCCGCGAGAAGCGGGCGAATGAGCCGGTGGATCTTCGTCAACTGCCGGGATGCCCGGACGCCAGGTCCTACCCGTCCTCCGCTTCCTTCTTCTCCTCGACGACGGAGATCCGGATCCGGCCGCTGAATTTGCGGGCGTGAAAGATCAAGGCCGCTTCCTTCGCCGAGAGGGAACTGAACGTGAAGACCACGTGGGGCGAGTCGAAAAGCACCGGGTTCATGTGAAGAGGCAGCTTGTGCCTCGTGCGGCCGTCGAGGATGGCGAGATCGAAGACGCCGTCCTTGAAACCGGAGAGCCCCACTCCGTAGCGGCCCGGCTCGATGGGGATTCCGCCGATTTCGACGGGCACGTCCACGGTCAGAGCGGCCTGCATCATCTTCTGGGACATGGCCTGCTCGTAGATGGCGCGCCCCTCGGGATTTTTCTCCATGGCGAAGGGGATTTTTATTTCCTTGGTGGCCGAGATGGTGTTGTAGGTCAGACTGATCGACTTGTCCTCGCCGAGAGCGAGGGACGTTGTCGCCCGCCGCACGGCGCTCTTGTCCACGGGGCTCTGCGTTCGGGAGAGCACGAGTCCCGCCGGAAGGATGAGAAAAGCCAAGCCGAGAAGAACTGCCACGGTCTTCATTGATCCGCCTCCTGATCTCAAGGACAGCCTGAATGATACTCGCTAGAGAAAAGACTGCAAGCCTTCGAGGAGGCGCGGCTTCTTGAGCTTCTGAAGCGCCCGGATCTGGACTTGCCTGATCCTCTCGCGGGATACATTCATCATTTCGCCCAATTCGTCCAAAGTCTTGAGCGCGGCATTGTTCAGGCCGAATCGGTGGCGGATGATTTTTTGTTCCTGCTCCGTCAGATCGTCGAGCGCTTTTTCGAGCAGCTTCTTGAGAGCCACGATCTCGTCCTCGGGAACCGGAACCGTCTCATCCTCGGCGATCAAGTCGGTGAGTGTCGAGTGCTCGTCGTCGGAGGGGTGCGCGTCGAGCGAGATATGCCCCCGCTCCGTCTCGAGGAGGTGGCCGGCCACCTCGTTCGACATCTCGAACGCCTCGGACACGTCGCGCGCCGAGATCAGCGACCGGTCGGTCGGGATCTTGCCTTCCCGCTTGAGTCGACGCATCTTCTGCTGGAGATAGTTCGGAACGCGCACGATTCCCTTGTTGGCGCTGATCGCTCGTTCCACGGCCTGCCGGATCCAGAAAGCCGCGTAGGTCTGAAACCGGACCTGCTTGCGCCAGTCGAATTTTTCCACGGCGCGGATGAGCGCGGCATTCCCCTCCTGTATGAGGTCCATGATCGGCACGCCGTATGTGCGATAGGGCTGGGCGAGATTCACCACGAGTTGGAGGTTCCGTTCCACGAAAATGGCGCGGCACTTGTTGTAGCCCTGGCAGTTGGCGTGAACCATGTCCTTTTTGCCCCTCGGACAGGATCCGAGGTGTTCGCAGAGCGGTCCCACGTGGGCCGAATCGGCGCGGCCGATGCAGTTCGTATTCTGCAGGTAATACTCTATTTCTTCGTGGGGAAGATTGGATTCCTGGAAGATCTTCTTCAGCCGGCGCTTGAAGAACTCCATCCTCTTCGAGAAAAGGCATTCATCGCTGCGCGTCATGCGCGGCTTCTTGCGGATCTCACTCACGTACTGGAAATAGATGTTCTGCCCCGAGGAGTAGAGAGGCACGTATTTGAAGCCGCCCGCCTTCGCCGAATGGGAGTCGCGGTTTTCGATAAAATCCAGGTCGATCGAGAAGGCCGCGCCATTGCTGTTGAATTTCTCCAGGTTTCGCTCGAACGTGGCGTCGTTTTCGAGGATGGCATCGAGCACGTCGAGGGAGAGGGTCCCCTTCTGCTTCGCCTCCTTGATGATTTTCGAAACCGTCCGGGGATTCATGTCAACAATCCCCCTTGATCGGTTCAGGATCGTTCCGGCCATAGGATCCGTCCACGACGAATTGTGTCAATACCCGCAGGGGTAAAGGAACACCGCCTTTGCCTTCCCAGCAATCCACGCATTCAGCGTCGAACTCCTTGCCGTCGCACCCCGGACAGTTCTCGAGCAATTCGGTCGTCACGGCGATCTCGTCGCGTACCTTGGTCAGGCCGGCGATCTTGCTATTGATCTCTTCGTTCCAGCGCTTCAGTTCGATTACCAGGGCGCGAAAGACCTGGAGCGCGGCCTGTCCGGCACGACCGTTCCGGGCGAGTTTTCCGATTTCTTCCAGGGAGAAGCCGAGCTTCTTGAGGGCGAAAATCGACAGCAGAAGCTTTTTATCCTCGCGGCTGTACAATCTGAATCCTCCGTCCGATCGACGGGAGGGACGGATCAGGCCGAGAGACTCGTAATACCTGATCGTTCGGGGAGTGACACCGAGGAGGCGAGCGAACTGGCCGATTTTCATCATGCCGATCGGTCGGTTCTGGCTCGTTGCAGATGTCATAAGATCTCTTCTTCTGATAATTCGCTGTTCGCTGAACATCTGAAAGTATACTACACTGGTTCCGTATAGGAAAGAACTAACCTTAACGTAAAGGTTAATCTTTTCTCAAACCAGAATCCGTCATGGCACGAGCCGAACTCGTGTTCCTATAATGCCATTATTTGCAACACGATATGGTAGATTGTCAGGGCGAGATAAAAACTGAAACCGATGATGATGGCGATACGCGAATACTTGAAATTCTTATGCACCATGATGAACAGGATGCAGGCGGCCGAGAGCAGCCCCTTGGTGAGTATGAAAAAATCGCCGCTCTGATCGATCATCCACTGGGCGACCGGATTGACCTCGCGTCCCCCTTTTTCGAGATACACCAGAGTGGACACGGAATCGACCACGGTGAAGAAGAAAAAGAGGAGCAGCAGGATCGCGAGGCGCGGATTGTAGACGTCGACGAAAGAGCCCTCCCTCGGACCCTTGGTTGTCACTGTCCGGCGCCGCCCCTTCCAGAACGAATAGGCACTGATCACGGGCGTGGGCTGTTTTCTCCGCTCCGGTCCGGTGTAAACATTGCTCTGCGGCGGCTGTGGTGTCACGATCTCGTTGAGTTTTCGAATGATTCTCGCCATGTCGAGGTTGACCCTTCTTCGCGTGCATGGACGCTCTCTATTTTCTTGGTATATCGACAGAATCCATAACCGACTTTTGTTTAAAAGCTTCAGAGAGTGCAGTATCAGTGCTCGTCCGAGGATCGGAACTCGCCCGAAGTCGAAAGCTCTTGTTTCAGTTTTTCGAGCTCTTTTTTCAAGCTCTCCATCTCTTCCGGCTTGAATCCCTTTTCGAGGAGCAACGCGATGTAGCGGAGCGCGTTGTCGATTCCGACCAGTTCGCCGCGGGTCCACAAGGCGATCTGGGCCAGTGTGGCGAATGCTTCGGCGAGTCTCGGATGAGTGTCTATCGTCTGCGATCTGTTGACCGTCTCGCCCAGATGATAGGCCGCGGCTCTCACGTCATTTTTCTCTGTCAGGTAGTACCGGCCGAGGGTGAAATGGGCCGCGAAAGCGTACAGATGGTCGGGATCCATATCGATCGATCGTTTCAACTCGTAGACAGCACCGGTCCGATCGGGGCTCATGTACTCGATGATGTCCTCCTCGAAGTAGCTCTCCCCCAGATTGTAGTGGGTGTAGGGGAAGTCGGCCTCGGCAACAGCGTCCTCCCAGAGAGAAACCGCGTCGTGATAGACCGGATTGCGCAACCAGCAGAAGAATCCGAGCACCATGACGATCACCACGGGCAACCAGACAGCACTCCTGATGCCCTCCCCCTCCGATCTCCAGCCGCAGATCGCGCTCAGCCCCACGCCGGCCAAGGCGCACAACGCCACCGAGGGGAGATAGACGAACCTTTCGGCGAACACGGCGCCGATCGGGACGATATTGAGAACCGTGAGCAACGTGATCGGAATCCACAAAATCCAGAAAAGGCTGAAGTAATGCCTCTTCCAGAGGACGAGAAGCAAAAGTCCGCCGAAAAGAAGGAGGATCAGGATCCGCATCAGGGTCAGGTCGAGCATTTCGGAGGCATGGTAGAAGATGCGCAGGCCGG
The DNA here is from genome assembly GCA_964620445.1 of uncultured Phycisphaerales bacterium. GTDB lineage: Bacteria > Planctomycetota > B15-G4 > B15-G4 > CAYZWU01 > CAZUHB01. The sequence goes on from CAZUHB010000088.1 coordinate 11,456, forward strand.
CCGGAAACAGACAGACGCGCATCGATTCCGCCAGGATGGAAAGGGCCACCGGAATCCTCTCCACCAGGGTTTCGTCCCCGAAAGGCGCCAGGGCGATGTCCGGTCCGAATGCGCCGAGCGCACCGTAGCGGAGCGCGATCACGGCAGCCAGAATCGCACCATAGATGCCGAAAACCGCTGCCCCGAACCGGAGCGAGCGCCCCGTTCCGGCACGGCCGCCCAACCTGGAAGAGAGATCGACGAGAAGAAGCAGGGCGGGAAAGACGAAGGCGTTCTCCTTGCACAAGCAGGCCGCCAGATAGCAAAGAGCCGCCGGAAGGAGCAACCAGGCCCTCCTGTGCGAACCGAGATGAAAGAGGAGAAGCAGAAGGCAGAAGAATGCCGCCATGATCTCGGCACGACCCACGATCCACGAAACCGCCTCGGCATGCAAAGGGTGCACGGCGAAGAGAAGCGCCGAGAGGAACGCTGCCTGCCGGCTTCCGGCCGTGGTCCGCAAACCGAGCCGTGCGAGAGCGCGGACGGCCAGATAGACCGCCATGGTCACCAGAGCGTGGAGCGCGATGTTCGTACCGTGGAACGCTGCCGGCTCGAAGCCGGATATCATCCAGTTCACCCTGTAGGAAAGCGCCACGAGCGGGCGGTAGAGGCCGAGTTCGGGCCGACCCGGCGGAGTGGGATTGGAAAAGATCGCATCGCCGGACGCGACCTGGGAATTCTCGAGAACGTAAGAATGGTCGTCGTAGATGAACTCACCCGTGAGGCCGTTGGCGAAGACAGCCGCGGCCAGAAAGAATAGCACGGTGAGAAAGATGTAATCCTTGCGCGTCACGCAGAGCCCGTCCTCACTCCGCCACCCCGATGTCGAGGAGATCGGGATCGACGTGGGGTTCGTCGTCCCCCTTGAGGTCGATACCGAACAGACCGACCGCCGCGTCGATCGCCTCGTCGATACGGATCTCCGCCTCCACCCCCAGGAGCAGCCAATGGAATGCGAGGCCGATATCCCAGAATCCCCTGTCCTCCTCGCCGAATGTCGTCTTGTTCCCCCCGAGCGACTCGCCGATGGAATGGTAATAATAGAAAACGCTGATGCCGATCTCCTGGGATCGCTCCTTCCAGAGCCCTCCCTGGCGCTTGATGAACCCGAGCTTGTAACACGAAATGGTACCGCCCATGGTGGCGGCCTCGGCCGGCCCCATCTTGCCGATGCCGACCTGAAGGAGCTTGGTGATCCGCCCGTGGGCGCGCAGGCCGGGTCCGGCGGTGAGCCTGAACGAGAAGGCGTCCACGATGTCGAGGATCCGTTGACGGAGGAACTTCAGAAGCGGTGATTCACTCTTCTCGATTTCGCGCGCCTGGCCCTCCCTGACCCGTTCGATGTTGGCAAAGATCTCCTCCTCGTCCCTCTCGGGCGGCGGCAAGAGGCATCCCCCCAAAAGGAACGACGAAAGGACAACGGCCAGAAGCACGAGCCGGATCGCCCTGTTCGCGACTTTGAAGCGATCCGGATGCTCCGATCGATCGGGAGATGGGATCAACGTTCGATTCATATTGCCTACACTATCCGACCGCAACGCGCGGAACCACGCAATCGAACAAAAATATTATCAAAAAAGCGCTCAGCCGGTGTTGCGCAAATTCGGTTTCCTTTACGATTGGCACTCCGCCGCTTTGAAACGAGGGAGGATAGTATGAAAACACCCGTTCCGGCGATTTCCATTATTACCGTACTCATCGTGATCTTCGCCTCTTTTGACAGCGGTGCGGCACCGGCGATGAGGGAATCGGCGAGCCTCCTGAAAGAGGTGGAATCTCTCGAGAACCTCTCCTTTCAGCACAAGAAACAGGGAGATTTCGATGCTGCTCTCTACGCGCTCGAGCAGTGCGTGGACATCATCTTTCGCGAGGCGTCCACCGAGGAGAACGATGTGCGCGCCGAGCTCTACGCGCGCGCCGAAGTCTATCTTCAAATTGCCTACAGGCTCGGAAAGCGGCTGGCCCGGTTCGACAGGCTCCTGCCGCTCCTCGAAAGAACGCCCGCCCATGCGCCGGTCCTGAAGGGAACGGCCGACTACCTGCGGCTTCTCTGCTGTCTGCACCGCGGAAGGCTGGCCGAGGCCGCCGCGATCAGGGACAGCCTCGGATTCATCAAAGAATGGCAGATCATCGGGCCCTTCGAGAACGAACGGGGCGGCGGCTTCGACACGGTCTTCGGCCCGGAGAAGGAGATCGACCTCGACGCGACCTACAACGGCAAGGAACGCCCCGTCCGTTGGAGACCGCTCCCTTGCGCGGCGCCGGCCGGTTCCGTCAACCTGAACGCTCTCCTCAGGCCGAACGACCAGTGCCTTGCCTACGCGGTCTGTTTCCTCGAAACCGAGAGGGACAGGGAGGCGGCTCTTCGGATCGGAAGCGACGAGGCGATCAAGGTCTTCGTCAACGGGAGGGAGATTTTCGCGCTCGACGCACGGCGCCAGCAGAAGTTCGATCAAGATGTGATCGGCTTGCGCCTGAGAGCCGGAAAGAACGCCCTTCTCCTCAAGATCTGCGAACAGACGAGAAAATGGAGTTTCGCCGCCCGCCTGACCGAACCGTCGGGAGCCCCCCTGAGCGGGGTCAAGATCAGCGCCTCGCCCGAAGGCTACACCCCTCCCGAATCGCCGCCGGCCTCCGTTCCGGTCGCCGTGAATCGCGGCGCCATCGATTTCTTCGAGGCTGGGGTCGGCGCGGCCGAAACGCACCACCACTTGTATCTCGGCATCCTTCATCACCTCCTGGAATACAGGGGTGAAGCTGCAGGCGACGCCAGCCGTCACCTCGAGGAGTTTCTCCGATCGAATCCCCGTCATGCCGCGGGCCGCTACCTGCTTGCCCTGTCGCGCACACGGCGGACCGAGATGGCATCGGAACTGGACGAGAATTCCTGGCGCCTCGACATCGAAAAAACGCTGCGCCTCGATCCGTTCCACGCCCAGTGCCATCACGATCTTGCCAGGTACTACACTTATTCGCTCTGGATCCCCGACCGGGCGCGCGCCCATGCCGAGGCCGCCCTCAGCATCAATCCTGAATTTCTCGAGGCGCGCCTGCTCCTGTCCCGCATTCTCGACTACATGAGATTCGGTCCGATGAGCCGCTCCATCCTGGACGACTGCGCCAAGGACGATGCCGATCTCGAATCGCCCGCCCTGCTCAACCGCCTCGGCAACCTGGCCAGGGAAGAGGGAAGGCTCGACGAGGCCAAGAGGTTCCTGAACCTGGCGCTGAAGCGCGACCACCTCGCCATGCCGGCGCGCGAAACCCTCTACGAGATCGCTCGCAACGAGGGCGATCCGGCCACCATGATGCGCCTCATCGATGAAGAACGCGCGCTCTACCCCTTCCGCACATCGCCCCTCGTTGCCAGGGCCGACCTCCGCCTCGGCGAAGGCGCCTACCCCGAGGCGCTGGCCCTTCTCGAGGAAGCGATCTCCATCGCCCCTGACAACCATTTCCTCTTCGATGCGCTCGGCAAGGCGTACGACCTCGCCGGGCAGAGGAGCGAGGCGATCGCGGCCTGGGAAAAAGCGCTCGACCTGAATCCCAAGGCCGCCGCTCTGCAGCGTCATCTCGAGTTTCTCAAGGAATCGGCCGCTCCTTTCGAGGATGCCTTCAAGGTCGACGTTCCCGCCCTGATCGCCGCTTCTCCCGCGCCGGCGAACGAGGAGAACAATCCTCACGAGTACCTTCTCCGCCAGGACATCTACAGGGTCAACCCGGACGGCACGAGTTCCCGCTACCACCATGAGGTGGTGCGCATCCTGAGCGACCGCGGGGCGTCCGCCTTCGACTATTTCGCCGTCTTTTACACGCTCGGCGAGGAGAAGATCCGCCTCAAAACGGCGCGCGTCTTCCACCCCGACGGAACGGTGGAGGAGACGCGTATCGACAACAGCGTCCGCCGCGACATGGTGCGCAACGGTCAGGCGCCCGCCTTCGTCGACCTGCCCACGTTGCGGCCTGGCGACGTGGTCGACATCGAATACCGGAACGACCAGCTCGCCCAGTCGATCTTCGGCAACTACTTCGGCCTGAAACACTACTTCAACGACGCCGACCTCGAGGCAGTGCGCGATGCGCGACTCATCCTCCTCCTTCAGCCGGAGGTCGAATATCGCTTCAATTCACGGTTCCTCGACGTGGAGGCGGAAGAGAGCGTGAGCGCCGGCGGGGAGCGCGTCCTCTCGTGGCGGCTCGAGAATATCGAGAAGTTCGTGGTCGAGCCGCGCATGCCGGGCCGGGCCGAATTCGCGCCCTGCGTGGAGGTGACCACCTTTCGGAGCTGGGATGATCTGGCCGCCTGGTGGTGGCAGCTGATCGATACGCAGTGCGACATCAACGAGGCGATGACGGCGAAGGTCGAGGAGCTCACCGGGGATTGCGCCACGCGGCGGGACAAGATCCGCGCCATCTACAACTTCGTCGTGTCCGACATCCGCTACAACGACACGTGGGAGTTCGGTATTCACGGATTCAAACCCTACCGCGCCTCGGCGATATTCAACAACCGTTTCGGCGACTGCAAGGACAAGGCGATCCTGACCAGGACCTTGCTCGCGGAAATCGGTGTGCGCGCATATCCGGTCATGATCCGCCTCGACGGAAGCCGCACGCGCGAGGACCTCACCCTTCCACTGATCAACCACTTCAACCACGCCATCGCCTGGGTGGCGGCCGACGGCGGCGAAGAGGGATTCTTCCTCGACGGAACAGCCCAGTATCATCCGATGGAGGCTCTTCCCGACGGGGACCGGGGCGCGACGGTGGTGATCGTCGACGAGGATGGCTGCAGGATAGAAACGATCCCCTACGCGCCCGCGGAACAGAACATGTCCTACACATCCAGCGATGTCTCGCTCCGCGCCGACGGGAGCGCGGTCATCGCCGTGCAGAGCAGCGCCGTCGGGACGAACGAGGCCGGCGTGCGCAGCCAGTTCCTCAATCCGGGCAAGCGGGCGTCCCAGTTCAAGGACAGGTACGGCAGCGTTCTCGGCGAGGTCGATGTGGACCGCATCGAATTCAGCGACGTGAACGACCTCAACGAACCGCTCTCCTACAGCCTCGAGGTGCGCGCCTCCGACATTCTTTTCGAGAGCGGGAGCGGTTATCAGCTGCGGTCCGTCTTTTTCCCCTTCCAGATCGGGCAGGTCGTCTCCCTCGAGAAGAGGGAAAGGGACCTGCTCCTCGGCGCGCCCACCGGCTCCAGGACGCGGATCGTTTACAGGCTCCCGGCCGGTTTCGTGGCGGAGAAGCTCCCCGACGATGTGGCGCTTCGGAACGAGTTCTGCTCCTTCTCGCTCGATTACACGCACGAAGAGGGCGCCGTCGCCATAGAGCGGATATTCCTCATCAATGCTCCGCGCGTTCCGAAGGAGGACTATGAACGATTCCGAGACCTCTGCCGCGAGATCGAGAAGGCCGAGGAAGTCCTGATCCACATCAGAAAGGCTTGAGATATGGTGTCCGCCCCAATCAGATTCCTTGTCGTTTTGCTGCTGCTCGCGATGGCGGCCGGTCCTCTTCGAGGGGAGGAGCCGGGGGAGGAGCGCGTCCTGCAGAGGCTCTACATGTCGCCTTTCGAACCGGAAGCCCGCTACGACGAGTGGGCCGCCGACCTGGTTGCTCTCGTCACCACTCTGTCCGCATCCGAGGATCCTGCCGACGCACCCCTCGCGTCGCTCTCTTTCGAGAAGCTCCTCGACATCTACAGCGCCTGCACCGATCTCGCGCCGCTCGACCGTTTTTTCGAAACCTTTCCCACTCGGGCCGCCACGAACGGAATGCTCGCCACGAGGGCACGCGTCACCCAACAGGAGCTCTTGCTGAAGCGGGGGCGGTACGACGAGGCAGCCGCGCTCGACGCCTTCGCGCCCTATGCGCGAACGCTGCTCGTTGCCGGCCCCTTCGGTTTCCAGACCCGCTCCCTCCACAACGTGCCCTTCCCGCCAGAATCGGAACTCGACCTCGCCGCAACCCTTGAAGGTTACGGTGTCACGGTGCGCTGGAAGGCGGTCACCCGCGACGATTCCTCGCCCCGGTTCGATCCTTTCGACTTCGTCTTCCCCCGTGGGGGCTGCTGTTTTCTGCTCTACCAGTTCAAGCTGCCTGCGGCGGAGCGAGCGCTCATCTACTTCACGACCGAGGGCTCGGCCAAGGTCTGGTTCAACGATGCCGAGGTCCTCGACTGGGACAGGACCAGGGCCGACCTGCCGATCAATGAACTCATTCCGATCAACGCCGCGGCCGGTTGGAACAGGGTTCTCGTGAAGCTCTCCACGCGGCGGACGTCGGTCGCCCTCGCGCTCCTGGACCGGAACGCTCGAGCTCTCGCCGGCCTCACGGAATGCGATGATCTCACACTCCATCCGGTGGCGAGCCGATCGACCGGCCGCGACAGGAATTTCGATCCCGCCGGCGTGAACTCGGTCCCTTACCTCGAGAACTACGTGGCCCGGAATCCCGAGACCGTGGCGGGACGGATCGCCCTGGCCGACGCCCTGAAACGGAAGGGACTCCTCTCGCGCGCCGTGCACGCCGTCGAATCGGCGCGGCCCGTCGATCCCCGGAATCCCTACGTGACGCATTTTCTCGCCCGGCTCTACCTGCGAGCCGCCCACCTGCCCGAAAACATCAGGAACAACCGCTCGCACGAGATGCTCGAGAAAACCGTCGAGATCAGGCCCGACTACCTTCCCGCCAGGCTGCGGCTGGCGCGGCGCGACCACAAGAACGACCGTTCCGAGGAGGCGCTGACCCGGATCGGAGCGATCCTCGAGGAGAATCCGAACTACTACGGGGCGCACCTCCTTCTGGTCAACGTGTACGACTCGCTCGGGTGGTGGAAGGAGCACAAGGACGCTCTCGACGAGGTGCTCGCCATCGCACCGCGCCGCGAAGCGCCCCTCGAGGGACTGGCGCGCCATTTCGAGGCGCTCGACCGGTACGACCTGGCCCTCGACGTTTACGTCGACCTGCTCGAGATCAACCAATCACGCACGGACGTCATGGAGACGGTTGCCGACATCTACTGGAATCAGGGAAAGCACGAGGAGTCGTTGCGGCTCCTTTCACTGATCGCCGCGCAGCAGACCGGCGATAAAACGCTCCAGAAGATGGCGGCCCGCCATCGGGCGCTCGGCGACAGACAGAGAGCGCGCGCGCTGCTCGAGGCGCTCCGCGATCGCCACGAGGGCGTGCCCGCGTACATGGTCGATCTCGCCGATTTTCTTCTCGATGGAGGCGAACGGAAAGAAGCGATCGCCCTCTACAAGGAAGCGCTCGCCGTCGCGCCCGACCTGCACCGCGTCCGGTCGATCCTGGGCGAACTGGGACAAGCGTGCGGCAACGATCCGCTCTTCGAGGAATTCAAGGTCGACGGCAGGGAGTTCATGAAAGATCTTCCCGGGGTCGCCGAATTTCCCAAGGCATCTTCGATCCTCGCTCTCGATCACCAGGTCACGCGCATCTACCCCGACGGATCGTCGATGATGCGGATCCATCAGGTGGTCAAGATCCTCGACAAGGATGCGGTGGAGGAATACGGCCGGCTCCAGTTGCCCGGCCGGATCGAAATCGTGCGCACCATTCTGCCCGACGGCCGCGTTCTCGAGCCGGTCGACGTCGAGAGATCGGGAGCGTTCAACATGCCCGGTGTGGACGTGGATTGCCTGGTGGAGATGTGTTTCACGGTCATGGAAAGGAGCTGGCGCGGATCGCCGCGCGAGCTGGGCAATTTCTATTTCCAGGATGTGGACGGACAGCAGCCCTTTCTGTTCAGCCGGTCGGTCCTCGCCCTGCCCAGAACTTTCGAGATCGAGGAGGAGCTCAAGGTTCCCCGGTTCTTCGAACGGCAGGTGAGGGACGAGGGGGACGACCGCGTCTACATCTTCACGGCGCGCAACACGCCCGTCGTGGAGAAGGAGATCTTCATGCCTCCCGATGTGGAGGCATTCCCCAACGTCAATTTTGTCCAGTACCGCGACTGGACCGAGCTCGCCCAGATCCTGGCCAACATTCATTTTCCCGACGTGATCGTCACCGAGGAGATCAGGCGGAAGGCGGCCGAGCTGACCGCCGGACTCGACAACGATCTCGACAGGTCGCGCGCGCTCTATTCGTTTGTCAACACCCTCGTGAAGGACGACGAGGGTTCGGACGAGGCCACGGCCGTGCTCCTCGAGGGGCGCGGCGACCGGGGAGTCCTGTTCATGGCCCTTCTCGACGCGGCCGGCGTGGGATACGACTACCTCCGGTGCGGTCTGAATCCCGGCTACCTTGCCGTTCCCGCCGACTGGAGCAAGGTCGATTTCAACCTCCTGCCCCAGGAGCTGATCCGGCTTCACGCCGGCCCCGACGGTGGAGGGACTCTCGTCTCTTTCCGCTCGCGCATGACGCCCTTCGGCGAGATCCCGCCCTTCCTCTTCGACGCCCCCGCCATGAAGATCACGGGGAAACCGGAGGAGATCGAGACCCTGCCGGGCGGCGACTTCCAGGCCGCGGGTCGCGAGATCGACCTGTCGATCGACGTTCGCCTCGAGGGAGATGACGCCCATGTGAGCGGAAAGCTCGTCTTCCCCGGGTTCGGCCGTTCGAACCTCCAGGAGCAGATGCGCCGCCTCGACAAGAGACAGCGCAGGCAGGTCTTCGAACGTAATCTGCTTCAGCACATCGTGCCCGGCGCGAGCGTCGTCGACCTCGACATCTCCGGAATCGAAGAGGTGGGCAGCTTGCCGACCTTCGCCTTCGAGCTCACGGCGCGGCGTTTCGTCGTGCCGATCGGCAACAAGAAGATGTGCCGCCTTCTGCCCTCGCCGCCCTTCTTCACGCGGCGGTTCATCCGCAAGCCCGACCGGCGGTTCCCCATGATCCAGCGCGGTTACAACTCCCAGCGTTTCGTCATGACCGTCGATCTCGGCGAAAGCTACACCCTCGAACGGCTGCCGGAGACGATCGTCGACGAGGGAGTCTTCGTCCACTACTCTCTCGTCACGAACCGGACGGAGAAGGGATTTCGCGTGGAGCAGACGGTGAGCCATGTACCGGGCGACGTGGCGCCCGACGCATACCCGAAACTGATCGAGGCTTTCAGCACGATCGACGAGCGGACGATGGAGCCGGTGGTCCTGGCACCGGCCGAATAGGCAGCCCTGAAGAATCAGATTTTCCTCGCACCTTTCAATATGAGCCAGATCTGA
>CAZUHB010000089.1:0-19711 GCA_964620445.1 uncultured Phycisphaerales bacterium
TGGCACCGTATGTAGCGCCAAGGCCGACGAATCGAGCCTGGCACCGTATGACTTATGGGCTTGGCACTGTATAAATCCGGACCTGGCCAGGTCCGAAGCGGGACTCGAGTGCCTCTCGAAGAAGCGCTCCGTCACCGGAGGATCGGTTCCACTCTTTGCTCAAGAAGGCCCCGGTTCCTTCGAACAGAGCCTCGCCGGGTTTCTTTTCGAGAGCAATGACGAGAATGACGGCTTCGTCATTCGCGTCCTCCGTCAACTGGAATCGGAAAGGCTCGCAGGGAATGTCGACCAGTTCGCCCGGGCCCGCTCCGACAAGATTCCCGCCCTCTTTCGTCAGGACCACCGACGTGAAGTCCCTGTCGGATTCGAGCGCAAAGGAGCAGATCCAGCATGGAGCCTTGACGGAACAGACGAGCCTGAAGAAATCGCCGACCCGCAAGGATTCCCCTTCGTCCGATGAGCGGGTCGTACCGATGGCTCTGAATTCGAGGGTAGATATGAGCGGTTCCGCTTCACCGCGTCCGCCGATCCAGACTCCCAGAAGGAGAAGAACCGTGGCGGCGGCGGCAGCCAGGACCGCCACCAGGGGTGTGCGGGTCGGGCGGTCAATCCTCCCTTTTCGCGAAGCGTCGAGAATCTCGACTGTTTCCTGTTCGCTGAAAAAGATCGACCTGATCCTTTTCGCCCTCTCTCGCGAATCCGATCCGCCAGCGCTTCCGGCCACGGTCCCGAAAGACTCTCTCTCCTTTTCGACGTCTTTGATCTTGCCGAGGAGTTCGCGGCATTCGGCGCAAGAGGAAAGATGATCCTCCACGAGCCGCGTGAGTTCCCGGGGCGGTTCTTCACTTCCGAGCCTGCAGTATGTCCAGAGGTCCTCCGGAGAGGGATGGCCGAGGGATGCCCCCCTGTTCCCGACAGCTTCGAGGAATTCCGTCGCATCGATCCGGGGGATCTTTCGAGGATCATCTCTACCTTGCATGGGACCACCCCTTCCTTGCGCGATCAAGGCCTCGGCGCGACTCCGCCGGAGAGACGATTCCGGAAAATCTAGCTCGGGTTGATTGCGGCTGATTCACCCAGGATACCTCACTCTGTGTGTTCCGGCGTTTCGTGGTCACGCAATGAAGAATGTTCACAAAGTGCCATTCTGTTCAAAATTCCTTATTTTTTTGTTGGCTCCCGCAAAGTCCTCGACGATCGCACGGTGCTCTCTGAGCAGAATCTCCATGAGCGCCAGTCTCCCGCGCCTTTCCCATGTGCGGATCGTATTGACCGGCTTGCCCAATTTCATGGCGATTTCGTCGACCGTCAATCCCTCGATCCAGACCAGCTGAAGAACGCGCGAAAGGCGGGCCTTCGGCATCCTTTTTATGGCTTCCACCACGGCCCGGCGCAGTTCCGAGAGTTCCAGGCCTGCCGAAGGGGACGGAGTCCGCGGGTCGGCATGGGCGGCGAGGTCCACGCTGTCCGTGAGGAATTCGCGCGAACGCTTCCGGCTGCGCCAGAACTCGATGCATTTGTGACAGGCCAGGCGAAAGAGCCAGGCATTGAAGGCCGCGGCGGACAGGAAGCGGAGCTTCCCTTTGACGATCTGGTCCACCGCGTGCAGCAGAATCCGGTCGATCCACTCCTCCTCGTCCGCGGCGGAAAAAGTAAATTGAGCGACCACGCGGGACAAGGAAGGGGAGTAATGGCGGATGAAAGCCTCGAAAGCTTCCTCCCGGCCCGCCCGCATTCCTGAAATCGACTTTTCCAGTTCGCTGTCACTAAGCATGCGCCGAATGTTACATTATGTCGCGAATCTCAAAGAGGATTTTTTCTTCTTCCCAGTTTTAATAATCGACGAACCAGCGGCACGAATACGCCCGACCGCTCACTCCGCCGAAAATCCCACGAAGACGAACGCCGCCCAGTAAAAGGGATGGGCAGGATCGTCCCCCTCCGCGGCCTTGACCACACGCACGCCCCTTTCCGCACCGGCCGCTCCCGAAAAACGGCTCCTCCCGGAGATGGCCGCCTTCTTGACCTCCTGCAGCGCCTCGGGCCAGGGCAGTCCTCTCTCGATCATGTTGAAGTAGAACTCCTTCATGAAACCGGCCGCGCAGCGGTCGCGCACCTTCCAGTTCGTGGCCACCACCGCGTCGGCGCCGGCAAGGAGGAAAGCGCGCACCAGTCCGAACACTCCCTCGCCGGACAGGGCCTCTCCCCTGTTCGTCGAGCAGGCGGAGAGCACGACCAGGTCGGCACGCGTCGTGCAGTCGCGGATCTCGAAAACCCTCATGTACCCGTCCTCTCCTTCACTGGGGAAGAGGATGATACTCGATAGAAAAGGCAGGCTCTGGTCGGCGTGCGCATGGGTGGCGAAATGAATGAACCGGTGGCGGCGCAGTTCGGGCCCGCGCGCGGCCGTCTCATCGGCGTCGGCGCCGAGGAAGAGGGTGACATCATCCTTCTCGAAGAAGCGGGCGATCTGTTCCACCTCCTCCTTGGAGTGGACGAGGGGCTGGAGGCCTCCCCGATCCTGGTCCGCCGCAAGCGGCCCGTTGGAGTCGGCGACTCCGGGCGCAAGGTCTCCGTAAGGGATGTGCCCGAAGGCGAGCAGTTCCTTGTCGAAGGCGGACTTGCTCTCGGGCTCGGACTCGCGATCACTCTTCTTGAGAGCGCTCCGCTCCTTGAGAGACCTGAACGCCGTGCCCGATGGTACGTAGACCAGCGCGAAATCATTCACCATGTAGTGAAGGGAAGCAAAGGCCGGCGCCTCCACTTCCGACCGGTCAGCGCGCACAAGCGCCTCGAAGGGCAGAAAGTTCAAGAAACCGTCCGGCGAGACCAGAAGGCGCGATCGACCCTCGAGAATATCCTCCAGCGGCTCGAGAAGCGCCTCGTAGATTCTGTATCCATCACGCGCAAAAGAACGCGCATCGCTCGTCGGAGTCTCGATCGCCTCGAGCAGGGCGGCGGCGGTTCGCGTAAGACTTTCGTCGAAGGGCAGGATGCGAAGCACGAACTCCTCGCTGTTCGCGCCGAGCGCCAGGATGACTCCACCGCCGATCACGTAGGAGACGAAAGCCGTGCGGTCGTCGAGCAGCGACTGCAGGCCGTCGACGTCGATCGGCTCCGGGCAATGGACGCACGCATAGGCCGGTTCGGCCTGGCGCAACCGCCGCAGCGTTTTTTCGAGCCGGTCCTGCTCGTCGAGGAGGTTCTTTTCGGCGTCAGCGAGACCCTTGCCGCGCTCGCTGCCGGAGCTGAGATAGGTCCGCCCGATCTTGGTCTGGAGGGAGTTGATCCTTTTCCGGCACGCGGCGAGCTCTTGCATGATGCTCCCCGGGGCAGACAGAGCGGCGCACTTCAGCGACTCGGCGACCGAATCGAGGAAGATCCGCGCCTTGCGGCGTTCGTCAACGCGAAAGGCTTCCTTCACGTAGGCGATGTCGCCCTCCCGCGCATAAAGTCGTTCGAGACAGGTGAGAGCGTTGATGTAGTTCCAGTCGAACTGCTCCGACAGGGTTCCGCGCTCGGATCCGCTCAACGATCCGGCCTCGCGCGCGATCGTTTCGTGAATGTCCATGCAGAGCCGGAAGCAGGAAAGCGCCTCGTCCAGCTCCCCTTTCTCCATGAGAATCATGCCGCGCATGCCGAGCGCCATCGAGTTCTGTTCGGGCAGGGATTCGATCAGATCGTTCTTCTCGGCAACGCGCTCGATGACCTCGAGCGCCTCGTCGAACCTGTTCAGGCGGAGGAGAGTCTTGCCGATCAACAGCCGCAGGTTGCAGATGAAAATGTGATCGGGCAAGCCCTCGTGCGCGGCGAGCGCCTCGTTAAAGGTCTCGAGAGCCTTTTCCTGCTCGCCCCATCTGAGAAAGTGGTACCCGAATTCCTTGATGGCGTAGGCGGACAGTTCGACCGAATCGCCCGCGTTGAAACCGTCGAGCACCGACCGGAACAGCCTCTCCGCTTCGTCACGCTCTCCGGAGCGGCTCGTGACCGAGGCCAGTGTGATCGTCGTCAGCGCGTGGTTGATGCTATTCTTGTCCTCCATGATCTCCAGGCACTGCTCGAAGCAGGTGCGTGCCCTGGCGTTCTGGTCGATCGCCTGGTAAACACAGCCGAGAAGATGGAGAGCGCGCGCTTTGTGGGAGCTTCTGTCCGATTCGTCGAAGAGACCGAGCGCTTTTTCCGCATGCCAGAGGGATTCTCCCACGCGGCCCTGCTGGAGATAGAGAAGGCTGAAATTGATATGCACTTCCGAGGTCAGGCCGCTGTCCTCGATCCGGATCTCGGGAAGCAGGCCGAGCGCTTCCTTCGTATAACGGAGCGCCTCGTCGGGCCGGCCTGTGAGGCCGAACAGGTTCGCGAGCCGGTTCCGCAGGATGATCCGGTCTCTGATCTCGCTCGTGCCGTCGATGAGCCGCAGCCCACCCTCGGCCATCTCGATCGCCGCGGGGTACTTCCCGGCCTTCTTCAGGCATTCCGTTGCGGCGGCGATCACCTCGCCGATGACCTCGTAATTGCCCTGGCTCTTGTAGAGGTCGATAGACTCGGCGTAGCATTTCAGCGCCTCATCCAGCTTGTTGTCATCCGATAATATCCGCCCCTTTCCGCCGAGAGCCAGTGCACGAAGAGCGGGATTGTTCAGAGTGCGGCCGATCAAAAGAGCTTCGTTCACGAGAGGAAGGACCTCTTCCGGCGGGGCGCCCCGATCCGATTCCATCCTGGCCAGAGTGCACAGGCAGCCGGCCGCCTCTCTCAGACTGTCCGTTTTTTTCAGAAAGGCGATCAGTTCCCTCAGGCCGTCGAGCGCCTCGTCGGTTCGGCCCAGCCCGTCGAGGATCTGCGGCCGCAGGGCGCGCGCCCTGCCGACCTCGGTCCAGTGGCTGATGCGGGCGAGCGTCCCGACAGCTTCATCGAGGACGGCGAGCGCCTCGGTCAGGTTTCCGTCGAGAAAGTGATAGCGTCCGAGCTGGCAGAGGCACTGCGCGTGATAGAATCGCTGATCCTGTTTTGCCGCCATGCGCATCGCCTGTTCTGTGAGCAGGCGCGCCTCGGGCAGGTTGCCGCGCCGCGATTCGACCATCCCCTTGAACCTGAGAGCGAGAGAACGACCGAGGACGAAGTCGATCGCACCGAATCCCCGATCGCTCTCCGTCAGGATCTCGGTGACGGCGGAGAGGCCGTGTCCCGATCTGAAGAGGCCGATCGCCTGCTTCAGCAGATCCTGGGATCGGATCAAGAGTGCGATTTTTTCGAGGTCCATCGCCGCCACGTTGCGTGCTTCCCTGTCGAGTCCGTCCCGGCCGTTCACCTCGAGATGGAGCCCGGCAAGGGAGAGCGCCAGGTCGAGGTCGAAACTCTCGTCGCGATCGAGAGCCTCTTTTTGTTCGAGGCACTGGTGGGCATGGTTCTCGATATAGGTGTAGACCATGGCGGACACGAAATCGCGATTCTCTTTCACCAGCGCGCCGAGGGCTTCGGTGTCCTCTTCCACGAAAGCGGCCCTGAAATCCCAGAGGTATTCGTCGAGTCGGTCCCCGTAGTCCGGCTGATCCCTGTCGAAGGACCGCAGAGGATGGGATTCATCGTGTTCGGTCTGGGCCGCACAGGGGACGGGCGTCAAGAGGGATGTCTGAAAGAAAAGCAGAAGCGCCAGCAGTCTGAGCATAAGGACTATTTCCCGTTGATATAGATAACGCTGCCGGACCAACTGTCCCGCGCGAAGATCAGGTCCTGATCCCCGTCGTCGTCCACATCGACGAAAAGAGCGGCGCGGCTCCAGGCCGGTTCGATGGGGAGCTCGATCGAGTCATCGACGAAGTAAGCCCCGCCTTCGAGGTGGAGCAGGCCGTTCGCGCCCAGACGCGCCAGGGCGAGCCCGCACGGCGATTGACGGCCCCTCGACCAGACGGCGCTGTCCACATCCCAGACATAGTCGTGCCGGAGCGCGGGGAGCAGAGCGTCGGTCATGTCCTTGAGCACGCCGAACCCGTCGTTGTGAAGAAACAGATCCTGGCCGTCGCACTCGGGGGACGAATATCGCGCACCGACCTCGTACGCCCTGGACACGTAGAGATGTGCCACGCCGTCGCCGAAGGGGTACAAGGCGAGCGTGTCGAAAGCGCAGTGTTCGAGATCGGCAGGGAGCCTCGCCTCGGTCTCGTCGCCGAACTTTCCAGCGCCGTCGTTGATGAGGAGGCGGACCGAGTCGAACGAATCGGTGAAGATGATGTCCAGATCCTGGTCGCCGTCCACATCGGCCAGATCCACGTTGCAGGTGTTCTGGCCGGCGACAGGAAGATGGGTGCTCGTCTTGTCGGTGAACACGCCGTGCCCGTCGTTCAGCATGAGAGTGTTATCGCCGCTGTTGGCAAAAACGAGATCGGGGTAGGTGTCGTTGTTCAGGTCGCCCGCGGCGACCTTGACGCTGCTCGTGCTCACGGCCGGGAGGCGCTTGACCGTCTCGTCGACGAAGGAGCCCGTCTTGTCGTTCATGTAGACGCAATTGTCTCCCATCGAGTTGGCCAGAACGATGTCAGCGAAACCGTCGCCGTCCAGGTCGACGAGCCTTAGCCCACGAGAATCGGTGGAGTCCCAGGGCATCGCCGCTGCCGGGGCGCTGGAAAAGTAACCCCCGCCCTGGTTCATGAGCAGCGTTTCCTGGCCGTCGCAGGCGAAGAGGAGGTCGACCCTGCCGTCTCCGTCCACGTCAGCGGCGTCCACGTCGAAGGGATCGATGGTGAGGGACGGAAAGCGCGACGCTGTCTCGTCTGAAAAAACGGGGTAGGGAACGGTCCCGTCGTGCTCCACGTCGATCTGGTGGACACCTTCCCATCCCATGCTGTCGGGAACCACGGCCTCGAGCTGATTGACATTGTAGGTCAGCGGGATGTCGTCCACATGGTAAACGATATAGTAGGCGCGTTCGGCGTGGCCCACGACGGTGAGCATGCTGACGAAACCGATCAGGAACTCGGTTCCGGGGAGGTCGTTCACAGCGCAGCCCTCGACCAGGTTCATGTCGTAGGCCTGGACCACGGCGTTCACCTCGTCGAGGCGCGTGCGATTTCCATCGCCGGGCGCCTGGATGAACACGTCGGGCGGCGTCTGGTCGAGAAAGATACCGGCGCTCATGGTGCCCACGTTGCCGTTCGCCATAACGAGCGAGGCGGAGACGATGTTCAGGCCCTCGTCGAGAGGCACGTCGGCGGTGAATTCGAGTCCGTCCGGCGAGATGACGGCGTCCACGCCGTTGACGCGCACCGTGCCGAAGTAGGGCTGTTCGAAGCTCCCTGTCACCGGGTAAGGGCTGAGGGTGGTGAAAGGGAGGTTCACCGGATCGTTCGGGTCGTCGACGAACACCTCGACGATACTGCTCTCGTGGGTGTCGAGGAGGATGACGCTCGTGTCGACGGCCACTCGTTCGTCGTCGGCGTTCAGCCCCTCGGCGCGGATCGTGTTCGGCCCGTCGCCGCCTGCCGAGAACCACGTGTAGAAGGCGCCACCGACGACTGGCACGCGGCGGATCATGGCCCCGTTCTTCACGGTCACCTCAACGATCGATGGATCGTCGACCTCACCCATGACCTCGAAGACGCGATAGGTGGGGCTGTTGTCGTTCACCACGGCTCCATGCGCGGGCTGGGTGATCCGGATTCCCGGTATGTGGAACGGTTGTTTTTCAGAGGGCAGTTGGGGGCCCGAGAGCTGACTGCTAAAAACGATCGACCGGCTCGCGCCGCGGGATGATTTACCCCGTTTCGTCGGGGGCCGGCGATAGAGGTCGCTTCCCCCGTGCCGCGCGGCGAGGACCAGTTCCTGCTCGATGCTGATGAGCGATCCGGAAGGGAACTGTTTCTTGATGAACTCCGGGCACTGCAGGTTGGGATTTTTCGACGGCCGCATCGGCTTCGGGGCGGCCACCTTTCCCCCGGGCAGGACGAACGCGATGGATACGAGAGCTGCCGCGAGGAGCGGGAGGTAGAAGGAGAGCATCGATCGAAGTGTCATGTGGTTATCTCAATTTTTTGGTTTTCAAAACCACCGGCCATCCTGTTCGGGGCCGTGGCCGGAACGGTCGAGTCGCCATCACCGGTGCTGGCGACTGATGGGACAAAATCAGTCGCCCCGATTTTAACCCAACAGTATTTATTAATTATACATCTAATTCGTTTAAAGGCAACACGGTGCCAGGCTCAATTCGTCGGTCTTGGCCAGTCATTCGGTGCCAGGCTCAATTCGTCGGCCTTAGCGCATCATTCGGTGCCGGGCTCGGTTCCTTGGGCTCGGTTCCTTCGCGGTTCCTTCGCGGTTCCTGCTCCAATACCTAATTTATTCAACGGTGAGAACTTCTGGATTCGTCAACCTGGTCCACGGCCCGCCCCAGGGGCCGACGAGGGCTTGGAGCGGATGATGGGAGGCGCTGGTCCACCCGGAAGGCACGGTCGTCGCGAAGGCGCGCACCCCGTTGCCGGGTACCGTGCCGATGTTGCCTTGCCAGAGAGGCGGCCACTTCAGCCAGAAATCGCCGTGTTGGGTCGAGTATGGCGGATCAACCATGCTCGAACCGAGGTAGAGAACGACCGGCGCCGTGGGATATCCCACGACCTTCAGGTCGATGAGGGAGCCGGGAACGATTTCGCCCATGCAATAGAGATGGTAGTAAAACTGATCCGCGCCCATATCGACGGTCGTTTGAACGATGCGCGGGTCACCTTCGAAATCGAATGGTTCGGTGACGACCGTGCTGTCGCCGCTACCGCGGCAAGGCGAGTCCCAGGTCAGGTGGAAGTCGCGGTTGGGGGCGTCGGCAAAGAGCGGAGGGTCGACGATCATGCCAGTTCCCCAGTTTAGGATGCAGCCCGGTGCGACCTCGATCGATGTTTGTCCGCCTTGCACGTCGGACCGTTCGATGACGAGCGTGGAACCCGAATTCGAGGGGCCGATGTAAATCTCGGGGCCGGACTGCGCGGTGTTGTTCCAAGAAATGGTGTTGAAAACCTCCGTTGGATAATAGGGGCTGCAACAGTAGATCCCACCGCCCGACGTGACGGCGGTGTTTCCCACGATCGTGTTGTTCGTGACCGTTGGAAAGGAATTGTAGCAGTATATCCCGCCGCCGTTGTCCGCCTCGTTCCCGTAAATGATGTTGTTCTGGATCGATTGCCAGGTCGTGTCAAGGCAACAGATCCCGCCGCCGTCGTATCCGGCGATATTATCGTTGATGCTGTTGTTGGCGATCGTTGGAAACGCCTCCAGGGAGAAGATTCCCCCTCCGTATCCGCTGGTCGCGTGGTTCGCGGCGATCGTATTGTTACGAATCTCCAGGAGATCAGAGGATCCGATGATGCCGATTCCGCCGCCGTCGCCGAGCGCGGTGTTTTCTTTGATCAGGTTGTTCGTGATCAAAGGATCGGATGAATCACAGTAGATTCCACCGCCCAGGACTGCGAGTCCATTCGTGATCGTAAAACCATCGAGAACGGAACCGGGCCCCTCGCCGCTTTGAAAGGTCACGACCGATCCCCCCTGGCCGCCATCGATGGTCGTTACAACCGGACCCTGTTCGCTTTTGACCGTGACGGCCTTGGGATTGTAGCCCGGACCGAAATCGATCTGTTCGGTATAGGCTCCGGGTAAAACGAGCACGATGTCGCCATCCGCCGCGGCATCGATGCCATACTGGATTTTGAGAAAAGGATCGGACTGGGTGCCCGAGCCTGGATCGTTGAGAGCGTCGTCGTCCACGTACCAGGTGGTTTGGGAGATCCCAATATTCGAGAGGAAAAGAAACAGGAAAAGAATCATCGTGGGCTTCATGATTAACCTCCTTATGAGCGGATTTCGAGAACGGTTCGATCGATTGAGAGTCGCTCCTTACTGGACAACGAGGAGATCGGCATTGGTCAGCAAGGTCCAGGGGCCGCCCCAGGGACCGACGAGGGCTTGGAGCGGATGGGCCGAGCCAGGGGCCCAACCGGTCGGGACGGTTGCCGAAAACACCTTGATGCCGTTGCCCGAGGCCGTACCGATATTGCCCTCCCACAAGGGCGGATAATTCAGCAGGAATTCACCGTGCTGCGTGTTATAGGGCGGGTCGGCGAGACCGGAGCCGAGATAGAGGGTGATCGGCGCCCCGGGAAAACCGACGATCTTCAAGTCGATGATTTCGCCGGGCACGACAGCGCCGGTGTGGTACAGATGATAATAGTACTCGTCGGCTCCCATGTCGGCCGTACCCAGGGCTGTTCGCGGATCGCCCTCGAGGTCCTCCTCCGGAAGGCCGGCCGCCAGGTTGTCTCCAGTATCCCTGCAGGGTGAGTCGAAGCGGAGGTGCAGGTCGCCGTTCGATTGATCAACAAAAAAAGGATAGGTGTCGATCATGCCGAGGCCCCAGGTGTAAGTGCTATTGGAGACAAAGATCAGGTTCTCCCCTCCTTCCACATCGGAATAGCTGACGGTCAGGTCGGAATTGATACAGAGATAGAACTGAGGTCCCAGATTGGATGCGTAGTTGTCCCAGAAGATCGAGTTGGTGATCAGAGGATCGGAACCGCTGCAGAAAAGCCCTCCGCCGTCTTCGGACGAGTTTTCCGCGATGGTGGAATTGGTAATGATCGGCGCAGCGGAGTATGTGTAGATCGCGCCGCCGTCGTCCTCTGCCCGGTTGTTCGTGATGATCGTGTTGGTGATCGTCGGACTGGCCCGGTAGCAGTAGATACCGCCGCCGGAGAATTCGCCGCTGCCTCCCTCGGCCGAGTTGTCTCTGATGATGTTGCCGGTGATCACCGGCGTGCAGTATGTGCCTTCGCAGAAGATTCCACCGCCAAGCTCAGAGATGTTCCCCTCGATCAGGTTGTTTCGGATCGTCGGGGAAGAGTTGAAACAGTGGATCCCGCCGCCGAAGGGGTACGTGGCGAATCCGTTCGTGATCGTGAAGCCCTCGAGGACAGCGTCCTCGGACTCCCACGTGGCAAAGGCCACCACGGGACCGGTCTGGGCCCCGTCGATGACCGTGACCTCGGGGCCCTTTTGGCTCCTCAGGACGAGATCGGTCCCCTTGAAATCGATGTTCTCCGCGTAGGTCCCCGGTCTGACCACGATCACGACGGTATCCCACGAGGCATCGATCGCTTCCTGGATGGTGTTGAAGTCGCCCGGAACATAATAGGTTGTTGCATATCCAACCGCTGGAATCAGAAGAGCCAGGGAACAAAGTATCATGAACTTCATGGTATATCTCCTTTTGTCGCGCAATCCTGTTTTTGTGAACCAGTTCCTGCTCCACCGGCGCCATGTGCGAAAAAGGCGCGGTCCAGCTCACGGATTTTGGTTTTTTTCCGAGATTTCTGATGAAGCGACTCTTCGAGATCGCCGTAGAAATTTGTGCGAGAGAGGGAGAGTGGGGTTGAAGATCAAGGGCACTACATTGGCTATTCCGTTGAAATGTGTTTGTTTTTCTTGTCCGCCATCACGGGTGCAGTGGGCACGTACATGACTGCCGAGAAAATTTCGAGCAATCTCACCCACGCGGCCTGGAGATCGTCCGGAGTTTCGATGGAAAGTAGAATGGGAAAGTCTGTCTGAGCATTCACAACTCTTTCCCATCAAATGACACCCTGTGCGAGCTGATGGCGGGATCGGAGGCGCGCTTCGCGTCCGATCCTTTCCTCGAGTTCATGATCAGACTCCTCGAGAAAAATTATCGGAGACTATTTTTCTCCTGTTGCGTTTCGGATGGGCTCTTCTTTGAAATGTGATACAATCTATCGGTTGCTCGATAGGGAATACACGCGCTCCGTTCACCAGAGGACTCATGGTATGGCTCTCAACAGGTTGCTTGCGCGAAATGCGTTCCTCCCGGCCGCCAATGTGGTGATGGTTCTTGCCGTCTTGAGCTGCATTGGAACGGCAGACGCCCAGGACCGGAGCCGCAAGGGCCTTGTTTCCCGGGCGCCTGTTCCGGTCGGTATCCCGATGCGGGTGGCGACATTCAACATAGAAAATTTCAACGCATCCCCCGGCGATCCTCAGTTCGAAGCGGCATTGGCCGTGCTCGCGCGCGTCGGTGCCGACGTTGTGTGCGTGCAGGAGATGGTGTCGTCGAGTTCCTTTGTCCAGCTGGCAGAAGCGGCCGGCTACTTTTACCGCGTCCTTTCCAGCCCGGCCAATGCCCTGGACACGATGCGAAAGCCGGGGATCATCAGTGTCCATCCCATCACGGCCTGTTGGGTGTTCACGTCGATCGACCTCTCCGGCGATCCTGACGCGCGTGACATCACGCGCAACTTCATCGTTGCCGAGGTGGACGTCCCAGGGGTGGCGCATGACCTCGTTCTGATCTGCAACCACTGGCAGTCGATGAACGACGATGCCGACGAGTTCCAGCGGTCGATCGAGTCGATCCGTGCCATGCAGGTCGCTGACGGATACGACTCCCGCGTCGTTCCCTATTTCATTGCCGGCGACATGAACGACGACATCGTCGATCCGCCCGACACGCCGGAACTCTTTTTTCAGGAGCCTTCTGGCCTGCCGGCGCTCTTTCGCCTCGGGCAGGACATCGGCTTTCCCGTGGCCAACGGGGCTTTTCTACCCTTGCAGCACGGCATGGGATCCCAGGCGGTTACCGTGATCGACGCGTGGCAGCTCGACGGCCGAGACGCCACGCACGGATCGGGCCGGAGGCTCGACTACCTCTGGCACAGCGAGGCAGTCAGCGTCGTGGCGGCCGAAGTCTACGACTCGGAAGACGAGGGCATGGGCGGGCTGCGCAAGCACGGCGAACCACTCGCTCCCGATGTGAGCGAGACCGCGTCGGATCACCTGATCGTGTTTGCCGATGTTCTGATCTCGGGCTGATGTTCACCGCGTTTCCCGTTTTCTGGTGTGCGCCTCGACCGCGCCATCCCCGAGAAGAGGTTCGATCGATGCGTTCACAGCATGTTGCCGATCGTAGGGTTGCTAGTCTTCGTCCTCACCGTGGCCCAAAGGACAGCGGCCTGATTCGCCGGTGACCTGCCGCTCCCATTTCCGATCCTTTTTGTGAGCCTGCCACCAGATCTGCCACGTCTTTGTGTGGTAGATGTCCTGACCGGTCAGCTTCACCAGTGCCCTGTTCATGGCCGTGCTTATCTCGTGGAACCGCTCGTCCGAAACCTTGCGGCCATGCCGCCGGCCCTGCTCCCAGGCCTTCCGTCCCGTCTTCTGACCCACGGGCGCAAGGGAGACGTATCGCTTGATCAGCCTTTCCACGATCGGTTTTCGCTGGCTCAGGGGCGTCTCGTGAAAGCAGCCGAGAGCCTTGGCCGCCGCGTTGATGATCTCGCTCTCATCGGCGTCGAGCGCCTCGAAGAGGATCTTGAGAGTCTTCGTGTCGGCAAAGGTGCCGATCGCCCTGATCAGTGCGGCCTTCTGTTTCAGGTAGTCAACGACTCTCGGATCGTCCTCCGCAACTTTCGCCGGCGGGCGGAGTTTCTTGAGCGCCGCCTGCAGAGTCTTGCGTCCCTGCTTTCCCATCTTCGTGAGACTCTGCACGGCCGCGGTCTGCACACGGTTGTTTTCGGCCGTGGGCCGGAAGCTCAAGATTTTTTTCACGGCAGCGACGATCCTCTTTTGATCCGCCGCCCGTGCCTCGGAAAAGCGGGTCTCGAATGTGCCCAGAATCCAGAAGATGCTGTCCTCGTCTCGATCTTCCCAGTCGGAGAATTCGAGCTCCAGATCGTCGCAGAGCGCCTCGAGGTCGGGACCGCCCGCTGCCGAAGAATCCTTTCCATCTTCCTGGGCAAGAGCCCGCGGTGCCCAGACGCAGGTGAGACATGACAAGACGACCACCGTCGAGAGGGACAAAGTGATGAATGCGTAGCGCACGCGCGACCTCCTTGATCTTGGGTTCTCGGAACATTCCCGTTGACCTGTTCATTGTAGACCATGCCGCCGGCCGGTGCAAGGAACGGTCGGTTCTTCCTGCCGCGGTGGTCAGCTCACCTTCTTCACGTGGGGCTCGGGGTGGTTGGAGGCGGGCGCTGAGCGCTGCTTGGCGCGACGATCGAATTCGTTCAGCGTGGTCTTGAGGATCTTCATCTCCCGGCGGGTGGAGGCGGAGCGGTCCTTGCGCGACCGCTGCTTGGCGAATTTTCTGATCTGCCTCGCGATTGCCGGCGGCCTGTAGAGAACGAGGGCGCGACGCTTGCCCGACGGACCTTTGCCCCGCATCGGTCCCATCATGACGGCGTCCATCGACCTGTGGAAACCGACCATGTCGTCGAGCGTGTAGGCGCAGATGCGCTCCGCACCGGCGCGCCACGCCCTGAGCAGGGTGTAGCGGACGAGGTTCTTGCCGATCGCCGTGATCCGCTCGGTCCGGATCCGCTCCTTGTCGAAGAGGCCGGGGCAGACGAACTTCCCGCTGTGGGGGAGCAGAGGAAGCACTCCGATCTCGGGACAGACGAACACGTTGCCGTCGGGATCGTGCGTCGAGTGGGTGCCGGCACCGGTCAGGTCGTCGAAGAAGTCGAAGATCCTGTCCTCGTACCAGGGCGTCTCCCCATCGTCGACCGTCACCGCCAGCGGCGTGATGTAGCCGAATGGACCCACGCCGTCGGCGCAGGCGAGGCTGTGCAGATCCCCTGCAAAATGGATCCGGCTGAAGAACTGGTCCTTGAGCAGCTCCTTGACCTTCCCGTCCTCGAAGCGTTCCTTGAGGCTGCGCTGTACCAGGAAATCCCAGCTCAACAGCTTGATGCGGTAGAGGCGCTCCACGAGCTCCTCTTCCGACCAGGCTCCCCTGGAGAGAAACTCCGGGAAGGAAATATATTCTATTCCTTTTGCGCGCAGCATGATGCAGTCCCTGTTCTGCTCTATGCGACCGGCGATCCTCGACCGGCTCCATAAGTATCTATACGGTCCGAGCGCGATAGTAATCACCGTGGGCCCTGTTTTTTTGGGAAATGGCCGGTATCGAGGGTTTGCGGGCTCTACCAGTTTTCGTAACGAGAATCGATGGCGAGGTCGATCTCGGCCGTTTCGCCGGCTTTGATCAGCACGTCCCACTCGCGCAGGTTCTGCCGAACGTACCGGCCCGGATTGGGGAGGCGGGCCGCCCCGCCGTAGACGACGATCCTCAACTCTTGCGCCGGAAGGTGGTCGAAGCGGAATGAATTCGTTCCCGCTGTTTTCTGACTCATGCCCGCTTGGCCCGGCAGGAGCGCTTCCCAGTGGTCGGCCCGTCCGAGAGATCTGAAGAGAGCGACCTGGACCGGTTTGTCGAAGGGCTCTCCCCTTTCGTCCACGATCGCGACGATGAGCGATCCGAAACGCGATGTTCGCGCGACGGCCAGGTTGCCCAGGTTCAGATTCTGCCCCGCCGAGAGGGTGAACGGTTCGGACCGGTAGTCTTCGAATCCTGTCGCGCGCACCTCGAGCCGGAGCTTTCCGGCCGGCACCGCGGCAACATGGAAATCGACGCCGATGTGGTTGTTCAACTCGGCCGCCACGCGCCCCGTGTCGCAGTGGCGCACCAGAAAGAACCACTCCGTGAAATCGGCATCGAGAGGCAGATGGGTTTCCCTGTCGCAAAGAGTGCCGCTCACCGATCCGCGCGGCACCACGAATTCGATGCGGTATGGATCGGGCGGGTCCTCGGGGATGATGACGTAGGGAAGGAACGGTTTGCCCCCGCCTTCGAGAATGACGTCGATCCGCCACTGGCCGGGCAACAGGTTCCTCGGCCTGAACTCGCCGCGCCCGTCGGTGCGGCACGCCTCGTAGACCGCTCTCCGCTCGACGTACCTGTACCGTTCGTTCCTGTCGAGCGACGACACCTGTTCGGCAAAGAAGAAGACTCTCGCCCCCCGGACCGGGCTCCCGTCGGTAAAGGTGAGCGTGCCCAGCACGGTGAAGGGGGAGAGAAGAGTGTGGCGCTCGATCTCCACGCTGACAGCCGCGCCCGAGGGCACGGTCGCGTCGCGTACCATCGTTTCCGCTCCGGTGGAAACGGTGATCGCCCACGACCCGGGCGCCACGAAAAGAGTATGTTCCCAGGTCTGATCGGCCTTGCTGAACGCACGCGGTCCCAGTTGAGCCGATCTGAAGGTCAAGGCGCCCTGGGAGCGCCCGATCATCTTGTTGCTGAAGCCGCGATCGCGCCACGCCGCCTCCCGCGCCTCGATGGCGGGATTGACGAGCTCGAGGCTCAGCCTCCGGAAATCAGCGATGTCGAATCCGATGCCCCTGATCCGGAGCAGCCCCATCCTCTGGAGAGGAGCATCGATCCCGGCGATGCCTTCCCGGGGCGCCACCTCGAGGTTGTCCACGATGGCCAGGGTGTGGCTGTTCGACGAAAAGACGAGGTTGTAGACGGCGTCCGCGCGCAAGCCGAGGCGATCGATGGGGATGGCGAAGCGGCCCAGCGAATCGCTGAAACACCGGCCGAACCTGATTTTCCTGCATCCGCCCTCTGGAGTGGGCCCTTCCCACAGGGAGACGGCGCAATGAGGAATCGGATCGCCGGTGGCGTGATCGGTGACCGTTCCCGACAGGCTGGGGCCCGCGCGGATCGCCGCGTAGACTTCATCCTCGCGGGACAGGTTTTCGCGCGATCTGCTCCTCGAGTCCGAGTCGATCTCGCTGACCATCGCCCCCGGTTCGTCCCGTGCCGCGGCTCGTTCCGCACCGGCGATCACGGCGTCCCGATCGCCCGGGTCGCCGGGCAAAAATATCAGCGCCGCCGCCAGTACCACGACAGCGGCCGCAACCAGAATCACACCTGCCGGACGCATCGCGAACTTCCGGAACGACCTGTGGGTGCCGCAATCGGTTGGTGAACGAGGAGCCCGAAATCCCACGCTTGCTCAGGGTTTCGGATAGCGCAGGATCAGGGCACGGTTATACTTTAACCGGTTGCACCCTACACGATGTCATGGAGCGAATCAATGAAGCGCTGTTGTCTGATTCCCGTTCTCTGCTGGTTCCTCTCTCTTCTCTGCGCGGCCGAAGAGGGCTCCGATTCCGCCTATTGGCCCCAGTGGCGCGGTCCCCTCGGTACGGGTGTGGCCCCTCGCGGCGATCCGCCCATCGAATGGTCCGAGGAGAAGAATGTCCGCTGGAAGATCGCCATCCCCGGAGAGGGGCATGCCTCTCCCATCGTGTGGGGCGATGCCGTCTACGTGCTGACAGCGGTCGAGACGGACCAGACCGTGAAGGGCGCGGCGGGCGAGGAGAAGGAAATTTTTCGCTCGGGCAGGCGCGGGCGCAGGAGAACGCCGAAGCCGACGATTGTCCACGAGTACAGGGTGATGGCCGTGAACCGCGAGAGCGGAGAGCTCCTCTGGCAGAAGGCCGCTTGCGAGGAGCTGCCCCACGAGGGCAAGCACCCTGACGGGAGCTGGGCGTCCCCTTCGCCGATCACCGATGGAGAGCGTCTCTATGCCTACTTCGGATCGCGCGGCCTCTTCTGCTACGACATGGACGGAGAGCTCGTCTGGAAAAAGGATTTCGGCGACATGACGGTTGCCCACAGCTTCGGCGAGGGGAGCTCGCCGGCGCTCCACGGCAACATGCTCGTGATCAACTGGGATCACGAGGGGGATTCGTTCATCTGCGCCCTCGACAAGAAGACGGGCAAGGAGTACTGGAGGAAGGAGAGGGACGAGGTGACCTCGTGGGGCACGCCGCTCGTCGTCGACGTTGACGGCGATCCGCAGATCATCACGAACGGAACGACCCGCGTGCGCGGCTACGACCTGACCACGGGAACCCTGATCTGGGAGTGCAGCGGCATGACGCGCAACACCGTGCCCACGCCGGTCGAGGCGGACGGCCGCGTGTTCGTCATGAGCGGTTTCCGCGGCGCGGCGCTTCTGGCCATCGATCTGGCCGACGCGTCGAAGGAGATCACCGGCACCGAGGCGATCGCCTGGTCCCACGACAAGGGCACGCCCTACGTGCCGTCACCGCTACTCGACGAGGGGCGCCTCTTCTTCCTGGCCACGAACACGGGGACTCTCTCCTGCCTCGATGCGGACACGGGTGAGGTCTATTATGCCGGCCAGAAACTCGATGGCATCAGGGGAGTTTACTCCTCTCCCGTCGCTGCCAGGAACAGGATCTACTTTACCGGCCGGAACGGCGTGGTCGTGGTGATCAAGAACAGCAGCGCCTACGAGGTCCTGGCCAGGAACAGCCTCGACGACTCCTTCAGCGCCTCGCCGGCGATCGCGGGCGGGGAAATCTACCTGCGCGGATTCAAGAGCCTCTACTGCATCGCCGGTGAGTAGGAGCGGTCTCGTGGTCTCACGGCACGAGCCGCACCTCGACCGGATTCGAAGCGTAGTCCCACTGCGGTGTGTAAAGCGCAAAGGCAAAGAACATGGTCGTGCCCTCCCACCCCGGCAATGGCGGCGCATCGAGCGTGGCCGTACCCGTTCCGGCCGGATCGAGGGGGCGGGCAAAACGGGCGAACACGGGCGTGTTGATTCTGGCGAGGACGAAGTCGGTGAACCAGTCCCTGTTCAGCGGAATGGTGGCCAGTCCGCCCGGAAGCAGAGTGCCCGGCGCTGTTCCGCTCAAGCTGGCGCAGAGCAGGTAGTCGCGGTTTGCATAGGCCAGGCCCGGTTTCAGGTCGAACGAGATCGAGCCTCCCTCGGCCGCGTAGATGTGTCTCCTGTTGGTCAGGAGCGGTTCGCCCAGATACTCGATCAGCGTGCGGACGGAGATTTCCGTGGCCGCGATCGCATCGTCCAGATCGATCTCGCTCCCCACGTGCACGTGCCCGGCCGTGAAGGTCTGGAACTGCCCGCCCTCGTCGGCATGGAGGTCGTGAAACCACGACGCGTGGTAGCCGATGTACTCGCACAGGAAGGCGCCGCTGTCGCCCGCGTCGTCCACCCAGGCATTGATTCCGATCGCGGCATTGTTGACCGCGTCGGCGATCGCGTCCATGGGTAGGGCCGCGTAGCGGATATGGTCTGCAGGCTCGGTGCCGTCCGGGGGCGCGGGTGTGGGCTGATAGGGTGACTCGTAGTCGCCTCCCCAGGAGGACAGGTTGCGGTTGCGCCATTCGAGCTCCCACCAGTTGTTGGGATAAGCCCTGCCGAAGGTGATCACCGCCACGGGAGTGATCGCGGAAGTGATGAGCCAGAAATCGTCGGACGTGTCCTGGTAATCGACCTCGAAGTCCCCCTCGCCCTTTCCGAGGCCGTAAGGAAACTCGGGAAAGAAAGCGAGTATGTTGTAGCCGCGGCCTTCCCAGTCGCCGCCGATCCAGCCCTGGGGATTCTGGATCGGATCGATGCTGAAGCGCCTGATCATCTCGTTCGTGGGCGGCCAGTATCCGGTGAGCATGATGTTGGGCAGGCCGTTGCCGATCGCATCGGAGATCTCCCTGAGCGCCGGGCCGGTTCTCTGCAGTTCGATCCTCCGGGCGTAGGACGGCAAGGGACTGCCTGCAGGTTCGCGAAATGCCTGGGCCAGAGCCGGCTCGGAAAGAACTACCAGAGCGACCGCCAGGCAAAGTGCCAATTTCAGAACTGGATCAATTTTTCTGTTTCCCATCTGAGCGACTCCCTGTGCGGGTGGACCAATGTTATTTTGCTTTCCGGGTAAAGAGGACAAGGTTCATTCTACCATATTGCCGCCTGATTCACGAAGGGTGTCCGGATGCTTCCAGGGCTGAAGAATCAGATTGAGCCTGGATGTTCGATTCGCCGAGTGGCAGCCA
>CAZUHB010000090.1:0-19439 GCA_964620445.1 uncultured Phycisphaerales bacterium
CTCGGCGGTGGTCGCGTCGACAACGCGAAAGTAAGCGGCAACCTTGGCTCGTCCCTTCCGCGTCCACTTGGTATGGCGTTTTTCGTCGCCGAAGAGCCAGAAGGTTTTACTCGTATAGTCTTTACGGAACAGGGGATCTTCTTCATATTTGTACTTCTTGATCCTCCCGAGGACCAGGGCTTGGGCGCCGATGTATTTCCCCAGTTTCACCGCGTTCTCCTGGTTTTCGTCGAAAAGGTCGCCGAGACTGAGTTTCAGTTCCTTGATCGCTTGGTCGATTTTCTGCCGCTCGACAATTTTGAAAAAGCCTTCCTCCCTGATCGCCTGGATGAGCTCGTCGGCCATGTCGCGGCCGCACGAGGACGATTGCACCTCCGAACCGGGCTCGACGTCGAAGGTGACCACGGCCAGGGTGTCCACGTGATCGAGGTAGATCGGGTCTTCGGGAAACAAAAGCTCCGGCAGGGAGCATCCTGCCATTGCCGCCGACAGCACGAGGAAAAAGAGGGGGAAAAGAAATGAACCGTGTTTCGATTGATCAGACATCATTTCACGTTTCTCTCAAAGAATCTCGTTGGCCACACGTGTTTCCGAGAAATCGCTCCCGAAACCCAAGAACTCAAAAGTCTTTTATGGTCGTTGAATATTACAGACTTCGTACCCCTCGTCAACAAAGGGGACTGCTTTCGAACGCGTGGAATCAAAAAGTCGCACCGAACACAAGCTTCCGCCGCGGAGGCGGAATCGGCGACACCAATGATGGGCATGCAAAAATCGCGAAAAGTATCCTGTTCCGCCATGTTGAAAATCGAGACGCTCCACTTGCGTCCACCCACAATTGCGGTTTTCAGAAGGCCTGTTTCGTTTCCAGCGCCGGCAGATTCCGCGACCCTCTTCGAATCGGTCATTCCTGAGCCTTCAAGTAGCCGGCATTATTACGAAAGATTGCGTCTGATTCACACTTGACCCAGGCGTTGAATACGGTTAATTAGTCTTCATAAATTATTCTTTATTAATATGTTTTGATCCGCCATTTGCGCCCCGAGAGCCTGACTCGGGCTTTATGGCGGCTCCACGACGGAGTCCATTCCAGCTCCCTGTCGGATGCGAGATTCATCTAGAGAGAGTCGGCCGAATGGTCAGCAACACCGAATACCGCTCGCGCACGAGACGCCTGATTACAACCACCATCCTGGTGTCGATCGTGCCCATGGTTCTGGTGAGCGGGCTCATTCTCTACCAGTTCCGATACTCCTACCACGAGAAGGTCACCGACCACCTCGAGGAAACGGTGGAGAAGCACAAGCAGAACATCGATGTCTTCCTGAAGGAAAAAAGCAGCGACATGCGGTTCCTCTCGCGCTCCTTCAACTTCGAACAGCTCAGGGACGAATCCCTGCTCGAAAGCTGCCTTGCCACGCTCCATCAGGAATACGACCCGGTCATCGTCGACCTCGGTGTGATCAACAAGGACGGAATGCAGGTCGCCTACGCCGGGCCGTTCAAGCTGGGCCAGGCCCGCTACGCCGAGGCGGACTGGTTCCAGAAAGCGATGCGGAGCGAGTACTACATCAGCGATGTCTTTCTCGGCCTGCGCAACCTGCCCCACTTCATCGTCGCTGTTCGGAACGAGTGGAACGGCGAACCGTGGATCCTTCGCGCCACCATCGACTTCGGCGCCTTCAACGAGCTGGTGAAGAACATACGCATCGGCCACACCGGATTCGCCTTCATCGTGAACAGGGAGGGGAAATTCCAGACCACGGCGTACCTCGATATCGGCGCGGAGAAGGGCTCCTACATGAACCTCCTCGACGAGCCGAATCCCGACCTCAACCGGATTCACCACATCGAGGCGTCGGACGAATCCGGGACCGATTACCTCTATGTCACGGCCTTTCTCAAGAACGGAGACTGGCTCCTCATCTGCCGGCAGGACGCATCCGATGCGTTCGCTGATTTCCGCAAAGCCTTTAGCGCGGCGATCGCCATCATCCTCCTGAGCTGCCTGGGCGTCGTGTCCACGGCCTATCTCATCTCGAAGAGGATGCTCAAGCGTTTCGCCCAGGTCGACCACGAGAAAAAGATCATGAGCCGCCAGATCGTGGAGACGGGCAAGCTCGCCTCCGTGGGCGAGCTCGCGGCCGGAATCGCGCACGAGATCAACAATCCCGTGGCCATCATGGTCGAGGAGGCGGGATGGATCGAAGACCTGCTCGAGGAGGAAGATCTCAAGGGTGCGGAAAATCTCGAGGAGTTCGAGCGGGCGCTCAATCAGATCAAGAATCAGGGCAGCCGCTGCAAGCAGATCACCCACAAGCTGCTCAGCTTCGCTCGAAAGACCGACACCAGGATCAACGACGTCGATATCTACGAGTTTATCGATGAGATGGTCTCCCTTTCGTCGCAGAGAGCCAAGTACGGCAAGGCGACGATCAACACCAGCCTCCCCCCCGGTCTGCCCACTCTCCGCGTATCGCTCACCGAGCTGCAACAGGTCTTTCTCAACCTGATAAACAACGCCCTCGATGCCATGGAAAAAGAAGGGGGCACGCTCGACATCACGGTTCAGCTCGAAGACACGTATGTGGTCTTTTTCGTGGCCGATACAGGCCCCGGGATTCCCGAGGCAAACCTGGAAAGGATCTTCGATCCCTTTTTCACGACCAAACCGGTGGGAAAGGGAACAGGACTCGGTTTGTCGATCTGTTACGGTATAATCAAGAAAATGGGAGGCGACATCGACGTCCGCAGCGTGGTGGGCGCGGGAACGACCTTCCGCATCCTCGTCCCTTTGCAGATACCCGAGGAGGTCTCGGAAGAAGAGGATGTGGCGACCGTGGAAAAGGAGAGGTCGGAACAGGTTCCCATGGAAGTGAGGATCCTCAACGACAATTCAAAGTCCGGATAAGGAGTTTTTCATGACCATCGCCAATGTGCTCCTCGTCGACGACGAAGTCCCTTTCGTGGAGACGATCACCAAACGCCTCACAAAACGGAAGCTCACCGTCAAGACCGCATTCAGCGGCCAGGACGGGCTCGATGAGCTGGCCAAAAGCCCGGATGTGGAGGTGGTCATCCTCGACGTCAAGATGCCCGGCATGGACGGGATCGAAACCCTTCAGAACATGAAGAGCCAGTTCCCGCTGGTGGAGGTGATCATGCTCACCGGCCACGCTACGGTCGAGTCCGCCATCGAGGGGATGAAGCGCGGCGCCTTCGACTATCTCATGAAACCGTGCGACATCGACACCTTGATCTCAAAGGTGCAGGAAGCGGCCGCCAAGAAGCGGCAGCACGAGGAGAAGATTATCGAGGCCCGCATCAAGGAAATCACGTCGAGACGGGAGTAGTGACCAGCATGGTTCCGGAAGACAGTGGTTCCAAGGACAACGTTTCCAGAGACGACAGCCGGTCGTCGACGATCTCCGTTCTGCTCGTCGACGACGAGGTGGGTTACGTCGATGTCCTTGCCAACCGTCTCGAGCGCAGGCAGATGACCGTGACGAAAGCCTATAGCGGAACAGAGGGGATCCAGGCGCTTCGAAAGGCCGATTTCGACGTGGCGGTCCTCGACCTCAAGATGGAGGACATGGACGGCATCGAGGTTCTCAAGATCTTCAAGAAAATCTATCCGGACATGGCGGTCATCATGCTCACCGGACACGGCTCGGCGCTCGCCGCCGAGGAGGGCATCAAGTGCGGCGCCTATGATTACCTGACCAAGCCCTGCGAGTTGGACGAACTGGTCGGGAAGATCCGGGCGGCTGTCGAGGAGCGGAGGTAAAGGCCGTGGACGCAACAAAAGTTTTGCTCGTCGACGATGAGGTCCAATTCCTCCAGACCCTGGTCAAGCGCCTGACCAAGCGAAAGCTTCTCGCTTCCTTCGCCGGAAGCGGCGAGGAGGCGCTCGCCGCGCTCGAAAAGGATCCTGCCGACGTGGTCGTGCTCGACGTGAAGATGCCCGGCATGGACGGCATCGATGTCTTGAGAGAGATCAAGTCCCGCCATCCCTTGGTGGAAGTGATCATGCTCTCCGGCCACGCCAACGTGGAAGTGGCGATCGAGGGCATGGAACTGGGCGCCTTCGATTACCTCATGAAGCCGATGGACATCGACGAACTCCTCTACAAGATCCAGGACGCCCACCAGAAAAAATCGATCCAGGAAGCCAAGATCAAGAACATGGAAGGATTATCCAGACCGGAGTGAGAGGGCCTGCCTCCGGATTCGAGATCCCTGCAGGTCGTTCTGCAGGAATCAAAGACCAGCTAAGCAAAGGAGCGACATCGAGATGAATTTCTTCAGGCAATGGGGTAGTTTCATGATGATGGGTGCGCGGGCGCATGCGAAGTGGGAGATAAACGTCTCCAACACGATCCTTCGCTCCCGCAAACGCATGATCATCCTGATACTGCTGACCCTACCCATCGTGATCGGCGGTTTCGCCTTCGCCGCCGATGTAGACGACGTGATGCCCGAGTTCCTCGGCGGAAAGAAGGCCTACAGCCCCGCGTTCTTCACGGGAGGGATCTTCGTCGCGTCGATCCTGATCGGCCTCGGCGCCGGGCTCATCACGGGGTGCATCGGCGCGGGCGGCGGATTCGTGATCGCGCCGGCGCTCATGAGCGCGGGTATCAAGGGGATCCTCGCCGTGGGCACCGACCTCTTCCACATCTTCGCCAAGGCGATCATGGGAAGCGTGATCCACAGAAAGCTGGGCAACGTGTCGGTGATTCTCGCCGTGATCTTCCTCATAGGCGCCATCGTGGGCGCCACGTGCGGCGGAGTGCTCAACCGCGTGCTCTACGAGATCAACCCGGTGCTCAGTGACGCCTTCATCACATCGATCTACGTGCTCATGCTCGGCCTGCTGGGCGCCTACGCTCTCACCGATTACCTCAAGT
Organism: uncultured Phycisphaerales bacterium; assembly: GCA_964620445.1. Taxonomy (GTDB): domain Bacteria; phylum Planctomycetota; class B15-G4; order B15-G4; family CAYZWU01; genus CAZUHB01. The sequence continues at coordinate 4,908 of CAZUHB010000090.1, forward strand.
CGCGAAAGGGCCCTGATACGGGCGCCCACGGCGGCAAGGACGAGGGCGCCGAAATGGGCAACCTCCCCCAGAAGCTCCAGTCGATCAACGTCCCCCCCATGGTGAAGTTCGACCAGGGCCTCGTTCCGGGCGGCCGCCAGATCTCGTGGATCTTCCTCGTGCTCAGCGGCGGGCTCGTCGGATTCACGGCCGCCATCATGGGCGTGGGCGGCGGCTTTTTGACCTTCCCCATTTTCGTCTACGTCCTGGGCGTGTCGTCGCTGACCACGGTGGGCACCGACATCTTCCAGATCGTGTTCACCGCCGGGTACGCGGCGATCAGCCAGTACGCGATCTACGGCTTCATCTTCTACACGCTGGCCATGGGTATGCTGCTCGGATCGCTCCTCGGCATCCAGATCGGCGCCATGGTGACCAAGTGCGTCAAGGGAACCACGATCCGCGGCTTTTACGCGATGGCGGTGCTCGCCGGTTTCGTGAACCGGGTCTTCGCCTTGCCGGGCAAGCTGTCCGAAATGGAGGTGCTCGACCTCTCCAAGGGAACGGTGACGGTGCTCGACGCGATCGGGGTGTGGGCCTTCTTCCTGGTGATCGGCATCTTCGCCGTGTGGGTGATCGGGACGTTCCTGAAAAACATTTCGTCCCTCAAAGGAGAGGAGGTGAGCCATGATCGCGCATAAGAAGCAGTTCATGACCGGCACTCTTCTTCTGGTCGCGTTCTGTGTGGTGCTCGTGCTGATCTTTCTGCCCCTCTTCGACGGCCAGAACGCGCTGAACTACATGGACGACCTCTTCAACTCGATCTCCAAGGGATCGGCCTACTACATCGACGGCCTCCTCGACGAAGCGAAGACGCTCGACGGCAACGCTGTTGACGTGACGCTCGAATTCGAGGACGCGGCCCAGGCCGTTGCCATGGCGCCCCTTTTCGCAAAGAACGGCGCCACGGCCCTGCCGGACGACGCGGAGCTCAAGGTGACCGGCGATCTGGGAGACATCATGACGGGATGCCTCGATGACGCCGACCGGATGTTCGCCAACAACGGCGCAGCTCTCAGCAAAAAATACGGCTCCGACGAAAAGAAAACGATGTACAACTGGTGGAAGGCGCTCAAGGCTTTCGACAAGGCGCTCAAACGGCAGGAGAAGTTCGCCGAGAGCAAGTTCGTCACCACGGCCATCAAGAAAGGCGTGGAGTGTTCCTATAATTTTTACGGGATCGAGCCCCAGAAGATCTCCGAGCAGATCCTGGTGGTCTTGATCGCCCTCGTCTTCTACGTGGTCTACACGATGTGGTACGGCTTCGCGATCATGTTCATGTTCGAGGGCTGGGGGCTCAAGCTGGAGGATCATTGATCCTGATCGATGGGCCGAGTTCGCAACTGGCTGAACAAGTTTCTTCCCGCGCGGCGCGCGGCTGAAACACCTGACGTGGATGAGCTGCGCCTCGCGTTCAAGGCCCGCTATCACTCATTCAAACAGCTCCTGGCCGCAAACAACCGGGCGCTCGACACCATGGCCGCCATCGAGGCGACCCTCGCGGGGACCGAACCGTTCAGCATGATCGACGTGCGCTCCCAGAGCACCCAGGTCTCGACGCAGGTTTTCCGCATCGTCAAGCACCTCCGCGAGCTCGCACCGGACAAATACGACGAGCTCCTCGATCGTTTCAAGGCGATCCAGCTCGAGATCAATCCCTTCCTGCACGCGAGGCCCCTGGAGATCGAGGGACCCCTCGTCATGCCGCTGTCCACGATCGACGGAACGCTGGCCGGGCTGGTGGGCGGAAAGATGGCCCATCTCGCCGACATCCAGAATCGGCTCTCGATGCGGGTGCCCGACGGGTTCGCGGTGACGGCCAGGGGCTACCGCTCGTTCATGGAGCACAACGATCTCCAGACAGAGATCAACCGCCGCCTGCAGGCCGCCGATGTCGCCCGGCTCGACCAGCTCTACGATCTGGCGACCGGTATCCAGCAGCTGATTATCGAATCGGACATTCCCGGTGATCTGCTGATCGCGCTGGAGGAAGAGTCGCGCCGCCTCATCGAGGCGAACGATCCCTCGCTGACCTTCGCGCTGCGGAGCAGCGCCCTCGGCGAGGACACGGGGGGCGTCTCGTTCGCGGGGCAGTACAAATCGCTGCTTAACGTGAGCGGGGACAGTATCCTCGACGCGTACAAGGAGGTCGTGTCGAGCAAGTACAGCGTCACCGCAATGACGTACCGCCTCAACCGCGGGATTCCCGACGAGACCGTGGCCATGTGCGTCGGGTGCCTCTGCATGGTCGATGCGGTTTCGGGGGGCGTGGCCTACACACGCAACCCCGTGGACGATAATGACGACCGGATCGTGATCAATTCCGTGTGGGGCCTGCCGAAACCGGTCGTCGACGGCCGACTCGCCACCGATCTCTTTGTTCTGACCCGCGACGAACCGCTGCTGATCGTGGACAGGAACGTCGCCTCCAAGGAGAGCAAGTTCGTTTGCTACCCCGAGGAAGGAATCCGCCGTCTGAGCGCGACGGACGACGAGAAGTACGCGCCGTCGTTGAGCGACGAGCAGGCCTTCGACCTGGCGCGGATCGCACTGCGACTCGAGGAGTATCACCAGGTGCCGCTCGACATCGAGTGGGCGGTCGACGCGGACGGCTCGATCACACTGCTTCAGTGCCGGCAGCTGCTCCAGCAGGAGGCGGCGAGCGACGGCGCCAGCGAGGATGCGGCGCGGCCCTCTGTTCCGGCCCTTCTCGAAGGGGGCGTCACCGCCAGCCCCGGGGCCGCGTCAGGGCCGGTCTTCAAGGTCGAGAAGTACGCCGAGGCGCTGCGCTTTCCCGAGGGCGCCGTTCTCGTCGCGGTCCAGGCCCTGCCGCGATGGGCCACACTGATCGGGCGCGCGAAAGCGGTGGTGACCGAGCAGGGCGGCGTGGCGGGCCATCTCGCCAACGTGGCGCGGGAGTTCGGAATCCCGGCGCTGTTCAGCGTGGAGAAGGCCCTGAATCGGCTCGAGAACGGGATGGTGGTCACTGTCGACGCCCGCCAAAACAAGGTTTATCCCGGCTGCGTCGAGGCCCTGCTCGCATCGCAACCCAAGCCGCGCAACCTCATGGAAGGGAGCCCGGTCTTCGAAGCCTTGGCCGGCGCGTCGCGCCACATCGTGCCCCTGAACCTGCTCGATCCGGACGCTGCAACCTTCAAGCCCGCCAACTGCCGCACCTTCCACGACATTACCCGCTTTAGCCACGAGAAGGCGGTGGACGAGATGTTCTCCTTCGGCAAGGAGCACCGCTTTCCCGAGCGGTCGAGCAAGCAGCTCTACTGCGAAGTACCCATGCAGTGGTGGATCCTCAACCTCGACGACGGTTTCAATGAGGAGGTGGAAGGGAAATACGTGCGCCTCGAGAACATCGCGTCGATCCCCATGCTGGCCCTCTGGGAGGGGATCACCGCGATCCCCTGGGACGGTCCGCCCCCGATCGACCGCAAGGGATTCATGTCGGTCATGTTCGAGGCCACGCAGAACAGGGCCCTCACGCCGGGCGTGCGCACCAAGTTCGCCAACCGCAACTATTTCATGATCTCGAAAAACTATTGCAGCCTCAACTCGCGCCTCGGCTTTCACTTCTCCACCGTGGAGAGCCTGGTGAGCGACCGGCCGCAGGAGAACTACGTCAGCTTTCTGTTCAAGGGGGGTGCGGCCGACTTCGACAGGCGCCTCAAGAGGGTCGAACTCGTGGCCGATATCCTCGAGGGGCATGGTTTCCGCTCCGACGTGAAGGAGGACACGCTGATCGCGCGCGTGGAGAACCACCCCATCGACTTCATGGTGGAACGCCTCAAGATCATCGGCCACCTGACCATCCACTCGAGACAGCTCGACATGATCATGTCCAGGCCGGCTGCGGTCGAGCGCTACCGCGTGAAAATCGACCGCGATATTCAAACCCTTCTTCGTTCCACTCAGGAGAGTTGACCTGCATGCCGCGGGTCAGATTGGTCTGAGGACTTTCGATCCCGGCTCGGGTCTCCGTCTCTTCGGATCAGGCCGCGGCCTCACCCTCCGGCGGCTCCTGTTCACCAAGAAACAGAAAAACGCTTAGACAAAATATCGGTTGTTTTTTATCATGCGGAGTCAACATTAGTTGTGATTGCAACTGACAATCTATCGTTCGATCTGAGAAGGATGCAAACGTGAGCGATTTCGACGCGATCGAGTTGTTGCGGGAATTGGGATTCACCCAGCTCGAAGCACAGATTTACACTTTCCTTTTGCGAGAATCACCCGCCACCGGATACCGGATCGCCAAGGCTATCGGAAAGCCCGCGGCCAACACCTACAAGGCCCTCGAGAGCTTGGAGAAAAAAGGCGCCGTCATGTTCAATCATGATGAAAAGCGCGTTTTCCGGGCTGTCCCTCACCGCGAGGTGCTCTCCCATATGGAGCGCCGCTTCAAGGATCGAAAAGAAAGCCTCGAAAATGCCCTCTCCACACTCTCTGAACCGCCGGCCGATGAACGGATTTACCAGATCCGCTCCGTCGACGAGGTTTTCGAGCGTTGCCGCTCCATGCTGGATAGGGTGCAGGAAATTGCTTTCATTGATATCTCTCCCTTTCCGTTGAAAACGCTTCTCCAGGACATTGAAAAATGTGCGTCCCGTGGGGTGGACATCACGTTGAAGGTCTACGAGCCGATCGAGATCCCCGGGATCAAGATCGTCGAGGATACCCAGAGTGATCAGGTGGAGCATTGGGTCGGCCACTGCGTCAACATGGTCATAGACGTGGCGGAGTATCTCATAGGAGAGATTTCGGCGGACGGAACGGAAGTTCAGCAGGCTTTCTGGAGCTGCAGCCCTTTTCTCACGCTGTATTATCAGGGCGGGCTCAAACGCGAGATCGTACTGGACGAGATCAACCACATCCTGGCGAAGAACGGTCCCATCGAAGAAGTAAAAAAACTCAGCACCAATATCTGGGACAAAAAGCTGCAGGAAGCTCCCAGGTTCAAGGCCGTGAAAAAGAAATTCAAAAAGTAAGCACCCCTTCTCCGAAATCCAGTTTCTTTGGAGCTCTTCATGTTATTCCGCATCTTCGTCTCTTTTGTCCTGCTGTGCGCTCTTGCCCGTGCGGACGATGCCCCGCCCTGGCCGACCGTTACCTGGCCGGTCTCCACCCCGGCCGCCCAGAAGATGGACGGCGATCGCCTGGACGAGCTGGTCACGCTGATCGGAGCGGGCGATCGCTTCCCCGACCTGCACAGCCTGCTGGTGGTGCGCAACGGCTACATCGTCTGCGAGGCTTACTTCGATGGGCACACCGCCGATGAGCCGCACACCCTGCAGTCGGTGAGCAAGAGTTTCACTTCCGCCGTCATGGGCATCGCCATCGAGCAAGAGCTGATCCGGGGTGTGGAGGAAAAGATCGTCGACTTTTTTCCCGAACTGGAGGGAATCGAAAACCTCGACGACCGCAAGCGGGCGATAACCCTCGAGAACCTGCTCACCATGCGGAGCGGCACCGACTACAACGAGCGGGAACCGGATTCGCCCCATCACCAGCTCAACGCCCTCTCCCGGGGCTGGACGCGGTTCGTCCTCGACCGGCCCATGGTCAGCGATCCGGGCACCGTCTTTCAGTACGACAGCGGCGGCGTCATCCTCATGTCCGCCCTGATCAAGGCCCGCACGGGCAAGCATGCCGACAGCTTCATGAAGGAGCACCTTTTCAAACCCCTCGGGATCAAGCGTTTTCGCTGGTACAAGAACAGCGAGGGACATCCGCACATGGGGGGCGGGCTGCACCTGACGACCCGGGATATGGCCCGGTTCGGGCTGCTCTACCTGCGGGGCGGGCGCTGGGAGGACCGGCAGGTGGTGCCCAAAGCCTGGGTGAAAGCTTCCGTCCGGCAGCACGTGACCTTTGCCAAGCCGTACGACAGGTTCGTGGGCTACGGCTATCTCTGGTGGATCCTGCCCCCGCCCGATGGAGAGAACCACCAGGCGATCTTCGCGGCCTGCGGTTTTCGCGCCCAGTATATCTTTGTGGTGCCCGAGTATGACATGGTCGTGGTGACCACGGGCGGTACGCGAAGCTGGACGGACCAGGTCAAGCCGATCCGGTTTCTTTATTCACACATAATGCCCTCGGTGGCGGAGAAAGAAGAGTGAACGAAACCGGATTCAGGGGATTCATCGAGACCGTACCGGGTACGTGAGCGGCGCCGGGAACCATCGGCTGCATGGGACCGTGGGAGGCGAGGCCCCGGGCGGAGGAGAGCGTATCCGCTCCGCGGGCGGAACCGGTCGCTCAACAATCCCTGATAGAGCCCCACACCACAAATCACTCAACTCCCTTTAATTAAACACCTTAAGCCCGTCAAACAAGAAAACGAAAAACAAAATTGATCTTTTTGCTTTCTGTTAGTAGTATGTACTAATAACATAGAGGCCAACAGCGGCACCCAACCGTTGCTGACCCTGGAATTTACTGAAATCGAGGCGCTGGAGAACGCTGTCCCACCGATCGCAGGATAGCCGGATCTGTGCCGGACAAAGAGCCCGCGGGGTGAAGATCCGGCAACTTCCGTTGTGGAGGCCAGGATGAATAGATTAATGATAATCCTGCTACCGGTTTTGGCTTTAATGATCGGAGCTGATTCTCTGACCGCAAAAAGCTTCGTGCAGGTCAACGGCGGTCCGAAGCTCGACCGGGGAATCTTCGTCAGCCCGATAAACCGAGGGATCTTCGCCAGCCCGATACACGGCGTTCCGAAACTCGACCGGGGCGTCTTCGCCAGCCCGATAGAGGACCGCGGCTACATCGCCGTTGGCGTCACAAAAAGTTTCGGCGCAGGCAGAGAAGATGTCTACCTGGTGCAAACGGACGCCGGCGGTGAAATCCTGTGGTCAAGGACATACGGAGGCACCGGTGATGACAATGGCTGGTCCGTTCACGAGGTCCAGGATGGATTCATCCTCGCGGGCTTTACGAACAGCTTCGGGAACGGCGACTTCGACTTCTATCTCGTCAAGACAAACTGGACGGGTGATGTCGAGTGGTCGAAGACATTTGGCGGCAGCGGCTGTGATCGGTGTTGGGCACTGATCCCAACGAGTGACAACGGTTTTGTTCTCGCCGGGGAAACCACCAGCTCGGGCGCGGGGGAAGAGGATGTCTATCTCATAAAAACCGATTCCAGAGGCGACCTGCAATGGTCAGGGACTTACGGGGGCACAGAGGGTGACCGATGCTTCTCGATCGCGGAGGCAAACGATGGCGGATACATGCTCGCAGGGCAGACTTACAGCGAGGGTGCCGGGGATCGAGATGTCTATATCATCAAGACCTCTGCAACCGGAACCCGGGAGTGGTCGAGAACCATCGGCGGTGCGGCATCAGACGTGGCACATTACATCACGAAAACCAGAGACGGATGCTTCATGATCACGGGCTACACGACCAGCTTCGCCACCTCGGGCGATGACCCGTTTCTCGTCAAAATCGATTCGCAGGGCGACATCAAGTGGAGGCGCGTGCTTCCCATGGAAGGAACCAACCACACATTGACGGGGGAGGAGGCAACCGACGGTGGATTTTTTCTCGTCGGATTTTCCCAATACTCGAGCGGCGGGCCCAAAATGGGGCTGCTGGTCAAAGCAGATTCGGAAGGTCGCCTTGCCTGGCACAGGGATATTCTTTCCACCACCAATGGCGAGTCGTTCGGCTACACCGTGCGCGCAACCCGTGATGGCGGATGCATCTTCACGGGACACACGACCGTGAACAGCGCGGGTCAAATTGATCTGTTTCTTGTCAAGGTAAAGTAATTCGTCGCCCTCTTACCCATCGACCCGCAATCGATATCCTTCAACGATGGTCCTTTGCTCCAATTCCCTGGACCTTTCCTCGTAGCCTTGGAGCGCGTTCCGCAGCCGGGTTGCCGCGTCCTCGACGAACAATGAGTCGGCCGCACTGCAGAACGATTCGAACACGAAGAGCCTCCCCGAAGAGGAGGCTCTTGAATGAATCACCCGTTGTGTCGTCTGCAGGTGTTTTCTGTTCCTGTTTTATTCTTGGATCACGGGAGCGGTCCGATCATTGTTCCCGATCCGCCGTCAGCCGAACGAGCTAATGAATGACCGTGGCAACCACATTGGTCGTTTTGCCGTACTGCGCTGCCTGCAACCAGACATTCAGGCCCATGGTGCCCATGGGGATCGGCAGAGTCCATTCCGCGGTCCCCTCCGAGTTGGCCCACGCGGGTCCGCCCGCCTGTTTGGGAAAGCGGAGATCGACATACACGGCGAGGCCCGGAATGTAAGTCGATCCCAGGCCATGGAAGCTGTAACCCAGAAAGGCCCAAGTATCAGGATTGCCGTGGGTCAGAGTGAAGGTCGCGTAATCCCCCGAGAGGGGGGGATTCGGTTCGATTGTGAGAGTCGTATCTTGAACCAGGTTATAAATGTACGCCTCTCCCTGCTTGTACAAAAAGAAGTCCGTCCACGGCGCACCTGCCAGGGCGGTACCCCCACTGAGAGACACGGACCATCCGAGCCTGTCAATCTGGGCAGTTGTCGGAGGGAGTAGCGATTCGTTCTCCGTCCATAGGTTGTTGTATTCATCGAATCGGAAATCGTAGGCCTTGCCGGAAGCAGTGGCTGATCCGTCAGCACCATACGCCCCGATCAAAGCAATGTCATTGCAGAGGGAAACGGAATAGCCGAAATAGTCGTCCTCCGATCCGTCTCCGGGCAGCAGTTGGACCTCTTGACCCCATCCTCCCATGGTGTCGCTGCGGTAGACGAATGCCGAGCCGGATTTGGGGCCGTTGACGAAGTCTTCGGGAGCACCGATCAGCGCAACCTCGTCCCATACGGAGACGGACCATCCGAATCGTTCGTCGCCATTGCCGTGCAAATCGACGATCTTGGCTTCCTGGGACCATGAGCCCCTGCTACTGGATTTTGTTTGATACCGGAACACGTAGGCTGCGCCACGGTACGATCCTTGCGCGCCGTCGTCGAAGGGCGCTCCCACCAGGGCAACATTCCCGTAGACCGAGACCGATTGACCGAAGTAATCGTATTCTTCCCCGTCGGAAGCGAGGAGCTCGGCCTCGTAAAGCCAATCGGATGTCCAAAGACGGAACACATGGGCCGCGCCCGCGGCGGGACCATTGACGTCGTCTCCAGTGGCGCCCACCAAGATCACGTCGTTCGAAATGGAAACGCTCGTACCGAACCGATCTCCATCCAAAGCGTTTGGATCGATGAGGATGTCTTCCTCCAACCAGGTTTTGCTTCCCTGGTCGTAACGAAAGACATAGGCCGCGCCAAGACTCCACCCCGAAACTTTTGTTCCGCGTGCGCCCACCACGATCACATCACCTTCGATCGCCACGGACGTGCCGAAGTATTCGAGAGCTTGGGGATTCATGGGATGAAGTTCCGCCTCGAAAATCCAGGAACCTGCTTGCTCGCGAAAAACGTACACGGCTCCGGACCTGATGCCCTCATCGTTGTTTTGCTCTGCCCCTACGACAGCCACATTGCCCGAAACAGCGACGGCTCTGCCGAACTCGTCTTCATAGCCTCCGGTAGACGCCCTGAGCGTGTGATCCGGATACTGCTGCCCCAGGGCAGCCTGCGAGAGCAGCAGGTACAGAAACAGAGCGGTGGTCATGAAGTACCGAATCGATCTTTGCGAACCGATAATTCTGTCGATTCTAGAATTTGATGTTCTCATTGTTTTATCCTTTCTTACCACGAGCCTCAAATACCGACATCACACTGTCCGGCCCTTCGGATTTCGGGGTTCCGATCAGGCCGAATTCCTTTGCCCAGTCTTGGGTCAGGGGGCCTAGTGCGAAGCAGGCCTTCGGGGGCTCGTGGATTTCAAAAATTTTTTGTCTTTGTGCTGCCCGAGCGAGTCTGCTGGAGGGCAATCCGCCGGTTGGGGGAAAGTGGAGTGCCGCGGCGACGGTTCAGGGAACAACCACAGGCAACAACGCCGTGTCACCGAGGATGAAGGTTTTCTCGAAGAGCTTCTGCTTCGATCCCTTCTTTTCGTCCCACGTTGAAAATCGGATGCCGGTCGTTCCACGCCCGCACGCGCAGGGGGCCGGCAGGAACGACGCAGTGCGGTTCTCCCGCGGGAAAGGGATGGGGTACGTCGACAAGCTCGAAGGGTTGGGTGGGGTGGATACCGATCAAGGCATCCCGGATCGACTCGGGCAGTGACGGGAGAGAGTCGCCGGCGGACAGAGCGGTCAAAGGAAACTCTTTTTGATCCACGAAAGCGAGGTGCACGGGCGCAAGGGGGCTGAAGTCCGCCGTGGTCACGGTGAGTTGCAGGTGGCCGGCCGGCAGGAGCGTCAGGTCGCCCAGGTCGAGCTTCGTTCCGTTGCGTCCGGAGAGGACCCGGTTCGTGATCAAGACCGCGGCGGGGTACCACCCCGCTTTCCGGGCGATCACGGCGGGTGGTGCATCGGGTCAGTATTGGCGGTCCCTTCGCCCATGTCCGTCTTCGGGTCGGAGTCGTGGAAGAGTACGAAGACCGCCGCGCACACGACGAGGACGCCCGCTGATGCAATGAGGGCCGGTTTGATCTTGGAGGCGGATCGTCGCTGCTGGTAATTGTTCGGCATGCTTTTACTTGTTGTGGTCGATCCACGGTCAGGATGTCGAGATCGGACCAAGCGTACAGTGGCCGGCTTCGTCGAACAACTTTTTCTTTTTCCTGCTCCACGAATGGAACTATAGAAAAAGGAGACTCGACCGGTCTGTCGGAGAGCATTGTCAGGACTCCCCGATCGAAGGATGTCATGTTCCCAAACCTCGTAACCCAGGGATGAAAGAGATGAAAATCATGAAACTGCTCTATCCATCGTGTTTCGTTTTTCTGCTCGCCGGCGCAACACTCTGCCAGGACCTCGGGAGTTTGCCTGTTGCGGGCGAGACACAGTTGACCATCGACGCTTCCGGCAACAGGCTCGACTCGCGTTCTCGGCAGGGCGCCCTGATCTGGGACAACATGGCTCAGACGTCCTGGTTTTCGAGCATGACGGCCCGATATATCTGGCTCGACTGGGGAGAGCTCGCCGACCAGGGAAACGGGCTACCCGACGAGGTGATCGACGGGTTCAGCTTCGCCTATGGCAGCGAATATTCTTATGTGAGTATCAGCTGGGCTGTTTATTTCTGTGACAGCTGCACAGGTTGGGGCGACATGTCCCTTATACAGGAAGCGGCCTTTGTCTTTTCCGGTCTTCCCGCGGGCGGCTCCGGAAGCGGGTACTGGGGATGGGTCGTCTCCGTCGATCTCACCGATAGCGGCGAGGAGTTCTTGCTGGGCAACAAAATCGGCATCGGCCAGTCACTTCTCACACCCGATCTCATCTGCGGACCCAAGATCACCCGCCCTCCCAACGTGGGCGGAAACGGCCCCACGGGCACGGAAAACTCCTTCGACATCCGCTTTCCGAACGGCAACCACAAGGGCACGTACTGGTTCGGTTCGTACCCGGCCCATCCTTGGGCCAGTTTCAGATTCGAACTCTACGGGGCATCGGATCCGGCGCTCCGCACAACCTATGCCGGCATCGGACTGCAAGGAAATGACGCCGCACTCTACACGCTCGGTGAATGGGCGGCGGGCGAATCGGTCCAGTTTCTGCTGCGCAAAAACAAAATGGTTCAGGACGGATGGCTCGCGACAAACACCGCCTATTACTCCACGCCCGTGTACCTGCCCAATTTTGACATCACCCTCGTGCCCAGGATTCCCTTTCTGGCCATGGTTCGGATGACGCCCGATCCTGACGGCGACTTCGACCGATACACGTTCGATGTCGGTTCCACGGGCGCGAACCTGAGGTTCTACATACAGGGCGGGATTACCGATTTCTTCAGCGGCGGACCGTTGGCGCCCGTCGACCTGTCGAACGTCGTTTTCACCAACTGAACCGCTCCCGCGCGCGCTGACTCGTTCCGTGGGAAGACGTGTTTGTTACACCCCACAAAGTCCTCTTCGCATCTTCGCCGAGACGACACGGTCGGCGGGGACGCTCTTTGTCTATGCGCCATCCGAGCGCAATGTGCCGCTCGGACCCGATCAGTACGAGGTGACCGAAACGAAGTCGATAAAAGTCCCCTCCCACGCGTTGTTGAGCGCGTCCATCGCAAAGGCCAGCTCCCACGAACCCACGGGGAGCGTGCTCTCCGACACGACGTAATCCTCGAGAACGAAGAGGGGGCCGTTGTGCGCGCGCATCGGCCATGGGCTGAAGGTCCACGATCCGGGAAGCGTCCACCAGTAGAGCTGGGCGCCATTCAGCCGCGCGGCGATCCACCAGTCGTGGGCCACTCCTGCCTGTTCGCCCGGATCGAGAGAAACCGTGATCGAAACGAGTTCGGTGCTCGGCACGGTCAGGGGCCCGTCGTCGCCGTTGACCTTGATATCGGGCAGGGGGCTTCCGGGGGGCGGGTCGATTTCGAGCTTCCAGACGCCGTAGCCCCAGGTGCCGGCGAAGAGCGTCGTGTCCACGAGGACGAGCGTGCTCGCGGGAAAGTCCTCGAAGCCCGCGCCCGCCTCGGTCCAGGTCACACCGCTGTCCGACGATCTGTAGACCCCGTCGCCGGCCGACGCATAGGGCAGCCGGCCCACGCCGAGGTAGAGGTCCGTGCCGTGCACGGCCAGGGAAGTGAAATACGTGTTGGCAGGCAGGCCGGACTGGTCGGCACGCGACCAGCTCTGACCGTCGTCGGTCGAGAGATAGACACCGCTCGAGGTGCAGCCGAAGATGTTCGCGCCCTGGCGGACGAAGGAATAGAGGGACGGATAGCTCCCGCTGAAGGGCAGACCCGCGTTCGCCGCGGTCCACGTGGCGCCGCTATCCACGGAACGGTAGATCCCCTCGGCATAAGTGCTGGCCAGGATCGTCGAACCGAGCGCCTCGATCGTGATGATCGGATCGTAGACCGGTTGGCCGAAATTGTCATAGTAAATGATCGGAAAGCCGTTGTTCACCTCGGTCCACGATGCGCCGTTGTTGGTGGAACGCCACACGCCCGCACCGCTGCGCTTGAATTGACCGCCGATCATCTCGATGCCGTACCCCGTACCCACGAAGAGCGCGCCGCTGTCGCTCACGGTCATCGAATCCGCTTCGCGATACTGATTGCCCGCCGAGCCGTTGTACTCGGGATAGCCGTTGTTCTTCGCCGCCCACGTCCGGCCGCCGTCGTCGGACCGGAAGATACCCTCCCTGTCGGTGCCGCCGAAGAGATAGGCGCCCCTGACGGCGAGCGACTCCACATTCGATTTCTGCGGCAGGCCGTTGCCCGATGCGGTCCACGACGCGCCGCTGTCCTCCGTGTACGAAACGCTGTCCACGGCAGTGGCGCCGAAGAGCGTGCCGTCCATGTTCGCCATGTCGTAGAGACGCGATCCGGACAGGCCGGCGTTGGCCTCGTTCCACGTGGCGCCGAGATCGTCGGTGCGGAACACGCCGTAGAACCAGGTGCCCACGAAGGTGCTCGATCCGAGAGTGCCGAGCGAGAAAACATATTCGCCCCAGCTTCCGGGATAACCCGATCCGGGCGGACTCCACGTGTCGCCGTCGTCGACCGAAGAATAGACCCCGAAGCCCCACGTCCCGGCGAAGAGCGTGTTTGCGTTCAGCACGAGAGCGTGGATGTCGCAGCCGGAAGGCAGGCCGTTGTTCACCGCCTCCCACGAATCGCCGTTGTTCGTCGTGCGATAGACGCCGTCTCCCGACGTGGCCACGAAGAGCGCGCTCCCCTTGACCACGAAATCGTTGTAGATGTCGATGAAGGGGAGTCCGTTGTTGACCTCTGTCCAGGTGGCGCCGCCGTCGAGCGAGCGGTAGATGCCGATGCCGCTCCCGCTTCCGGCGAAGAGAGCCGTCCCCGTATCCACGATCGCCGTGAAAGGCCCTTCGGTGCCGATGACCTGCCACGTGTCGCCCCCGTCGAAGGTGACGAATATGTTGTCGTCGAAGAGCGCGCCGAGCACCGCGTAGAGCGTGGAAAGCCCCGCCGCCGCGCCGCGGAGCTGGATGATCTCGAGACTGGTCAGGCCCGTGTTGACAGGCATCCAGCTCGCGCCATTGTCGGTCGACCGGAAGATGCCGGCGTAGCGCGTTCCCACGAAGAGGCCCGCGCTGTTCGACATCACCGTCGTCACGTTGATGCCGTGGGGCAGACCGTTGCCGCTGACGAGCTCCCATGATGCGCCGCTGTCGTCGGAGCGGTAGAGGCCGTTCCACGTGCCCGCGAAAAGGGCCGCCCCTTCCGATCCGATCGCGTTGATCAGGCCGCCCGACGGGCCCGATGTCTGTTCCCAGTCGGCTGCCGAGCAGGGGACGGCCATCAGAAGGATGGCGCCGGCGAGGATCGTGACTGTCAGAGGATTGGAGAGTGCTCTCTTTCCGGTCCGCATGATAGCTCCCTCGTGTTGAAATCAGCACCACCTGCATAGCAGGTGGTATGAGGAAGGCCCCTAAAAGGGGCC
>CAZUHB010000091.1:0-19117 GCA_964620445.1 uncultured Phycisphaerales bacterium
TGGGTCATTTGCCCGTATCTATCGCGGGGGCGCTTGGAATGCGAACGCTTTCAACTGCCGTTCAGCGAACCGTGACCAATTCGGTCCCACCGACCGGGACAGAGGGCTGGGCCTTCGTCCTGCCTCGTCGTTGATCACTGATTGATTCTGGAAAAAAGAGCCCTCCTCACTCTCCCTTTTGATGAGATCACCAAAAAACCGCAAGGAAGCGTTCGGTCGAAAGGGTGTTTCCGTCTAGCCGGTTGTACGGAGCAACTTCCTGGAACGGCAGAGGAAAGGGGCTGTAGGGACCGCTATTTCGCGGTGCCATTTTCGCCCGACGCCGATGCGAAAGAGGTGGTGGATTCTTTGATGATCACGATAGGGAGATAGAGCTTCCGAAAAGCTCGGGCCGGAAAAAAGGAGTTGGACATGGACCTCTTGGTGAAAATCCCAATCAACCTGGTTTCGAAATTGATCAACGAGGCGCCGTTCGCGGCCGGGTTCGTAGCAGTCCTGGCGCTGGTTTACTACAAGTTGACGCGAAAACTCGTCCGTCTCGCCAACAACGCCCTCAAGGGAAACGAAGAGGAAAATATCGACCAGGAGAAAAAGGAAACGAAAAGCACACTCGAGGAGATGGCAACCGAACCACACGTGCTGTATGACGCGACGATCAGTTTCGCGATGCGTGCTGGAGAGTTCATATTCTTGATGGCTTTCCTGATTTTCTTGAGTGGAAAGGCCGGGTTCATCGAGGATCCAGGGGAGTTCTTTTTCTCCTGCATGCCGAAGCGATGAGGATTGACCTCATCCGATGAGTGAGTGTGAAACAGAGGTGCTTGAAACTTTTCCGAGGAGAGATTTAGAGGAAATAAAGAAATGCCGGACCTTCATTTGACCAAGGGACTCGTCTACTGGATGCAATGGGCTTCCAAGGCAATGTACGGCTTCGATCTGCCCGATGTCAGATCTTACGAGGATTTCCTGATTCTCCAAACGAGAATGCACATCGGCACCTCTGTCAAAGAAGCCAATGTCCTCCTGCTGAAGATGTGGCTGAAGACCTTGGAAGACATGGATAACAAAGGTGCACCAGTGAACAACGAAATGGTTTGGCAGGTGATCGAAGCGAACATTCAGCACAGGGATTACCCCTATTTCGAATGGCTGGAAGCGAGCGGGTCGAGATGGCCGAGCGACGACGATTGCATCATGCTGAGAGTCGAC
Organism: uncultured Phycisphaerales bacterium; assembly: GCA_964620445.1. Taxonomy (GTDB): domain Bacteria; phylum Planctomycetota; class B15-G4; order B15-G4; family CAYZWU01; genus CAZUHB01. The sequence goes on from CAZUHB010000091.1 coordinate 1,210, forward strand.
AGGTCCTGGAAATCGGAACCTTGGAGATTCGGCTTGCCTTCCGGGTGGAAAAAAGAGGCGAGAGATGCAGACTATGGTCTGTGGCTCGAAACCCTGAATGACATTTAGATTGATATCCTTTTGGCCTCCAGAATTTCTCATGATTTCGACGCCAGCTCGACACCCGGTTCTAACCGCGGAAGTGTCGTGGAATCTTTTGTGGACCAGCAACCAATCATCGAAGGACGGTGGCTGCTTGGCCGCTCTGGTGTGGGTATTCTCGTACGGAGATAAGCATGTCAAAGCCTGACGATTCATCTACGCCGCATTCGCGGCTCGACAGGGCTCTCGAGGAATTTCGCCAAGCGTGGCTCGAAGGGGAGCGGCCCGATCCTGACGCGTTCTGTCGCGGCCACCCGAAATGCGGCGCCGAACTGGCCGAACGGATTCACGAATTTCTCTATGTGGCCGAGGGCCTCGACGAGATGGCCGACTCGCGAAAAGAGCCGTCCAGTGGCGGCCCCTCGGCGGGCCACGAAGACCTCTCCGGAATGACGCTGGGCGACTTCCGGATCGTGAGCATCATCGGCCGCGGCGGAATGGGCACGGTGTTCGAGGCGGTGCAAATCTCGCTGCGCCGCCGCGTGGCGCTCAAGGTGCTTCCCTCCCATCTGAGCCTCTCCGATCTTTCGGTACAGAAATTTCACCGTGAAGCAGAAGCCGGAGGCCGCCAGAGCCATCCGGGCATCGTGGCGGTCCACGCAGTTGGCGAATTCAAGGGACGCCATTTCATAGCCCAGGAACTGGTCCCCGGCGGCAGGACTCTGTCCGATCGGATCAAAGAACTCGGGACTCGGTCGGCACAGCCCTCGGGTCACTACCGGAAATTGGCCGGGCTCTTCGTGGCGATCGCCGAGGCTCTTGAACACGCCCACCAGGCCGGGGTGATCCATCGCGACATTAAGCCATCGAACATTCTTCTCGATCCGGAAGGCCGTCCCAAGGTGACCGACTTCGGACTGGCCAAGGTGGAGGATGCGCTGGCTCTCTCCCGGTCGGGTGAATTCGCCGGCACGCCTTACTACATGTCGCCCGAGCAGGCCATGCGGCAGCGCCGGACCATCGACAAGCGCACAGATATCTATTCCCTCGGTGTGACGCTTTACGAAACGCTTACCCTGAAGCGCCCCTTCGAAGGTGAAACATCCCTCGAGATTCTCAAGCAGATCATCGTGGGTGCGCCGCGCGATCCGCGCAAACTCAAGCCGCGTGTACCACGCGACCTAGCCGTGATCTGTCTCAAGGCCATGGCTAAAACCCCCGAAGAGCGCTATCAGCGTGTGGCCGAGTTGGCCGCCGACCTCGAGCGGTACAGGTCGGGTGACGCGATCCTGGCGCGGCCGACCAGCGTCGGGGTACGCGCGTGGAAATTCATCCAGCGCCATCCGGTCGCGAGTGCCGCCGGCACTGTGGCGCTCCTCGCCGCGATCGCGTTCATCGCTTACGAACTGCTCGTATCTTTACCCGCGATCAGAAAAGAGCGTGATAAAGCGGAAAAAGGCTACCGAGAAATCATCCGACTTGCCGATGTGAAACGCCTCTCAGATCTCAAAGCCGAATCGGAACGGCTCTGGCCGGCCTTTCCCCACATGGAAAAGGATCTGAACGCATGGCGTGAACGAGCCAAGGCGCTTGGCGGGCGTCTCGACGCGCACCGTTCAGCGCTCGAAAACCTGGGCCGCGCCGAAGAGCCCAGCATCGACGGGATCGCGCTCGAATGGCAGTACGGCACGCTGGCCAAGCTGATCGAAGGCATCGAGGGCCTCATCGATCCCGAAACCGGCGAAATGGAGAGCGTCCGGGCCCGTATCGATATTGCATCGTCGATCAAGGCGGCGACTATCGATCGATACCGATCCGAGTGGGCCAGTGCCGTCACATCAATCGGCGACGAGACGCTCTGCCCACAGTACAAGGGCCTTGTGTTCAAGGAACAGATCGGTTTCATTCCTCTCGGGCCGGACCCCGCGTCCGGGCTCTGGGAGTTCGCTCACTATCAAACCGGAGCTCCTCCCCCGCGCGGAAGCGATGGCGCGCTGGCGATCACCAAGGAGTCGGGGCTCGTCTTTGTGCTCATTCCGGGCGGAACCTTTTCGATGGGAGCGACCCGGCCCGCGGACGAGCTCCCTGCCGGTTCCCCAAATGTCGATCCCCATGCAAAAGACGAAGAAGGACCGGTCCATGAGGTCACGGTCCCGCCTTTTCTGCTCGCCAAGTTCGAAACGACCCAGGCCCAGTGGGAGCGTTTCACCGGTAACAATCCCAGCTATTTCGGGCCCGACCGGATTATCGGCGGGAAGCAGCACTCGGCACTTCATCCCGTGGAATGTGTGAGCTGGAGCGACTGCGAGATGTTGCTCTTTCGATTGGGTCTACGCTTTCCCACAGAGGCCGAATGGGAATACGCGATCCGCGCGGGAACGACGACGGTTTGGTTCACCGGCGACGACAAGCGCTCGCTCGATGGAGCTGCCAATGTGTGCGACCTGGCCTGGAAAAGGGCCGGCACGCAAGCGGACTGGCCCTATGACGACTGGCTCGACGACGGGTATGGCTCTCACGCGCCGGTGGGTTCGTTCCGACCGAACGCCTATGGACTCTTCGACGTGCATGGAAACGTCATGGAGTGGTGCCGGGACAATTTTGCTCCCTACGCCGACACACCGGTCGACGGAAGCGCCTACGAATCGCAAGGCGCGACCACGCTGGAAAAAGCCAGGATCTATCGCGGCGGCGGGTGGGACAACTATACGCGCGACTGCCGCTCGGCGTTTCGCGACTACGAGGTGCCGGAGTTGAAACTCCCGACCGTCGGTATTCGGCCGGCGGCATCGTTGCGGTAATCGGTTCGATCGACGCCTGGCGATCGGGGAGGCGAGGGGAGACAAAACAAAGGAGTTTGTCTATTGGTTCATCCAATCTTCTTATATAATTCGAAAACCAGACACCACACGGAGAAGGACTCATTCCGAGAAGGAGGAAACCGAATGTTCGGGAAAGCACTTCCGCTTTGGGCAATCGTCTTGCTGATGAGCGCGGCTCTGGGACGTGCGGCGACGATCTACGTTCCGGACGACTACACCACCATTCAGGGCGCGATCGATTCCGCGGCCGAGAGCGACGTGGTCATCGTCAGATCGGGAACGTATCTCGAAAACATCGACTTTGTCGGCAAAGCGATCACTCTTCGAAGCGAGAGCGGCGCGGCGTCGACCATTATCGACGCATCGGGCAGCGGCAGCGTCGTGGTCTTCCAGAGCGGCGAGGGACGCGATTCGATACTGGCGGGCTTCACGATCACCAACGGCACGGGCACCTACTGGAACAGCTACTACGTGGGCGGCGGAATCTTCTGCGCGCCCGGATCGTCGCCGACCCTCACGAAGAATCTGATTACGGCCAACAGCACCTCGGTCTATTTCGGGAACGGGGCGGGGATCTTCTGCTATTCGTTCCCCTTGATAAAAGAAAACACCATCACGGCGAACAACGCTTACGGCTCGCGGGCGCTCGGAGGCGGGATCTGCTGCGGGCCGTCGTCGAGTCCGACCATCACGGACAATGTCATCTCGGACAACTGGGCCGACCTCAACGGGGGCGGCCTGGCCTGCGAGTACTCTTCGTCGCCCCTGATCGAAAACAACCTCTTCTCTGGCAATTCGTCACCCGCCGGAGGAGGACTCTGTATCAATCACAGTTCCACCGCCACGGTGACGGGAAACACGATCTCGGGAAACCACGCAACATCCCCAACCGGCAGCGGAGGCGGTATCTGCTGCTACTCATCGTTTCCGACGATCACGAATAACCGTATCGTAGACAATACGGGAGATCGGGGCGCCGGCATCTGCAACAGCTACTACTGCATGCCGTTGATCGAGGGCAATTACATCGCTGGAAACATTGCCGCCGTCAACGGCAGCGGCGGCGGCATCTACAACACCGAGTGCTCACCCACGATCGTGAACAACGTGATCGAAGACAACAGCGCCTACTACGGCGGGGGCATTGCCTGCTCGGGCTCTTATTCGGCGATCATCGGAAACCACATCCGCCACAATCAGGCCGATCGCGGCGGCGGAGTGTCCTTTCAGACCGCCTACCCTTCGTCTTTCGCGAGCAACGTTCTGAGCGGCAACAGCGCGTCCCTGTACGGCGGAGGTGTCGACTGGTACTCGACCACTGCCGGTTATCCGGCCCTTGTCAACAACACCTTTCACGGCAATTCGGCCGGCGCCCAGGGCGGTGCGCTTTATGCCGACGGCGACAATTTCATCACCCTTTCCAACACGATTTTCTGGAACGACCAGGCTCCACTGGGAAAGGAGATCTACCTCGGCTCGCCTTACATGTCGATAACCGTCGACCTGATGTTTTGCGACCTGGAGGGAGGGCTATCCTCGGTCTTCGAAGAGGCGGGAAGCCAGCTCAACTACGGGGCGGGGAACATCGATGCCGATCCGCTATTCTTCGACAAGGCGGGCAATGACTTTCATCTCACCTTCAACTCACCCTGCCGCGACACCGGCAGCGACCAGGTGCTGGGATTACCCCTGGCGGACGTGGAGGATGATCCCCGGATCGCCGGTGCGTTTCCCGATATGGGCGCGGATGAATTCTACTATCACCTCTATGCCTCGGGCGATCCGTTTCCCGGTTCGTCGATCTCAATCCGCATCGCGGGTATCCCCGGGACCCAACCGGTCACCCTCGCCTTGGGAAGCGGCGTCAGGGCCGAGCCGTTGCAGACGCTCTGCGGCGCTCTTTTCCTCGAGTTGCCCCTGGCGGCAACTTTCAATCTCGGGACGATCCCGTCCGGAGGGATCCTCGATTTCGGTGCCACGATTCCGGGCAACTGGCAATCGGGCGAGGAGCGTCCCTTCCAAGCGCTCCTCGGGCCCTTTGCGGCCGGTTCGGTGCTGACCAATCTTCTGGTGTTGAATATCGATTAGTCGAACCAATAGATCAAGAGGGGAAAGAACAGGAGAAAGACGATGACTCAAAAATCAATAACCGCTCTTGTTTTCTGCATGCTGCTTCCGATCGTCGCGACTCACGCCACCACGATATACGTTCCCGACAATTACCCCACAGTGCAAGGCGCGATCGATGCGTCGATCTCTGGGGATTCTGTCATCGTCCGGCCCGGTGTTTACTACGAAAACATCGATTTCGTCGGGAAAACGATCGTCCTTCAAAGCGAGCTCGGGCCGCAAGTCACCACCATCGACGGATCGCAATCGGGAAGTGTAGTGATTTTCAAGAGCGGCGAGAGCTCGAGCGCCCGGATCGAGGGATTTACACTGACCAACGGCACAGGAACCGTGGAATCCTCGTCGTCGCGCGGCGGCGCCATTTTCTGTACGCAGTGGGCAGCGCCCGCTATCCGCAACAACGTGATCTCGGCGAACACCGCCTATTCGGGCGGAGGGATCAGCTGCGGTTTTTACTCCTCCCCGTTGATCATTGAAAACGTGATTCAGGACAACTCCGTTCCCGGCGAGTACTCCCAGGGCGCCGGTTTGTATGTCAGCACCAATTCGACTCCGACGATAGAATCGAACACGATTACGAACAACACGGCGCCGGGTACATACAGCACCGGCGGCGGAATTTCTTGTCATTCATCGACCGCTGATATTTTCAGGAACACGATATCGGCAAACACCGCCGCTTCCGGTGGAGGTGTGCATTGCGCGTACAACGCCTACATAAACCTGGAGCGCAATCTTATCGAAAGAAATACTGCCGTCGTGAACGGGGGAGGAATCATGACCGGATATTCATCCCCGAGAATCGCCGAAAACAGAATCGCCGAAAACTCGGCCATCGACGGCGGCGGCATCTTCTGCGGATACGGATCACCGATCATCGAGGACAATCTCATTGTCGGGCACGACATGATCAACACGGCGAATTCCACCGGCGGAGGAGTCTTTCTGTCATCGTCAGCGTGTACTCTCCGTGGAAACACGATTTGCATCAACTCGGCCGAGCATGGAGGCGGCATCAGTTGTACGAACTCCTTGGCAGTGATCGTGGGAAACCGGATCGATCAAAATCTTGCGTACTACGGAGGAGGCATCGAACTGAATTTTCACGCCAATCCCATTATCGGAAGCAACCTCCTCTCGCGTAACGAAGCTTCGTACGGGGGAGGCCTTTACGCCAGATGGAGATGCGCGCCCGTAATGGTCAACAACACGATCGTCGACAACAAAGCCTCCTCAACCTATGGGCGTGGAGGCGGTCTCTGCATCGAAATTGAGTGCGTGGCCGTAGTGACCAATTCGATACTCTGGGGAAATCAAGCCGTCGATGGCAAGGAAGCCTACATCGCCGGCTACGGCTATTCGCAACCGTCGATCCTCGAGATCGATCACAGCGACGTGGAGGGGGCGCAAGGCTCCGTCTTCGTCGATACAATCTCCATATTACGGTGGGATCAGGCGAGCATGATCGACGCGGATCCGCTTTTTCGAGACGGGACGAACGGAGACTGCCACCTCACCTACGGCTCGCCCTGCAGGGAGAGCGGCCGCAGCGATTTCGCCGATCTCCCTGGGACCGACTTCGAGGGCGATCCGCGCGTCGCGGGATCCGGCGCCGATATGGGAGCCGACGAATTCTACTATCACCTTTACCACATGGGCGACGTGACTCCCGGCGCAAATGTGGACCTGACGATCGTCGGCTATCCGCTGGCGCCGGTAACGCTCGCCTGGGGCCAGTCGATTGTCGATCCGCCCATCGTCACCCAGCACGGCTCTCTTCATATCTGGCCCTTCCAATGGTCTTCGCCAGTGGGTAACATCGCGACCGATGGTTTCCTCTCGATGTCGGTCACAGTGCCGGCGACTTGGAGTAGCGGTGATTTTGCGCCGCTACAAGCGCTCGTCGGTCCGTGGAACGGGTTCTACACAAGGTTTACAAACCTCGAAACGCTCACTGTCGAATAAGAATCCGGCGCGGATCAACCCGACCGTTTTCAGTTATTTCAAATCCCTTTCGGGTGAAAATAGAACGATGACAAACAAATACTCCCCTTGCCCCAACTGCGGCAGCCACCACCTCTACGAGAGCAACCCGATCAGCTCGGGCGGCGGGTACGCACCCAACTTCCTGCCCGGTCTGGGCAGGTTCCTGGCCACGGCGCGGTTCATTCTCGTGCTCTGTTCCGAATGCGGACTGACACGCTTCTTCGCCTCCGACGAGGCACGCGCCAATCTCGGGAAAACGTGGAAATGGCGGGAGCTCTGACGCCGGCCGAATGGTGAAGCAGGGACCGTTAATCCCTTCCAGCCAGGTAAGGCCGGGGATAAAATAGCCCTGTTACCGGCTAGCGGAGACAAGGAATGAAAGCTTCACTCCATCTTTCGACCTGCGTCATTCTTCTCTGTTTCCTGACCGCGTGCGGGAATTCGGAGGAGAAACCGGACAGCGGCGGGATCGACGAAGCAGACCGCCCCCCCCGGTGGGCCCAGCCGATCGCGGGTCTTGAAGGTCTGCCCAATTTCCACAAGGTGAGCGACACCCTCTACCGCGGCGCCCAACCCGAGGATGAAGGTTTTGCGGAACTGAAGAGACTGGGTATCAAGACCGTGGTCAACCTCCGCTCGCTCCACTCGGACAGGTCGGAGTGCGAAAAGGCGGGCCTCGACTACGTGAAGATCACCGCCCAGGCCTGGGAAGCCGAGGAGGACGAGGTGGTCGACTTCCTGAAAATTCTCGCCGATCGGGCGCGGCATCCGGTCTTCGTCCACTGCCAGCACGGCGCCGACCGCACGGGCATGATGGTGGCGATCTACAGGATCGCCATGCAGGACTGGTCCAAGGAGGAGGCGATCCGCGAGATGAGATCGGGCGGCTTCGGCTACCACTCGATCTGGAAAGGACTGATCGAGTACGTCGACGCTCTCGATGTGGATGCTCTGAAGAAGCAGGTCGAATCGGGCTGAAGATCGACGGATACGAAGGAGAACGGCGTGATTCTATCGAGACGGCTCCTGTTCTTGACCATTTCGTTCATCGCCCTGGCCGCCCCGGTCGGGGCGACAACCTCGGCCCTGAATGCGGAGGGCGAGCCGCGCCGCGCCTCCAAGGACGCCTACAAGAAGGCGCACAGAAACATGGTCACGGCCGTTGCCCAGGGGCGGGCCGAGGAGGCGCTCGCTTCGGCGCGGCTCTTTCTCGACGACCATCCCGGCGATGTGGAGGCTCTCTACGTGAAGGCGCTTGCCCTGTCGCAGCTCGACAGGACCGACGAAGCCATGGCCGCGGTGAAGCGCGCCGTGGACGGGGGGCTCCCCTTCGGCCGTTTTCTCGCCGGTCCCCGCGCGCTCCTCGCCCCGCTCCGCGAAACCGAATCCTTCGGCGCCTATGCGCGGCAGCAGGAGGTGGAGCTGATCCACGGTCCGATGGTGGGTACGATCCTGCCCTGGGGCGCGCGCTTCTGGGTGCGCACCGCGTCCGAGATCGAGGTGGCTCTTCGCGTCTCCACGTCGCCCGACATGGACGAGCCGATCGTCTCCCGTCCGGTTCGAACCCTTCGGGAAGCGGACTTCACGGTGGTGGTCGAGATGAGCGGTCTCGAGGCGGACACCACCTACTTTTACGACCTCTCCCTGGACGGCAAGCGGATCGCGCCCGATCGGCTCCCCTCTTTTCGCACGGCGCCCGAACGGGGAGCGCAGGCCGCTTTCTCCATCGCCTTCGGTGGAGGGGCCGGGTACACGCCCGACAACGAACGGATGTGGACCACGATCCTTGCGCGCGCGCCGCGGGCGTTTCTTTTTCTCGGCGACAATGTCTATATCGACACTCCCGAGGTGCCGGCCACTCAGAGCTACTGTTACTACCGCCGGCAGTCGAGGCCCGAGTTCCGCGCCTTCGCGGCATCGACGCCGATCTACGCGATCTGGGACGACCACGATTTCGGAACCAACGACTGCACGGGCTTCGCCGACATCGACCGGCCCGCCTGGAAGAAACCGGTGCTCGACATCTTCCGCCAGAACTGGGTCAATCCCGGATACGGCCGCGGCAGCGCGGCGCCCGGATGCTGGTTCGAGTTCTCTCTCGGTAACGTCGATTTCTTCATGCTCGACTGCCGGTTCTACAGGGAGAACCCGAAGAAGGTCGCCGAGCCCTCCATGCTCGGCCGGACCCAGCTCAACTGGCTCCTGAAGGGATTGCGCCAGTCGAAGGCGGTCTTCAAGGTGATCGCCTCGTCCGTGCCCTGGGCGTCGGGCACGAAACCGGGAAGCCTCGACACGTGGGACGGATTCGACCATGAGCGACAGGAGATCTTTTCCTTCATCGAAAAGGCCGGGATCGACGGCGTGATGCTCCTCTCCGCCGACCGCCACCGGTCCGATGCGCGCACGATCGAGAGGGAGGGCGCCTACACTCTCCACGACCTGATGAGCTCGCGGCTCACCAATGTGCACACCCACAAGCTGATTCCGGGCGCGCTTTTCGGATACAACGAGAAGTGCTCCTTCGGCCTGCTCTCCTTCGACACGACTCTGAGCGATCCCGAGGCGGTATTCGAGATCGTCGACATCGACGGCAAGACCGTGCACACGCTCACCCTGAAACGGAGTGCACTGGAACGGAGCCGGTGACCGGCCCAGATCAACAGGGAGGCCAAAAATGTTCATGTCTCTCATCCGGAATCGACGGAGCATAAGGAAGTACGAACGGAAGCCGGTCGAGGCGGACAAGATCGCCGTCCTGGCGGAGGCCGCCTTGCGCACCCCCTCGTCGCACGGGCACAATCCGTGGGAATTCGTTTTCGTCACCGACCGCGCCGCGCTGGAGCGGCTCGCCCGGGCGAAGCCGACCGGCTCCGCTTTCATCGCCGATGCGCCGCTGGGGATCGTGGTCTGCGCCGACGGCGCGCAATCGGACGTGTGGGTCGAGGACTGCGCGATCGCAACCACCTTCATCCAACTCGCGGCCGAATCGATCGGCCTGGCCAGCTGCTGGATCCAGATCCGCCGGCGGATGCACGACGACGGGACCACCGCGGCCGAAGCGGTGGCGCGGATCGTGGGGATTCCCGGGGACAGAGAGGTGCTCTCCCTCATCGCCGTGGGATATCCCGCCCGACGGAAGGCCGCTCACGGAGCGGAGTCGCTGCGTTTCGACAAGGTCCACATGAACCTGTACGGGACGCCCTGTGATGGTTGAACGTGGGAGCGCGCCATGAAAACACTCGCCGCCATGCTGCTTCTCCTTCTCGCCTCCTGCCTGAGCCGGGTGGTGGTGGACCCGCCCGACGAACCGCTCCGCTCGGCGCAGACCGAAGCCTTCGTGGATCGGATCGTCTCCGAGGGCCGCGACGGCGACTGGCTCGTCACGCGAGGATACAAACCGGGCGACGCCTTCGTTGCCGGCGCCACGACCGCGCCGCTCAGCCACGCCGCCCTGCTCGACCATTCCCGCTGGGAGGTGATCGAGGCGGATTCCGACGGCGTTCATTGCACCGACCTGTGGAAGTTCGTGCACAACGCGCACCGGATCATCCTGATCAGACCGATCTGGTCGACCGAGGAGAGAGGGCGCGGGGCCGTGGCCCGGGCGCGCGTGCTCGTGGGGAGCGGCTACGACCTGCCCGGCATCTTCGGCATCAACTGTCCCGACAGGTACTACTGCAGCGAGCTGGCCATTCACGTTTACGAGAAGTATTTCGACGAGAGCGACCATGTGCCCCACGTCATCGAACCGAGCCAGCTCTATCTCTGGGGCACGGTGCTTCATGACACTCGGCCGCGCGATGCGTCGGAGAATCGGTTCTGACCTGGTGATTATTCAAAGGACTCACGGCCCATGACCGCAGAAGGGATGATTCCGCTCGAATCGGCGCGCCTCCTGTTGCGCCGCCTCCGCGACGATGACCTGGCTTTTCTCGTCGCCTACCGCAACGATCCCGAGGTCGCCCGCTACCAGACATGGCACGGCATGACCGAAACCGAGGGCCGGGATTTCATCAACGAGTACAAGCGGGGTCCGCTCGACGTGCCCGGCCGGTGGGCAGCCTATGCCGTGGAACTGAAGCGGACCGGGGAGCTCATCGGCGACCTCGCCTTCCGTCTCATCGGCGATGAGGTCCGTCTCATCGGCGATGAGCCGATTCCCGACAGGGGTGGATCGCGCCAGGGCGAGATCGGCTTCACCTTTGCGCGCCCCCATCAGGGGCAGGGTTTTGCCACCGAAGCCGTGGCCGCATTCCTCGACCGCGCCTTCGGCGTCTTCGATCTTCACCGCGTGATGGCGATCACCGACTGCCGGAATGTGCGGTGCGTGGCGCTCCTCGAACGGCTCGGGCTCAGGCGCGAGGGGCACTTCGTCGAAAACATCTGGTTCAAGGGCGAATGGGGGGACGAGTTCCTTTACGCCGTGCTCCGGAGGGAGTGGGAAAGCAACCGGAATTCGGGTATCACCGGGTCGTCGTGATCCCGGCGGTCTGGCCGCTCCATTCGTAACGGCTCAGAACCTCGCCATGCTCGGCCATGATCTTCTCGACCATGTGGGGAAGGACCACGCTCTTCCACTTGTCCGACGGGGGCCGCACGTCGCCGGGCAGGGCAGCCTCGATCTCGGGCGTCCAGCTCAGCCCGCACGCCTCGGCCACGCCTTTCATGACAGGGACCGGGTCGAGACAGAGGTCCTCGTACCAGACCTGGATGAAACGGCCCTCGTAGCGCGGGGCCTGCTCCTCGAGAATCTCGTGGGACACCCTGTACTGCCACGCCGCGCCCATCTCGGGCGGCAGGCCGGCCGCGTCTCTCCACCCGGGCGCCTGCACGCCGAACCACTGGCCGTCGAAATCCTTGGCCCGCTTGACCATGGTCGAGCTCACCACGGCGCGCCAGTCTCGCAGCGCCTGCACGAAGATGGCATCGGGAAAGACGGCATTCAGCCAGGGCACGCGCACCGAGTGGGACGGAAGCTTGGCCACGAACCGCTTGGCTCCCCGCGCGGCGAGCACGCCGGTGACCATCCCGTGGAACCACTCGGCCTCGCCGGGGCGCACGTCGGCGGCGTCGAGGACCGCGTTGTCGGCTCCCTGGTGAAAAATGTCCCAGATGGTGCGCGATTCGCGCGGATGGTCCGCGTAGAGGCCGATGTGCGTCAGGAACTGGGCAAGCCTCGGAAAGTGCATGAACTTGCGGTTGGCGCGGTTGAAATAACCCACGTCGGAATGGCTTCCGATACACCGGTAGAGGAGGGTGGTCCCGCACCGCGGAGGACCGAGAATGAACATGGGACGGTCGACGGACATGGCTCTTCCTCAAGAGGACGATTCAACGGTCGCGGACAAGATCCGCAAGACGCGCGGATAAGATCCGCAAGATGCGAGCGCTTTAGGCTAATCGTTCTCATCGGGGAAAACAAACGATGACCGCGAAATTAAACCTATTCCCTGTCGAGCTCGACGCGGAGCGCGCCGACCCGGCCCGGTTCCAGAACGATCCTGGCCGATCGATCGGCGAAACCTCGCGCGCTGATCGTGATCGCGACTTCGCCGAGCGGAAGCGAGAAGCATCGGCATTTTCCGGGTGAGAGCGCCTGGCGCTCCCAGAATTGCACTTTCCGCTCCCCGCACACGATGCTGAAGGCCGGGACGCTGCCGCCGAGCCTGTCGACGACCTCGATGTCGAGCACACCCGACGGCTGGAGCGCGATCCGGCCGAGGTCGACGCTCTGGCCCCCGAGCAGGTAAAAGGGCTCTGTCTCTAACGCGCCGAAACCGCGCGCCCTGACCGAAAGAACGTACCGCCCGTCGGGAACACCGGCGAAGCTGAATCGCGAACCCCGCCGGTTGCCGACCGACGAGAGGCTCTCCTCCGTCTCGGTATCGATGAGCGCGAGGAACCATCGCGCGCCGTCGTCGCTCAGGGGTTCGTCCTCGCGCCCGTCGCAGAGCGTCCCCGACACGCGCCCCCGCGCCATGACCAACTCGACCCGCACCGGATCGGCGCTCACCTCTGGAACGGCGAAATCGAGGGTGTTGCACTCGGCGCCGTCGGCGAGCTGGATCGTGGCCGACCAGCGGCCCGGTTTCAGGCCCTCGAAGCTGAATCCTCCCTCCGAGTCGGTGGTCGTCGAGAGATATTCGGGTCCGCTCAAAAAGAGCCATGCGCCCGCGGCGAACGAGCCATCGTCGAACGACACGATTCCGTTGACCCCGACCAGGGAAGAATCCTTTTCGAAATCCTTCGCGTCGAAAAAGAGCTCCGTCGTGACGCCGCGCGTGATCGTGCACTCCCGCGTCAACGGGCGAAGACCGTCGCTCGCGATCGTGGCCGTGTATTCCCCAGGTTTCAGGCGTACGATTTCGGTGTCGCTGCCGCACACGTTGAAACGCTCCGACCGGCTCGAGGATTCCGCCCCGCCGCGCCCTTCGAGGGAGAGCGAAAACCGCCGCTGGCGCGTCGCGTCGAATCCGTCGAACCTCATTTCCAGCGTTCCGCCGAGAGAGACCTCGATGCGCAGCTCGATCCGTTCCTCGCCGCTCGCTATGGTGATCGGGTCGACCTTGGGATGGGGGCAGTCGGGTATGGAACAGGAGATCGAGTAGCTCTCCGGGCGCAGCCCTCTGAGCAGGAACTCTCCCTTCCCGTCGAGGCGGGAGGTGAATGTCCTGTAGGGAAAGGTGGATGTCATGGCCAGAATGAGACCCTCGTCGCTCACGACCGGATCTCCGGTGGTTTCGTCGACCACGACGCCGCGCACGATCCCGCCCGACAGAACGATGTCCTGTTCGATCGATCCCGGTTGGTTGAAGGAGATATCGTCCCACGTGACCTTGGCCATGACATGGAGGTACCAGATGTCCACCTTGTACTGCTTCAGCAAAAGCTTCCCGAGAACGAACCGTCCCTCCTCGTCGGTTCTTGTTTCGTGCGCCCGTTCGTACCGCGGATAGTCCTGATCATGCCGCCGTTCGACCACGATCCTGGCGCCCTTCAATGGGGTTCCGTCATAGTCGTAGGCCGTTCCGCTCCAGGTGACATGTCCCGGATCAGGGCCGAAATCGATTTTCACGTCCCGATCGACGAGCTCGATGTTTTTCGACTCGACGGTGAAATTCGCGAATTCGCGCGCCCCGCCCGGCGTAGGCTGCGCCTCGACATGAACCCAGCCCGGCATCACTGGTCCGGTCTCGTAGCGACCGCTCCGATCGCTCCGCGCCACGCGCGCGACCGGCACGTTCCTCCCCCAGAGCTTGACGAGAATTCCGGCGATCGGTTCGCCGTCATCGTCGCGCACGGTGCCGCGCAGTCTGTAGCCGGGCTCGAGCCGGATCTCGACCGCCTCGCCCGCCGCGGGATCGGCGTCGACGAATCCCTCGGCAAAGCGGGGATGGAGGGCGGCGATCGTCTGCTTTCCCTTCTTCAGTCCGCGCAGCTCGAACCGGCCCTGCTCGTCGGCGGCGGCATGCACGGCGTGCTCGCCGTGGCCGAGAAAGAGCACCCAGCTCAGGTCGCACCCTCCCGGGTGGTTCGTGGCACCGACCAGGGCGCCGGGGACGGGATGGCCGGTTTGGGCGTCGACCACGCGGCCGGCGATTCGGGCGCCGGGATCGAGGGCGATCTCGATATGGGCGAGCCGCTGTCCGTGAGCGACCTCGAGCCGCGCCCTCTGTTCGAGGTGGGTCGATGCGCGCACCCAGAACCTGTGCGGCCCGGCCGACGCGGTGGTGTATGAAAAGAGGCCCCTTTCGTTTTCGACCGTTTCGTGAACCACGTCCGCCCAGGGCGGGTCGTTTTCGGGCGCGGGGCGCTTCAGGTGGAGATCGAAGGCCGGGATCGGTTCCCGCGTGACCGAGTCGACGACGCGGCCGGTGATCGTGATTCCCTCCGGTTCGATGGCGATCTTCTCCAGGGCGGACCGGAGCGTGGCGGGCGCATCCCCGTCGGCTGGTCGGGCCACCTCGCCTTGCGTCCCGTCTGTTGCGAGGGTATTCTGCGATCCCGGTTCTACCGCTCCCGGTATGGGCGGCGGCGCTCCGCCTTCGTCGTCCGAGATCTGCCACACCACGAAAGCGCCCACGGCAACGATCACGATGGCGACGGCGATCTTCATCTTGCTGGCCATGATCAACCCTCCTGAAAGTTTTGCGGCCCCCGCAGCGGCAGTGGCGCTCGGCGCGGCCCAGTTCAGCCCGGCGATCGGTCCGAGAGCCAGGCACCAGGCGTCGCGCCGGCCGTTGTGGAGCGCGTCGAGCTTGGCTCGCAGGAGCGCCATGCCCCGCTTGAGGCGGGTTCTGACCGTCTCCACGGGAAGCCCTTCGCCCCCGGCAATCTCGCCAGGCGCGAGGTCCTCGTAGAACCGGAGAAGGATCGTGGACCGGTACGGCTCGTCGAGGGACAGGACCGCCTCGACCACGCGGTGGCGGATCTCGGCCCTTTCCACCACCTCGGCGGCCGAGGGTGCCCTGTCCGCTCTCGAGACGATTTGTTCCCTTTTCGTTCTCCGCGACTCCGTGCGGCGCACCTTGCTCGCCACGTTCCGGATGACCTGTGACAGCCACGCGCGTATCGATTCTTTCGAGCCGGGAGGGTTGCGCATACCGGCCAGCCAGGTCTCCTGAGCGATGTCGGCCGCGTCGTTCGCATCGAAGACGAGACGGCGCGCGAGCCGGTTCACGAATTCGGCGTGGCCAAGGAGTTCTTCGAGGTCTTTCATGAAAATCGATACTCCGGGGACGACCCACAAAAATACATGGCACGGTGATGCCGGTCACGGCAAATAATTCCGCTCGTGCCCTCCGCCTTTACAGTCCCCGCGGAACGATGATCCGGTTCAGATTTTTTCAGCCCCGGTGCGAAAAGAACCGGAGCGACGAGCTAAATGGACTTACGGCGGGAATTCGCTCGAGATGATCGACTGTGGCGATTCTTTCGATAGGATCAATCGCCATTTATGCTATCATGATGCCAGGTCAGCCGAAAATCCAAGGAGCCAAACTGATGAAGTACCTTTACATGATCACTATCGTATTCGCTTTTGCTCTTTTTGCATCACACGCAATCGGTGCCGATCGGCCCGATCCGGCCAAGATAACTCCAAAGCTCGAGCGATGGCTCGAAACCTACCCGGACGCCACCTCGGCAAAGGTCTGGGTCTACTTCGGGGACAAGGGGATCGAAGACGCCGATCTCCTCGACGCCGCGATCGAGGAACGGGAGAAAGAACTGAGCCCCCGCGCCCTCTGGCGCCGCGCCAAGGTTTGCGACGGTCCGCTCGTCGACGCGCAGGACCTGGCTGTCTGCTCGGCCTACAAGGACGCCGTGCTTCCCCTGTGCACGCGGCACAGGGCGGACAGCCGCGTACTCAATGCGATCAGTGTCGAGGCGCCGATCGAAAATCTCGAATCGATCGCGTCTCTCGATTGCGTCGTGCGTGTCGACCTCATCGTCGGCTTTTACAGAAACAATCCGGAACCGATCGCTCCGCCTCCTTCTCCGCGCCAGGGCGGACAAGGATCGCGTGGACTGAACTACGGCGATTCGTGGACACAGCTCGACCAGATCAATGTGCCCGCGGTGCACGATCTCGGTTTCAATGGCGAAGGGGTGATCGTGTGCATGATGGACACGGGCTACTACAAGGACCACGAATGCTTCGCCGGTCTCGACGTGATCGCCGAGTGGGACTTCATCAACAATGACGGCAACACGCAGAACGAGGGGGGCGACGATTGGTACCAGCACTACCACGGCACCTACACCTGGTCGGCCCTGGGCGGCAAGAAGGACGGAACCCTCTACGGTCCTGCCTACGGCGCGAGCTTCCTTCTGGCCAAGACCGAGGATGTCACGCAGGAGGTGCCGATCGAGGAGGACTGGTGGACGGCCGGCATCGAGTGGGCCGAGAGCCTTGGTGCCGATGTGGCGTCGAGCTCGCTTATCTACAGGGACTGGTACTCCTATAGCGACATGGACGGCCAGACCTGCGTGACCACCATCGCGGCCAACTGGGCCACGAGCAAGGGGGTCTGCGTGGTCAACGCCATGGGCAACGAAGGGCAGTACCCGGGCGCCATCGGTGCGCCGGCGGACAGCGACGGCGTGATCTCCTGCGGCGCGGTCGAATCGAACGGCACGCTCGCCTATTTTTCGTCGAGCGGCCCCACCTACGACGGCCGCATCAAACCCGATGTGTGCGCCATGGGGTATTACACCTTCTGCGCCTACGCGGGCGGACCGACCGACTACACCTACGCGTCGGGCACGAGCCTGTCCACGCCTCTCGTGGGCGGCGCCGTGGCGCTTCTGCTCGACGCCCACCCCGACTGGACTCCAGCCGACGTGAAGGAGGTGCTCCATCAGTCGGCCACCCAGGCCTCGAATCCGGACAACAACTACGGATGGGGTATCCCCGATATCCTCACCGCCCTGTACACCACCGGATTCAGTCTGCTCGACATCGACGCCTTCAGCTTCTCGGGAAGCTCGGGCGGCCAGATCAACTTCTCGCTCAACGGCGGCGCGCCCAATGCCAACCGGGACTACCTCCTCGTGGGATCTCTCTCCGGCACCGAGCCCGGCACCCTTCTGCCCGGCGGCCTGGCCACGATACCGCTCAACCGGGACTGGTTCACCAACTACATTCTCGCGCGGCTGAACACGGCCGTGTTCACCGACTTCGACGGCACCTTCGACGGCGCGGGCAATGCTGCCGCGCAGCTGAACGCGCCCCCTATTCCGACCTGGATCGGAACCACCATGCACTACGCCTGGGCGGTGAAAAATCCCTGGGACCAGGCATCCAATCCGGTGGAGATCGTGGTCGATCCTTGATCGACTCACCGATCCCCGATCGACTCACCGATCCCCGATCGACTCACCGATCC
>CAZUHB010000092.1:0-11197 GCA_964620445.1 uncultured Phycisphaerales bacterium
GTACTCCAGACCCACCTGAGGAGACAGCATGTTCCCCTTCACAGTGGTGCCGTTATCGAGAACTCCGATCATGAAGTTCGAATTGTGATACTTGATGGTCGAGAGTACTCCTCGAACCTGTTCGTGACCGCCTTGCATCGCTCAACTCCCATCATCACCGATCAGAACGGGACGTTTTCCTCGTCAGCGTCCTCATCGTCGGCCTCAAGGGAGTCGTACCCCGCGAACGGCACTACATTGCGAGTCTTGATCTTTCCCTCATCGTCTCCGTAGTCTTCGATACCGACGGTGATGAGGCAGCTTCGTCCTTTCAGAGATTCAGGAGTCAGTTCCGTTTCGCCGGACACGTCGAGGCCCATTCGAGAGCAAATCAGCTTCACTCTCTTGAGGGCAGCTTCCGAGAAGACCATGTTGTCGAAGATGTAGCGGCCCATGTACTCGCCGGATTCGACCACAAAGCGCAGTTTCCACATTTCGTCTCCATGTTTGGTCTGCGCCTCCTCTATCCGATCGAGGCGGCCAGGATACTGCCCTTCCGGCAGGGGTGTGAAATCATCAACGTCATCGATGTTATTGAAATCAACTGTAGGCATGGCTATGCCTCCTTTCCTGAAGTAGTGGATTCATCCCGTGTGGATTGGGCCGACTTAAACTTGTTAATGATGCGGAGAGCGTTCTCCTCGGTGAGATTGTCCAGATCATCGGTGCCGTAAGCAGCGAGTCGCTGGGCTACTTGATCAGGCGTTATGCCGAACTGTTCGATGAAATCCCGGATCTGAGATTTTTGCTCGCCCGTGGCGTACGACAGAGGACGAGCCTCTCGCACGAGGTTCTCTTTACCGAAGAGTCTCTCGAAAAGGTCGTAGGAGACCTCGAACTCGCCGGTCGGAAGTTTGTTCGACCGATCCTTCAGGCACTCGCCCATGAACCGACCTTGACCGTCTCGGAATACTCGAACAATTGTGTCGAAAAGGTAGGGAAGGCTTTTCTCGCCATCGAACGTCACGCCGACGGCTTTCATGAAACCGCTATCACCGTATTGAGTTTTTTGGCGTGCCGTACAAATCACATGCATATCCAGCGCGATCAACTTGCGGACGAACTCCTTGAATTCAGCCTTGATCGTCATCCAATCGCGAACTTGCAGATCGTAAAATTCGAACCTGTAACCCTTCGATCCTTTATTTCTCCGCAAGAAGATCTCCGACCACTTTCGTTGGAGGGCATCCCAGTAGATCGTGATGGGATCGATCACCAAGGTAAGATCGTTGTGTGGGTGCGTGAGCAACCAGTCCACCGTACCCATCACATCGTCGGCGTCAGTCGTCTTCAAGACCTTGAACTTAAACGCGTCTCCGTAGAGATCGGTCCCTCGTTCGAGATCAATGACGGCGGGTTTGGGAAACTGAAGGGCGAGAGTGGTTTTGCCCGCGCCAGAATCACCCCATAAGAAAAGCTTGAGTCGCTTATCCCGTGTTTCAGCGGGATGAAAAGGTGATTTGGTTTTTTCTTTTCGAGAGACTCGCTGGGTTGATGTTTCGGAATTTTTATTCGACTTATTCTGAATCTCGCTCATGTTCTTTTTCCTTCCGCGATGGATTTGACGATTCTCGATTTCTCGTGAGATAATTGGTGATCAAGTCGGCAACGATGCTGACTACCTCTTCAGTCTTCGTCCCTGAGAGGGTCCGATAGTGCCGTTTCAGATCGACGGAGGGGGTTTTCAAAAATTCAATCCCTCCGAAGTTTCAGTAGGAAATCTTCAATGGCCGGATGCGGGCAAAGGTTGGGGTGCTTTCCCGATACGTTATCGATATTGTCCGGGGTCTCGTCTTCGAGACGACGAAGTGTTTTGCTACGAATGACATCGAGGTTTTTGATCAACCGCCATACAAGATCGTCGTCCAAATTGTGAACAGCTACAAGTCCACCAAGGACGAGGGCTTCTTCCTCGAAAAGATCGTCAACCAGCCTTCTGACCTCTGCTTTTCTTATCATTGGTCGTCTACCTCATTCTGTTTCTCGTTCACGTCTACGAGAGAAAGGGGGGTAGAGACCCTCGGGCGGGGACAGAATTGGGGGGGAAAATCAGAATCTTTTCGATTCGAATTGCCGGATTGACGCCTCAGCCCGTTGACGGCGCTTTTTGACAACTTCGTAGTCAAGCCCAACTTCACGGGCGTAGTCCACTATCGACTTGCCATAGATCCGGGTTCCGACGAGGAGGAGGAAGTCAGCTTCGTTGATTCGCCCTTCACTTAGGTGCTTCTGGATCCGTTTGATCTCAGCTTCCTTTGTCTCTCTGAGTTCGATTAGAGGGAAATCAATATTTTTGTCGCCTATCATCCTCTCATCGATTTCGTGAAGGTTGACTGGGGCTTTTCGGTTCATCCAGTTCCATTCACGACGGTATTCGGCGTAGAGATTGTGAAAAGTATCGTTGATCACTTTCTGGACCAATCGATTCGTACGCTTCAGCACATCGATCGAGCAAATGGTCTTGTGGAAAGCCCACAAGATGTTCACCCAGAGTTCTTCTTCATCGGGGTCCCATCGCCGCTTCCTCCAGTGGATAGACTCAAGTCCCGGCCAAAAGACCGCCAATAGGATTTCTCTCCAGCGAGGATCCTGATCCTCACCGTGGGCTTGAAAAATCGGGCGAAGGATCTTGTCCTTTCCTACGTCCTGCGACGTGCCCTGCCGCATAAACACCAATACATGGGCCCACTTGTCGAACTGCCGAAGGAATGGTTCTTTCAGGTAAAGATCCCGCAACAATTTTTGGTAGCCAGCGGTTTGGAGTTCCTGTTCGAGTCGTTCACGAACACGGCCCCTCGAGGAGCTTGCCACGACGCCCTGCCTTTCTGGCCGGGCGTCGTGCGCTCACTTGGGGCCGCAGTTAGGCGTCGTTGCGCTCTGGTTCTTAATGAGTGGAAGCTGGTGTCACAGCTAAGTCGTCGTTTCTCCCTCAGCTAACCTGGTCCTCACCCGCAGCACGTTCAGGGTTCGGCAGCGTGGCCGGTAGCAGATGATCGAAGCGTAGTACTCACCTGCGACCGTGGCCTGGAGTCCACCACGGCGAATAGTCAAACCACTGTCATCGATTTTGGCTAGGAGTATGCCGCAGGCTTTGCAGCGGAAATCCTCCGCAGGCCGATACTGATACACATTCGTTGGCATTCTCGTGTCTCCTGCTGGGCGTCACAGTGAAAGTGGCGCGGTTCAGCAGAAGCGCGAGCCAAAGTGTGTCTTGGCCGGGACAAAAAGTGTCCCATTTTGACCGCGAAGAAGCGGAGTGACGTAATTCACTGATTGGCAGGCTATTTGGTAGCCCAGGTCACTGGCGGGTCGGGGTCGTAAAGGCAGGTGAATCCCATAGTAAGGTGCTTCGCAAGATGCCGAGCTAAGTACGGATGTTTTTTCCAATGTTGGTTGATTGTTCGTCTGATTGCTTTCCTTACGGCTCCACGAGCTCGTTCGTCGTCGGCGGCAGACGGACGTGGCCTACCGCGAAGGTTGATGATCGACCGAATGTGCCGATTGATACGGTCAGCTTCTTCCTTGAGTTCAGAGGCGGCGGTTGGATTCCCCGCAGCTTGGGCCGTATTAAGTTCTTCCTCGATCTGATCAAGGCGCACGCGGTAGTTGGGAACCGCCTTGCAATCAACGGTAGGGCCACCCGATGAAGCAGGCGTTTGCCGGATCTTGATTCCTACTTCGTTAGGATCTCCTACATAGGTGGGGAGAGAACTTGAGTCTACCTTGCCGCTCAGAACGGCTTCAGCAAGCTGCATGTCAACCACATGCGTTCTTCTACCGGGATTGTTCAGCAAAAGAGCAATGTAGCGCGTACCGACGCTATCCTTCAGTGTGGTTTCCTCGTTCTCAAACCAGACCTCCCAGAAATCACCCTTCCTGCGGAACGTAGGCACTTTCTGAGCGACATCCCGGTGTCGATATCGATTCGGCACGGATAGAACTAGAACGCATGAGTCTGGTAAAGTACCGGCTTGGAACTCGGCCGCATGCTGACGGTGGCCTTCTGTCAGTGCAGTGTTTACTTCTTCGCCGTGTCTGCGGTACAGATCGTGGATTCGGCGAGCGGCCTCATGGGAGGGGAGCCCAACATGGCGAAAGCCTCGGGTGGCTTCAGGGTACGCCTTGAAAAACTCGAGTTCGTCCATCGTACGAATAGCAAGCGCTTGCCGGAGGAAAGCCTCGGCCATCGTCCGAGTCTCGCCTACCACGCGCGGGTCAGTCATAAGTTGTATCTTGTACATCTCGGATGGGTCCTCGTCGTCAGTCAGTCCTGCGGCGAGTGTTCCGAAGCGTCGATCTATGCACTGGGAACAACGGCCGCAGTGTGTTTCCAGCTTCGTCGCTTCGACGATCCGGCTGCAGCTGACCGTGTGCTTTATAAGATCGGTGCAGCCGTGTTCCTTGATGACCCGCAGCACCTCAGCCTTCGTAAGCCATAAAAACGGACTGACAACGTGGAACGGTTGATCGAAGAGAATGCTGAAGAGCTTCGCGAAGGAATTCAGCGACTGGGGGTGAGTAGTCCGAGTCGCTCTTCCTCCCACTAACTGCGGGGCAATCGGCAGATTCAGGCTCGTGACACCATTCTCGTAGAAGTGGATCATATCGAGTCCGAGCATGCGCGCCACTGCAGCGGCCAAGGAAGCGTAGAGGAACGAACGTGTCCGCTGGGTGTGTTCCCGACCGAGCTGTTCGGCTTTTGTCGCCCAGACTGGGATGTGGTGAACTTTCTGATCGGCTCTTCTGTCGAGTTCGGTTGCCAGATACGAAAGTGCAGGAATACGCTTCGGTGCCGACCGGTGGCTCACCAGAGCGACCTTGCGCTTGTCGCAAATCGTAGACTGTACCGCGCCCCCAAACGAGTCGATACCGCCGGAAAACAGTAACACAGCTTCGGCATCCAAGCTGTTCACGAAGCTGTCGAAATAGAGCTGAGTTGGCTGCGTCCGTTGGAGTTGGGAAAATTCAAACGTATAGTCGTCATCTGAAAGGAACGATAGCGTGTCTATTAACGCCTCGGTTACTTCTCGGCGTGCCCATAGGCTTGGTGACCGAACTGGTATGTGGAATAAGAATCTGCGCCTCCATCGTTGCCCGTCACCGCGACTTCCGCCTCGTCCAGCCGTCTGGTCAGCCGTAAATACATATGCGGCGAGTTCGAGTAGGTCCATTAGAACTGAAGAAAGATTCTGGACCATCGCGCTGCTTATGTCAGCGATCTTCAAAAAAACGTTTGAATTCGGGCCTGCAACATCGAGCGTAACGAGACTCTTCTCGTCCGGCACACCCGTCGGACGCACTCCACCGCAGAGGATGGTCCGTGTGTTGCTCAACGCTCCGTCCCTCCACCCTTCTTAAGTTCCGATCGGAGCTTCTTGAGGGCTACGGCTGCAAAGCGCCTGGCATTTTCTGCGGTAATCCCCTGTTCCCAATTAGTCTTCGAAAACCAAGCCCCGGAGAACTCCCGGACGATTTGCGACGCCTGATAGCAGTGGAGATGGAGCGCCTGGTTGAATTCATCGTGCTCTGAGATGTTTGCGAAACGGCGATTTCCGCCGACGTGATTCGACAGCTCCCGGCTGAGGAAGAAAGAAAGGTAGCGACGGGTAAGACCTGCGAAAAAATTGCTAGCCAGATACCCGAACTGCTTTTTCGTCGCAAGAGTCGCAAGCTCCTCCCGTACTTGCTCTGGCGAGGATCCGAAGAGGCTTTGTGTACGATGTCCTATAATGGAAGTCAGCGTCTCGACCGCTGCCATCTGCGCCATCTCACCCAAGTCGGTCCGTCCACCCGAGCGCCGCATGTTCTCGTCGGCCGCGTCAGTGAATGCACCGACGAGTTCGGTTAGGCTGGGCGCGTCAGTAACATTCACACCGAGTTCAGCAAGGCGTTGAACGTAGTCCGCAGCTCGGGCGGCGAGCGGGAGCCGAGTCAACAGCAAGACGACCTGTGCGACGCCGTTGTCATTGGCAGCACGACGAAATCCAGCATCGGAGGCCACAAGGGAGGCTGTGGCAATTTGAGCAACATCGCCATCGCTCTTGATGAACTCGACGACTTGATCCCATTTTCTTGTTCGGGGTAAATCCCCGAGAAGCAGATGTCCCATTCTCTCCCTTACACTTTCGGTTAGAGATGATTGGTCTTAGTCGCCGTCATTTGCTTCTCAATTCTCTTATCAGAGATGACGATAGACCGCTCCCTGTGTGTGTCGCGTTCGATTTAAACGTACCGATCCAAACTATTAACATGTCGAAAACGCTGGAGCTATTTATGCCGAATGCGTCTCATTTTCGCCTGTGTCCACGGACCGTCACCTACTAGTGGATGGAAGCCTGTATCCATCTGTGATGCTCTCAAAACCACACTGAAAACTAAAAACCCGTGTACCCCTGTTGTTATCAGGCCTCTATTTCCGGCGAAGACTTCGCCAACGATCGAGTGTTTCGCCCTGCTTCAACATTTGAACCCGATTCAACTTAGATTATCTGACATCAGATCGAAATTCAACCTCGCTGCATTCATGACCTACTCGATGTCCCCAAGAGAACCCGAAAGCTGGCCTTTCCCTAAAGGAGGAAGGCGTCGCGAGAAAGGCTCGGGATTGCCTTGATTCCCGGTGGCCCCCAAGGTAGGGGTGCTAAGACGTACCGGAGTATAATATGTTGCGAGACAATCAGTTAAACAAGGCATCGCAAATTCCTCGAGTCGCCTTTTACACTAGGATCAGTACAGATGAAGACCACCAGAAGTACTCCCTCGGTGCTCAGAAGGACCGGCTCGAAGCCTTTTGCAAGGCTCAGCATGGCGACGATTGGCGGTTATTCAAGATCTACCGCGACACTGAAAGCGGAACCCACATGAACCGGCCAGGTTTGGAGGAGTTGCTCTACGAGGCCGAGGCCCAGGCCTTCGACATACTCCTGGTCTTCCGGGTGGACCGCCTCTCCCGGAAGGTCCGCGAACTCGCCCTGATGGTGGACGAACTCACAAAGAACGGGATCGCTCTCAAGAGCATCACCGAGCCTTTCGACACGACCAACGCTGCTGGAAAGATGATGCTCCAGATGCTTGGCGTCTTTGCCGAGTTCGAGCACGCCACCATTGTCGAACGCACCAAGGTCGGGATGGAGAAGAAGGCTAAGAGCGGCAAGTGGGTCGGTGGCGTGGTGCCTTACGGCTACCAGCTCGACCCAGAGAAAGGGCTCATCGTCCGGGAGGAAGAAGCTGTCATTGTCAAAAAGCTGTTCAAGATGTACGCCTTTGGGAGGGAGGGGACTCACACTATATGCCGCAAGCTAAACGAGGCGGGATATCGAAAGAGGAGTGGAAAAAAATGGGACGCCCGTGTCGTTCTCAACATGCTCCGAAATCCTCTGTACATCGGCAAGCTCCGATGGCACGAAGCCGTTTATGATGGACATCACGATCCCATCGTCACCGAGATCCTTTTTGACAAGATCAAAGAGATAATGGAGGAGCGTGTTCAAGACTTGAAGGGAAGATGCTGGCACAACGGCGAGGAGAGACTCCTCACTGGAGTCATCAAGTGCGCCCGCTGTAAAACCCACATGGTCGGTGTCAGCACGAAGAAAAAGAAGCGAAAGATCCCGTACTACGTCTGTAACAAACGCTGGACTCAGCATGAGTGCGACCAAGCGTACATCCGGGCCGATCATCTCGAACCCACGATCATCGAGGACATCAAGACGATCTTCCGAGACGAGCAGTTCATGAGTCGAGTATGGGAGGAGGCAAACAAGCTACTCAGTGCTGAGAAACCGGACCTCGATAAGGAAATCAGGAAGATCGAGGACCAGATCGCAAAAACGCAAGCTCGTCTGGATCGCTATTTCGACGCCTTCGAGACAGGCGCGATGAAGCCCGAACTCTGCCACGAGAAGGTGGAAGACCTGACCGCCCGCCAGGAAGAACTCGAGGCCGAGAAGCGGGAGTTGGAGGCCCGCCGCGCGCGGCTGGAGATGCCCGCGATCGATAAAGATATGCTCGCGTCCCTCGTGGATAACTTCGAAAAGGTGATGGCCGAGGGAACGAATCCCCAAAAGAAACACCTTCTTCAACGACTTGTGAAGAAGGTGCTAATTCATGATCGGCGTAAGGTCGAGGTCTGGTACGGTTTACCAAACCAGGCCTCGGTTCGTACACCGAGTACTTTGGTAGCCCCAAGGGGATTCGAACCCCTGTTTGATGGCTGAGAACCACCCGTCCTGGACCAGGCTAGACTATGGGGCCATTTGTCAACTCTCTATCCCGGCAGATCGCAAAATCTCCGTTCCGAAGAACCAAGGATTTTATCGCTCGCGCTCTCTTGATCAAGAAAAAACCCCGAACAAATTGAATATCGGGCCCGCGGAAAAGTATAAAGACTAAATGAACAAGATAAAATCTCTCGGCCCGATCGCGCTGGCCGTCTTTGCCGCGGCCGTTCTCGCCTACATCTTCCTCGTCGTTTTTGGCGAATCGGACCAACCCTCTCCTATCACACCGATTGACAACGAGTTAGGCAGCACGAGCTCCGACACCGAACCGGACGAGATCATCACCGAGATCGACGGCGACCGGGGCGAGCCCTACGAGGAGCAAAAACCGGACAAGACGGAACGGGCGCTCGGCCAGATCGAGGGTGTCGTCAAGAATTCCGTGGGCCGGCCGATCGAAGGCGCCCGCGTCGCCATCGTGCGCAACCGGGGCGGGGTGAACCGCTACGCGCTCAAGGAGAAGCTGAAACCGATCTACCGCACGCGGAGCGACCAATCGGGAGCCTTCAGCTTCGGCCCTCTCTACCCCGGGTCGGGCTACGCGGTCCTGGCCGAGCATGACGAATACGCCGGCCGATCGGTGGAGAACATCTCCGTCCCCGCGGGCGAGACGGTGACCCTGTCGCCGATCGTGCTGAAGAAGGGCCTCGCCGTTCACGGGTGGGTGCGCGATTCCAGGGGCAGACCGATCGAAGGCGCGCGGGTGGCGCTCTTCGGGGCCGGCGCCTCCGCCTTGCCCGGCGTCAAACCGGGCTCGTCGCCACAGGGCGCCTCCCTGAGCGGCGAACGCATCGCAAGGAGCGACGAGGACGGCCACTACCGATTCACGAACATCGCCCACGGCGGCTTCTCGCTCAACGCCTCGGCGCCCGGCTACGAAAGCAAGACCGAACGGAACAGGGCCTCCCTCTCGAAATCGGCCGACAGTATCGTCAACTTCGCGCTCCTCCCGGAAAAAACGATCACCGGGCGGGTGGTCGACGCCTTTGGCGAACCGGTCGACGGAGCCCTGGTCCAGGCATTCCGGCCGCAGGGCCACACCCGCGCGCCGTGCAGCGCCACGACCGATAAGGAAGGCGCCTTCCGCGTGGGAAGCCTCGGCACCGGCCTCTACCGCCTCTCGGTGAGCCACGACCTCTTCTCCACAACCCGCAAGGACCGCGTCGACGCGGGGAGCAGCGGCGTGATCATCGAACTGCCGCGGCGCACCGGCCTCAGCGGCCAGGTGGTCGATCCGACCGGAAAACCGCTGCGAAGATTCTCGATCAACGTGAAGCGGGAACCGAAACCGGGCGATCGCGTGGAGACCGGCATCCGGCGCAGGTACAACCACAAGAGCGGCCGCTTCGTGATCGACTGCCTCGATCCGGGAAACTACGTTCTCGAGGCTGCCGCGAAGGGGTTCGCCGTCACCTTCTCGGATACGATCGCCGTCACCCGCGACTGCTACGCCGATGCGGGCACGATCGGCCTGATGAGGGGCGGTTCGCTCGACGGCCTTGTCGTCGATCCGGACGGCAAACCGCTCGAGGGCGCCGTGATCACGGTGCGGCAGAACGACTACCGGCCGAGCCGGTTCGAGGAGGTCTTCGGGGTGGTCAATCCGGTCCGCACCAGGCCGACGGTGACCGACGGAAAGGGCGCATTTTCTTTCCGCGCGATCACGCCCGGCACTTACCAGGTGGAGGTGCGCCACAAGAGGTTTCCGCCCCTGAGGCTCGACAACAACGAGATCGACGACGGCGGCGCCGTCGACATGGGCACCCTCCGCCTCGCGCGGGGCGGGACGCTCGAGGGCCGCGTGTGCAACGAACAGGGTGCCTTCATCGCCGGTGCGCGGATCAGGATCGAGAAGGCGGACCAGACCTTCATCGCCACGGTCACCGCGGACAGGGAGGGCGCCTACAGCCTCTCGCCCGTGCCGCCGGGCGTCTACACGATCACTCCCGAATTTCCACTCACCACGATGGACAATCCCTTCGGCCAGGCGCCGCCTGCCGACGACTGCGCGAAGGAGGGGATCGAGCTCTCCGAGGGGGGCACGTGCCGCGTCAACCTCGTGCTGCGGCGCAAACGGCTCTAGCTTCCCGCCGAGGCCCGGAGGCCGCCGGGATGAATAGAAAGCGGCGCAAAGACGATCGCCTTCGTCCCGTCATGATGCGTGTACCGGAGACGGTGGTGCACCAGTCCATCTAAAAGCGGCTTCAGCCGGCTTGCGGTCAAAGCTGGCCGCGCCAAGTATCAGGCCGTTGACCGTCTGTTGTATGAAGATGCTTCGTTTCACCTCCCGCGCCGGAATTCTTCCGGGGAATTTTAGAGGCGCGGATTCGGGATCTGAACGGTTCGACGGGCGTCGTGTCCAACCGTTGCCGGTTTCCGGTGTGAACCGGGAATCTGAAATTCATTTTTTTCATTAAGGAAAGAGGGGGAGAGTCGCGCGTTTTCTCCATGAACGAGCCAAAAAATCGTGAACGTCAACCAAACTCTTACCCCGGCGGTGGGGGCGGCTCGCAGGAAAGGAGAAAATCATGAAAGGGACACAACGAACCGGACGGCAGATGATAAGGTGGGCGCGCTTCGGTTTCTTACTCCTCTTTTTCCCATTTTTGATCGCGGGCACCGAGAGTGACGCAACCGAAATCGGATTCGACCCGGCCCAGGCGATCACAACCTCGGTCGACCGTCCGGAAAGAATTCTGGCCAGGGACATCGACGGCGACGGCGATCTCGATGTGGTCGCCGCCGTCCTGTCCGACGATCTCGTGAGCTGGTGGGAAAACACCCTGGGTGATGCGTCCTCGTGGGCCGAGCATGTTGTGTCCAACTCCTATTCCAGCGCCAACTCGGTGGCGGCCGAGGACCTGGACGGCGACGGCGAC
>CAZUHB010000092.1:11297-18988 GCA_964620445.1 uncultured Phycisphaerales bacterium
GACGGCGACGGCGACATCGATGTGATCGGTGCGGCAGAGCAAGCTGACGAGATTGCCTGGTGGGAGAACACGGCGGGTGGCGGATTGGTCTGGAGCAAGCACAGCCTCCAGACCGGCTTCAATGGTGCGCAAAGCGTGCACGGCGCCGACTTGGACGCGGACGGCGACATGGATGTGCTCGGATCGGCGATCTACGGGGACGAGCTTTCGTGGTGGGAGAACCTCGCCGGGGACGGATCGTCGTGGTCCAAACATGTCCTGCAGGCTGCCTACGACGGTGCCGATCCGATCGACACCGGTGACCTGGACAATGACGGTGACCTCGATGTCATCGGCGCCAGCAAATGGGGCGATCGCATCGATTGGTGGAACAACGACACGATTCATCGCCACACGAGGCTCCTCGACGAGCACACGGTGGTGAGCTCTTTCGGAAGCGCCCACTCGGTCCATTCCGCCGATGTGGACGGGGACGGCGACCTCGATGTGCTCGGCACTGCCCTCAACGACGACGACATCTCGTGGTTCGAGAACATGACCGGGGACGGCCTCGCCTTCACCGAGCACCTGGTGGACGGATCCTTCGACGGTGCCATCGACGTGTATACAGCGGACGTGGACAGTGACGGCGACCTCGATATCATCGGCGCGGCAGCCCACGCCGACGACATCGCCTGGTGGGAAAATGTCAACGGCGACGGATCGACGTGGAACAAGACCATCGTCACCGGCAACCTCGACTACGTGCGCGGGATCCATCCGGCCGATATCGACGGTGACGGTGATATCGACATTGCGGCCGCAGCCTATTTCGCGTCGCGCGTTGTGTGGTTCGAGAATACCGCGGGCGACGGTTCCGCGTGGAGCGAGCACACCGTCGATTCGTACTTCGATGTGGCCACCATGGTTTTTACGGCAGATATGGATCGCGACGGCGATATAGATATTCTCGCCACGGCGGAGTTCGCCTTTGACGTGAGTTGGTGGGAAAATACCTCGGGTGACGGCTCGACCTGGAGTGAACACACGATCGATGGCAATCTGGTCAGAGCGCAGGCCGTACACGCTGTCGATATGGACGGGGACGGCGACTTGGACGCTCTCACGGCAGCTGGGGACGGCGGCGTCGGCCATATCGCGTGGTACGAGAACCTGAACGGCCAAGGCACGAGCTGGAGCAAGTTCACAGTGGACACGGAGATGGGTAATGTCCGCTCGATTCTCGGTGTGGACATGGATCAGGACGGTGACTTCGATCTTCTTGCCGGGAGCTACATCAACCGTACGCTCTCCTGGTGGGAGAACACCGCGGGAGATGGATCGGCGTGGGCCGAGCACACGGTGGATCCGAGCTGGTACGGGCATTCGGTCTATGCCGCCGACGTGAACGGCAACGGCAGCCTCGACTTACTTGCCACCGGAAACACGGCCAATGCGATCCATTGGTGGGAGGACCGCGGCTGCCAGTTTTCCATGCCCACCCACGATTCCTCGCCCTCGGAGATACAGCAGGGCGCAAGCGACGACCTCCTCAAGCTCGTTGCCAGGCACCACGGCCGCAGCGGGGATGCGGATCTCGAACTGGCATCGATCGATCTGCTGTTCAAGGACGGCTCGGGTAATCCGATGACCTCGTCGCAGGCCAACGATACGATCGAAACACTTTTGCTTGTCCGCGACGACGGCTCTGGTGTGTTCGAGCCCGGGCAGGATGTGTCGGTTGTGACCGTCGATACACAGGTGCTCGTTGACGGTGTCCAGACCGTGACATGTCCTGACGACGATCCCAACGCGCGCGGCGAGTTCGGCGTTGACCAGGCGTTCTTTGTTGTGATCGAGTTGACCGAAGATGCACCGACCGGAACGATTTCGATTACTCATCACACTTCCGACTGCGTCGTCGAGAACCGCGATCACGACGTACCGCTCACCATCGAGCAGCCGAGCAACGCGACTGCTTCTGTCGAGATCGTGCCGGTGCCGTTCCTGCTCGCTGTCGATCCTGATCCGCTCGTTGCCGGATCGTGGGCAACGTTCACGGTCTCCGGCGGAAAACCATTTACCCGCACATGGTTGGCTTACAGCTTTACCGGACCGGGTAGTGTTTATCTTCCCCTTCTGGACGTGACCCTCGATATCGCCGATCCCGTTCAAGCCGGTAATTCGATTACGACCGACAGCTCCGGTTCCGGGCCATGGAACCTC
Source organism: uncultured Phycisphaerales bacterium (assembly GCA_964620445.1). GTDB lineage: Bacteria > Planctomycetota > B15-G4 > B15-G4 > CAYZWU01 > CAZUHB01. The sequence continues at coordinate 13,503 of CAZUHB010000092.1, forward strand.
TATATTCCACCTTCTGTTTCCGGCAGAGACGTCTGGCTCCAGGCTGTTCAGTACCAGAACAAGACGAACTTGGTGGCCACATCGATTCTGTGATGCGGATGTCACTGTCGCGAATTCGAAGAAGTCTGACGGACTCGCGCTTCGACCTTGGTTCTCGCGCGGACGGAGGTGGTGAGTCTTTTTCGGACGGCCAAGTCCAACAGGCTAGTCGCCGCTGTTCTCGAGAGCGCGCTTCCAGAGGCGGCGGGTCTGTATCTGGTCCTCGGTGTGCTCGTCGCGGACCGTGAAAAGGGTGTAGCCGAAATCGTATCCCGTGGCCCGGCGCAAGGCGCGCGCCGCCGCGTAGCGTTTCCACGCACTGCGGCTCTGGAGCCGTTTGAGAAGGATGTCGCTCGGCACGCTGTAGGCGTCGTCGCTGAGGATGTCGAGCCCCGCGAGGCCGGCCACGAAGTCGGCGATCTCGGCCAGCTCGAAGGAGACATCGACGCCCACGAGGACCGTGTTGATGGTGAGACCGACCTCGAAAAATCCCCGGTCGGTGAGGAGGAAGAGATCGTTGAGAAACTGCTCGTGTCCCGGATCCCAGAAGAGCGGATGATGGATGTCGATCAGCTCGTCGCTCTTCCGGAAAACCTCGTGATAGTATAAGGGCGTCACGCCGAATTCGGTGCGCTCCTCGATCCATGTGGCGAAGGAGCCGTCGCGCAATCCGGCCCACTCGCCCGAGTACCCGCCCACCCCGACCTGGGCGAGCTTGGTCGCGCGGACGTTGACGGCCACCCCCATCGAGTAGCCGATTCCGAACTCGAACATCTCCGACGCGTCCTTGACACGGTCGTGGAAATAGCCGGCGCAACCGCCCGCCGCGATGGAGAGGCCACACAACAACAGGATCGGAAGTCTTGATCGGATCATGGATTCTTTGCAGTCCGGGTGCCTGAAAGGACAGAGTGATTCCCGCATCCGGCGAAAGTTGCGTTTTCTCCGGAAAACGCGGTTTCGTGGAAAACGGACCCCTGTCTATAACACATGGCACTCCGATTTCCAAAGTTTTCTCGCTAAGGGTTGATCGCCGCTCTCCGAGCAGGCATACCATTGTGATACCCCGCGGATCGACCGAGAGATTTCATGTCGAAAGGAGGGGATCGTGTACTACCGGCGCTGCACAACCTGTGGTCATCGGAACGACGATGCGTCCGAGTGTCCGCGCTGCCAGGGCGAGGCGGAACTTTCGCAAGGATTCCGCACACCCGACCGGAGGAAGGGCTTCATCGCCAACTACTCCCTGGGGCTCAATTACTTTTTCCGCGGCTTCTCCTTCCTCAACGAACACCGCCGGCTCTACCGCTGGGTGTGGATACCGCTGCTGATCAATACCCTTCTTTTCGGGGCGATCTTCACCGGCTGTTTCCTGCTGGCCGATCCGCTGCTCGCCTACCTCGATCAGGATTTCGAATTCTGGCTCCTCGACTGGGTGGTGGGCGCGCTCTTCTGGATCGGCCGGATCCTGATCATCGTCGTCGGCCTCCTCTTCAGCCTGATCGTGACCCTCCTGCTCTCCACGGTGGTGAACTCGCCCTTCTACGAGGTCCTCTCCGAAAAGGTGGAGAACATCTACCTCGGGGGCGGATTCGACGAGCCCTGGTCGTGGCAGTACGTGGTGCGCAATTTTCTGATCCCCCTCAAGGAGTCGATCAAGCTCGTGATCTTCGAGCTCGCGGTGATGCTCCTTTTGTTCGTCGTCTCCCTATTCACCGGCGGTATCGGTTCGGTGCTGCTCGTGCTGGGCGGGATCTGGTTCGCGGCGCTCACCTTCTTCGACATGGTGATGGCGCGCAAGGGATACACTCTCGCCGAGAAGCGGCGTTTCATGGGCGCCAACCCCGGCTTCGCCCTCGGGTTCGGCACGCCCGTCTACTTCGTGCCCCTCATCGCTCCCTTCGCGGTGGTGGGAGCCACGCTCGGATTCCTGAAGGCGATCGCCGCGCCCAAGGACCGGTAAACGGCTTCGGCCGCCGCTCAGAGCGGGATGCGCCAGCTGCTGATCCGCGGTCCGACCACCCGTGGATCGAATTCCTCTTCCGTCGCACCCAGTTCCCAGGGATCGGGACCGACCCACTCCGTCCTCTTGCCGTCGATCGACAGGACGCCGCGGCCGAGATCGACACTCACCAGCGCCCAGAGGGGATCCCTGTACGGGGCGGTGTGCGCGATCCAAGGATGGGCCTCGTGAATCTCGTCACCGTAGCTCTTGTGAACGAATTTTTTCGGAAGCCAGTAGTAGGAGGCGCTGTTGATCTGCACGTAAAGGATGCCGTTCACGAAGCGGGCATAGTCCTCGTGCAGGTGCCCCGAGAAGCAGGCCACCACTTTTCGTGTTGCCCGATCCCGGTTGGCAGACTCCACGATCTTCCTGATCCGGGCGCCGTTCTCGATTCCGCCGTCATCGTCGAGCGGCTGATGGCTGAAGACGATACTGGGCAGCGTCGTTTTGGCGAGGTCCTTCGCGAGCCACCTTGCCTGCTCCTCGGCAACGAACCGCCTGTAACCGGGCGCCTTTCCACCCCGATCGTTTCCGTCGAGAACGACGCAATGGACACCCTTCATGTCGAAGGAATAATGCAGACCGGGCATTTCGTAGAAAGCGGCGGTCTCTGCCCGCTCGAATCCCCCGTCCATGTCATGGTTCCCGAGTACGTGGTAACGGGGTCCGTCGAATCGGTTCCACTCGTCGATGAACTTCCGGTTGCGTTCGTGGGGCTGGCAGAAATCGCCGAGCTGGCAGACGAAGTCGGCCCGCGCGTCGCTCATGGTTTTCACGAAGAGTCCGAGGCGATCGACCGCGTCGTGCATGACATCCTGATGGACGTCGGTGATGAGGCCGAACCGCAATTGATCGTCCGGCGGTTCGTGGGCGAGGGCGGGGATGTCCAGAAAAAAAACGGCCGCTCCAAGGGCGGCTCCCTCCAGGAAGGACCGTCTGCTGACCGGCTCGTTCATCTCCTCTCCAGACCGCAGCGCGATGACCGCACTCTCAATCCATTCCGTCAAGGGTGAAGGTGAGCGTCACCGGCGCCCCCATGGGCGGCGCCGTCTCGGGATTCACATCGAAGACCGAATCGTCGACCCCCTCGAGCGTGTTCACGTCGAAGATCGTATTGCCGTACCCGGTCAGGTAGAGCGCCACGATGTTGCGCTCCATGTCGGCCATGTACTGCAGCACCCTCTCCCGTCCGAGAAGCACCTTGGCGAAGCGGGAGCCCACGTAGACCCACCCGACCCGCTCGAGAGTTTCGCGGGTGCGCAGGTTGAGGATCAGATCCTCGAGCAGGCGATGCTTGTTCTCCTCCCACCCCTCGTAGGTGACGTAGATCTTCATGACCGTCCCCTTGGGCGGGATCACCTCGTAAGGGCTCGTCATTCCCGCGTCGACCTCCTCCTGGGGCGGGGGCGGATTCTTCTTGCGATAGATCACGGTGTTGCCCGCCTCGAGGCCGATCGCCAGGAGCGCGGCATTCAGGTTCGACGGTGTGGCGCGAATGAGGATCATCGCCTCGTGCGTGTTACCCCCCTCGGTGACCACCACGTACTCGATCGGGTAGCGGCGCGATTCCTTGTCGCGAATGATGGCGCCTTTGACAGAGACGCGCTTCTTCGCGAGGTCGACGGTGATCCCCTCGCTCTCGAACTCGGCGAGGAGTTCTTCCCAGCCCTTCTCGGTCTCCTTCTTCCACTGCTCGAAGGTCATCTTGATCGGCTCGGCCGCCTTGTTGGGAAAGTCCTTTGCGGGGGGCTGCTCTTCGGCCTCTTCCCCGTCGATTTCCTCGATGCCCCCCACCACCTCGATCTCGCCGTCATCGTGCAGATTCGCGGCCTCCTCGGGCAGCGCGCGCACCGCGGATGATTCGCTCCGGGCGTTTCCATAGGGCATCGTGCACATGATCATGACCAGGGCGCCGAAGAGCACAACACCCAGTCCGGCAGCCACGATCACGAAGAATGGATTGATCCCCTCGTTTTCGAAATACTCGAGCCTGCGCATGAGATTCTCCAATCACGGACACAAACGCCGTGGAGATAATAACGGAAACGCCCTCCGGGGGTTTGTTATTTCCATCAGTAATAATGCGGTTCGAGTGATGTTTCAATCGGACGGTTCAGAATCGCGGCACTCTTCGGCCTCATCCTTTTCGTCGGAATCGGCCGTCCGCCCGTCCTTGCGAAACGCTGACGGCACGAGTTCCCAGGGCAGACACTTTGCCAGAATGGGCAGAAGCACCATCCCCCCGGGAAGAGCGAAAATCCCCAGCGCCGGAATGGAACGCGCGATGTCGAGGAGCTGTTCCTTGAGCCGCACCTTCTCGTCGTCGGTGAGGCTTCCCGTGGCCGAGAGCTTGGCCAGAAGGCCGAGCGCCTCGCCCGATTCCTGGAGCTCCTTGATGAGCGCCTTGCCGTTGCGAATCACGATCCTCTCGATCGCCACGCGGGGATCGAGAAGATCGCCGAAATCGCCGGGAAGCTTGGAGCGAAAGGTCTTCCACGAATTGCGAAGGACATCTTCGAGGCTCTTCGCGTCTCCGCGACTTTTCGGATCTCCGTCTGTCATGGCTGACCCATCCTCTGCGTGATGATGGACCTGTCTGAAACGATCAGGGCGCCTCCACCGTGACCTCTTCGGGCGGCCCGTTCGCTTCGGCCCGGTAGATCGGGTCGAAAACGATCTCGTCCTCCTTGAGTTCCACGATGACCACGTTCTTCCCTTCGAGATCGCCGGCCAGGATCTTCTCGGCCAGCGGGTCCTCGATGAAGCGCTCGATGGCGCGGCGCAGCGGCCGGGCGCCAAAGGTGAGGTTCGTGCCCTTGTCGATGACGAAGTTCCGCGCGTCGGGCGCCATCTCGATGTCGACGCCCTTCTCCTTGAGGCGTCCCATGATGCCGCGCATCTCGATGTCGAGAATGGACGAGATGTCTTCCTTGGTGAGCGCGTTGAAGATGATCACGTCGTCGAGACGGTTGAGGAACTCGGGGCGGAAGAACTTGTCCACCTCGCCCTGGAGCGCCTCCTTCATCTTCTCGTGGTTCACCTCGGGGCTCGACGACTGGAACCCGAGCGCCGTCTGGTTCTTGATGACCGAGGCGCCGATGTTGGAGGTCATGATCAGGATGATGTTCCTGAAATCGATATTGCGGCCGAAGCTGTCCGTCAACCGGCCTTCCTCCATGATCTGGAGGAGCATGTTGAAGATGTCGGAGTGGGCCTTCTCCACCTCGTCGAGGAGCACCACCGCGTAGGGGCAGCGCCTGATCTTCTCGGTGAGCTGTCCGCCCTCCTCGTAACCGACGTAACCCGGAGGCGCGCCGACGAGGCGCGAGGCCGAGTGCTTCTCCATGTACTCCGACATGTCGATCTGGATGAGCGTGTTCTCGCTGCCGAACATGAACCGCGCCAGCTGCTTGGCCAGGTGGGTCTTGCCCACGCCGGTCGG
>CAZUHB010000093.1:0-11249 GCA_964620445.1 uncultured Phycisphaerales bacterium
GCGCCATCATTTTGTACTTGGGTTCTTTTTCTTTCAACTCCAGACAACAAATTCCAAGGTAATAGGTGGCCTTGGCGGCTTCGGCCGTGACACCACCGTACACGACCTTGGCAATGCCGAACTGGTTCTGAGCGTCTTTGAGCCTCTTTTCGGCGAGAAAGCACTCGCCCAGACCGTTCTGCGCACCCGCCATGGCTTCCAGGGTGCTGTTCGAGTTGGAGAGCACTCCGTTGAAGAAATCCTTGGCTTGTTTGTACCGTTTCCGCTTGATCAGCACCATCCCCTGGGAGAGGCGGTCAAGTCCCGCGAGACGGTTCAGCTCGGCCTGGATACCGGCGTCTTCCGTCTTCTTGGCCTGCTCGGTGCAGAAGGTTTCCGACGATTTGAAATCCCGCTCCGCATCGTCGAGCTGGCCGGCCAGGAGCTTGGCCTCGGCTTTTTCATGCTTGGCGCGCGCTTCCCACAGGACGCCGAGCTTCTTTTCGTAGGCTTCTTTACCGAGGCGATCAAAAGTTGCGACCGCGTTGGAGAGGTCGCCGTTCGCCGAGTAGGCGAGCGCCATGTTGAGGAGGACCTCCGCGTAGAAACGTGTCTTGGGATCGATTTCGAGAAGGTTGTTGTACGTGTTGATCGCTTCCTGAAATTTTGTTTTGTCCGTCGATCCCCAGAGGTGGTAGGCCTGACCCATGTGGAGGAGGGCGTAGGTCTTGACCCAGGGACGGATACCCGTACCTTCCATCGAGAGCTTGAGCGAGGCGACAGCGTTCTCGTAATCCATTTTATCGAGAAAGCGGAGTCCCTGCCTGTAGGCCGCGGGCTGGTCTCCGTAGATCACCTCGAGCACCTTGTCCGCGGTGAGCTTTAATTCGGCAGTGCGGCCCCGCTGTCGATAGCGGACCTCCTCGTATGTTTCGGCCGTGACCTTGTCCACGCGCAGCGGGGCGGCCGATGTTTTTCGAATGATCTGGTCCTCGGCGCGGATCGAACCGAGAATCGCGAACAGAATGACCGACAACGAAAGAGTTTTGGCAATACAACTGGTCATCTACAAGAACTCCAGTCTCTTTCCGGTGGCAAACCCGGAATATTAAAGGGCTCGCGAAACAGTGTCAAGATTCAAAATCTTCCCGGAACCGTTACAGCCGGCCCCGGGGAGGGTTAGGTTCCAACGAACGGCGGCCCGACGAGGTCTATCTCCCGGCAGCGCGCGCCTCGGCCTTCTTGTTCTTGATACGGTCTCGAATATATTTGAAAGCGCGTTTCGTTTCGAGGCCGCCCAGATCGGGATGGTAGAGCTCCACGTTCTTGATCAACTTGAGGGCCGTCTCCCATGTGTCAGGATCGGTTTCGCCCGCCTTGTAGTAGCACCAGATCGTGAAGAGCTTGGCTTCCCACCATTCGGGCTCGTAGGCCTTGTTCACCTTGAGAGCTCTGAGCATGTACTTCCAGATCCCGAGAGCGTTCGTGAAGCTCAGCTTCTTGGGATCGGCGTCGGGCGGCGGCACGTAGTCGCCGGAGCCCGGGATCTCGATGTAGTTCGTTCCGTCGTACTCGAGCCATCCGCCCAGGCAGCGTGCCGTGTTGTAGAGGACCGTCGTGTTCTTGGTGTCGGCACTCAGAAGCTTGAGCCAGATCGGCTTGGCCGTCTGAAAATCCTTGAGCTCGAGCAGAACCTCTCCGTAAGCCCTGAAAACGTCGGACTCGATCTCGTTCTTGTAAGCGGCATCCCTGCCGAATTCCTTGACGATCTTCATGTACACGTCGGCCGATGTCTTGAACTCCGCGAGTTCCTTGTACCAGTCTGCCACGTTCTTGAGATTGGTGAACGAGTCGAACCCGCTCATCTCGCAATACTGATACATGTAGTCGGCGCCCTTCTTGAGGTAATCCAGATATTTGCGTGTCGGCTCCGTCGACGTGTCGCCCCGTTCCGTCTCCGCCGCGACCACGAATGCTTTACCGATCCGGTATGCGGCAACAGGATATCGGGTCGATGTGGAATAGGTCTCCTTCATCTTCTTGAAGAGTATCTCGGCCGCCGTGAAGTCCTCGAGTCCGATCTGGGCGAGGATCCTGAAATAGATGATGGCGGCGAAGAATCCCTGTTGCGATTTGAAGGTCTCCTCGAAACCCTTGAGAAGGTTGAAGGCGTCCTGGTATTTCTCCTGAACGAGATAGATCTCGGCGCGATAGAAGAGCGCCTCGGCCATGGCTCCCTGGCGGGCGCCCCGGCCCTTGCCGCCGGGGGCCGGCGTACGCCGCACATAGTCGTCGAACTCGTCGAGCCTTTTCAGCGCGTCCTCGTACTTGGCCAGATCCTGATAGCAGCGGGCAAGGTAGATGAGCGATTTCTCGTAGAACTTGGACGTCTTCTTCACGTCGAGGAAACTCTCGATCGCCTCGTTCATGAGCGTGCTGCGCTCCTCGTCGGCGGCGATCTGGGCCCTGTCGAACTTCTCCTTGGCGATGAAGTAGAGCAAATCGGTGCTCACGCCGGCGGTGACGAGCGTCTCGCGGGCGTTCTTCATGATCGCCTCGTCAAAGGGATGCTGCGTGGCCTTGAACCGCTTGCCGGCCGTGAGATACCACCTGTTCCCGCTCGACTCGTAATCGTCCTCGTTCGCCTTGGCGTACTTCGAATAGAAGCCGGTCTTGTAGGCGATCGATGCCTCGAGATGCCTGCCGAGCTGCTCGAAACACTTACCGATGGCGCCCCAGGTCTTCGCCTCCCACGATCTCTCCTGGTCGACCGTATTCAGAGCCCGGAAAACCTTGTAGTAGCCGTTCACCGCCTGGAGGTAGTTCTTTTCCAGGTAGGCGCCCTCGGCCGCCGAATAGAGGATGGCGGGATCGATCGACACTGTCTTTCCCGATCCCGGAGATTCGGCCATCTGCTTCTTGATGATGTCGTTGAGGGCCCTCTTGGCGTCTCTGCCCACGTTGTTCGCGGGATTCCGGTCGGCCACGGTCTTGGCCACCTCCGAGGCGAGGTTGATCTTGCCGAGACAAACATAGGCCTCGGACTGCTCGAGCAGGGCGCGGTCGCCGATGGGGGAGAGGTCGAGCTCGCATTTGGTAAAGAGGCTCTTGAGCTCGTTGGTGGTGGAGACGGTCTTGTCGTAGTTGGCCTGCCGGTTGTGGATCAAGGCAGCCTGGGTGTAAGCGGACTCCACGAGATCGGTGATCATCTTCAGGTACTGGGGTGCGAGGGTGGAAAAGTTTTCGTCGAATTTGTCCTTTTCCGGATCGATGAGACTGAGGCCCGTTTCGGGATCGAAGACCTGCGTCGCCAGATCGAGCGCCGCGGTGTATTCTCCCAGCTCGGTGTATGCCTTCGACTGGTAGAGATAGGACCAGAGCGCCCAGAAATCCCCCTCCTCGGCTTCCCAGATGTATTCGTCGAGAGTTTCCACGGTGCGGGTCAGGTAGTCCTCCCTGTTGAAGTCTCCCTCGCCGTAGATGAGCGCCCAGTGGTAGTAGGCCACGCCCTTCTTGTAGACCGCCTCGTTCGCCTTCTTGATGCAGGTGTGCGCCTCGTCGAGCTGCTCGTTCGACGTGTACACGTCGGCGCGCTTTCTGAGATCGCGGCTCACCTCGTTGAACAGGATCGTCCCCTCCCTGAAGGATTCCTCGGCAGCGGTTTTCTGGGTCTTGCGCCGTTCGGGATCCTGGGTGAGATTCATCTCGTCGGACAGGAACTGGCCGTGGCTCTGATAGAGAACGGCGAGGTCGACGCGTGCGGTGTTGTAGTCGGGGTGGTCGGTGTGGTACTCGGTGAATTCCTTGAACCGCTCGATCGCCTGCGCGTAGAAGGCGGCGCTGTCGTTACGGCTCGAAGAGAACTCAGCCGCCCACCTGAGGATCTGGGCATTGGTCAGCAGAAGGGTCGCCTCGTCCTCTGGCGTCATGCGCCCCTTCTTGATCGTTTCCGCGTACTCGCTGGCCAGGTCGAAGTAGCGGAACCGGGCCAGGGTCATGGCGAATTCGAGGTCATCCTGCACCTTGGTCTTCTTCTGCACCTCCTCCATATCCTGCGCGAAGGTGAGGACGGGGATGGCGATCAAGAAAACGACTATGAACATCAGACTTCTTTTGGTTTGCCCCATGGCGATGGATTCCTCTCAATAGATTTGGAGGCGACAGCGTTGCGTCGGCCCTGCGCCTCCCTCTCTGCTTTTCAAGAACCAACTATGAGAAACGGACCCACGCAGGCCGGGTTCGGTCAAAAGGACAGGCTTGGCCGCCTCTCGAGGTCCCTTCTTTCAAAACGGGCCCCAGCCCCGAATTGGGGAAGGGGCCCGGTCGATTTGCGTCGCTTTACTTGTCGAGTCGGAGCTGCGGTTCCTGTTCTTCCGGAATGACGATCGTGGCTTTCACGAGGATGAGAACCTTGCGCTTGCTGTTGTAAGTCGCCTTTCTCGAAAGGAGGAACGACAGGATGGGGATGTGCCGGAAAAAGGGCAGTCCTGTATTGAAGTTCCTGTAATTCGAGATTTTCATGCCACCCAGAAGCAGAGTGGACCGGTCAGGGATGACCACAGTGGTCCGCAGTCTCTTGATCTCCAGTTCGGGAAGTTCGACCTCGACAGAGTCACCAACACCCAGACTCGTCGTGAAGGAGGTGATCTCACCGTCGGCGTCGCGCTTGAGCTGGGCGATCGTGGGTCTCAGCTCCATCGTGATGAACCGGCGGTCGGAAGAGACGACCGGTTTGACATCGAGAATGACGCCTTCCTGGATCACGTCCACGATCGGTTCGGCCACAACCGATGCCTGGGCCACCTCGGGATCGAAGTCCTTGATGTAGGCCGTATTCGTGATGGCCGTCAAGTGGGCTCTCTGGCCGTTGTAAACCGTGACGTAAGGGGCTTCGATGATGTTGGACTGGGAGGATTTCTCCACGGCCCTCAGGATCGCGTTCAGTGCGATATCGTCGAGATAGGTGAACTGCAGCGTGGTGCCGCCCGAGTTGTTCAATACACCGTCCTCGCCCAGATCGCCGTCGAGGAGGTTTTCGAGCCGGCCCATGAGGTCGCCGTCCTGGCCGTCGTCATAGTAGACACCGGCGCTGTTTCCCGTACCGAGTCCGCCCGGATCGGAGGGATCGCCGAATCCGTTGCTTCCGAAGTCACCGAAATCGTCGAGGAGCACGTTGGGAACGGACGCCATCGGATTGGCCGAGTCGACCGATCCGTCCAGCCCCTTGAAGTCGACGCCGATATCCTGGAGGAAGTTGTCTTCCACGTTGAGGAAACGGGTTTCGATGTTGACCAGGATGCCCGCGCTGTTGCGAAGATCGGTGAGCAGCTGGTTGATCTTGTCGTGAACGGCCGGGCTCTGACGCACCACCAGGTAGTGGCCGATCGTGGTGATCGTGTTGCCCGCGTCGTCTTCCCAGGAGGCGGGATCGATGTTCTCGCGGATCAGGTCGACGAGCACGTCGGTGGCGATCACATCAGGCGCATCCTCCTCGTCCTCCTCGTATTCGTCGTAAGGAACGACCGCGTTGGAGGGCGTGAGGTTGAAGTCCTTGGCGGGGAAGCTGGCGATCGTCTTGGAGAGATCGCGAATGTCGTAAACGTCGAGGACATAGTCGCCCGACGGTTCCTCGGCGAGCCGGATCATGACCACGCCGTTCTGCACGGTGTATTTGCAGGGAGGCATCGACATGCTGAGCAGGAGCTCGAGCTGCTTGATCGCGGGCCTGGGCGGAGTGACGAGATCGAAGAGAGGCTCCTCGCCCGAATCGATGATCTCCTGGGAGATGATGAAGTTCACGCCGGTCGTGGCCTTCAGGTACTCGACCATCTCTTCGAGAGTGGTCTGCTCGAACTGGATCGGAATCGGAGTGGAGAGCAGCTTTTGCCGAACAGCATCGTCCTCGGGGGAGATGACCCTTTCCTTCCTGCCAAGGTCGCTGCGGCCTCGGCGTGAAATCTTTTCCCAATCGCTTTCCGAGGGGAAAGTGAGGAGTTCGTTCGAAGGCAGGTCGCCGAACTCGATCTCGTCGAAGGTCTTCCTCCACTGGCGCTTGTATTCCTGGCGCGTCGCGGTCTTGGCTTCCTCGTGGCGCGCCTTGACAGCCAGTGCCAGAAGATCAGCGGCTTCCTGGTTGTCGGGATCGTGCTTGAGCAGTTCCTCGAGACAGAGCTCGCAATGACTGTAGCGGTCGTTGAGGAAAGCGTTGTTCGCATCGATCTGCAGCCGCTTGATCAGGTCGGCGAGGTATTCCTGCTCCGCCTTTTCCTGCTGCTGCTTCTGCTTGAAGACCCTCTCCTGAATCTCCCGCTCCCGCGCGAGATCGCGGTCCTTCTTCTTTTCCCTGGCCAGATCGAGCTTGCCGTGGATGGTGCCCTCCTCGAGCGTGCCCTCGTCAAGGTAGGGGTTCCAGCGAACGATGAGGAGCGCATCTTCGAGGTTGCGGATCGCGGTATCGTAGTCGCCCTGCTCCACCAGAACATCGGAGAGTTTGACCAGTTCCTCCGCCTTGATCCGGTTCATGGCGCGGCGCACGACGGTCCTGTCCCGCGCCTGGTCGGAGATGTTTCTCACCGTGGCGGCCCGGTTGCCGAGCAGACTGCCGACCTGGTTGAAAAGATCGCGCGCCTCGGTATTGTCAGGATCGAGTTCCAGGGCGTGGGCGAACTGTTCGTAGGCTTCTTCCTGCTTGTTCTGCTCGAGGAGGGCCCGACCGTCGGCGATGAACTTGTCCACGAGAAGGCCGGCCCGATCTTTCTCGAGGGCGGTCTTCCGGCGCTGTTCCTGAAGGACGCTACCAGGGTCGTCCTGGGGCTGGCCATGGGGAACAACGGCCTCGTCCATCATACCGCTGGCATAGGCTTGGTCGTCATGATTCGCCGCAGAAGTGTTGTCAGCCGTAATCGATTCGCAACTGACGAGTAAAGCCAAAATAGCTGCGGGAACGAGGAGGACGAAAAGAGAGCCGATCCGCTTCATCGTGAGTGCTCCGCTAAATCCAAAGTGAATTGAAAAAGTGTTTCCAAGCTTGGGCGCCTTGATCGGGGCGCATCGTATTTTGGGAACCAAAATGAATTCCCAACAATTCTATGAACAAAAATGGAAAATCCAAGTGTGAGAGTCGCGAAGATCCATTTTTTTCAAGATTCTTTAAATTTCCGGATCCGCCCGTAATTGTCCTCGCACTCGATCGAGATGACCTGAATGGGCCGAATCTCAGTAGTTTCCCGGAATACGGGTTCCATGGTTGAAGGATCAATTTTGACGGATCCATCCGAGTTGAAATCAGGAACGCGCACAACCACCGTATTGGCCTTCTCGGTTCTCAAGATCTCCTTGAGGGTCAATGCCGTGGAAAAATCGAGTGTTCCCACGCCCGGAATTTCGCGGGGACCTCCGATCGTGTCTCCAATGCGAACCTGAAAGGATTCGGTGTAAGGCATTAATCTCTCGGTAATAGTGACAGAGAGAAAAACGCTGTCCCCCTTAGATCCCGTGACGCGGATCGAGAACCGATCACTGGAAGTCACCGAGATGACATCACTTTTCTCACTCGCCGTGATGATCTTGTTCGTGATTGTCGTGCTTTCGAGAGTGAAAAGAACGCAGTAATAATACTCTTGCCGAGCCGGCCCCACGCCCGTGTCCAGAAACTCTTCCTGCTGGGAAGGAGTGTCGGCCACCACCTTGGGTTGGCCGCCCTTGAGCCACCTATATATTTTGTAGTGCAGTCTGAGTAACGGATTACGGGCCAGTTTTTGAATCGTCTCGTCGTTGAGCGGATTCCGCGACCAGGTGAGCTTGATCCCGTCGGAAACAGGAATGCCGTAGAGATTGCGCGGGGGGTGGATCGAGAAAGCGCTCCCCTTTTCGCGGATCTTTTCCACGAAAAATCTGTCGATCTCGGCGAGCTCGTAGTAGCTGAGCCCGTTGAGCACGAGGTCTGCCGGCTCGATCTTGTCGACGTCGGGGTCGAGGATCGGCGGAAGCGAGCCCTCGTCGAAGGCGGCGGCGTCAGGGTCGACCGGCGTGTTCACATGCTCCTCGATCCGCATGATCGATGCGGCGAGCCACTCCTTCGTGCCGAGAAAAGAAAAGAACCGGTACCCCAGAAGGACGGAAAGAATTCCCACCACCAGGAGGAGACCGAATCTTGTTCTGTTCTCTTGCGAACTCATGGATTATCGATATTGATCAGTACGGAAATATCGAGGTCGACGCGCACCGGCGGCCCCGAGTAATACTTGAGCGACGTTCCCCAGAGATTGGGATCGACACGCTGAAAGGCCATGTTTTCCGGTTTGATGAAGATCCCGGCCGGAGCGTCGAGGATCCACCTCTCGATGAACCGGACCGTTTCGGACACTCCCGAAACAAAAGAAATTTCTATTTCGAAATCGAGCAAGGTACCCATCGGCGCCTCGCGCTGCACCTTTTTCGCGCGTACGGCATTGAGCGAGAGGATCGTGAAGATGTCGGCGTCTCCCACCTTGTGCGCCATGTCGCAGAGAAAGATTTTGACCGCCTCTGTCTTTTGTTTTCTTTTCTTCGGGCCGATCTGTTTGAGGATCTGCTGTTCCAGCCCGTTGAGCGCGATCGGAGGGGGATCGTTCGGTTCGTAGCCCCACTCCTTCAAGATGGTGTCGAGATCGTCTTCGGCGGATGAGACCTTGGCGACGGCGCCGTACTCCTGGCGCAGCTCGAGCAGGGCGGTCCGCTTTTTTCTGAGCCCTTCGACCGACTGCAGGGATGGAAGCATGCCGAGTTCGATCGACTCCTCCTGGCGCTCGACCGTGGCGGTCAGGGTGTCGATGAGGGCATTGTTGCCTGGAATGTGAACGAAACCCGATTCCACAAAGAGCCAGACGCTGGCCACGATGAACAGGATGGGAGAACCGACCTTGACCACTCTTTCGATATCGGCCATCAGTGCACCCCTCTCAGAATCCCGTTCACCCGGTAGTGTACGAGAGGCGACATGTTTTCGGGCGGATTCACCTCGCCCGACGGGTGGGGGCCGCTGACGATGGGAGATTCGATGAACTCGCCGAAGAGCGCGAACATTTCGCGGGAGATCGCCTTCTCGTCGGAGAGGCGTGTGCCCACGACGGCATTGAATTTTTGAGCTTCGGGCTCCTCGCAGGAAAAAGAGATCTCCACGAGATGGTAGTCGCCGTATTCGCCTCTCGGTGATTGTTCCTCGAACCGGCTGATGATCCGGCCGGGCAGGGAGGCCACGAGAGAATCCTGCATCGCGTAAGCGAGCAGATTGAGTTCTCTTTCGAGGAGACGGGTCTCGCCGTCGAGACGGGAGACCTCGTCGGCGAGCTTGCGAGGCACAGCCTCCTGGTGCCGGCTCGAGAGGCCTTCGAGCGTACGGCTCCGGTACATCTCCGAGACGCGGAATCCCACGGCGCAGAGCAGGAGGAGCAAGGTCACACCGGTCAAGGCCGGTATCAGCCGGATCGCCTGACGGGTCTGGTCGGCTTTCTTCAAGGCGATCTGTATCGGTTTATCGCTCAACACCTCGAGAGCCAGACCGATCGCCTTGCCCATCGACGACACCTCATCGACCGGAAGGTCTCCCGTTTTTTGCTTGTCGAAGGCCAAGTCCGGACCGGCCCTCAGGATTTCCACCTCGATCGACATCCGGGAATCGAGAGCGTTCAGCAAAGCGGGAACACGCGCCCCCTCCCCGGAGATGAAGACGACATTCGGATTGAACACTCCGCCCCGGAAAGCCTCGCCGATGAACCGATCCACCTCGGTCTGGAGCTGTTTCGCGAGCGCCGCCATCTTGTCCGGCGCCATCTCGGTTCCCTCTCCAGGGGGCATCGGAAGACCGACAGGAATCGTTTTCGAACGATACTCCGATCTCTGCGCAACGAGCAGCGACGTCGATGCCAACCCGGGGGAAATGACCACGTAATCGGCCGCCGGAGGGTGGGCGAGCCGGAGGTAATGGGCGAGCGCACCTCCCGAGGGAAAGATCCGATCCCAGTGCAGCCCGGTCTCGGCGACATGCCGCACGAAGTTGTCGACTTCTTTCCGGACAGTGGCCAGTGTCTGGATCCGGTACGTGTCGGGAGAACGGCTGTCTCTCACCTCGTAAACAATGTCGAGGTCGTCGAGATGAGCGGAGGTTTCCTCGGCGATCTCGAAAGACACGATGCGGTCGAGATCGCTTTCGCTCGTGCGCGGGGCTCTGACGTAACCCTCGAAGGTCCTGTACGATTCGAATCCGATCGCCACGCTGTCCGAGTCGGCGATGGTCAACGAATTTCCGAACTGGATCAGCGCAGCCACCGCCCGCCTGTCCATCGGAGTGGTCCGTCGTTTCTTGGCGAAGAAGGGATCGAAGTAAGGGATCTCTTCGACGTGCACCACGGAGAATCCGGCGCGGGTCTGGACGATCCGCACCGCTTTGAGAGTGCCGTCTCCGATATCGATTCCCCAGGCGTATCGCGCCATGGATGTCCCTTTCGGCCGTCGTTAAGCCTTCCACTCCCGAATTATAGTTCCGCCTTCCGTTCCCGGTGACTCCATCAAATGATTAGGAGCGGATAAATTCAAGTGTCGACTCGGTTTTCGCATCCGTTGATCCGATTCGGGGCGTCCGCGGCGCCTCGGAATCGAAGGGATCTCAACCGGTTCGGTTGCCGAGAACTTCCAGGGCGAGTTTGAGATCGTGCCATGTTTTCGGTTTCTCCGCCTCGTTCCGGAGCAGATAGGCGGGATGGAAAGTGGGAACCACGACGATCCGATCGTTTTTCGGAAAGGGGTAGGTCCCGCCTCTGAGCGCGGTGATCGTCCGCTCCGTGGAGAGGAGCGTGCGCGCCGAGGGAGAACCGAGCGCCACGATGACGCGCGGTTCGATCGAAGCGATCTGTTCCTCGAGAAAAGGTATGCACGTAGCGATCTCATCGACGGCGGGTGTCCTGTTCTGCGGCGGCCGGCACTTGATGATGTTGGCGATAAAGACCTGCGACCTTTCGAATCCCATGGCGTGGATCATCCGGGTGAGAAGCTGGCCCGCGCGGCCCACGAAGGGCCTTCCCGAGAGATCCTCGTCCCGGCCGGGCGCTTCTCCCACGAACATGAGGTTCGCCGACCGGTCCCCTTCGCCGAAGACAGGCATGGTGCGCGTTTCGTGGAGCACACATTCCGTGCACGTCTGCACGCGGGTCTGCAGATCGTCCCACGGGGAGGTCGCTCCGCCCGCGGTGCAGTCCTCGCCGCGCCCCGTCCGTTCAAGAACGGACGTCTTCCGT
>CAZUHB010000093.1:11349-18816 GCA_964620445.1 uncultured Phycisphaerales bacterium
TTCGGAACGGACGTCTTCCGTTTCGGAACGGACGTCTTCCGTTTCGGAACGGACGTCTTCCGTTTCGGAACGGACGGTAGGCGGTCCACACCGAACGCGCCTTCCGCGTCGATTGCATAGAGCAAGGGCTCCCTGATCCCGTCATCCGGCCGTTTTATCGACTCGCTCATCGGTTCCTCTTTCGACTCAAAGGACCTCTATCAGTTTACCCGAAAAGGCTCCCCCCTCGTAACCGTCGAGTTCGACGCGCATGAAAGTCCCCGCAGCCGGAGAGGGCCGGCCGGTCGAGGAAAGATCGACTGCGACCCTCTGATATCGCGAGGTCAGTCCTCGCGGGGGGTGCGCGTTTTCCACGATGATCGTGGCTTCGCGACCGACGAACCGCTTGTCGTACCGCTCCTTGAGGAGGGCCGCCGCCTGGCGCGCTTCGGCGGCGCGTTCCGTCTTCGCGCTGTCCGGAACCTGCCGCATTCCGGCAGCCGCCGTGCCCTCGCGGAGGCTGAAGGGAAAAACGTGCACGCGCGCCGCGCCGGTCGCGTTGAGTGTCTTCAGGCTGCGCTGGAACGATTCCTCGTTTTCGCCGGGGAATCCGACCATGAAATCGGTGGAAATCGCCGGTTCGCGGAGCGCGGCGCGGACCTCTTCCAGCTTTTTCAGAAAACCTTCTACTATATATGGACGCTTCATGAGCCGGAGCGTGGCATCGTCCCCCGACTGCAGGGGGAGGTGGAGGTGGCGCGCAACCCGTTCGTCGGCGGCCATGACCTCCAGCAGTCCGGGCGTGACCTCGGCCGGATTGAGAGAACTGAGGCGCAGCCGGAACCTGCCCCGCTCCCTGTCGAGAATGAGCTGCACCATGTGTTCGAGACGCAAGGGACCGTCGCGGTAACCGCCAAGCCTGATCCCGCAAAGAACGAGTTCGCTGTATCCGGCTTCGAGGAGCGCCCTCACCTCGGAGAGGACCTCGTCCCGGGAGCGCGATCGCGAATTCCCGCGGATCGACGGAATGATACAGTACGCGCAGCCGAGGTCGCACCCGTCCTGGACCTTGACGTAGGCGCGGGTCCGGTCGATGAGCCCGCGCACACCGTGAGCGGTTGACGGCGATGCAAGGAATTCTCGGATTGCGTCCACCCCGCGGCCCGGCTCGATCACGCGCACACGGTCGGATAGCGACGCCATGCGGTCCCGGTCGTCGGGGGTGTGACAGCCGGTCACGAAAATCGGTCCGTCCCCGGCGCGGCGCGCCACGCTGCGCACGTACCTGCGACAACGGCCCGCCGAACGGCCGGTCACCACGCAGCAGTTCACCACGACGAGACCGGCCGCTTCCACGTGATCCGCCGCGGTCCAGCCGGCGTTCTGCAATTCTTCGACGATGCGCTGGCCGTCGTAGCGGTTGACCTTGCATCCGAAAGACATAAAGTGAAAGGCTTTCATGGGGCGCTGCCTGCAACCTGTTCGGGACATCTTTCGAACATTTTGCTGAACGCAAAGCCCTGCGTCCGGAAAGGAAAAAAGGAATGTTCGGACCGATGGCCACATTGAAGCGGAAGCATGATACACTTCCGGTCTCGACTGGGCAAGTTCGGTTCTCCGCCGGCATGGGGAACCGCACGGGCTCCCCGAATCGATGGTCGAAACGAAATTGGGACGAATTCCATGGGCCGCACAACAACGAGAATCCTGATCGTGGCGCTCGGGGCTGTCTGCGTTCTCCTCTCCTGCAGCCGCGACGAATCCGCAAAGGACGGCCGCCAGGAAACGCCGGAGGCTGCAGCAGGGATCTGGCAAGACGGTGAGGTTGCCGCCGTTCTCGAGAGGCTCGACAAGCTGCCTCGGGCGGAGCAGGACGAGCCCTGGGCTCTCCACATGCGCGGGCGGGCACTTCTCGCCTCCGAAGGCGATGACGTTCGCGAAAAGGTCCTCGAACTCTTCAGCGATGCCCTCTCCGGCGATCCCCTCGATATTCAGATCCGGCTCGACCTGGCCCGCCTCCTCTCTCGACAGGGGATGCGGGTGAAAGCGATCCGCATCCTCGAGGAGGGGCGCGGATTCGCGCCGCAGGAGAGCCGTCTCTGCTTCGAGATCGCGAGGACCTATCTGGATGCGGGCGAAACAGAGGGCGCGCTCAAGGAAGTGAACAGGGGGCTCTCTTTCGATCCTGACGCGGCCGAAGGCCATCTGATCGCGGGACAGATCCTCTTCGACCATACGAATCGCAAGGAGGAGGGGCTCGATCGGATGCGGCGCGCGCTGGGCGCGGATCGGTCGGTCGAGGGGGGGCGCTCGATCCTGGCCAAGGCGCTCGTGGCCTGGTCGATCAACCAGGAGAGCCTGGGCGATCACGATGCGGCTTTCGCGTTGATCGAAGAAGCGCTCCAACTGGAACCCCACATGCCGATCGCGCTTCTCGAGCGGGGCCGGATGCTCGTGCAGCGCGGCAATCTCGAGCAGGGTATCGATTGCTTGCGCAGTTATCTCGAGGCGCACAACGACGACGATGCGGTTCGCAGTTTGCTCGCCGGAGCTCTCAAGGCGCTCGGGTACCAGCGCTTGCGGAACGGAAAGCGCCCCGAGGCCCTGGAGCTGTTCAGGGAGACGATCGCTCTTGGAGCACCGGATGTGGATGTGGCGGTGATCGAGCGCATCGTGGAGCACGACGGGAATCCCGCGAAGAGGGAATCCCTGACCGAGAGCGCGAAGATCGACGAGGCGCGTCAGCTTTTCGAACGCGGATCGGCCCTGCTGCAGGAAAGACGCGCCGCCGACGCGCTGGTGGTGCTCGAGAAATCACTCGAACTCGTTCCGGCCAACCCCTTTGCGCGCCACCAGATCGGAGTGGCCCACGCCATGGAAGGGCGATTCGAACGGGCCGTGAAAGATTTCGAGACGGCCATCGGCGAGGCGGATGCGATGGAACTCGAACTGCCCGCTGCCTACGTGAAACTGGCCGAGGTGGTTTACAGGCTCGGAAAACCGGACGAATCGCGCCGCTGGCTCGACAAGCACGACGCGGCGTTTCCCGATCGCAAGGACGATCCCCGGGTGAGGAGCCTGCGCGCGCTCCTCGACGATTGAGACCGCCCTCTTTCGGGCCTGGCCGTCAATCGCGATCGGCCGATGGGGAGTCATCGAGCCGTCGCGCGTCCTGGTAGAGCGCCGCAGCCGCCAATGCGGCAGTCTCGATCCTGAGCACATTTTCCCAGAGCCGGACCCGCTCCGCGCCCCAGGAGATGATGGCGCCCCGTTCGTCGTCGGTGAATCCTCCCTCCGGTCCCACGATGATCGCGGTCTCTCCGGTCAGAGCGCTCTTCGCGAGCGCATCTCCGAGAAAAGGCGTTTCGCGGGCGTTTTCGTCGATATCGTCGATATCGAGGAGGAAACGGGTTGCCGCCGACCGTTGTTCGGCCAGGGCTCGCTCGATCGGCACGGGTTCGGCGATGTCGACGATCCGGTTTCGGCCGCATTGCTTGGCTGATTCGATCGCCTTGCGCCGCCACTTGGCTGTGCGGCCCGTGGCGGCCCGGACCCCGGCATCGAGGCTTCGGCTGAACACGACCGGTACGATAGTGTCGCAGCCGAGTTCCGAGAGCTTCTCCACGGCAAAGGTCATCCGGTCTCCCCGCGCGGGCGAGACGAGGATCGTCACGGTCCTGTCCGGCCGTTCGTCGGTCTGCAGGGGGGTGTCGAACGAGACGCAAACCCTGCCGCGGGTGCTCCTCTCGAGCACCCCGCGCCTCGACGAGCCGGCGCCGTCGAAGATCTCGACCCGGCTTCGCGGACCCAGGCGCCGGACCTTGACCGCATGGTGCGACTCGGTCTCGTCGAGCACGATCGAATCCCCTTTCAGCGAAAGGGGAGAGTAGAATCTGGCGGGCCGGTCCAAAATAAGCCTCCTTTAATCTCTCGTCCCTTGATTCCGCGGCGGACTGAACTATTATTTGAAAGGACTTAAATTACAGGATGGCTGCCACTGCTGTCACGGACCAATGCTGCCGGCCAGGCGTCCGGGACCTGATTGCGGGGGATTCCAGGAGAAAGCGGAGTATGGTCAAGATCTATACAACAGAAGTCAGCGATTTCTGCACGAACAGTTATCTCGTGGTGGGGGAGGGCGAGAAGGAGGCGGCCCTCATTGATCCGGGCGACGCGCCCGACACCCTGTCGGCCATGATCCGCAGGGCCGAGGTGGACGTGAAATATCTGATCGCCACCCATTGCCACCTCGACCATATCGGGGCCGCTGCCGAGATGGCGCGCCGTTTCGACCTCGGTCTCATAGCGGGGCGGGACGATCAGTTCCTCCTCGACAGGCTCGATGAGTCGTGCGCCATGTTCGGATTGCCGCCTGTCGAAAAACCGGCCATTTCTGAATATCTCGAAGACAACATGGAACTTCCCCTGGGTGGGAGCACCCTGCGTTTCAGGAACGCCCCGGGTCACTCGCCCGGCTCCTTCATTATCTTTGCGGACGACAAGGATATCATCGTGGGAGATGTCCTGTTCCAGGGGAGCGTGGGCCGGACGGACCTGCCCATGGGTGACACGGAAACGCTGAAGAAATCGATCCGCGACGTGATCCTCCCGCTCGAAGACGATGTGGTCGTCTACACCGGCCACGGTCCGTCGACCACTGTCGGCCGGGAGAGGTTGAATAATTTTTTCATCGTCCAGTGGGGACTGAATTCCTGATCGCCCCGAAACAGAACAAGCGATGAGCCCTTCCAAGCAGAACAAGATCTATCTCGACAATGCAGCCACCTCATGGCCCAAGCCGGAAGAGGTCTACACCGCCGTCGACGCTTACATGCGAACGGTGGGCGCTTCGGCGGGCCGCGGCGCCTACCGCGAAGCGGCCGAGGCGGAAGAGATCCTCGAGTCGGTGCGGCGCAGGATTCTGATTCTTCTCGGGGGCGGATCGCGCCCGGCGCCGGGCCGCGTCGTGTTCACACTCAACGCCACCGACGCGATCAACCTCGCGCTGAAGGGAATTCTGCGCCACGACGATCACGTGATCACGACCTGTCTCGACCACAACTCGATTTTGCGTCCCCTCAATGCCCTCGAGGCCGCCGGCCGGATCACCGTGACGCGCGTTCCGTGCGCGGCCGACGGAACGGTCGATCCGTCCGATGTGGAGCGCGCCGTCACTGCCCGGACGAGGATGATCGCCACGCTCCACGCCTCCAATATCCTGGGCACGCTCAGTCCGGTCGAAGAGATCGGGCGGATCGCGCGCGCGCGGGGGATACTCTTTCTCCTCGACGCGGCGCAGACGATGGGCTCGCGGCCCGTTCTTCCCGAGGAGCTCGGCGCCCATCTCGTGGCCTTTCCCGGTCACAAGGGACTTCTCGGACCTCTGGGTACGGGGGCGCTCTACTTCGACGGGACCGTGGACATCGCCCCCCTGCGAGAGGGGGGGACGGGGAGCCGGTCCGAGTCGGACGTGCAGCCCGAGGACTATCCCGATCGCTGGGAAGCCGGTTCGCACAATCTTCCCGGCATCGTCGGTCTCGGCGCGGGCGTTGATTACATTCTGCGGCGGGGGCTCGAGAACATCCACCGCGAGAAGGACCTCCTGGCACGGTCTTTTCTCGACGGTGTCGGACGGATCGAAGGGGTCAGGCTCCACGGTCCGCGCGATCCGGCGCGTCGGGAAGCCGTCTTTTCCTTGAACGTTGACGGTGTCGGCCCGCACGAACTGGGAGCGCTCCTCGATGCGGAGTTCCAGATCAAGGGGCGGGCGGGTTTGCACTGCGCGCCCCTGGCGCACCGGGCCGCGGGTACGATCGAGACCGGTTCGTTCAGGCTCTCTTTCGGTCCCTTCAACAGGCCAGAGCATGTGGAGATGAGCCTCCATGCCCTCGAAAGGGCTGGGCGCGAGTTCGCCAGCCGCGGGAGAACCGGGGCAAAGGGGACGCTCCAGCCGTGACAGTTTGAAGCGAGAGGATTGATTCCATGAATTACGAATGCATCATCATCGGCGGGGGGCCGGCAGGTCTCAGCGCGGGTCTCTACATGGCCAAGGCCGGCATGAAGGTCGTTCTCTACGAGGGCACCACTCCGGGCGGACAGATTCTCAATACCGACAAGATCGACAACCTGCTCGGGTTCGGAGAAATCGAGGCGTGGCAGCTGGCGGACAAGATGATCGCACACGCCAAGGAGTCGGGGCTCGAAATCGTTTCCGCGAAGGTGGCCGCCGTCGGAGTGGAGGGAGAAAAGAAATACGCCCGCCTCGCCTCGGGCGAGACCGTCACCGCGCCTGCGCTGGTCCTCGCCTGCGGCGGCACGCCGCGCAAGCTCGGCGTTCGGGGCGAAGAAGAACTCAGCCTCGGCAAGGGCGTCTCCTACTGCGCCGTGTGCGACGGGGGTTTTTTCAGGGGGAAGGACGTGGTCATCGCGGGTGGCGGGGACGCTGCCGCCACCGAGGCCCACCATCTGGCGCATCTCGTCAATCATGTCTACATCGTTCACCGCCGCGATGAGTGGCGCGCCAAGCCGAATCTCGTGAACCGCATGCTGGCTCTCGACAATCTGACGGCCGTGATGGATTCGGTTGTCGAGTCGGTAGAAGGCACCGATTCGGTGTCCGGCGTCAAGGTGAAGAACGTGAAGACCGGGGAGGTGAGCGAGATTCCGGCGCAGGGATTTTTCGTGGCCATCGGTTTCGATCCGAATTCGGCGATCTTCGAGGGGGAGATCGATCGGGACAGCGAGGGCTTCATCGTTGTCGACGCGCGCATGTGCACCAGCGTCCCGGGAGTCTTCGCCACGGGCGACCTGCGCTCCAACGTGGGACGCCAGATCGCCATCGCTGTCGGGGATGGAGCCGCCGCCGCGCTCTCCGTTTCCCAGTACCTGGCCGAGGGAGGCTGATCGTTCTTCACCGTCAGGGAAGGGCTCTTCGATCGAGATGGGGGAGTCTAGTCGTTTTTCAGGCGGCGGGAAACGTCTTCGTATTCATCGGGATGCAGGCTGGCGATCGACCGGCCGTCGCGGGCCAAGTCCTCCTCGAGATCGAGGATCTTTTCTTGCATGCGCCTGTGCGTGCGTTCAGAGCCGCCCAGAATCTGGAAGTCTTCGCTCCGCGTGACACGAAAGTGACCGTCCTCCTGATCGAGACCGATTCCCAGAAGGTAAGATTTCCAGCAGGACTTATCTTCGCCCCTGTCCAAGACGCCTCCTCCAGCTGCGGCAGAACTCTTTCGCGCGGTCGGGACCGCAAATAACGATATCCCTATTGTATGAAAGCCGCGGGGGAGTCTTCCAGCGAAATCCGGATCTCCGGAAAGGAGTTCCGCGGAGGTCGGCGAATAGGGGCTTGACTTGGAACAAGCTTCTGATAACTTTCAGGGCGCTCTCATTAATTCTTTGAACATGGTTACAATGAGGCGGCATAGCCAAGTGGCTAAGGCAACGGATTGCAAATCCGTCATCCCCGGTTCGAGTCCGGGTGCCGCC
>CAZUHB010000094.1:0-16561 GCA_964620445.1 uncultured Phycisphaerales bacterium
GTTATTCTAGACAAAATCTCCATTCCCCGGACGGCCCCAAGCATTCATCGCCAATCCTACACCAGGCAAAAACTCCCAGAACGCCCCAAAAACAATCGCGATTCTCCAAAGTGTTCGCTTGTCATCCAGAGCACGCCGTTCGCGTAACCCATTGACTCCCAAAGACGTCATACCCAGGACGCTACCTTGGAATCCCGAACGTAGTGTGTCGAGGTGGGTGAGCCCCTCTGTCACGAATACCCGGCCAACGCTCGTTCCCCGACAGGCCGTTGTTTCCTAGAACACCCAGATTACCGTGGTTCTAGAGATTGTCAATAACATGGAGATTTGGATATGTCGGAGGGGAGGGAGACGCTTCGTGACGTTCTGGATGGATTTGACACCTTCCTGAAGGAAAAGGATCTGGCGCCCGCCAGACAGCGTCCGCACCTGGTGCGTCGGGTACGCCAGTTTTTACTCTTTGCGCGAGACCAAAAGGGATTCACCTTCTCGCAGACGCGGGACCTGTTCCTGGACACCATCAAAGAAGAAGGCGGCATTCAGCCCTGGCAGATCCGCCAAGCAGCCGACGCCTTGCTGATCTACCGCTATCAGTACAGGCGCGCCAGCGACACGAGCGAAGTCGCCGTGGCCTCCGACGCATCCATCGCCAGCGACAACGGCACCCTGTTATCCCGCTTGCGGGAGGTGATCCGCCTGCGCCACTACGCGCCGAGCACGGAAAAGACCTACCTGCACTGGACGCGCCGATTTCTCTACTATCGTCAGAGAACCGGCCGTCCAGGTCCACCCACCTCAGGGGATGTGAAAGCCTTCTTGACCCGCCTGGCCATGGTTGACAGGGTGAGCGCCTCGACCCAAAACCAAGCCTTCAGCGCCCTGCTTCTACTCTTCAGGGAGATTCTGCGCACCGACTTGAACGATATCGCAAAAACGGTGCGCGCCAAGCGTGGTCGAAAGCTCCCGACCGTGCTTTCCGTGGCAGAGGTACAAGCCCTGCTGGCAGCGGTCGAACCCGAGCACGCGCTGATGACGCGTCTCCTCTACGGCAGCGGGCTGCGCATG
Organism: uncultured Phycisphaerales bacterium; assembly: GCA_964620445.1. GTDB lineage: Bacteria > Planctomycetota > B15-G4 > B15-G4 > CAYZWU01 > CAZUHB01. Next base: position 1,066 of record CAZUHB010000094.1, read on the forward strand.
ATGGAACTGCTGCGGCTCCGCGTCAAAGACGTCGACTTCGACGCGGGGCTCATCACCGTCCGAAGCGGCAAGGGAGACAAAGACCGCACCACCCTGCTGCCCGTGTCGCTCCACGACGCCTTACGCGCGCAGCTCCGCAAAGTGCGCGAGTGGCACGAGTCGGACCTGTCGAAAGGCATCGGCGAAGCCCCGCTGCCAAACGCGCTGGCACGCAAATACCCAAACGCCGCCAAAGAACTGGGCTGGCAGTACCTCTTTCCCGCCGACAAGATCGCCCTTGATCCTGCGGACGGCAAGGTCCGCCGATATCGCGTCTACGAAAAGAATCTGCAGGTAGCAATCCGCCGGGCCGTGCGCCGCGCACGGATCCACAAGCCCGCGTCAGCCCACACGCTGCGCCACAGCTTCGCCACCCACCTGCTGCTGAACGGCACCGACCTCCGCGAGATCCAGGACCTTCTCGGCCACAAGAGCGTAGAAACGACCATGGTCTACACCCACGTGGTGCGGGAGCTCAAAACCAAAGCGCGCAGCCCGCTGGACCACTTGTGACACCCTTCCCCCCGTGATCACCGGGCCAAAGCCCGCCGATTTATTTTTCTAGAGGTTCCATTCCCCCTAGCCAGATCATATACTTCCCGTATCAACCTGATGTTTCTGCCCTGGCACCCCCTGGCAAAGGCGGGTGCTTTTTTTATCGAAGGAGTTTTTCATGACTAGACCGAAAATCCTGTTGCTGGCCGCGGCGCTCGCACTGCTCTTGCTGCCTATGGCGCAAGGCGATGAGTGCAGGCTGCTGCGCTATCCCGATGTTCACGAGAACACGATCGTCTTTGTCTACGGAGGCGATATCTGGACCGTCTCGGCCGAGGGTGGAATGGCCTCGCGGCTGACCACCTACCCCGGCTCGGAGAGCCAGCCCAAGTTCTCGCCCGACGGAAAAACCATCGCCTTTGGCGCCTCATACGACGGCAACGGCGACATCTACTCGATGCCGATCGAGGGCGGCGCGCCCGAGCGGCTCACCTACCACCCGGACGGCGACGCGATCGTCGACTGGATGCCCGACGGCAAGAGCATCCTCTTCAACTCGGGAAGGGAGAGCAACTCCTACCGCTACCGCAGGCTCTTCTCCATTCCGGCCGACGGGGGGCTGGCGCAGGCTCTGCCCATGCCGCGCGGCGGCCTGGCGAGCGCGTCGCCCGACGGAAAGCGCCTCGCCTACAACCGGCTCTTCCGGGAGAGCTCCACGTGGAAACGCTACAAGGGCGGCATGGCCCAGGACATCTGGATCTTCGATCTCGAGGATAACCTGGCCGAACGCATCACCGAATTCGAGGGGACCGACAACTTCCCCATGTGGGTCGACGAGAATCGGCTCTACTTCGTTTCCGACCGATCCCATACGGCCAACCTCTTCCGCTACGATATGGATACGAAAAAGATCACCCAGGTCACGCAGCACGACGAGTTCGACGTGAAGTGGCCGAGCGCCGGTCCCAAGTCGATCGTCTACGAGAACGGCGGCTACATCTACCGCTTCGACCTCGCCACGGAGGAAACGAAAAAGATCTCCATCGACGTGCGCGACGACAAGATCCAGACCCGGCCCTTCATCGCCAACGTGCGGCGCTACATCCAGGGCGCCGGCCTCTCGCCGAGCGGGCAGCGCGTCGTGTTCCAGGGGCGGGGCGACATCTTCACCGTTCCCAAGAAGAAAGGCGACCCGCGCAACATCACCCAGAGCCCCGCGAGCCGCGAGATCTTCCCGGCCTGGTCGCCCGACGGAAAATGGATCGCCTACCTCTCCGACGCGACCGGCGAGTACGAGCTCTACCTGAAAAAGCAGGACGGCACCGGTGAAGCGGTCCGCCTCACCGAAGACGGCAGCTGCTACCGCTACCAGCCGATCTGGTCCCCCGATGGAAAGATGATCATCTTCTCGGACAAGAGCTTTCTTCTTCACTGCATCAACGTGGAGAGCGAGAAAAGCTTTGTCGTCGACCGGTCGGAATGGGGCGACATCCGCGACTACTCGTGGTCCCACGATTCGCGGTGGATCGCCTACTCCAAGGCATCGGACGCCAATGGACACTCGACGGTCCACGTCTACTCCCTGGAGAAGAACAAGGCCTACGCCGTCACCTCGCCGGCGTTCAACGATTCCAATCCCGTCTTCGATCCCAACGGGAAGTACCTCTACTTCATCTCGAGCAGGTCCTTCATCCCGAGCTTCAGCGACTTCGAGCCGACCTTCAACTACCAGAACACACGCCGCGTCTACCTGGTCACGCTCCAGGACGACATCCCCACGCCCTTCGCGCCCGAGAGCGACGAGGAGAAGGGGCCCGGCGCGACCTACGAGGACGAGAAGGAGGAGATGTTCGAAGACGCGGCCGCCGCACCGGTTCTGGTCGAGATCGATCTCGAAGGGATCGACCGCCGCACCGTGGCGCTGCCCTTCGCGCCGGGGCTCTACTTCGGGCTCAGCGCCAAGAAAGACAAGCTCTTCTACGTGACCGTGAACCGAAACTCCACGTCGACCCGCGGCCGTGGCCGCAGGGGGTTCGGCGGACTCAGCCTGAACATGTACGACATGAAGCGGCGCGAGAACTTCACCATCATGTCCGGGGTGAGCAACTACGACCTCTCCCACGACGGAAAGAAGGTCCTCTACGGCGCGGGCGGCGGCTACGGCATCGTCAAGCTCGCCGACAAGAGAAAAGACTGGAAACCCCACTCGGTCGGAACGGGCATGATCGACACGAGCTCCCTCACGGTCAAGGTCGCCCCCCGCCTCGAGTGGAACCAGATCTTCAACGAGGGCTGGCGCATCGAGCGCGACTTCTTCTACGACCCGGGAATGCACGGCGTGGACTGGGCCAAGATGAAGGAGCGCTACATCCAGTTCCTGCCCCACGTGGCGACGCGGGACGATCTGAACTACGTCATCGGCGAGATGATCGCCGAGCTCTGCTGCGGCCACGCCTACGTGGGCGGCGGCGACATGAGGTCTCGGGGCGATCGGGTCCCGATCGGCCTTCTGGGCGCAGACCTCGAGGTCGACGAGCTCAGCGGATTCTACCGGTTCAAGAAGATCTACAAGGGCCAGAACTGGGGCCGCGTGCGCGCGCCCCTCGCCATGCCGGGCATGAACGTGAGCGTGGGCGACTACCTCCTCGCTGTCGACGGCACACCGCTCGAGTCGCCCGCCAATCCCTGGAGCTTGCTCGTGAACAAGGCGGGCAAGAAGGTTGTCCTCAAGGTCAACGGATCGCCCACGATGGACGGCGCGCGCGAGGTGGTCATCGAGACCCTCGGCGACGAGGGCCAGCTGCGCTACGTCGACTGGGTCGAAACCAACCGCCGCAAGGTGGCTGACGCAACGGGCGGACGGGTCGGTTACATTCACGTGCCCGACACGAGCTTCGCCGGCCTCAATTCCTTCTCGCGGGATTTCTTTCCCCAGATCGACAAGGAAGGGCTCGTCATCGACGTGCGCTTCAACTCGGGCGGCATGATCCCCGACCAGATGATGGAACATCTGCGGCGCGAGGTGGTGAGCCTCTGGGCCACGCGCGACGGCAAGGATTTCAAGACGCCCGAGGTGGCGCTCCACGGCCACATGGCGTGCATCATCAACGAGTACGCGGGGAGCGGCGGCGACGCCTTCCCCCATTTCTTTCAGAGCTACGAGCTCGGCCCCCTCGTGGGGAACAGGACCTGGGGCGGGCTGGTCGGCATCACCGGCCGCGTGCCGCTCATCGACGGCGGCATGGTGTCGGCTCCCGAGTTCGCGATCATGTCGCCCGACGGCGAGTGGATCATCGAGAACCGCGGCGTCGAGCCCGATGTGCCTGTCGACGACCGGCCGGACCTGGTGATCCGCGGCTTCGATCCTCAGCTCGAAAAAGCGATCTCCCTCGTGATGGAAAAGATCGTGAACGAGCCCAAGACCCTTCCCAAGCGTCCTGCTTATCCGGAAAGGAACTAGCCGTGATTGACCGGACCGATCGGAGAAACACAACCCCTACGAGGAGGATTAATAGAAAATGAAGAAAACAGTAATCTGGATCACGGCCATATTTCTCGTCCTGGCGGCCCTGCCGGCCTTCGGCCAGGAGCGCCGGAAGCGTTCCGGCCGCAAGCCGCCGCAGAAAGCGCCCGTGGCCGCCGCGGAGGCGACGAATGACGAGGCCAAACCCGAGGCCAAGGCCGAGGAACCGAAGGACGCCGGAGCCGGCATGCTCAGGTTCCCCGACATTCACGAGGACAAGATCGTCTTCATGCACGGCGGCGACCTCTGGCTCACGACGAGCGAGGGCGGGATCGCGCGCCGGCTCACTTCCCATCCCGGACCGGAAGCGTTTCCCAGGTTTTCGCCCGACGGAAAATTCATCGCCTTCGCCGGGTACTACGACGGGAACCTCGACGTCTACGTCATCCCCTCCGAGGGGGGCGAGCCACAAAGGAAGACGTGGCACCCCGCGCCGGACAGGGCGATCGGTTGGACGCCCGACGGGGAGAGCGTGCTCTTCCTCTCGCCGCGTCAGAGCCCCAGCATGCGCTTCGACCGCCTCTACACCGTGTCGATGACCGGCGGGCTGCCCGAGCCGCTGCCTCTGCCCAAGTCGGGATTTGCCAGCCTCTCGCCGGACGGCAAGAGGATCGCCTACAACCGGATCTCCGTGGAAGACGCCACGTGGAAGCGCTACAAGGGCGGCATGGCCCCGGACATCTGGATCTACGGCCTCGAAACGAACAGCATCGAAAAGATCACCGACTACAAGGGAATCGACAACCATCCCATGTGGTCGGGCGACAAGATCTACTTCGTTTCCGACCGCGAAAAGCTGGCCAACATCTACAGCTTCGACCTCACCACGCGGGGAATGAAGAAGCTCACCGAGCAGGCCGAGTTCGACGTGAAATGGCCGTCGATCGGACCGGGCGCGATCGTGTACGAGGACGGCGGATTTCTCCACGTGCTCGACCTGGAATCGGAAGAGACGCGCAAGCTGTCCGTGACCCTGCCCTTCGACCGGGCCGCCACGCGCCCCGAGTTCCGGCAGGTGGAGCAGTACATCTCCGATTTCGATATCTCCCCGTCGGGCAAGTTCGGCCTCTTCGGGGCGCGCGGTGACGTGTTCAGCCTCTCGGCCTCGAAGGGCATTCCGCGCAATCTCACCCGCACGCCCGGCGCGCGCGAGCGCAACGCGACCTGGTCGCCCGACGGCAAGTGGGTGGCCTACCTCTCGGACAAGTCGGGCGAGTACGAGATCTACATGCGGTCCGCCGACGGGTCGGGTGCCGAGACGCCCGTGACCAAGGGCGGGACGTGCTTCAAGTTCCAGCCGGTCTGGTCGCCCGACAGCACCAAGCTCGCCTTCAGCGACAAGACGCGCACCCTCTATTACGTGGATGTGAAAAAGAAACAGCCGATCCCCGTCGACCGCGGCGAGTGGATCGGTTTGATGAGCTACTTCGGCATCAAGTGGGAGGGGATCGGCGACTACTCCTGGTCGCCGGACAGCAAGTGGATCGTTTACACCAAGAACGAGCCGAACTACTTCACGTCGGTCTTTGTCTACTCCCTCGAACAGGGGAAGATCCACCGCATCACGTCCCCGATGACCGACGAATCGTACCCCGTCTTCGACAAGAACGGCAAGTATCTCTACTTCGTGTCCAAGCGGAACTTCTTTCCCTCCTTCGACATGTTCGACCGGACCACCTATACCTACACGCGGAGCGAGAAGATCTACTTCGTCACACTGCAAAAAGAGCTGACCTCTCCCTTCGAGGAAGAGAGCGACGAGACCGAACCGGTCCAGGGCGCCAAGCAGGGAGGCCCGCGGGGCCGTCCCGGCGCGCCCGCCCAGGGCGGACCGCCCGCCCCGGCGGCGTTCCGCATCGACGTGGACGGGATCGGCGACCGGATTCTCGCCCTGCCCGTTTCGTCGGGCAACTATTCGTTGCTCGAGGGTGCCAAGGACCGCCTTTTCTATCTTTCGAGCCCGTCCGCGGGTTCGCTCATGGAAATCTCCGATCCGATGGCGACATCTCTTTGCTGCTTCGACATGCGCTCAAAGCGCGCCATGACCATGATGCCCGGCGTGGGCAACTACGAGGTGGCCGCCGGCGGCGAGAAGCTCATCTACTCGAGCATCGCCGGATTCGGCATCGTTTCGGCGCGGCCCGGTTCCTTTCCGCCCGGATCGGGACGGCTCGCCACGAACCGGCTCGAGGCCAAGGTCGACTACGCGGCCGAGTGGAAGCAGATCTACGACGAGGCGTGGCGTTTGCAGCGCGACTTCTTCTACGATCCGGACATGCACGGCGTGGACTGGCCCAAGATGAAGGAAAAATACGCCAAGCTCATACCCCATCTCTCGTCGCGGTCCGACCTCAACTACGTTCTCGGCGAGCTGATCGGCGAGCTCTGCGCGGGGCACACCTATGTGTACGGAGGGGATATCCCGAGGCTTTCGACCGTGCCCGTGGGACTGCTCGGCGCCGACCTCGAGGCTGACCGTCAGAGCGGTTTCTACCGCTTCGCCAAGGTCCTCACGGGCGACAAGATGGATCCGAGCCGCCAGGGCCCCCTGACCAGGCCCGGTTCAGAGGTTTCAGCGGGCGAGTATCTGCTCGCCGTCAATGGCGAGCCTGTCGGCGTGGCGGAAAATCCCTACCGCTTCTTCGAGGGAACCGCCGGAAAGCAGGTGGAGATCACCGTGAACGCGCGGCCCACCACCGACGGCGCGCGCAAGCTCGTGGTGACCCCTTTCTCGAGCGAGGCCAACCTGCGCTACGAGGACTGGGTCAACGAGAACCGGCGCCGCGTCGAAGAGACTTCGGACGGCCGCATCGGCTACATACACCTGCCCGACACGAGCATCCCGGGGCTGATCGAGTTCAGCAAGGGATTCTTCACCTACAGCCGCCGCGACGGGCTCATCATCGACGAACGGTACAACGGGGGCGGCTTGATTCCCGACATGTTCATGGAGCACCTCCGCCGCGAGCTCGTCTGCTACTTCCACAGCCGCGGCGCGGGCGTGGACAACTCGGTGCCGGCAATCATCCCGCCGCCCCACATGGCGTGCGTGACCAATGCCTATGCCGGCTCGGGCGGCGATTGTTTTCCCTACTACTTCCGCGAGTACGGCCTCGGGCCGCTCATCGGAACGCGCACGTGGGGGGGGTTGATCGGCATCCCGCGCAACTTCCCCTTCACGGACAACGGCCTCGTGACCGCGCCCGAGTTCGGGATCTTCGATCTCGAGGGCAAGTGGATCGTGGAGAACCGCGGTGTCGAACCGGACATCGAGGTGGACAACCGACCCGACTTCGTCATCGCCGGCCACGACCCGCAGCTCGACAAGGCGATCGAGGTTGTCATGGAGAAGATCAAGGAGGCGCCGCGCACCGAGGTGAAGCGGAAGCCCTTCCCGGTGAGGAAGTAAATCCAAAAAACAAATTCGAACCGTCTCAACGCCCTCACCGACTCGGAGTCGGTGGGGGCGTTGGACCGTCGATCGTTCGCGCCGGCCGGATCCCGGCTCCAAAGCCGGTTCGATTGTCTACGGTGCGAGAGGCGGACCGGCACCTCACCGCGCCGACCTGATAATTCCCGCCCCGCAACACGCGGAAGGGGCTTTCCCTGGTCAGTCGCTCCCCCGTTCCCGGTTTCGTGGGATCGTTGTACGATCCGTACACATCCCTGACCAATTCCTTGGCGTTACCCATGGTATCGTGGAGGCCGAATCGATTCGGTTCGAAGCTGCCCACCGGTGCGTGAGCGGGGTATCCGTCGTCCCAGGGCTCCCAGTCGTAGCTTTGAGCGCGCAGGCTCGTTTCGTCCTTGACCCTGGCGAAGGATTGATCCCTGATGTTGGTTGCGCCTTCGAGCGACTGTCTTTCGTTTCCGGTCCACCAGATGGTGGTCGTGTTGGCGCGGGCAGCAAATTCCCATTGCGCTTCCGTGGGTAGGCAGAGACCGAGCCTGCGCATCATCTGATCGGCTTTCTCCCAAGGAACGGCGTGGACGGAATTCAAATAGGGGTGGGGAACTTCCAGCTTTCCCCACGAAGAAACGGAATAGGCCGAGAGGTCCTCTCCAGTGAGCCGCAGCCATTGCCCCTGGGTCAGCTCGTACTTGGAGATGAAGAAGGGATCGAGCTCCACCTCGCGGACCGGACCTTCGTTGAGATGCGCCCAGGGATCGACATTGGGCTCTCCCAGGGGATGGTCGGCCGAGGGCTTGACAGCCCCCATGCGGAATCTGCCGGCCGGAAGGAGCACGAAGACGAGTCCGCTTTCGTCCGTCATGACGATCCGGCCCGTTTCAGCGTCCCTCTGCGGGATCTCACCCGTTTGGAAATGGCCGAATTCGTAGAGGTTGGTACGCGGATCGCGCCCGATGGGAACGAGACCGAGCTGTGGCGCGATGCGCAGTCCGTCATAAGCGGGGCAGAGCGATCGATCGGCGATCTCGTCGATCGCCCTGCTCCATGCGGATCGAAACTCGTCGGTCCGCCGGGCGACCTCGATCGCTTCCCGGCGTCGCGCTTCGACTGATTTGATCTTGGCGCTGAGGCGGTCACAGCCCTCGAGGAAAGCGGCCTTTTGTTCCTGTCCGTCGGCCCCGTCGAGGTCTTCGTAATCCCGCGCACGAAAGAGCAGATCGCCGACCTGGGAAAGCCATTCGTCCATGGCGGGGATTTTTTCCGGCCGGGCGGGCCAGAGCTTGACCTCTTCAGCTTGTTTGAGGAACGGAATCGCTCGGAAGTCGGTGTGACGCTGCTTCTCGTCGATCGCCTGCAGTGTCACACCCAGCGAACTGCCGATCACCAGAAGACCGATCATGAGCGCCAGAAAAAACGCGCTCCCCGCGGCAGCCAGGGCCGGATTGCGCCGCGCCCACAAGCCGAGGCGGCGAAGAGGGCCCGCGGCGCGTGCCCTGATCGGTTGGGAGGTGCGGAATCGACGCAGGTCGCCGGCAAGGTCGAGCGCGGTCTGGTAACGGCGTTCTTGTTCCTTGGCCATGGCGGTGTTCACGATGACGCCGAGATCGTCAGGCGCGTCAGGCAGGTACTTGCCGATGGCGTCCGGCGTGCGGGAGAGGATGCTCCAGTAAACCGAATCCCGCGACGAGCCCTCGTGCGGTTGGTGCAGCGTGAGGCATTCGTACAACGTGGCACCGAGTGCGTACAGATCGGAGCGCGCGTCGAGCTGACCCTTGGACGCCTCGATCTGTTCGGGCGGTGAATAGGCCGGCGTGCCCAGGGGCACTCCGGTGAGGCTCACCGTGATATCCTCGCCCTCCGCATCGTGGGCCAGTCCGAAGTCGAGCAGGACCGGCTCTCCGCCTGGCGTGACAATGATGTTGGCCGGCTTGATGTCGCGGTGGGTGATCCCGGCCTCGTGCGCCGCGTGAAGCGCCCGCGACAGCTTTTCGAAGAAGACGACGAGCGCCCCTAGCCGGCTGCCACGATCCCCTTCGAGGGTCACATCGACAGGTCCCGCATTCCGTGAGTTCTTTGCGTGCTCGATCCTCTTTGCCAGGGTTTCGCCTTCCACGAACTCCATGGCGATGTAATGAAAGTCTTCGGTCTGGTCCGCCCTGTAGACCTTGCAGATTCCCGGGTGGTCCAGCCGGGCCACGGCTTCGGCTTCGCGACGGAATCGCGCCTGGCGGCGCCAGTCGACACGGCTCCCTCCTCGCAGAACCTTCAGAGCGACGGGCCGCACCAGCCCCTCTTCCCGGGCGAGATAGACGATCGTCTGCGCACCCCGGCCGAGTTCGCGAACGATCTCGTAGGGGCCGATCGCGGGTGTGCGGGAGTTCAGTCGTTCTCGATTTCGATCACTCATCACGCGGGTTGTGCACTTTCATCGATGGCCGAAGACCGAGGGAAAAGAGACTGACGCCATCCTTGCACTGTCGTCCGCAAAGGGCGGAGCGCGCAATAGCGAAGGAATCATCCCAGCCCCCGCCTCGTACCATGTGATCGAGAGGCAAGAAGGGCTCTTCACATTTTCGCTCGCCTTCGCCATCGATCAGGTCTTTGTCCGAAGGAATGCCGGAATATCTCCTTTCGCGAACCCATTCGCGGACGTTGCCGCACACATCGTGGAGCCCGAAGGAATTCGGCCGAAACAGACCCACCGGCGCATGATGCTTGAATCCGTCATCGACCACTTTTTCATCATCCGATTGCTCTGCCCACCGGGGGGTGAGGTTGGCCGCGCCGCAAAGCGATTCAGGACGGTTTCCGGTCCACCAGATCGTTGTGGTCCCGCCCCGGGCTGCATACTCCCACTGGGCGTCGGTCGGAATCCGGAGGCCGAGGCGCGCTGTCAAACGGTCGCACTCCGCCCACGTCACGTTTTCCACCGGGTTTCTGAGGGTGTAGCATTTCGCGCCATCCATGCCGGGCATCATGCGGCTCGGATTCATGCCCGCCGTGCGCAGCCACTGCGCCTGGGTCATCTCGTACTTGGAGATGAAGAAGGGATCGAGGACGACGCTCTGCAGGGGATACCTGCTCCCAGGGTGAAGGAACCCTTTCACGGTTTCGGCGAATTCATCGGCAGACAGAAACGTACCCATGGTTGTCGCACCGCCAGGCAGGAGCACGAAGACCAGGCCTGTCTCATCCGTCAGGCTCAACCGCCCGGTTCCGTTTTCGCGCTCCGGGATCTCGCCGGTGAGCACGTGGGCGAACTCGAAGAGGCCCGAGCCCGGATCGGGTCCGAGCGGCACGAGACCGATCTGGGGGGTGATCTTCAACCCCCGGTACTGCGGATGAGCTTTCTCGTCCGCGATCGCGCTGATCGTCTCCTGCCAGGCCTCGCCATGCGCCTCGATGGTACGACGACGGAGGCCGAGCGCGGTATGGCGTCGGCTGCGGATCTCGCGGACCAGCTCTCGAAATCGCGCCAGTCCCTCCATGGACTCGCCGTCGCGGCGCTCACAGAACGGTTCGGCCTCGGCAAGCCATTCGTCCATGCCTCGCGCACCGTCGCCATCGATGGGCCAGTTTTTCTCGTGAGCGACCTTTTCGAGATAGGGGATCAGCATCCGGTCGGACAGTTCCGCCGTTTCGGTCAGCGTGGTGCGCGCCTTGGCCAGCAAGAGACCTGTCACGCTCACGGCGAGGACGAGCACCACGCACACGGCCGCGAGCACGCCGGCCAGGAGCGGGTTGCGTTTTCTGAAGCGGCGCAGACGCAAGAAAGGTCCGGCCGGTCTCGCTTTCACTGCCCCGCGTTGACAGAAACGCTCGAGGTCGTCCGCCAGTTCCCGGGCGGATCGGTAGCGTTCGGCCGGCTCCTTTGCGAGCGCCTTCAGGGTGATTGCCGCGAGATCCCTCGGCAGCGTGGGCTCGAGAAGGCGCGGATCGGGCGGCTCCTCCGAAAGGATCTTCCGGTAGAGCTCCTCGTGTGTCACCGCTTCGAAGGGCGGCTTGCCGGTGAGCGTCTCGTGCAGGGTCGCACCCATGGCGTAGACGTCGGTGCGCGCGCCGGTCGTTCCCGTTCCGGCATCGATCTGCTCCGGCGCCATGTAGGCCGGGGTGCCGAAGAGGTCGTGGGTTCTCGTGAGCGCGGTACCGTCTCCTTCGAGATCCCGGGCCAGCCCGAAATCGAGAATCACGGGGAGGCGTTCCGGGGTCAGCATGATATTGGCCGGCTTGAGATCGCGGTGCACGATACCGGCCTCGTGCGCCGCGTGAACGGCCCGCGCAGCTCTCTCTATCAGTTGAACCGCCCAGCGCATCGCCTTCTCGTAGGAAAGGCAGAGGGGGCGCTCCGCTGATCGGCCGTCACCGGGATCGTCGGCCCGAGCCAGGGCCGCACAAAATGGTTGCGCCTTCTCGACGAGACCTCTGGCGCGTTCGATCCGCCGCGCCAGGCTCTCGCCTTTCACGTGTTGCATGGCGATGAACCGCACCCCGTCTATTTCGCCCGACTCGAAAATGGCGCAGATTCCCCGGTGGCCGAGCCGCGCGGCGATGCGCGCTTCCTGCTTGAAACGTTCGATCCTCCTGGGATCGACGAAGAAGCCCATCGACAGGATCTTGAGGGCCACTTTTCGCCGAAGTCGTGCGTCGTCGGCAAGGTAGACGACACCCTGGCCCCCGCGGCCCAGCTCCTCGATGAGTTGGTACGATCCGAACCGATCTCCCTCCACCCTGCTCGCGGGATCGAAAGCATGGTCCGTGGGAGTGGCGAGCGCATCCAGTTCGCTCACGACAAAGATGAAGTTCTCGATTCTTTCCAGGAGTTCCGGTCCGCATTCGGGATGATTCTTGCAGAAAGTTTCCGGATCAGGGGACGCACCGCTGTACCAGGCCTCCCGGAAGGAGACCAGTGCTACCTCGGCAGGGTTGTCTTGGTCCGGTCTGTCTTGGTTCAGATCTCCCTGTCGGGGCGCCATGGATCAACCTCGGTGTCTATCCTTGGAGTTCATCAAAACCAGAGCGCGCTTGTTTTGCCCGAATGCCTTTCTCCGAGAAACTCGCCTCATTGTAAAAAATGCCTTGGATGAAGAACAGCCGCCTTTGACCGGATTGACGCACAAGGCCGGTCTCCGGCTATCGAGCTGATTTTAGAGAAGTCAAATTCGGTATTTTTCCTTAGGAGGATTTTGCCGCGGAGCGGTACGCGTCACTCCGCTGCCGGGATCTCGGGCAGGGCGGGAGTTTTGATCTCCCGCACGTCGAACACCTTGAGTTTGATCTCGGGCCGCAGGTCTTCGCATTCGGCGGGAGCGAGGAGATCCCTTTCGCGGAGAGTCTCGACGAGGCGTTCGAAAGAGGATCGGATCCGCTCGATCTCGGCGGCGACCTTGTCGCGATAGTCCTGCTCGTCGACCCAGTCGGTCACGAAGCAGAAATCGTTCTCGCGAGGCAGACCGTTCTCCTGATCACCGACCATCGTCAAGAGGAAGCGGAGCGCGTGTCTGGAACGCTGGCCCGGTCCGACAGTGCCGGCCGAGATGCCGCCCCGGGCGCCCTCGGTCCGGTGATAGTAGATGACGATCTGTTCGGGCTGGAGCACGACGGCTCCCTTTTCAGGGGTGGCGGTGAAGACGTATGTGGGCTTCGGCGGAAAGAGCGCCGACGTCGATCTCCATCGTCCTCCGCTCGAGAATCCTCTGATCGAGCGTTTGGTCTGCTCCGAACCGGGATCGCGCACCGTGACCGACAAGCTGAAGCTGACCTCGGGCAAGAGACGTTTTGCCAGACCGGGCGGTTCGAGGGGCGCCAGGACTCCGGCCGCGACCCACCAGTGCTGTCCCTCGACCGGATCGCGGTCCATCAACTCGAAGAGCGCATCGCGATTCCGGTCCGGATCGCGCGCGAGCAGGATCAGCGTCTCGGCGAGATAACTCTTGTGCAGTCCCACCCGAAGCAGCTCAGGGGGAACATCCGCGTCGAGGCGGATCAGCGCGTCGAGGGCGGCCTTCTTGACCGGGGCGACCGGTCCGCGTTCGCGCCGATTCTGCCGGTCCACGAGCTCGAGCAGAGCCGGAACACTCTCCTCGATCCTCAGTTTTCCCGCGTAGTAGGCGGCCCACGCCGAATCGGGGGATCCCTTCGCGAGGATCCCTTCGATGATCTTCTCCCTGTCGACGAGAGACGTGGCCGATCGTTCGTCGATACCGGCGACGGCGAGCACCAAGGCGGCGAAGAGAGTGAACGTGTTCATGATAGGCTCCTCAATGGATGGAGGTGAACGGCCGGGTCCGGCAGGAGTTCGCTCCTTTTCTCGGCGCCGTGATTATTATACACTCGGAGCACGCCATGATCGAGATGGGGGAGGATCGACCGGGCGGACGGGTCCGGTGAAACACCGGCGTGCGGGCACCCAATCAGGAGGAATGTATGAGAGGCTCGATCAGGACCCTCCTCGGGTTGCTCACCATCGCGGCCATGATCGCCGGGGGATGGTTCATCTACGACCTGGCCACCGAGGGAAGCTACGACGGCGACGAGGTGCTCCTCGTCCTGCGGTTCAATGACGCCCACGGCGTTCCGGTGGGCGGCAATGTGCGGCACAAGGGTGTCACCGTGGGCGAGGTGCTCAGCGTGGGTGTGGCTCCCGACGACTCGGGCGTGGTCATGGAGCTCGCCGTGGCGGGCGCCTTTGCCCACACCCTGCGCGAGAGCTCCCGATTCTGGATCGTCCATCCCCGTTTCGGCGGCCTGGCCGAGGGCGCCACCGGTCTCGACACTCTGATCAAGGACCCCTACGTGGAGTACGACACGCTCGACCTGAGCTCCCCGACGCTCGCCTCGGGGAGTTTGCTCTTCGGCCAGAACCAGCCGCCCGTATCGACGCGCGAGAGCGCATCGGGCCGGGGGGGGCGCCGCCTGGCGCCGCTCCTTTTCAAGGTGCGATTCGGTCTCGCCCGGGGATTGCGCGAGGGCGCGCCCGTGCTCTACCGCGACGTGGAAGTGGGCACCGTGCTCGGCGTCGATCTCTCGATCGACGGCCGGTCGGTGGAGGCGGAGGTCAAGGTTCATGGCCGCTACGCCAACACGGTGCGCACCACGTCGATCTTCTGGGTGGCGCGGCCGAACGTGGAGGTCGGTTTCAACTGGCCCTCGCTCGTCAACGTGACCGATCTCTCCAAGATCATCACCGGCACGGCGCTCGCTTACGCCACCCCTTCCGATCCCCCGGGTGGTCCGCTCGCGAGCGGCTCCCTTCTCGTCGGCAGGGACGAACCGCTCGATGACGCGGCCGACTACGCCGGTCCGCTCATTGCCGTCGAACCGCTCGGCGGGGAAGACTGGCCGCAAGGATTCGCTGCCGGCGTGGAGCCGGTGGGCGTGTCGATCGCCTTCACGGAGAAGGACTTCTTCCGGAGCAAGCGCTACTTCTTCGAGGGAACGGGCATCCTCTTCCGCGGCAGCCGGGGCAAGGTCCTCGTGCTCACGGCCAAGACACTCGCCGACGGTGCGTTCTCGTCGTCCGACACGATCGGCAGCGCCGACATCGAGGATACGAACCTGAAGGTGCGCTTTGCCGACGGAACCGCCACGAGCGCACGCCGCGTGTGGGTCGATCCAAACGACCGCGATCTGGCCATTCTCGAGATCCCCGAGGGGGCGCTCCCGAGGGGCGTGCTCGACAGCGGCGCCGGCGCACCGGTTTTTTCGCCCGACAGTGACACGCGGGAATACTTCATCCTCCTCGCGTTCCGCAAGGGCGATGGCCTGCGGTTCCGTTCGCAGCCGATACCGCGCGACAAGCTGCTCGAAAAGGGGCGGGCGGTGCGCGCCTTCGACAGCGATCTCGATCTGAAGCTGACCGAGTGGCTCGGCGCGGTGCTCGCCGACCGGGAGGGCCGCATCGTGGGGATCGTGGGGCGGAGGAAGACCCTCTCCGAGGATCTGGCGCTCTCCGTTCTGAGCGCGCCCCCGACCTTGCTGCGCCGGGCAACGGCGGACGCGTCCGGGGAGTCGGACACGTCCGGGGAGGC
>CAZUHB010000094.1:16661-18497 GCA_964620445.1 uncultured Phycisphaerales bacterium
CGGACACGTCCGGGGAGGCAAAAGAATGACGGGCGCGGCCGCCGTCCGTATTCGCGATCTCCGGGTCGGCTTCAAGTGCCGGGGCGGGACGCGATTCGTGTTCCAGGGCGCGCACCTGGAGATCAGGCCCGGCGACCTGGTCTGCATCCTGGGGCCGAGCGGTTCGGGAAAGTCGGTGCTCCTCAACCTTCTCATCGGCGCCTTGCGGCACGGCGAGAAGGGCGTGGTGATCGAGGGGGAACGGGAACTGCTCGGCGTCGACATCGCCTCCGGCGTGCCGGCCGATCTGTCGAGGCGGCTCGGCATCGTGTTCCAGGAAGGGGCGCTCTTCGAGGATCTGTCGGTGCGGCAGAACGCCTCCTTCGCGCTGCGCCGCACCGCTCTCGGGCGCAGGGCGATCGAGGCCAGGGTCGACGGCCTTCTCGAGGCGGTCGATCTCGCCGATCCCCCGCGAAGGGTCCACGAGCTCTCGGGCGGCCAGAAGAAGCGGCTCGCCCTGGCGCGCACCCTCGCCAACGAACCGGAGCTGGTCATCTACGACGAGCCCACGTCGGGACTCGACCCGGTCCTCTGCCGCCAGATCGCCGCGCTCATCAAGTCGACCCACGACCGGGGCGAAGGGAAACGCACCACCCTGGTGGTCACCCACGATTACGAGGCGGTGGTGCCGATCGCGACGCGCACGGTTCTCATCAATCCCGCGGCAGGCACGATCGACGAGATCTCGCCCGATCAGGATCCTGGGGAGGTGCTCGGCCGGATCTCGACCGCTCCGCCGGCCCTCGTGCCCGAGCCGCGCGGCCGCGCGCTGCTTTCGCGCTTGAACGAGGCGATAAAGACTCCCTACGGATGGATCGAGCCGACGATCCGGTTTCTGACCGATCCTCTGCCCGCGAGCGGCAAGCAGCTGGCGCTTCGTTTTGCCGATGCCTTCCTTCTGCCGGCGCTCTACGTGTGCGCCGCCGGCGCCGTGCTCGGCGGGCTGGCCACCTTCTTCGCGCTGGAGAACAATCCCCTCAAGGGCGCCATGGACCGCCAGGCGCTGATCGGTCTCGGCAAGGTGCTCATGGCGATCGTGGTGCCGCTCATGACGGCGGTCCTCTTCGCGGCGCGCGTGGGCGCGGGCGCGGCGGCGCGGCTCGGCAACATTCGCATCGGCAGGCAGGACGATGCGCTCCGCATGCTGGGCGCGCGTCCGGCGGGGTACCTGATCACGCCGCTTTTCTGGTCCTGTCTGGTGGGGCTGCCCCTTCTCACCCTACCCGTGTGCGTGGCGAGCGCGCTCACGAGCCTCGCCTGCGCCTGCGCCTCGCGGCCGATCACCCCCTTCGGGTGGGCATCGTCATTCTTCGACGAGGTGACCCTGGCCGACATCAACTACGGGCTGATCAAGCTCATCGGATCGGGCGGGCTCGTGGCGGCCACGGCGGCCTGTCTCGGACTGAAACAGAAAACAGGCGCCGAGGACCTCGGCCGGGACGTGACAGGCACGATCGTGGTGGCCACCTTCCTCGTGATCCTCTGGCACGGGGTGCTGACTTATCTGCAGCATGGATAGGAGACCGGTCACTGCACGGTGAAGTCGACCATGTCGTATTTCCAGATGTCAGGTAAATCGAGTATCCCGTTCGGCGCGAGATCCACCGCCAGAATCGAGAAGATCCCTATCCCCACGACAAGGCAGATGATCTGGATGACGTTTCGAGAAACGACGTGTTGAGGAATTCGGAGGGTGAAACAGCGCATCGTTTTCTCCTTGGATTCTTTGCGTTGTTCAGGCCGGTCGTAATGAGGATTGCGATCCAGATTCTTCCGAGATGGTTCATATTATACATG
>CAZUHB010000095.1:0-17709 GCA_964620445.1 uncultured Phycisphaerales bacterium
GGTGCCAGGCACCGAGTGACGCGCTAAGACCGACGAATCGAGCCAGGCTCCGTATTAAAAAAATCCAGAATCCATGAGCTAGCCGAGCCGTTTTCCACACATGAACTGATGAGCAACAGGACTGCCGCCTTTGGTCCGAGCGTACGATTGAAATCACCTGCGGGCGGTTTCGGGCGGAACCGCCGCCGAGTTTCAAGGAGAATTGTTATGAAAACCACGACGTTGTTCATCGTTCTGATCACGAGCCTCGTTCTCCTCGCCGGAAATACCCCAAGCCTGGCGCAGGTCGCGGAATGCGGTGTACAAGCCACGATCCCTCCCCAGATGGAGGGCGGCTCGCCTTCGAGAGGTTCGGGAAGTCTGACAACGACTTTCGACTGGAACAACTTGCTTGCGGGTAACATGTTCGACCTCATGCCCTACGAAGATTTGACCATCACCGGGTTTGACCTCAACCTCTCGCCGCCCGGCGAAACAGCCCTCGTGGATGTCTATTACCGCGTTGGAAGTTGTGTGGGCTTCGAACAGAACTCCTCGGCATGGAGTCTCTTCGACTCGGGTTCGGTTCTCATCGTGGCCGCGGGCCTGCCGAGCTTTCTCGACCTCGCCGGCAATAACATTGTTCTCGAAGCTGGAACGACTTACGGCTTTTATGTCGATCTCGTGACCTACAGCCCCTGGGATCAGCATATTCTTTTCACGGGCGGATCTCCGACCAACTACTGGAACGACGATCTCGTTCTGACCAGCCACTGTGGAAACGATTCTCCCGCCTTTTCGGGCTTCGTCTACCCGTGGATCTGGAACGGCACGGTCTACTACGAAACGGATGATCCCCATTTCGCCCACCTCACGGTCACTCCCGAACCGCTCATCACGGGTCAGAACGTCACCTTTTCCGTCTCCAATGCCATCACAAATGCCAATACCTGGATCGCTTACAGTCTCGACGGCTTCGGAACGACACCCGTTCCGCTTCTGAACATCACTCTCGGCATCGCCAATGCGCAAAAGCTCGTGGGACCGAAGAGAACCAATTGGGCCGGGCGGGTGGAATGGACCTTTCCCGTGCCCACGACCGTCCCACCCGGAACGGTGGTGTGGTTTCAGGCAGCCCAGTACAACCTCACCAGTTATATCGCGACCTCCACGGTCCTGTACTGATAAGAAAACGAGGAGTGAGTAGAACGGCGAAGGGGTCGGGTGCGCGCTTTGAGCGTCCCGGCCCCTTCGCTGTTTTATTCATCACATATTAAAAAAACCAATTTTTGTGAGCTGATTCTCCCGGCTTTTGCACATGGCTCTGGGAAACACAAAGGGAAAAAAGAGCCGTTCAGGAGTGTCAAAGGTTGAAACGTTCCGTCCCCATCACTCAGGTACTCGAATTCAAATTGGATGAGTCTAAGGAGATCGCCATGTTTACCATACAGCGAAAGAAAATGATCCCGGTCCTGACGTTGTCGCTGATCGTCGTCCTTCTGACGGTCTTTCTCGCGGAGAGTTCCCTCGGTCAGGGCCGTTTGAGCGCGTCGAAAAGCGTAAAACAGAACGCCCTCGACGCCGTCGGCACGAAGTCCCGCGTCAATCCTGCTGTCGCGATAAAACAGCCGGATCAGCTCCGGCTTCTGGAGAGGGATCCCCGGACACCCCCCGGCAGAACAGGAAGAGCCACCTGGTGGGTCCCCGATCCCAGTCATTCGATCCAGGATGTGATCGATAATATTGCTGTAGAAGACGGGGACATCATTTACGTCGGTCCGGGCACCTACATCGAGAACATCGATTTCAAGGGGAAAGCCATTCTTATCCAGAGCACGGGCAATTCGAGCGATACATTCATCGAACCGGCTAATTCCAATAAGCCCGTTGTCTATTTTCAAACCGGTGAGGGCACCGATTCGGTCCTTGACGGCTTTACCATCAGAAACGGACTGGACGGTGGAATCGTGTGCGATCAAGCTTCCCCGACAATCAGATACTGTTCCATTGAAAATAACACCGACTTTAGAGGTGCTGGAATTCTCGGCGCTATCGGATCACCGGTGATAGAGAACAACACGTTCCTGTTCAACTTCTCCACGGGCGGCGGGGGCGGAGCGATCCATTGCTACAGTGGGAATCCCATCATCAGAGATAATTACTTCCAGTATAACACGACTGAGGCGCCCGAAGGAGGTGCGATCTTTATCGGAATGAATTGCGTGGCGCTGATCGAGAACAACCAGATCCTGGATAATACGGCGCTCGGATTGTCGAGCGGTCTTGGGGGCGGTGGGATCTTTTGCAACATGCATTGCACCATTACGATCAGGAACAACACGATTACCGGGAACTCGACAACCGATGAGGGTGGCGGGATCCACATTCATAATTACACCGCCGCCACGATCTCGGGCAACACGATTTCGGCGAACAGCGCCGAAATGGGCGGGGGAATTGCCTGCAGCTGTCCGGCGACGATCACAGACAATACGATCACGGAAAACACGGCGGTTGACGAGGGCGGCGGTGTTTATTGCCGCGATCGCGGTCAACAAGCTCTTCCCAAGCTCTTGTCCAATACGATCGAGTACAACTCGGCCGGCACCGACGGAGGAGGAGTGTACTGCGATACGTCGGTTCCCGAAATCAACGACAATGTCATCGGATACAATTCCGCGAACGGCGATGGCGGCGGGATCTGGATCTCGAGCGCGTCGGCCGAATTCGAGATCAACGACAACACGATCAGATTCAATACAGCCAAGGGCATGGGCGGCGGAATCCATGTTCAGGGCTCGATCGGATCGTTGATGTTCCGAAACATGATCATCTACAACGAGGCCAACGGCGCAGGAAGCTGCGGAGGGGCGATTTCGTGCGTGAACTCGTCCTTTCCGAGAATCAAGAGAAACACGATCAAAGGCAACATCGCGGATACTTCTGGCGGCGGGATATACTGTGACCTCGATGCGTACCCGACGGTCAACTACTGTTCGATCACGGGAAATCAGGCAGCGACCGGCGGGGGGATTTCGTGCCACGATGGCGCTACGCCCGTCGTGGCCACCAATTGGATCTACAACAACCAGGCCTCAGGTAATGGTGGGGGAATCTATTGCGGTCTCGATTCAGACCCGCTCTTCACGAACAATACCCTTTGCAGCAACGATGCCGACAACGGGGGCGGGGTGTGCTGCGAGGGGGGTTATCCCCGCTTCTTCAACATGATATTCTGGCAGAATGTCGCCCTTACTTCGGGAAGGGAGGTTTATATCGACGGGGGAGAGCCCGACATCGCCTATTCGGACATAGAAGGAGGACTCATCGGCGTTGTCATCGTCTCCGGATCGATAAAATGGGGACTGGGAATGATCGACGAGGATCCCCGGTTCAAGAGCTTCACATGGCCCGTCATGGCGAACTATCATATCGAAACGGATTCTCCCTGCGCCGATGCCGGCCTCGATACCGCACCCGGCCTGACGCCAAAAGACATCGACAGGGACAAGCGCATTCTCGACGACGGCGTGGACATGGGGGTGGATGAATCGGACTACCTCGATGACGGTCTGGGCGCACCGAACAGGGAAACCTACGGCAACAAGAAACCCATGCTGTACAAGTGGGACAGCGGCACGACCGACAACCTGCTCTGCTGGGTGAGCGGCGGCGATATGGTCGGAATGCACTGCTTCGACACCCTCCCGGGCGGTGAGATGATCACCGAGGTGGGCACGATTTTCGGTTCGTTGATTTTCGAGGGGTATGCACCGGGCAACGGCACTCCCACTGACTTCTATATCTGGGAAGCGACCAGCTTTGGCGATCCTTCCAACGCCACCCTGCTCGCTCAGGGAACCGGTGTGGTAGAGAATGTCGACACCGACGTTCACCACTGGGATGCGTGCCCTTGCACGGTGACGACGCCGAACTTCTGGGTGGCTTACAACCTGCACCATGCTCCGTACGAGTACTGCCTGTCAATCGACAGCACCAACCCGTACGTTACCGGCGCCGCGTTCTTCACCGGCACCAACACCCTGTACGGCTTCGATCCGAGCAACCTGTACGGCAACATGTATCCGCCGGACGAGTCGTCTTACGGCTTCTGGACCGTGCGGGCGAATTATTGACAGATGCCGGCTGGCCCGCGGGTCGGCCCGCGGGCCGACTCACCTCGGTGGCGGCTCAGAACTCGGCGGCGCGAGCGGCGGCCGGTTCACTTGAGCCGCCACCGGTCCTTTTTCTCGAGGAAGGAGGCGGGGCCGTCTTTGTCGAGCCAGGTCCGGGCGTCCTCGTCGCCGAGCAACCAGGCATCCCAGAAAGCCGTGCTCAGCGCGAGGATGACGCGGTGGTGGTTGGGATTCCGCGGTTCCCGGTCGCCGGGCAGGGCGCGCTCGGTGAACGCCGAATGCTCGGCATCGTGCAACACCAGCTCGTACTTGCCTCCCGGGGGGAGCGCGGGGAAGACGGCGAGGCGCGACGCCATGTCCACGTCGCCGATGAGTGAGAGATCCTTTGTTCCGGTCATCAGCATCCACGGAACCTTCACCGATCCGAAAGCATCCTTGGGATCCTGCTTGCCGCGCGGGCTGCTCGGGCTCATCGCGATCGCGGCCTTGATCCGCGGATCGGTGAAGGCGACACGCTTGACGGCGCTCCTCTGGCCGCTCACCGCCTGGGTCGTCACCGCCCCGAAGGAATGGCCCGACATGCCGATCCGCTCGAGATCGAGCCGTCTCGCGAGAGGGTGGTCCTCGGCATCGTTCCAGCGCTCGAGCCGGTCGAGCACGACGGGAACATCGGTGACGCGCAGCAGGAAGTTGCCCGAGCTCGCCGCGGTGCGCATGGAGGCGATCCGCTTCAACGGGGGCAGATCCTTCCAGACGGAAGTGTCGCTTCCCGGGTGCTGCACGAAAACGGCCATGTAACCGCGCGCGGCCCAGTGCCGGCCCAGGTAGGCCGATCCCGTGCGCGATCCGCCGAGACCGTGGCTGAAGAGCACGATCGGAGCGGGCGCCTTTTTCGGCGGCACGTAGACGAGGATCGGGATCTCCCGTTCCCGGCCGGTGTCGTTCACGACGAGGTCGAGCGTTTCGATCTCGGGCTGCTCGGGAACCTTCAGCGGATCGTAGGACTCTTCCGCCGCCGGCGCCGCGGCCAGGAGAACGGTGTGAAAGAAGAACGACACGACCGCCGGGAACACGGGGTGGGCAGTCCTCACGAAATACCTCCTTCCAAAAGGTCGAGTCCGATCACGGCGAGAGGAATGGCAGTGACCTTCGCCTTGTTGCGTCCGGCGAGCCGGTTCATCTCCTCGATCGAAGTGAGGGAATGATAAATGCCCGAATCCCGCGGGTAGATCTCGGGTGTTTTGACCGGAGCACCCCCACCATGAATGTCCCTTCCAGAATTTCAACATTCTTCCGAACAATCATATCGGATTTGCCGAACGGCCGGCCCAGTAGGAATGTCAAACATCCGCTCCGCGAAAATGTCCGGGAAGGGGAATCTTGTATGCTCCGCGCGTTCAGGCAATAATCTGGCAATCACGGACGCAGTCGCGGAAACAGCCATGAACAGAATTCTCGTCATCGCCGGAAGCATTGGGCTCCTGGGGATCATCGTCGTCGGACTCTTTCTCTTCCGGGAGCGCCAGCCCGGGGTGGACGTGGAGAAACCGCACAGGACCGCTCCCTCCCGAACGGACGGGTACCGGCAAGCCGACGAACCCGGCCTCGACAGGGAACCGGTGGAGAGCGAGCCCGCGCACGATCACGATCGGGACGAGCCTGATCAGCCCGACTGCATCGGAGCGCGCACCCCGGGCTGGTGGATCTGGGGATTCGTGCGCGAACCGGACAAGACCCCCATCGCCGGCGCGAAGGTGGCGCTCAAGCTGTACTGCGAATCCTTCTACCGCGAGTTCGATCTGCCGTTGAACCCGGTTCGGACCGACGAGAAGGGGCGCTACGCCGTCCGTTTCGAAAACCCCTTCGGCCCGCCCGCGCTCGCCCCATCGGGCAGTATCCCTTTCACCGTGCAGGGAAGAGCCATCGCGGGCGGTTTTGTTCAGAGCCACTGGAACGAGGACGACTTTCTGCTCGACACGTCGCTCGAGCACTTTTCGTTCCGCTTCGATTTCGTGCACGTGAGGGGCGGCATCCTGCATGGATTCGTGGTCGATTCGAGCGGCGCTCCGGTCAGGGGGGCCGAGGTGCTTCTCTGCGACCCGGCCACCGGACGAGAGTTGAGATGGGCCGAGACCGATCTGAACGGCGAGTACTCGATCGACATCCGGATCAACGGCCGCGAGGACACGAACCCGCCCCCCGCCGACTCGATGATCCTGGCCGCGAAGCTCGGCGGCGGCATTTCGCATTCCGCGGCCGTGACGATCGTGCCTGATGCGGACACCGAGGCGCCGCTCCTCACCCTGCACGAATGCGGCGTGATCGCGGGCAGGGTTCAGCGGCCGGACGGATCGCCGATCGAAGGCGTGGAGATCCTCGCTTTTCCGCAGGAGTGGACCTTGGAGAGCAAGAACGGACTGGGCAGCTACTCGACCGGCTTTCCCGGGCAGCGGAAAGCCCGCTTCGATCTGGCCACGATCGGTTCGGGCCACATCTTCGGTCTCACCAAGACCGGACCGGACGGGTTGTTTCGAATGGCCGGCTTGCGTCCGGGAGCGTACATGCTCGAGATCTCCTGGGAGTACCAGTGCGCGGAGACCGAGGACGACGATGTCGACTCACTCCTGATTCCGTGCACCACGGGCAACACCGCCATGCGGATCGTGCTCTGCAACTACGAGCTGCGCGTCCTTCTGGTCGACGAGCAGGGCCGGCGCATTCCGAGGGCCAAGCTCTACTGTGTGTCGGGCCCCAACGAGAGCAAAGAGGGTTCGGCCGCCGTGGGAGGCGAAGCGGTCCTCATGATCGCGCCCGGACCTCTCCGCCTGCAGGCCACTGCCGGGGACGGCCTCCTCGCGCGCCACGAGACAACCGTACAGGTGGGCGCGTACTGGACCGAGGTACGGCTCGAGCTGCAAAAAGAGAGCCTTGGGCGGATCAATCTCGTCGTGACCTATCACGACGGCCGTCGCGTGAAATCCGGTACGCCGCTCAGGATTCTCGCCCGCAGCGCCAACGATTTCATCTGCCTCGACGAGCAACAGATCTGCTGCGACGACAAGGGACGGGCCTTGCTCGAACTCGTACCCGATCGTTATAAAATCACAATCGGTGAAGACTATTTCCTGTGGGGCCCGGACCCCGACATGTCGCGGCCCGTCCGTATCGAAAATGTGATCGTGGAGAAGGACGCCGAGATCGAACTACCCGTCACCCTGAAACCCGCGGGCCGGCTCCGGCTCACGCTGCACTGCAAAGAACCCGTGCCACAACCCTGGATCAAGAGCGTGGACTCCTACTACGCGGACAGCGAAGATGATCGGAGCCACTGGTTTCGGTACTTCAACCATGCCGGTGACGAGGGCGCGATCTCCTGGTACCGCCTGAAGCCTGAAACAGCTTACCTCACCCATGAGCGCATCGTGCCGGGCAATTACCGTCTCGAGGTCGAGGCGGCCGGATTCGAGACGGCGTCCGCCTATTACACGATCCGGGCCGACACGGTGACCGACGTGGAAGTTTGGTTCTCGGCGCGGTGACCGGGCGCTATCGACCGGCCATCACGCACGGGCGATGCCGTCGTTGAATCATTGATCGATCAGAGGCGGCCACCAGCCCGGCCCGCCAGGGCCTCCGTAGGCGCCCATGTCGGAACGGGTGCGGTCATTGCCGTACCAGAGTGGCCACGAGATGCCGTCCGCGATCGACGGATCGCCGCTGTCCATGCAGGGAGATCCCCGTTGAAGAAGGTACTCGTAGCCGTTCCAGTCCGTCGTCAGCGGATCGACGTTCAGGTTACCCGTTCCCGGCCAGGCCCCTTGCACGTCGGAATAGGCGACGGTGATCTCTTCGCCGATCGAAACGATACTGTCCGGAGTGTTCCCCCAGATGATCGTATTGGTGATCGATGCGAAGTCGGTCACCGAGATACCACCTCCCAGGTTCTTGGCCCTGTTATCGAAGATCGCGCAGTTCGACAGGGTCGCGTCGGCCGTGATGAGATAGATGCCGCCTCCTTCGCCCCAGAAGCAGTCGACCGCCCTGTTCCGGGCGATGACCGTGTTGGCGACCAGGACCTCGCCCCCGCCCGCGTAGATTCCGGCGCCGTAGATCGCGGAGGTTTGCAGCTCGCCGTGGTTCTCGGCGATCACGCAGTTTTCGACAGTCGCTTTCGCGCGAAAGAGGTAAAGACCCGATCCCCGGTCGGCCACGTTGTTCTTGATCACGCACCTGCGTATCTCGGCTGGAACGAGCTCATACCACAGGTCGGCGTCGATCCAGATCCCGCCGCCGCCGTCGGCCGCATTGTTGTACACGATACAATCCTCGATATCAGCCTCCGCAGTGGCCCAGACGGTCTGCTTGATCGCGATCCCCCCGCCCCAGGCGGGATTCGAACTATCGGCCACGTTGTTGCGGATGACGCAGCCCGAGATCAAAGGCGCCCCGTCCCACACGCCGATGCCGCCCCCGTAGCTGTAAACGACGCAGCTCTCGATCAGGCAGTTGGCGATGGTGGGAGACGCCCGCCAGCAGAGGATACCGCCCCCCCACCAGCTGTCGGCGTTCCGGATGGTGAGGCCGGTGATCGTCGAACTCCTGCCTTCACCATTCTCGAGGATGAATCCGCTGCCCTGGCTCATCGCGTCGACAACGGTTGCGATCACGATACCGGGATCGTTCGGATCGGTGCTTCGAACGGTGATCGCCTTTCCGGCAAAGTCGAGGTCGTACTCGTTGTACGTCCCCGGCGAAACGACCACCTCGTCCCCGTGGTTGGCCGCGCTGATCGCCGCGGCGATAGTCGGCTGATCCCCGGGGACGTTGATCGTGAGCCCGCTCGACAGAAGCGAGACGAGGAGCAATGCTGCCGCTGGTGCCATGGGGGTTCCTCCATCGTGGTTACAGGCGACGAGAAAATTCGGCCAGGCGGCCGGATTCCTTGGTTGTATGGCTTGTGCTTATTCTTCTCTCGGTAATATTCAATCACAGTTCCGGTGAAATTGCACGGATTATCTGTTGCGATCACATCCCGGAGAAGCCACGGCCTGACACAAAAAAGGCGCACCCCGCGAACATCCCTGTCCGCGGTGCGCGCCCTGGTCGAGGAGTCCGACTGGCACTGAAGTCTTATTCTTCTGTCTCGAACGAAATCTCGGTGATCGTCTGGTTGTCGCTCGTCTCGATCGCCAGAATCTCGACCTTGTATTCCTTGTCGGCCTCGAGGAATTCGGGCGGAACGGTGACGCTCGTGGCGGTGGCGGGCATTTCGATCATGAAAGACTGGGGACGCTCGTCGTCCTCGTCCTTCTCCACGATGATCTGGTACGCCTCGATCACGCTGTCGGGCGCGTTGGGATCGGCCACGGGCACCCACTCGACGACGAGAGTCTGATCAGGATCGACCTCGCTCTCGTCAAGGGGATTGGTGATATCGGGGCCATCGGGAATATTGTGAGTGAAATCGGCGGTGCTCATCAAGAACTCGCCCTCGACGGTCCAGCCGAAGAAACGGTATTCGCCCTCGGGGAATAGGGCGAGCCAGTCCTGGAGAGTGTACTCCACGAGCGGCGGCTCGGCGCTTTCGGTGAACAGCTCCGTGAGGCCGACCACTCTCGCGTTGCCCTTGATCTTGATGTCGGCCAGCATGCGCCAGTTCGGATTGAAGACGAAGAGCCTCACCCACGGCTCGCCGTCGAGCATGATCTGGATGCCGAGGTCCTCGTCGGTGGAGTTCATTTCGAAATACAGCCTGGAATCGTCGAAGGGAAGAATGTTGGGGCCCGCCGACTTGAGATCGGGCGAGGCTGAAAGCAAAATCGTGACGGCAAGAGCGATGATAGCCGATCCTGCCAGAATGTTTCTCGTTTTCATGTCGGTTCCTTTCCTTGTGATTTTGTGGAACTCTTTTTCAATAACGGTGCGCGCGTCACTTACGCGAGCAATGATCGCATGCGAACCTTAAGCACCACTTAACAGCGGGCAAAAAACAGAAAATCCCCTCTCTTTTTTTTAAAGGCACTGGAAAAGAGCCCGCGCGGAAGGGCAAACTCTTGCCGCCGGCGGCGCGGTCGTCTTGATCGGATTGCCCGATCGGGGTATGGTGCTCTCTGTGCGATGATGCCGGCCGGTCCCGACGGGGGAAGCCGGACTGTACCTCGGCGGGCCTTTTATTCCGGGCGGTGATATCCGATGAACGTGGAGAACGAAAAAGTCCTGATCTTCGACGGTGCCGCGGGGAGCACGATCCAGTCGCTCGACCTTCCCCTGTCGGCGTGGGACCGCTACGAGGGGTGCAACGAATACCTCAACCTCTCCGCGCCCGACGCGGTCGGCGCGATGCACCGGTCGTTCCTCGACGCGGGCGCGATGGTGATCGAAACGAACACCTTCGGCGCCACGTCGATCGTCCTTGCCGAGTACGGTCTCGAGGAGAGCACGGCGCGCATCAACCGCGCCGCCGTGGAGATCGCCCGCGAGGCGATCGGCAGCCGCGAGCGGGCGTGGGTGGCCGGTTCGGTGGGACCGACGACCAAGCTCCCCTCGCTGGGGCACATCTCCCCCGCCGACCTCGCCGCCTCCTACGGGGAGCAGATCCGCGCTCTCGTCGAGGCGGGCGCCGACCTTCTCATCCTCGAGACGTGCCAGGATCTTCTCCAGGCCAAGACCGCGGTGGTGGCGTGCTTCGATGTTCTCGAGGAGCTTTCGCGCGATCTGCCCGTGATGGTGTCGCTCACCATCGAGCCGACGGGCACCATGCTGGCCGGCACGGAGATCGCCGCCGCGGCTGCCGCGCTCGAGCCTTTCGAGCTCTTCTCCCTCGGGTTGAACTGCGCCACCGGCCCGGAGCTGATGAAATCGTCGATGCGTTTCCTGAGCCGGCACTGGCCATGGCGGATCTCGTGCATTCCGAACGCGGGCATTCCCGAGGTGGTGGATGGCGCGGCGGTCTTTCCCCTGGCGCCCGAACTCTTTGCCGAACAGGTGCGCGCATTCGTCGAGACCGAGGGCGTGAGCGTGGTGGGCGGCTGCTGCGGCACCACGCCCGCCCACATCGGCGCCCTGGCCGGGGCGCTCGAGGGGGTCGCGCCGGCGGCGAGGGATCCCGAGTGGAGGCCGAGCATCTCGAGCGCCTACCAGGCGGTGGAGCTGCGCCAGGAGAACCCCCCTCTTCTCGTGGGCGAGCGGGCGAACGCCACCGGCTCGAAGAAGTTCCGCAAGCGGCTCCTGGCGGGCGACTACGACGGCGCGCTCCGGATCGGCGTCGACCAGCAATCGGAAGGCGCCCACGCCGTCGATCTGTCCGCATCGTGGGCGGGCCGCGACGAGGGGGAGGACCTGACGCGGCTGGCGCGGATGTTCGCCGAATCGGTCCGGGTGCCGACGGTGATCGATTCCACGTCGCCCGACTGCGTGGCGGCCTGCCTCGAGCTCTACCCCGGACGGAGCGTGATCAACTCGATCAACCTCGAGGACGGCGGGCAGAACCTGGAGCGTCTCTGCCGGCTCGCGCGCAGGCACGGCGCCGCGGCGGTGGCGCTCACGATCAGCGAGGAGGGCATGGCCAAGACCGCCGACGAGAAGGTGGCCACGGCCCGGGCGATCCATGATCTCGCCGTGGGCACGTACGGCCTGCGGCCGTCCGACCTGCTTTTCGATCCTCTCACTTTCACGATCGGTTCGGGCGACGAGGCTTTCGACCGCGCCGCCATCGAAACGCTCGACGCGGTGCGGCGGATCAAGGAGGAGCTGCCCGGGGTGTTCACGCTGCTCGGGGTGAGCAACGTCTCCTTCGGGCTGGAGCGGCGGTCGCGGCGCGTGCTCAACTCGGTCTTTCTCCACGAGGCGGTGCAGGCCGGGCTCGACGCGGCGATCGTCGACGCGGGCAAGGTTTTGCCCTTCGCGCAGATTCCCGAGGAGGATCGGGCGCGGTGTCTCGACCTGATTTACTGCCGCCGCAGGGACCTGGAGAAGACGCCTCTCATTGCGTTCATCGAGCATTTCGCGGTGCGGGAGACGGAGGCCGAGGCGGACGGGCCCGACGAGAGGGGCGGCGTCCCCGCGGAGCAGGCGCTCAGCGAGAAGGTGGTCGCCGGCGACAAGGAGGGGCTGGGCGATCTGCTCTCCATTCTCCTGCGGCGGCGGACGGCGGTGTCGATCATCAACGATCTTCTCGTGCCGGCGATGCGCCACGTGGGCGAGCTCTTCGGTCGGGGGAGGATGCTGCTGCCTTTCGTGCTCCAGTCGGCGGAGGTGATGAAGCGGGCCGTCGATCTTCTCGAGCCTCATCTGGCGAAGCGGGAGGCGGGGTCGGGTACGAAGATCCTTCTCGCCACGGTGCAGGGCGACGTGCACGACGTGGGCAAGAACCTCGTCGACATCATTCTTTCGAACAACGGCTACACCGTTTTCAACCTCGGCATCAAGGTGCCGGCCGAGACGATCATCGAGAAGGCGCGCGAGCACGGCGCCGACGTGATCGGCCTGAGCGGGCTTCTGGTCAAGTCGGTGCTCGTCATGCAGGAAAACATGGACCTTTTCGGGTCGGCGGGGTTGAAGACGCCCGTTCTGCTCGGCGGCGCGGCGCTGACAGGGAAGTTCGTGGCCGAGTCGTGCGTGCCGCGGTATGACGGGCCGGTGGTCTACTGCGCCGATGCCTTTGCGGGGCTCAAGGCGGTGCGCGATTTCGAGGCGGGCGCGCTCACGTCGACGGTGTTCGACGCAAGCGCCGCGCGGCGCAAGAAGCCGGGGTTGAAGAATGTGGAGATCGCGCGCGACAATCCCGTTCCCGAGCCGCCTTTTTCGGGCGCCAGGGTGGTCGAGGATATCGATCCGGCCGCGCTTTTCGAGTATGTCAACGAGCAGGCGCTCTTTCGCGGGAGGTGGGGTTACCGCCGCGGCAAGATGGAGGCGGACGCGTACCGGGAGCTGATCGACGGCAAGGTGCGGCCTCTTTACGAGGAGCTCAAGGTCAGGGTGATCGACGAGGGGCTGGTGCAGCCGCGGGTGGCCTATGGGTATTTCGATTGCCACTGCGACGGGGACGCGCTCGTTGTGCGCCACGGGGGGCGGGAGTTCGATTTCGCTTTTCCGCGGCAGGCCGAGCCGCCCCACCTTTGCATCGCCGATTTTTTCAGGGCCCGCAAGGACGGGGGCGACGTGGCTGCCTTTTTCGTGGTCACCATCGGCGACCGGCTCGGCGCGGCGGCGCGCGGGCTTTTCGAGGGGGATGAGTATCACGATTACCTGGTGCTGCACGCGCTCGGCGTGGAGATCACCGACGCCCTGGCCGAGTACTGGCACGAGGCGATGCGGCGCGAGCTGGGCATTGGCCGGCACCGGCCGGCTGACGCGGGCGGGTATGCGGTTCAGGATTACCAGGGGTCGCGGTACGGGTTCGGGTATCCGTCCTGCCCCGATCTCGAGGCGCACGTGGGGGTGTTCGAGCTTCTCGATCCGGGCGCGATCGGCGTGACGCTGACCGAGAACATGGAGATGGTGCCCGAGATGTCGACGTCGGCGATCGTGGCGCATCATCCCCAGGCGAAGTACTTCGCTGTTTGAGCCGAGGCATTTGGAGGAGGAGGCGGTTTCGTGAAGTGCTACATCTGTATTCAGTGCGGGTATGTGTACGATCCCGCGAAGGGTGATCCGATGAATGATATTCCCGCGGGGATGGCGTTCGAGGATTTGCCTGATGATTGGGTTTGTCCGATGTGTTATGCGACGCGGGAAGAGTTCGACGAGGTTTGAGGGGGTTTTGGGGTGGGGAATCTGGGAATTGATTGATCGTGGTGCGTTGGGGGGATTTGGCCTCTTGGTTGTTGGATGAGCTCAGGGCGATTTTCAATCAGTTCCTTATTGCTTAACGAGACCGTTCAGCCAACTTTGATGTTCGCTTTCATATCTGGAACATACGGGCCAAGCCCGCCGCTCATCCCTGATGTCTTTTCCCGTGACATGCCTGAAACTACTGATAGAATGTTACTTGTGGGTGAACTTAGGGAGTTCTTCTCTGGGATAGATCGTCCGCGAGTTACTTTGATATTTTTTAACGTGGTTCCGTAGACTGCGTAATAGACAGAAACGACACATAACCAATGCCGATCTTCATAAGTTATTCGCATGAAAACAGAGAGTTTGTTGACAGACTTGCCAGTCAACTTGTAGCTCATAATGTTAATATTTGGCTAGATCGGTGGGAGCTTAATATTGGCGACTCCATCATTGCCCACATTCAGGAAGCGGTCGATGGAGCGAGCGCCCTTCTTCTGATTTTGTCTAAATCTTCGGTTTCATCAGAATGGTGTAAGAATGAAATCAACGCAGGGTTACTGCGTGAGCTTGAAGAAAAGCGAGTTTTCGTAATGCCGGTCATGCTGGAAGATTGCGAAGTCCCCGTATTTGTTCGGGGTAAGTTGTATGCCGATTTCCGTACGAGCTTTGATGATGGATTGCGAACAATCCTTGAGGGCATAGCCAAAGTAACAAACGAGAATCTTGGGAGACATAAAGGGCCCGATTACCACACAGACTGGTCTGTTGACTGGGGTGATCTGTCAGGCCTTTTTTCAATGAGGATGACGTATGTAGAACAAGCAAAAAATCAACCATACTCAGTTCTGACTGTTATTACTATTGTAGCCTCACCGAGGGCTACGGAAATATACTCGGAGTATTCCTCGATAGATAAGGGAGCGGAAGGTAGATTCCATATAATAAGCAAGATTCATGATGTTGTTGAAAGCACTGAGGAACTACGCCCGAGATTGAGTGATCAGTTCGAGAAATCGATAGTGACCACCATCCAAGGCGATGAAGAAGATGAGGAATATCAAGTTTATGTTTCCGCTCGTCGCCTTGGAGAAGATACAGGCCGAGATATCCTCGTGAATACGAGTAACCTTGTTCGCCAAGCTTATCGACACATGAAAGATGTGTTGAAAACTGGTGATTCGGTATAACAAACCCATAGAGTTCGCGCGCCGGACCGTCAGCCCGCTCTGCGTTCTGCCGGCCGCTCAAGGGCGCCGTTCGGCAAAAGAGGAAACATAAATGTATCAACACTATCTCGCAGCCATCGCGATAGTGCTCACCTTAATATCTCAAAGCGCACAGGGATCAGACCCCATCACCAACGCAATCAACCAAAAGCCACACGCTATCGATATCGCGACCGGAAAAGAAATCCCCTCGGAGGGTTATTGTGACCAGCCGTATATTGTGAAACTGCCTGACGGAACCTGGCTGTGCACAATGACAACAGGGATAGGACATGAGGGCAACAAGGGACAGCACATCGTGTCTTGCAGCAGTTCCGATTCCGGGACGACCTGGAGCCCTCTTGTTGATATCGAGCCGGCCGACGGTCCCGAGGCCTCCTGGGTCATGCCCTATTTGACCACATACGGGCGCGTCTACGTCTTCTACACATACAACGCGAAGAACATGCGCGAAGTGATCGCCTCCACCTCTTACGCCAGGAAGCGGGTAGACACCCTCGGCGAGTATGCCCTCAAGTATACCGACGACGGCGGCAAGACCTGGACCCGGCAGCGCTGGTTCATTCCCGTGCGCGAAACCGACATCGATCGGCGCAATCCATACCAGGGCAAGGTCCGATTCTTCTGGGGTGTCGGCAAGCCCATTCGGCACAAAGGCGCCATGTATCTTGGATTCTCAAAAATCGGGAAATTCGGCAAAGGTTTCATCGAGGTCAGCGAGTCCTGGTTCCTGCGGTGCGCCAATATCGATACGGAACGCGATCCGGCCAAGCTCGAATGGGAGACCCTCCCTGACGGCGAAGACGGCCTGAGATCCCCCGAAGGACCGATTGCCGAAGAAGTCAATCTTGTCAGTCTGTCCGACGGCAGCCTTTTCTGCACGTATCGCACCGTGGCGGGACACCCCTGCCACGCCTATTCCCGGGACAACGGCAAGACGTGGACCGCGCCCGCGTTCATGACATACGGGCCGGGGAAAGAACTCGTGCATCATCCCCGTGCCGCCAACTTCGTCCGGAGGCTGACGGAAGGCCCCCACGCGGGGCGGTTCATCTACTGGTTCCACAACCACGGTGGCAAGTCGTACGAGGGGCGCAATCCTGCCTATTTACTCGGAGGCGTCGAAAAGGACCACCCCACCGGTAAGTTCATCCAGTGGGGAAAGCCGGTGGCCGTGCTGTATGACAAAAACGAGAAGGTTCGAATCAGTTATCCGGACTTCGTCTGGGACGAAGGTTTGTATATCACCGAAACACAGAAGACGGTCGCCCGGGTGCACCGAATTCCGGATGACCTACTGCGCAGCTTGTGGGAAGACACGAAAGCCGAACAATCTCCCGCGGGCGACGCACTGAAGGCCACGCCCGATAAGTAACGTTGTGCGGAAAAGGAACACAAAGTAGGAACGTGAAAGACAAGACCGTTATCATTACCGGGGCGACCAGTGGGCTGGGAAGAGCAACGGCGCTTCGGCTTGCCCGAAAAGGCGCTTTCGTGGTAGGTCTTGCGCGCAATAACGTCAAGGCAACTGAAGTGATCGACGAAATCGAGAAGGAAGGAGGAAAAGGGCAATTCGTCATCTCCGACCTTTCATGCATGAAAGGAACGAAAGAGGCGGCAGAAGGCATTGGCAAAATCGTTGATCGCCTGGATGTTCTCATAAACAACGCTGGAGCTCACTTTCCGAAGCACATAATTACATCCGAGGGTTTCGAGTCCACTCTGGCTTTGAACTACTTGTCCCCATTTCTGCTCACCCATCATCTGGTAGGTCAGTTGAAACAGACCGCTTCAAGGTATGGTGAAGCAAGGATCATCAACATCTCCTCGATAATGCACAAGGCTCCGATCAACTGGGCTGATTTCAGTTGCAAAGACAAGGCTTACAAAAGCACTACCGCCTATTACCGGTCGAAACACATGTTGACCTCTTTCACCTACTACCTTTCCAGCAAGCTCGAAGGAACTGGAATCACGGTAAACTGCGTTCATCCCGGATTTGTGAAGACCGCTGTCGCACAATCGGATTACCCTTTCCCGATGAATGTGATCGTGCCGATTGTCGGTCTCTTCATCGGGGAGTCTCCGGAACAAGCGGCAGATACGCCGGTCTGGCTTTCTTCGGCCGATGAGGCAAAAGGCATCAACGGCGAATATGTTCATCGCCGACAAGTCAAGAATAGCTGGCCCCCAACGAGGGACCGAAATGCGCAGAAGCGCCTGTTTGATCTCACCCAGAGCATGTTGGAAGAATGGCTATAGCTGAACTCTACAGGTACGAGACAAGCTTAACATAACCGGACAGGAGATAATCATTGCCCCAGGGCCTAGTTATTCGTGACGGAACCAGAGCCGACGGAGGCCGCGACGGGCTCGACTTCGATTTGGTCGACGTGCTCGTCGCCTTGGGGCCGCGCGTTCGCGAGATCAAATGGCACTGTGCCCACCTTCATTACATCTCGAAGGATGAGCGGGATATTTCAGTATTGGAGAAAGCCACCGGAGCGGGGCAGTGGGTTTCCGGCGCTGATCTACTGGCAGGGATTGATCAATTGCTGCAGGTAATCGACGGCGAGTTCGAAGGATTGGAT
>CAZUHB010000096.1:0-17312 GCA_964620445.1 uncultured Phycisphaerales bacterium
GGCCCCTTTTAGGGGCCTTCCTCATACCACCTGCTATGCAGGTGGTGCTGATTTGCAAAACTCCTTTGTGCACATAACGTCATGGCTCTGCGGCGCGCGTTAGCGTGCCCGTAGCAGCCAATTGTTAGGGATCTCAATCCGCGTCTCACCGGCCCAGTTACAATGACTGAGAGAAGCCGCATCATAGCTCACTCTTGCGTTCAGATCATGGTGGATCAATCTTTAGTAACAACGTCTCTAAATCACCACGTGAACGAATATGCCAATCATGGTACCAATGTAGCCATCTGGCTTTCTTGGTAAGCTTGGGAACGGACTTGACTGATGTCACAAACTTGTGCACCTCCTCAGCATGCCAAGCAATTGGGGCAATAGGATTGTTTGGATTCACGTATTCAGAGAACGACAAATAATCAAGGAACGGCATCTCCGCGTCGAAGACAAATATCTCTCGTTGATTCTTGTTACACACTAGATCGGCGGCAAAACCGTACACATACTCATGAACAATTATGCAAGGATGGCCAGCGCTTTCTTTCTCAAGTTGAACTGCCCAAGTTAACGCAGGTCCCGAAGGTTCTTCTTCAGCAGATTTGTTGTACATCCGATCAGCAGTTATGGCACCTCGCACAAAGTAACCTCCACTCTCGGTTGCCAAAAAACACTGGACGATACCTGCGCCAGAAACTACTGAAGATATCGCGTCCTTGATGGCACTCTCATCGCTGTTCTCTTCGAAAAAGCGTTGCAGGGCACACGAATCTGAGCTCCACCATATCCTAGTTTCGTCGTCGCAGTATTTACCAATCGCCGCATCACAAGAGTATTTCAATGCATTAAAGGAAAATTGAAGTGCCGCCAGCGACTCAGGAGAATCTCGAAGTGCCATCATACGATTTGAGAAACCTAACAGGTCTAGGTAGCAGACAACCGCCGGCGTTGTACCAAGATGCACCCTTGTCTCCTAACCAATATGCCCTAACCCATAGTACACGGAACGACGTAATCAAATATCACCGCAGACCACGGTCCGTATAAACTCAAGGAAGAATTCCCTACACACACTCACAAGTAACATTGTACCAGCCTGTTCGGTCATGTCACGGGAAAAGACAGTTGGCGATATGCAGCGAGCCTGGACCGTATATGCCAGATATGGCAGCGAACGTTAAGACGGGAGAGCTTTCGAAAAAACAGATGCCCTGCAACGAGCAACCATTTGATTCCTCCCCCAAACTTTTCATGAACGGCCGGTTTCACTAACCGTCTGAACCCGGGCCGCCGGGAACACCCACAACCAACCCCCTCCACCCACCACTGGCCAAAAACCCCACGATCACCTATACTCAACCCCAGGGACACACCCACCGCCCCGCTGCTCCGCGACAGCAGCAGGCAGAAGTGCGTCGTGGAGAGGCAAGATGGCAAGCCGTCAAAAACACCAGATCTGGCTCATCATAACCGCAGTTGCCGCCGTCCTCACCGTCGCGATCATTCTCTTCCGACCGGAGCCGGACGCCGAACCGCAAAACCCCCTCGCCGGCGCACCCCGTTCGACACCGAACGAGACCGCGAACACCGATTCCACAACCACCGACCCAACGGCCATCACCGAAATCACCACCGCCCCCCTCGACGATCCCGCCGCGAACACCGCGAATCGCACCCCCCTCCGCCCCGCGGTCGTCCCCTTCGCCGGCCGCGTCACCGACGCCGAAACCGGCCGCCCGATCACCTCCTTCATCGTCCTCCTCGAAAAGGTCACCTCGAAGAGCATGGACGACGTCATTCACGAAAAGGTCGACGACGCCGAGGGCCGCTTCGCCTTCACCGTGGAACCCTGGGACCGCTACAAACTCACCGTCCACTCCTGGAACCACATCCCGCGCGACGGCCAGGCCGTCAAGGTCCCGCCCGAAACCGGGGTCGACGACCTGCACATCGCCCTCGACCCGGGGCTCACGATCACGGGAAGCGTCGTCGACGACGAGACCGGCCTCCCCCTGCGCGGCGCGACCGCCGGCGCGGTGCGGTTCAACAACCTCTACAACGCGCTGCCCTCCGGCTTCACCGAGGGAAGCAACTACACCACCACCGACGAGGAGGGACGATTCACCGTGGGCGGCGTCAAAACCGACCCGCGCTTCGGAATGCGCGACCATGTTCTCGCCGGCGCATCCCACCCCGACTACGCCACCGCGTCCCAGTGGATCAAGCCCGCCGAGTGCGGCCCCCTCGAGTTCCGCCTGAAGAAGGGTTTTCGCGCCTTCGGACAGGTTCGCGACGACGCGGCGCGCCCCGCCAAGGGGATCAGCGTCTATCTCGTCGAGCGAAAGTCGGTCCTGAGACCGGTGGCCCTCACCGACGACGACGGCCGCTACCGCACCCGGCCGGCGAAGCCGGGAAAGATCACACTCCGCGCCTGCGACAACAGCTACCGGTACGGCAACCCGGTCCGCTTCACCACCGAGGAGAAGGAGATCGACGTCGTCGATCGCGACGTGCCCGTCGATTTCGGCCCCACCGCCGAACAGGTCACCTGGAGCGGCACCCTCTTCGGCATCGACGGCGCGCCGCTGGCCGAGACGAGCATCGAGCTCACCCGCGCCAGAGCCCCGACGCGGGGGCCGGCCGCGAAGACGCTCGGCCGCGCGCGCACCGACGGCGCGGGGCGGTTCGAGTTCCGCAAGCTCCCTCTCGGCGAATACTGCGCGGGCGTCTATCTCCCCGACGAACGCCGCACCGTGGCGGCGGGCGACTTCGCCTTCGACGAACCGGGCGCCGCGGAGCGTGACATCCTCCTCACGTGCACCGGCGGAACAGTGAGCGGCGCGGTGATCGATGGAACCACGAACCGCCCGGCAACGGGCCTGCCCGCGCTGCTCCCCGGGAGCGCGGTCCGTGCCTACCCGGTCGACGAAAATATGGACCGAGCCACCGCATTGGTGAACGAAGCGGACGCCACTTTCTGTTTCACCGCGCTGCCCGCCGGCATCTACTCGCTCTATTATCCCTTCGCCGATCCGCTCCACAGGGTCGAGGTGACCGATGGATCACGGATTTCGGGTCTTCAATTGATCGTGCGCCCGACGGGCGATCTCCACCTCAGGATGGAGGGATTCAGCGACGAGGAGCGCAAGGAACTCGACGTGAGCGTGTGCACCGGGCCGGGCCCCGACCGCACCATCGCCTGGCCGGGAAGGGACAAGAGCGATCACCTGATCCACCGCCTCGGCCTGGGCGACTACGTTCTGCGCTACGGCAGCGAGACGATGGGCGCGGGGCTCGCGCGGTTCGCCATCACCCACGGCTGCACTACCGTCGTCACGATCACGAGGAGCGAGATACTGCCCCCAGCGGTCGATCTCGAGGTGCGCGGCCTGGTGACCCTGCCCGGCGGCGCGCCGGCAGCGTCGGCGGAATTGCTCTTTCAGCACACGAACAGGAGCTCCCGCGGCCGGACGAGGAGGACCACCACCTGCGACGCCGAGGGCGCGTACGCGGTCGAAGATCTCTTCACCGGGCTCTGGAAAATCTCGTGCATCGTTGCGGGCGGTTTGACCTACCGCTTCGGCAACGTGATGATCCCGCCCGGCGCCGAGAGCCCCTACGCACTCGACCTCGTCGCGCCCGCGGGCCGCGTGTGCGGCACCCTGATCGACTCCGCCACGGGCGGCCTCGTGGACACGGGCGACGTGGGCTGGCTCGTGCGCGTGGCGGCGGCGGGTGGCGGCCTGTGGCCGGCCGACCTCAGGCGCGCGGGCAAGGGGGAGTTCGATCTGCGCGGGATTCCCGGCGGCCGGTACTACGTCAGCGGCTGGGTGCCCGGCTACAGGCCCCTTCGCTCCGGCTTCTTCGAACTCCGCGATGGGGAGACCGTCGATCTGGGCAATCTCCTTCTCGAACCGTCAGGCTACCTCGACCTCGAGGTGGTCGACGGGTCGGGCGCGCCCGTGGATAATCCCACCACCTACTGCAACGGGAAACATCTGGCGCGCATCGTGGAGGACAACCGCGTGATCGCGCCGAACCGGCGGCTCTTCTTCAGCCTCCCCACGGGAAAGGTGCTGATCCGCGTCGAGCCGAGCCGGTGCGAGCCGGCGGAGAAGGAGGTGGTCCTCGAACCGGGCGTGCGCACGCGGGTGCGGATGGTGGTGATCCGGAGGGAGAACGATTAGCGCGTGCTCCCCGGATCCTCGATGATTTCGTCGGGTAACAAACCTTCTGGAGCCGTCGAAACGAGCAGCCTCTCGAACTCGCGGCCCGCGTCCAGACGGGACTCCTCCCCCTGCCCCCGCTGCCGCGTGACGACGCCGCCGAAGGCACGATACTCCGCACCCTGATCGATGCGGAGCACCGAACCGCGGTAACCCAGAATGGGCGGCGCGGGGACAGAATCGGTCACAGTCGATTTCGCCCAGAGCGCCTCGAGGCGGGCAACAACCTCGGCCGGAACGTCCCAAGAAGGATCGGGCCTTCCCGAAAACACAAACGCCGTCGCTCTCGCCTCTTTCATTTTTCCATCCGAGTCTAGGTGATCTTGATATGTCCGTGATGAACCACCATGAACGTGCAGAAATCGGTGTACGGTCCCCGGTCGGCCGTTCTGGGATCAGCGATGGTATTGCCGCTGTTGTCCAGGTTTGTTACCGCTGTCGAACCGGGTTTGTGGGTCCACATTCCATCTCGCCCCTTGCGGTACCAATGGTAATCCCAGCCCGGAGCGACCACGAGGGCGACCAGGTGTCCTTCCCCCGGGCACTTGTTGTCCGCGCCGGGAGAGTCGACGAGCTCGTCGGCGATCGCCCCCGAGAGAACCTCACTGCATGTCAACGCCGAATACATCGTTCCAGCCGCCTTGCCTGGCTGCGCAAACGTATCGGTCCGGTAGTTGCAGCCATAATTATAGCAATTGTTGTAGGGCTGGCGCGATGGAACGTTCCACCATTCCGGCTCGTACAGCGGAGCACAGCGGCACGGATCGACCTTTGTGAAACCGAACCCGTCTTTCCACCGCCATTTTCTCCAGAAATCCAGCAGAATCTTGAATTCGACAAGTTGGGCTCTCAGGTCGTCCGGAAAAGGCTTCTTGGGCACGCTGCCGCACACGAAGTCCTCGAAGGATTCATCCTCGACCGGAATGGCAAAGTCCGGCCCGAACGCCATTCCGTCCGCAACGCGGAATGACGTCGGCAGGTCTTCGATCGGCCTTCCCATTTGCTCCACGACCATCCCCCGATAGCCGAGTGTGGGAACGGGCGGCAGTCCCGGTTCCCGGGGATGCCTTCCGCCGCGAGGCCTGAGCCGTTTGACCACGTCCTGCAGCTTGCGCCCGCTGAACTCGACGACCGGGTTCTCGCGCCCACTGAACACGTCGACAGTCACCTTTAATTTTGCAGGTAATTTACCAGCCATCTTCTTTTCCTTTCATCGATTGTTTTGTTGTTCGGTAACAGAAAACCTGCCGAAAGTCTGCCCATAGGCATCACCTCCTCCAAACGGGACCGGTGGCGTGCGGGATGATGTAATCATCAAACGAAACAGAGACCCGCAGCCTGTTTTAATGTAAGGAAGAATTCCCTAATCTCACTCACAGCCGGTATTGTACCAACCTGTGCGCCGATGTCACAGAAAAAGAAAAAAGATCACGGACCGCGCGAACCCATGTGATCGAAAGACCGCCGTGAAGGAGCTACACTTCATCAAAGGGTTTCTGAAACTCCCCCTCGTGGGTGATTCTGTGAGCGAGCACCGAAAGCCAGGCCACCTTTTCGACCCACATGTCGTACCAGTCTTCGCTGATGTTGTGTATGTATTTCTTTATCCAGTTCAAATCAGCGAGGACCTGAAAGACCGGCTGTCCGAGCGCGTTGATGTCATCGGTCAGACGATGAATGCGGCAAAATTCCCAGCAGTGGCCTGCCGACTTCGCCGTAAGTTGACGGGTCAGTTGCCGCAACGGGGCCAGGTAACCGACGCCGAGGAATGCGCCGTAAAAGCCGAGTATTGCCGACGCGGAATGATGCACGCATTCGCCGACCGCATGTTTGACAGCGCTGCGGGTACCCGATCGGACGGTATGCATCAACTCGGACGCCCAGCGGTGGGAGCGCTCGAGATCATAGGTCACAGTATCAGAATGCCCTGACCGCTGTACGAACCACGGGTGGGGCCGCTTGACCGCAATGTCCGTTGCCATCAACAGCAACGAATTGTAATTGAGTTCATAGACCCCGAAATTGTTGACCCCCTTCAGTACATATCGGGCCATCCTGCCGATCGCCGAACCGGAAATGATCTCGGTATCGATCTGATCCAGTTTCTTTCCCGTGATTCTAAAAATAACATCGGGAACGATAACGTTTTTCAGAGAAGTGTAATCGAGCGGATAGGAAACACCGTTTTTTTCAACGACCAGACGTCCGTCCGAGTGTCCGTATCGCGCCGTGTAACCCGAAATCCACTGGTCGACCGCCGTGTCGTCGGCACCGCGCGGCGCGAGACCGTGAATCGCATCGGAAACGAAGCTTCGAAGCTCGCGTGTGGAAACTTCGCTGAGTTTTTCGGCCGCGCCGACGAGCTCGTCCGAGATCACCTCGACCACCTCGAAGGCGATGCGCACCGGCATGCCGAGAGCGAGGAGCGACTGAAGGAGATGCTTGCTTTCGAAGCGAACATACTTGTGGGCGCGCGGCGACAGGATACCCTTCGGGATCACCCTGTTGATCTCCTTGTCGATCTCTGAAAAACGCCCCTCGAACCTGGCGATCAGCCAGTTGCCCGACGGCATCGTGGCCGAGTCGGCGTCACAGAGCTCTCTCATCAGATTCGCCGCGATGAAAACGGAAAGATCCTCCTTGCCGTCGATCGGCTTGACCGCGGTCGAGTGGTCCCGGTCGATGAGCACCTCCACGTTTTTCGTACCCCACTCTCCCTGCGCGCTCTCCGAATCGACGGTCGTGTCCAGGGCGGCGACCACAAACCGCGTCTTGACCCTTTTTTCGACCTCCAGATTGCTCCAGTCGGAGTTGAGCTGCTTGAGAAATTCCGATCCCGGTCTCATCTGCTCGGCCGGCGGGTTGTCCTTCGACAGAAACCTGGCGACCTGCGCCAATCCGGATCCGTTGTGCGGCGTGGCGTAGCAGAGACAGGCCATTCGGGGAGGAAGCTCATCACCGAGCTTCAGCGCTTCGATCAGGTACTTTCTGATGACGAGGCCGCCCATGCTGTAGCCGCAGAGGAGGAGATGGGTCGACATGTTGCACCGATTGCGGATCTCGGTGCGCAAACCCTGGGCGAGTCTGTTGATGTAGGGAGCGATATCGGTGAGCGGCAGCCTCACCCTCCTCGTCGGATATTCATATTTGTGAAAGGCCCAGTTCTGGGCCTCTGGACGGCTTTGAAGTTCCTTCTGGAAAGGCGTCCAGGTCTTGGCGAATTCTCCCCCGAATCCGTGGACGAAAACGATGCTGCGCATGGTGATTCCTCAATCCACAAGAGCTCCAGGACGGTCGTTGCCGTCGAAACGGGATCAAGACCGTCTAGCAGACTTTGAAGAAAACAGGTTTCAATAGAGTCCAGAGTGTGCCTAGAAGAATCCCCCATGTTCACCCACGCTCAACATCATAACATTTTTCGATCTAACGTCACGGAAAAAGAGGCACGGTAGACAAGGTGAGTTCCCCGAATTCGCGGCTCTGCTCCGCCTAACGCCCCCGGCTCTTCCGCACAAAAGTCGCCAGATACCGCGGCCGTTCCTGCCCCGGAAGGCGGTACTCCTCCAGCGGCAGAAGCCGATACCCGTGCGTCCGCGCCGTCTTCGCGATCTTCGGCCCGTCCCCGCCGAGCATGAAGCACACCGCCCCGAGCGGCGCGCGCGCCTCGCCCAGAATCTCCAGCATGCGCGGCACCTTGACCGCCGCGCGCAGCACACCCATGCCGTAGCGCTGGCGCCGGAGGTGCTCCTCGGCGCGGGCCTGGAGCGCGCGGGTGTTCTTCAGGCCGAGCGCGTCGATGCATTCGGCCACGAAGGCGGCCTTCTTGGCCGTGCCGTCGATGAGGGTCACCTCAAGGTCGGGCCGCAGAATGGCGAGCGGAATCCCGGGCACACCCGCCCCGGTCCCGATGTCGATGACCGTTTTCTTGCGCGGATTCAGGCTTCGGGCGAGGTAATAACTGTCGACGAAGTGCAAAAGCGCCATCTCGTCCGGCTTGGTGAGGCGTGTGAGATTGAAGAGCCGCGCCCGGTCGGCGAGCAGCACCCCGAAGTCGAGCAGGGCGTCGATTTGCCCCGCATCCGGCTTGCGCCCGC
Organism: uncultured Phycisphaerales bacterium; assembly: GCA_964620445.1. Lineage (GTDB taxonomy): Bacteria > Planctomycetota > B15-G4 > B15-G4 > CAYZWU01 > CAZUHB01. The sequence continues at coordinate 8,312 of CAZUHB010000096.1, forward strand.
CTGTCGCGGCGCTCGCGGTGCGAAAGGCACCCTCCACTTCATCGGCCAGCGCGACTCGATAGGATTTGCAATCGAAAGGAGGAGGTTCGGGCCTCTCTTGGTCGGCGTCCGCCACCTTACGCCTTGCTCAGCATGTCGTTGAGGGAGGCCTCGTCCTGCACGCCAACACCGCGAGCGATTTCCTTGCCTCCCGAGAAGGCGATGATCGTCGGGATGCTCGTGATACCGAGCTGAGTGGCGTAATCGCCGTTGTCATCGACATTAAGCTTGACCACGTTCACCTTGTCGCCAAGGCTCTCGGCCCACTTGTCGATGATGGGGCCCTGGGCGCGGCAGGGGCCGCACCAGACCGCCCAGAAGTCGACCACAACCGGCACGGCGCTCGACTTGACGAGCTCTTGAAGATCTGCGGAAGTCACGTCCTGGACCATTGAGTACCTCCTTCACCTGAGGCGATGCATATCAATTCGGGAAGATTCAGTTTAAAAATCAGAGTGCATTAATAGCAACATCGTGGAAAATTGCAAACCGGCGGACGCTGGCTCGCAAAATACCAATACTATCGACTGGGCTCGGTTTTTACAATCGGGAGCGGTTGGAATTTGCGGCTCCGCAAAATCTTTCGGACGCTACAAAGTCAAAGGAACATTGGCCGGGAGAAAACATCAAACTGATACTGGCCTCTACACGTTGAGTACTATTACATATGCAAATCCTATCCACGCACAAACCGTGAATTGTCATTGGAGAACGATCATGCCCAGGCGCATTCTTCCCCTCCTTTGCCTCATCGCCCTCACAATCTCAGCCGGATCGGGAAACCTCCTCGCCGAGGAGCAGGACTCCCGGTCGAAAAACGAACCGCGGCTCGACTTCTTCGGCGCCCGCGAGTTCCTCCCTGCCAAGAAGGCCCTCATGGACGGCGACTACGAGAAAGCCCTCGACCTCCTCGCCAACGAAATGGGCGGCCCCTTCGAGGAGGAAGCGCTCTTTCGAACGGGCGGAATCCTCATCCAGCTCGATCGTCACAAGGAAGCGCTCACCACGCTGGGCAGGCTGATCACCGAGTACCCCAAGGGAAGGCTCTTCCGCAAGGCGCGCTTCCTCAAGGCCGAGGCGCTCGTCGGGCTCAAGCGTTTCGACGAGGCGTCCGGTATCTACGAGGCCGAGATCAACCACCTCATCTCCAAGGACCGCAAGGAAGAGATCGCCCACTACTACATCAAGTACGCCGACGCCATGGCTGCCAAGGACCGCGAGGGCGGCCCGCAGTACGAGAAAGCGATCGAGCTCTACCGCCGCGCGCTCGAGCTGGAGATCCCCGGCGCCATCGACGAGGAGGTGCGCTTCAAGATCGCCTCGGCCTACCACAAGCTGGAGCGGTACGGCGAGGAAGAGACCGTCCTCGCCGCGTTCAAGAAGCGCCACCCCGAGAGCGCCGCACTCGACGAGGTCGAGTACCGCATCGGCGACGCGCGCCTCAGGCAGAACCGCTTCGCCGAGGCACGCAAGAGCTTCCGCGAGTTCTTGCGCGATCACCCCGACTCGCGCCGCGTGCCCGAGGCGCGCTACCGCATCGCGCTCACCTACAACGTGCCCAATCCGCGCACCGACACCGAGCTCTCCCTCGGGGTCAAGGCCTTGGGCGAATTCCTCGCCGCCTCGGCCGACCACGAGCTCGCGCCCAAGGCGCGCTACCAGATCGGTCTGAGCTACATGAACCGCGGCCGCCTCGACGAGGCGATCGGCGCCTATGACGAATTCGTCCGGATCTACGGCGACAAGACCGGCGTGGAACAGCTCGCCAACGTGCGCTTCTATCTCGGCGCGTGCTACTACGGCCAGCAGAAGTTTCCCGAGGCGCTCGTCGCCTACAAGGAGTTCCTCTCCAGGCACCCGGCCCACGAGCTCTGGGACGACGCCCAGCGTCAGATCGTGGTCACCGAGTTCGAATGGGGCCTCTCGCTCATCAAGGCCAAGGAGTATGAACAGGCCCGCAACCGCCTCCTCGACTTCGTGCGCGACTATCCCCTCGACGAGCGCACGCCGCGCGCCTACCTGATCCTCGGCTATCTCGAGGCGGACCGCAAGGAGTACGACGCCGCCATCAGGGACTGGGAACGGCTCGTGTCCAAGTATCCCGGATCCGATCTCGCCTCGGAGGCGCAGTACAAGATCGGCCTCACCCTCGAGACCGAGTTCGTCAAGCTCAACGAGGCGCTCGAGGCGTACAAGAAGGTCACCTACGGCAGCTACGCCGACGACGCTGCCGCCCGCATCGCGCTCATGTCGTCCAAGACGCTCAAGGTGGTCACCGAACGCGCCTTCACCACCAGGGAGGCGCCGAAAGTCAAGATCACCACGCGCAACATCGAAGAGCTCGCCATGCGTTTCTACAGGATCGACCTCGAGGACTACTTCGTCAAGCGGGGCACGATCTTCGCCGTCGAGGATCTCGACATCGACCTGATCGAGCCGGAAAAGAAATGGAACGCGCCCGTGGCGGACTTTACCAGGTATGCCGAGATCTCGCGCGACGTGGATCTTCCCTTCACCGAGCCGGGCGCCTACGTGCTCAACGTGTCCGACGACGAGCGAACCGCAACGGCCCTCGTTCTCGTCACCGACCTCCAGATGATCCTCAAGAGCGGCCGCGAGGACCTGCTCGTCTACGTGGAGAACGTGGCCGAGAAGACCCCCTTCGTCGGCGCCGAGGTGATCGTGAGCTCGGGCAAGAAGGTGCTCTTCCGCGGCGAGACCGGCTCGGACGGCGTCTTTCACAAGGCGGACAAGACACTCCGGTCCTCGGGCAACTTGAGCGTGCTCGTTGCCAACGGCGGCCACTTCGCCTCGAACAACCTGAATCTCAAGGGCGTGGCCGCGGCCGAGGGCCTCAAGGCCAAGGCCTACCTCTTCACGGACAAGACGATCTACAAGCCCGGCCACCAGGTGCGGATCAAGGGATTCGTGCGCGAGGTGTCGCAGGGCCGCTACACCTTCACCAGCGGCGACGCCTACACGATGACCGTCTACTCGCCCGACGGCCGCGCCGTGTCCATGCGCCACGAAAAGTGCGACGTCTACGGCGGCCTGGCTACCGACTTCGTGCTCGCCCCGTCGGCGCCGCACGGCGACTACCGCATCGAGCTCAAGGCGCGCGCCGGGTGGCAGGCGACGCGCACCTTCACCGTGGGCGAATATGTGCCGCCCCGCGTGACGGCCGTGATCGACATGAAATCGGACGTCTATTACCAGGGCGAGGTGGTCAAGGGATCGTTCAAGGTCTTTTACAACTACGGCGAACCGGCGCGCGGCAAGTTCGTGCGCTACTCCTACGGCACGGGCGTGACGCTCGACGGCGTGGTGGACGACGAGGGCCTCGTACCCTTCGAGATCGACACGCGCGATTTCGGCGGCGCGGGCCAGTACCCGCTCGTCGTCGAGGTGCTCGACGAGCACGCCGCGGCCGAGAAGATCATCCACATCTCGGACACCGGTTTCGGTCTCGCCGTCGACCTATCGCGCGACGTGATCCTCTCCGGCGAACAGATCACCGTCGAGGTGAAGGCGCAAAAACCGGACGGCAAGCCGGCAAAGGCCGACGCCGAGCTCCACGTCATCTACCTCGAGGAGAAGGACGGGGTTCGCACCGAGAACGAGCTCGACACGATCGGCGGGATCGCCCTCGACGCGGAGACCGGCCGCGGCACGGCGAGCGTCACCCTCGACAAGGGGGGCGACTACCGCCTGCGGTTCACGGCCAACGACCGCTTCGGCAACCTGATCAGCGCCCAGAAGGACCTCTTCGTCTCCGGTGAGGAGGACAAGGTGCGGCTGCGCATCTTCGCCGACAGCGTGACCTGCGACGCGGGCTCCGACGTGGACGTGCGTGTTCACACCCGCACCGCGCCCGGCCTCGGTCTGCTCACCTGCGAGGGGGAGCGGATCTTCCACTACGAGGTGGTGCGGTTCAAAAGCGGCGACAACACGATGCCGGTCAAGATCACACCCGATCTCGCGCCCAACTTCACCTTCGCCGTCGCCCTCATGGAGGGGCACAGGTTTCACAAGGCCGAGATCGACCTCAACGTGCGCTCCAATCTGAAAGTCACGGTGGAGCCGGCCGAAGAAGAGGTCGAACCGGGCGGCAAGGTCAAGGTGAAGATCACGGCGCGCGACCGTGCGGGCAAGCCGGTGGCGGCCCAGTTCGCGCTCGCCGCGGTCGATGCCGCGCTCCTGGCGCGCTTCCCCGACGATTCCTCCCCGATCCACGAGTTTTTCTTCGGGCGCAAGCGCAAGGGAAGGCTCAAAACGGATAGCTCCTGCACCTTTGCCTACAAGGCGCGCACCGACATGATCGACAGCGCCGTGCAGCAGGAGGAGATGTTGCGCAGGATGCGCACCCAGGAAGCCCGCTCCGAGCTCTCTTACCTCGACGTCGAGGAGGAGCTGGAAGCGATCGCCATGGAAGATTCCATTTCCGGATCGGGAGGTTTTGTAGCGGGCCGCGGCCGCAAGGAAAAGAAGGCCGAGGCCGACGCGCCGCGCGCGGCTACCACGGGGGGAATCGCGGTCAGCGGGGGCGCGGGGGGCCGGTTCGGCGGCAGATATGACCGGAAGAAGCGCGGCACCTACAAGGGGCCCGGCGACACGGCGCTGCGCAAGAATCTGGTTCAACTCGGGTACAACGGCGGAATTGCCCCGCCCAACCTGGGAAGCCCGGGGGGCCCGTCCGCCCCCGGCGCGGCAGGCCCGTCCGCCCGCGGCCCAGCAGGCCCGACCGGTCTCGCGATGGACAAGGCGAGAGCCTTTCACTGGCGCCTCAAATCGAAGAACAAGGACCTCTCGGCTGGTGACGAGGACGCTGACGCACGGTACGCCTACGAGCCGGCCGGCGAGGACTTCTCCCTCGGCCAGCAGGTCTGGTTCGGCAGGGTGATCGAGGAAATGGACGAGACCGTGGTGCGCAAGCGGTTCCTCGAGACCGCCTACTGGAATCCCGACGTGGTCACCGCCGCCGACGGCACGGCCGAGGTGGAGATCGCGCTCCCCGACAACACGACCACGTGGAAACTCGTGGCGCGCGGCCTGACGAAAGAGACGGTGGGGGGGGCGGCCGATGCCGAGGTGCGCGCCCGCAAGACCTTCTTCGCCGAGCTGCGCACGCCGCTCGGTCTCGTGGAGGAGGACGAGACCCTGTTCGTGGCCCGTCTGATCAACACTTCCGACAAGAAGCTCACCATCGACGCCACCCTCGACCTCGAAGGGCCGATCGACGGCGACGCGCGGCAGACGGTGCGCGTCGACGTGGAGCCTGGAGCGTCGGTGGAACAGACCTTTCCCGTCAAGGCCAGGGAACCGGGCCTGATCAAGGTCAAGCTCGAGGCCCGGTCGACCGGCGCGGGGAGCGGGCGCGTATCGGACGCGGTATCGGGATCGCTCGTGGTGAAGCCGATGGGCGTCGAGATCTACGCCGGCAAGGGGGGAACGGCGGCCGGTTCGAAGACCGTGACCGTGGCCCTGCCGGAGAAAAAGGAATACGCCCACACTTACATGGAGATCGCCGTGGGGCCCTCCTTCGCGGACTATCTCCTGCACATGGCCAACGCCAGCTACCACTTCTGCTGCTTGCCCACCTTCTCCGACCTGGCGAGCCAGGTGCTCGTCAAGCTGAGCGTGATCGACTACCTGAGACGCTCGGGCCATAGCCGCACCGGCGCGTCGGCGCGCCTCGAGAGAGAGGTGGCCAACCTGCTGACCACGCTGCTCCTGGCCCAGAAGAACGACGGCGGCTTCCCCTGGATCCGCAGCGGCGAGGTGTCGGCCCTGGCCACGGCCCAGACCCTGAAGGCCCTCGCCCGCGCGCGCGACATGGGTTTCACCGTTCCCGAGACGGCGGCCGCGTCGGCGGCCGTCTGGATCGACAAGCACCAGCGCAAGCTGTCGGGCGACGAGAAGGCCTTCTTCCTGCACGCCTACTCCTTTTACAAGGCGCCCGAGTTCACCTTTCTCAACAGCCTCTTCAGGAAGCGCAATACCTTGAGCGACCAGGGGCTCGCCCTGCTCTCCCTCGCTTTCCGGCGGAGCGGCCACAAGGACAATGCCGCCACCCTGGCGCGCATGCTGATCGACCGGTCGGGTAACCGCAAGCAGCCCTGGGCCGACCTGATGAAGGGATCGGAGATCGAGGATGTCCGCTTCTGGATGTGCGACGAATACATGGTCGCCGCCCAGGTCGTGCTCGCCGTGGAACTGGTCGAACCGAACCACCCGCTCGTGAAGAAGGGGATCGATTTCATCCTGAACGCGGGCAATGCGTTCCGCCGCACCGGGCCGTCCCATGCCGCGGCCGCCGCGGCGCTCGCCGAGTACGTGGCCGGCGCCGGCCTTGCCGACAGCCGCTACACCCTCGCGATCGTCGTCAACGGCAAGGAGGTCAAGAAACTCGACGTGGCCGGGCCGCACCCGCTCACCGACATCACGGTTCCCGACGACGCGCTCACGGCCGGCGAGAACGAGGTGGCTTTCCGTTTCGAGGGACGGGGCGAGTTCACGTGGGCCGTGAAGATGAGCGGTTTCACCAAGGACGTAAAGCCTCTCGATCACAGGAAGACCCAGGCGTGGATCACGCGCCAGTACCTCATGGCGCCTCTTCTCTACAAGGGGCGCGAGGTCGATTCCGGTTTCGACACGGTGCGGCTCCCGAGCGGATTCAGGCGATGGGTCCACGAGCTCGAGGAGATCAACCAGGGCGAGACGGCGCTCGTCAAGCTCGAGTGGTCGTGCGCGCGCACGGGGCGCAACAACCGCGTTCATCCGCTGGTGATCACCGACACGCTGCCCGCCGGGTGCACTGTGATCGAGACGGGTATCAAGGGCCGCTACGACCATTACGAGATCGGGCCGGGTACGATCACGTTTTTCACGCGCGGAACGCGGTCGTCGATCACCTATCCGATCTATGCCGCCCATGAGGGCGACTACCGCTCGCCGCCCGCCGTGGTGCGCTCCACCTTCGATCCTTCGATGAGCAACTTCACCAAGCTTTTCGATCTGCCGATCCGGGAGCGGGGCGCGGAAAAGTCCGCCCCCTACAAGATGACGCCCGACGAGTACTACGCGCTCGGTTGCGCGCTCTTCGACGACAAGGACGCGGCCGGTGCGCTCGAGAATCTCGAGGCTTTCCTGGGCAAGTACAAGAAGTTCACACCGCGCGACAAGTATCTGGTCGATGCGGCGAGCAAGCTCTTCAGGCTCGCCTTCGACAGCGGGGACAACAAGCGGTTGATCAGCTATTTCGAGCTCTTGCGCGAGCGGGCGCCCTCGTTGTCGCTCACCTTCAAGGAGACGGCGCGCGTGGGCGAAGCCTACCGCGCCCGGGGCGAACACGAGCAGGCGCTCCAGATCTTCGCGCTCGCCGCGGGATCGTCTTTCGGCCGCGAGGCGCGCGTGGCGCAGGCGCTCGAGCATCAGGGCGAGGTGGCCGGTTCGCTCATGTTCCTCGCCGATCTGATCCGCACCTACCCCGACCTTCCCGAGATCGAGGCGGCCTTCTTCGCCCTGAGCCAGGCCTTGCTCGACAAGGCCGGGCCCGCCGGCGGCAAGCCGAAGATCCCCGGGATTCCGCGGAAGAAGATCATGGCCGAGGCTATCGGCCTTCTCGTCGATTTCCTCGCCACCTACCCGCAGAACCCGATCAACGACGAGGCGGCCTACTCGCTCATCTCCACCCTGCTCGAGCTGGAGCAGAACGACGAGGTGATCCGCCTGAGCCCCATCTTTCGCGAGCGCTGGCCGAAGAGCCGCTTCCGCAGCAGCATGGAGTATGCCGAGGCTTACGCCCTCTTCGAGGCGGGCCGGTTCGACGAGGCCACCGGACTCCTGACCAGGGTGGCCGATCTCGATCCGGACAAGCTCGATCCGGAGGGGCGCGACAACCGCGACCTGGCGGTCTACATTCTCGGCCAGATCGACCATGCCGGCGGCCGGATCGCGCGTGCCATCGAGCATTACCGCCAGGTGATGAAGAAGTTCGCCGACGCGGCCGAGGCGGTCGATTTCTTCACGCGCAAGAGCGTCACTCTGCCCGAGATCTCCACCTTCAGATCGGGCGAGGACGTGAAGGTCGAACTCGAGTACCGCAACGTTCCCGAGGTGACCCTGTCCGTGTACAAGGTCGACCTGATGAAGCTCTGCCTGCTGCGCAAGAACCTGAACAACGTGACCGACATCAACCTCGCCGGCATCAATCCCACGGTGGTGAAGAAGATCAAGCTCGGCGACGGCAAAGACTACAAGAAGATGAAGAAAAAACTCGAGCTTCCCCTCACCGCGAAGGGCGCCTACATGGTGGTCGTCCAGGGCGAGGCCGCCGGCTGCACCGGCATGGCGCTCATCGCCGACCTTGCCCTCGAGGTGCAGGAGGATGCCGGCTCGGGCCGCGTGCGGGTCAACGTGAAGGACCGCGACACGGGCGCCTTCGTGAAGAACGTCTACGTCAAGGTGATCGGTTCGCGGCAGACCGTGTTCAACACAGGCTACACCGACCTGCGCGGCGTGTACATCGCCGACGGGATCGAGGGGACGAGCACGGTGATCGCCGAGCGGGAGGGGGAGTACGCGTTCCATCGCGGTCTGGCCAGCCTGCAGGAGGCGCCGCAGCGGGCCGCTGAGCGGTCGAAGCAGCAGGAACTCTACTTCAAGGGCCGCGACCGGGCGCTTCAGAACGTGTTCCAGGAAAACCGCCGCATGCAGCAGCAGCGCGGCGTTCAGGTTCTCGAGGGGATTTACCAGGAGGACAATCAGAACGTTCAGATCAAGTAGGAACGATCAAAAATAATTATAGTCAAGCATGCCCGACGAATCCGAATCCGGAACGGTGACTGTCCGTAAATTGTGTCAGTGGAATTCAAAGATAACGCTGAACAAGTTACAACCGCCTCACATCTAGTGTCCTGTCCCAGAAATACACTCACAAAGTCTACTCAGCTTTTTTAGGATC
>CAZUHB010000097.1:0-17219 GCA_964620445.1 uncultured Phycisphaerales bacterium
CTGGCACCGTATGAAGCGCTAAGGCCGACGAATTGAGCCTGGCACCGTATTCCAAAAAGAAGAAGAGGCCGAACCAGCCGGCCTCTTCTTTTCATCAGATCGTTCGAAAAGCGGTAACTCCCGCTCGCGCCAGGCGCCTAGTAGGACGTCACCTCGATGAAATCCATGTAGGTCCTCTCGTAGAAATAGTTCGGATCATCCACGGCAAACTCGATCATCCACGTTCCGACGGGGATGTAGCCTTGGTGGATACTGTAGGTGTTGAGGTTGAACAGAGGTCCCCTGTGGGCTTTCTGCAGACCGACCTTCCAGTGATAGGGAAGATTGTAGACCCAGGAGTAGGTGCCTCCACCATCCTTGAAAGCCACGATCCACCAGTCCTGCACGACGCCGTTCATCGACGCGGGCTGGAGCGCGATGGTCATGTTGATCGACTGCGAGGACGGAATCGTGAGCGGTCCGTCATCACCGCTGATCTTGATGTCGGGCACGGGTGGATCGCCGATCTTGATCTGCTGGGCGATCGTGTTGTTCATCTCGTCGAGCTCGTGCACCTCTTCGTCCTCGTCGACGATGACGCCGATGTAGTAAAAACCCATGTCGAGCCCGGTCGGAATGGCCAGGGTCGTGGGGAAAACGACGTTGTATGTTCCACCCTGGGTAACGTTCGGCACGTACACCCTGCCGTCCGTGAGAAGACTATCGGAAGTCGTGATCTCATCATCGTCGGAAATGTAGACTCCCACGTAGAAGTCACCCGATTCATTGTCGCCGTAATTGCCGAGGGTCAGGTCGACCTGGCCGTAGACGTTCTGTCCCGAGTCGGCCTGTGCAGGCGCCGTGAAGTCAACGATCTCGAGATCGGCGTAATAACCGATCGGCGTGACAGCCACGCACTCATCCAGATAGTAGGCGTCGAAGGGATTGGTGTACGGCGGATAGGAGTACTTCTGATGTGGCGTTCCGTCGTAAACCGCGGCGATCACCATGGTGTTGTCCGGCCAGATGAAGTCGAAGGTGTTGCCGTGCCCGTCGTTGTGCTGCGCGCCGTCCCAGTCGAGCACGCGCTGCCAGTTGCCGCCCGCGCCGATCGTGAGCGGCTCGTTGACGGCGAAGTCGAGGAAAGCGAATGTGTATGGATCGTTGAAGCCGTCCTTCCAGCTGGGAAGCGAGGCGACATGTTCGACCACGAAGACGCGGACGTAACCGTTGTAGGCGCTCGCTCCCGGATTGTCTATGGTCAATTCGATGTGCATCTCGGCTCCGGTGAGCCAGTCGACGGTGAGCGTGGCGTCGATGTCGGCCACCGTTCGATTGCCGCACGAGTTGATCGAAGCCTCGTAAGCGATTTTCGCTCCTTGCACGCTACCGGCGCCCACGACGAGGTCATAACCACCGTCGAAATATGTGGTCGGCGTACCGTACAGGTTGAAAACATTCCGCATGTGGGTGTTGGCGTGGGTGTTCAGGTTGGTGATGAACGAAATGTAGTAGTTGTCAAGAATTCCGTCGTCCCAGATCTCTTTCAGCGCACCATGCGCATACTTGCAGTAGGGTCATCCGGTTGGTGAGGCGAATTCTGCGAGGACGGAGTGGCTGAATGCCCTTCCGTTCAACTGATCGAGATTACCGGGAACCATTTCGTTATTCGAATCGGGATTCAGCGACTGCGCCGCAAGACTCCCCGCAAGGAGCGCCGCGAGGGCACCCAATCCGAACAATCTGTACAACATTTTTCTCATGAAGGACTCCTTTCCAGATACTTCCGGTCCATGCGAACTCAAGCGTGGACCTCAATGAATCGACCAGGGGTGCTCAATTTCCAGTACGGGGACAGAGACTTGTCGCTCTCTGACTAATGGTCATGGACTGAAAGGCCAACTTGCGCGAGGTCTTATTATACCACCTATTTCCTATCTTTTCTGTCGGTAATTACCGAAAAGAAACAATTTTCCCTGATATATGATATAATACGGTGCCAGGCTCAGTTCGTCGGCCTCGCTCCATACGGTGCCAGGCTCAATTCGTCGGCCTTAGCACGCCAGTCGGTACCAGGCACCAACTGGCGTGCCTAGGCCGACGAACTGAGCCTGGCACCGTATTTCAACTGATGACAAAGGACACCGCTTCCGCCGTGTCGGTCGGGATCCAGGCCGGGTCGAGGGTGACCATGGAACAGTACAGGAGCTTGCCGATCAGGGACGGATCATTGGGAATCGAGACCGATGTGGACGCTTCCCCGTTGCCATCGAGGAATCCCACGAAGCCGGGAATATATCCGGCGTAGCAGGCATTGGCCACGTTATCGTAGGCGATGGGAAGGATATAACCGTCCTTGAGATTGATCAGGGAGGGCAATGTGCTCAACGAGAGCAGCGCGATGTATTTCTCATCGTACTGATTGGCAGCGAAGAAATCGAAATCCATCGTCGTGCCGATCTGGCCCGTACCCGTGATTTGCACCTTCGCCGTTGCGGCGTCCTGGCGGCTCGACCAGGCGATGCAATAGGGTTCAGTCGTTCCGAGGAAGGTCTGCTTCGTCAAGCGGATCGTATAGTCACCCGAAAGGGCGGGCTCGAAATAGGCCAGCTCGAAAGGATTGTATATGCTGGCCGACGTGGCCACGACCTGGTTGTTCGGATCGAGGACGGTCAGGTCGAGATCCATCTTGAGGACGTCCGTCGCGTAGCTCGAATCGGGATCGGATTGCCACAGGCAGATCACGCGCGTTCCGTCGCCCTTGTAGCAGTGGATCGTCTTTTCATAGGGGAAGGAAAGATCGGTGAACGTCCCTGTCTCGTACTGGCCGTCGCGCGCCACGGCATCGGCTGCACCGGCATGCACGCCCCCGGCGCCATCCTTGTCGGAGAGAACGGCATCTCCTTCCACGTTATGCCATGCCGTCACCATGACGATCGCCTTCACCGCCTCGGGGTGTGTGATGATCGAAGGATCGCGGTTGGCGGCGAGTATGGCAACACCCATGGTGAGCGGGCTGGACGACGATGTGCCGTTGAACCCGTGGTAGATCCACGAGGAACTGATACCCGCGGTATCCACGTTATCGCCCGGTGATACGACTTCCGGTTTCTCGTGCCCCTCGACCGGGTTCATGTAGGAAGAATAACCGGCCATGGTGTCGTCGGACCACTTGTAGGTGTCGTTGTCGTTGAAGCAACCGGAGCTCAGCATGTTGTAGCCGTTGCCGGGTGACGTGGAGTAAGCCTCGGTATTGTAGCCCAGATTCCCGTTGGACTTGAACATCATGACGCCGTAGTTCCGGATGATGTAGTCGAAGAACCGGTCGAGGAAGACGATCGATCCCATGTTGCCGTTCCACCACGAGCAGTTGCCGAACGAGACGCCGGCCTGCATGGCCAGGTCCCAGGCTTCGGGCGCGAGGACATCGTCCCAGCCGACGGCGGAGTAGATCTCGTTCAGCCCCGGCGCGCTGCCATGCAGGGTGTTGTGGTTCTGCATGCAGACATTGCCGGCAACGGCGGTGGAGTGGCTGTTCGCGCCGCCCGACATCAGGATGTTCACGGCGGGCAGGTAGGGGTGATTCCAGTATACGATACCGATATCGTGAACCATGACCTTGACGGCGTCGTCGCCCCCGGTGTTTCCCCTTCCGTGAACGGTGGGTGTGCGCATCGTGGGCTGCGCGTAGTTGTTTTCGCTCTGCCAGGAAGGAAACGAATAGTAGACCTGATCCACGTCGTGATGCGCGGCGAGGGTGGAAATATCCGCGACCGGAAGGGTGGCGAAGACGATCGGCCAGCAGGTGCCCACATAGTCGACACCATATCCTTTCGAGGAGAGCAGGTCGCCAAAAGTCCGCGTCTGGGGGGCGAAGAATCGCTCTCCCTCGTCGCGCGCCATGCGCCGGGCGTCCTCACCGTGAATTCCCGATGCCACGGCCCTTTGCATGATCCCCCGGAAGTCGGGTTCACCAGAAGTGCGAAGCCAGAAAACAACTGGAAGCGATCCGGCCCCGGCGGAAGCCTCCATCATACGTCCGAGCTCCGGGGAGATCTTCCCGCGCGCGGCGATCTCGAGTTTCTGTTCCGCCATGCGGAGGGCATCGACGTCGACGGGGACGCCGTCCGGTCCGAAGGCCGTCCGGATGATCGATCCAGTACCGGCATCGAGGGTGCGAACCTCCCTCACGTCGATTCCAAGGTGATGAAAGTGATGAGAGCAAACGGTGAGAACCTCCCCGTCCGGTGCATCGGCAGCGAAGAGGGCGAGAAGAAGAATCAAAAAGGGTGACAACATCTGAGGCTCCTTTCCAGTCATACGGTGCCAGGCTCAATTCGTCGGCCTTAGCGCGTCATTCGGTGCCAGGCTACGCTCCAAGCCACGTGCAGGAGCTTCCTCGTTCTCATTTTAGCCTTCGGCCCCCTTGGTTCGGCCTGGGAATAGAAGAAATTTCCAGGCACGCCCTTCAATTGAACGAACGACCGGCCGTCCGGTTCACTGCCAATTGTGTACGGAAACCGCGGAAGCGCGCGGAAGCGAGCCTGGAACCAAGTGTAGCGCTAAGACCGACGAATTGAGCCTGGCACGGTATTTCGAGGAAGGTCTCGCAGCGCCTCTCCACTATGACAACCGTCCGGCCTACTACAAACTCGCATTCATCATGAAGGTGGATTGAGCCAGGCACAAACGGACACCTGCGGCTCGCCCTCGAGCATGCCTGTTCGGGGCGGGCCGCTGTTCCCCCGGGAGTGACTTTCGCCCGCCCCGTCCAAAGAGGTCATCTTGGCCCTCTCGAAAGCCCGCTACGCCTCGGCCGATGAAAAATATTGGCATCGAAACCACGATCGATTAGACTCGAATCGAGGCTGGAGGCGAAATGGTCGATGCGAGAACCCTCTCGCGAGACACAGGCACCCACCGAGTCCAGCATCGTCCATCTGATTCGCACCGAGGCGCTCGATAGCAGATCGATCGCACGCGGATTCCGGCCGGCGAACGGCACGACTCACCCGACGGAAAGCGCGCGTTCCCGTCCGACAGGGTCAATACGATGACGATGAAGAAAAACATCGAGAACAACGCGCTCCGGGAGAGCGAGGAGCGGTATCGTACCGTCGTGGAGAACGCCGCCGACGCGGTCATGCTCTTCGACGCGGAGACGCGGCGATTCCTCGACGTCAACGACGCGGCCTGCCGCCTGTACGGGTACGGCCGGGAGGAATTTCTCGCCCTGCGTCACTGGGATATCACGGCCGAGGAGAAGAAATCGGACGCCTCGATCAGAAAGGCGCTGGACGGCAAGAGCCAACGCATTCCGCTGCGTTATCACCGGAAAAAGGACGGAACCGTCTTCCCCGTCGAGATCTCGGGCAGCAGCCTCGTTCTCAAAGGCCGGAAGGCGATTTGCGGCATCGTGCGCGACATCACCGAACGCGAGCGCGTGCAGAAGGCGCTGCGCGAAAGCGAGCAGCGGTTTCGGGCGCTCACCACATCGTCGCCGGTGGGCATCTTCGAGGCCGATGCGCGGGGAAACGGCGTCTACGTGAACGAGGCGGCCTGCTCGATCACCGGCCTCCGGAGCGAGGATCATCTCGACGCCGGGTGGGCTTCGGCCCTGCACCCCGACGATAGGGAACGGGTGTATAATCTGTGGATCGAGACGGTGAATCGGAGAGCCGCCTTCGAGGATGAATTCCGGTTCGTGGATAAAAACAACAAGGTGACCTGGGTGGTGAGCCGCGCCGCTCCCCTCGAGGACGAGGACGGGAATGTCACCGGTTTCATCGGCACACTGGCCGACATCACAAAACACAGGCTGGCCGATCAGGCGCTCCGGCAGAGCGAAAAAAGGCTGACCGAAGCGCAGCACATCGCGAAGATCGGCGATTTCACGTGGGACATCGAAAGCGGCAAGGTAACCTGGTCCGACGCGCTCTTCGATCTGCTCCATTACGACAAGTCGGAGAGAATGGACTTTACCAGGGTCGACAAAGAGATCCATCACCCCGATGATCGAAAGCGCATCTCCCGATGGTTGAACGATTGCCTGGCAAAGGGCGACGATGTGCTGACCCCGAACGAATACCGGATCTTTCGCAGGGACGGCGCAATCCTCTGGGTACGCACCGTTGGAGTCATCCGGCGCCGGGAAGGAGAAGCGGTCCGTGTTTTTGCCACGATCCAGGACATCACCGAGCGCAAGCGGGCGGAAGAGACCATCCGGGCAGGCGAAATGCGGTTTCGCAACATGTTCAATCAGACCTTTCAGCTTGCAGGTATCGTCACGCTCGACGGTACGTTGACCGCCGCCAACAAGACTTCGCTCGATTTCATCGGCGCGACAGAGGCCGACGTGACAGGAAAACCTTTCTGGGAGACGCCGTGGTGGGCTCATTCCGAGGAGTTGAGGGATTGGCTCCGCGAGGCAGTGGCGCGCGCGGCGCTGGGTGAAACCCTTCAACGTGAAGTCACCCATCGTTCCGGGGACGGCACCCTTCATTATTTCGATTTCTCGCTCAAACCGGTTATCGACGAGGACGGCGATGCACAGTACCTGATGCCCGAGAGTCGAGACATCACCGAGCGCAAAGAGGCAGAGGCGGAGAAGGCGCTGCTCGAGGAGCAAATCCATCAGGCCCAGAAGATGGAATCTATCGGCCGCCTCGCCGGGGGCGTGGCCCACGACCTGAACAACCTGCTCTTTCCGATCCTCGGATACGGCGAGATGATTCTCGATGACACGGCCGAGAGCGACGCCAAGAGGGAACCCTTGGAAGAGATCGTGAAATCGGCCTCCCGGGCGCGCGACCTGGTGCGGCAGCTTCTGGCTTTGAGCCGCAAGCAGACACTCGAGTTTCAACGGATCGACCTGAACGTCCTCTTGAGGAAATTCGAGACGCTGCTCCGCAGTCTGATCCGGGAAGACATTGCCATCAACATGGTCCTCGACCAGTCCCTTCCGCTCATCGACGGGGATCCCGGTCAGATCGAGCAGGTGATCATGAACCTGGCCGTCAATGCCCAGGACGCCATGCCGAACGGCGGGACGCTGACCATCGAGACGACCCAGGTCGGACCGGACGAGAACGAACTGACCGAGCACGCGGACATGTTACCCGCACCCTATCTCCGGCTCCTCTTCGCCGACACGGGATGCGGCATGGATGCCGAAATCCAGGAACACCTTTTCGAGCCCTTTTTCACGACAAAGGACAAGGACAAGGGCACCGGCCTGGGACTGGCCACGGTCTACGGCACCGTCAAGCAGCATGGCGGACACATCCGGGCCGACAGCGAACCGGACCGGGGGACGACCTTCAAGATCTATCTGCCCCCCTCGACGAGATCCCCGGCCGCCGGGCAGAAAGCCTCCGGGACGCCATCCGAACGGCGCGGCCGGGAAATCGTTTTGCTCGTGGAAGACAACGAACAGGTGAGAAACCTCGCATGCTCCATGCTGGAACACCAGGGTTACAGGGTCCTCGCCGCCTCGAGCGGGAAGGAGGCGCTCTCCATTCTCGATCGCCACGCCGGCCCGGTAAACCTCCTCTTGACCAACGTGATCATGCCGGGGATGAACGGGCGACAACTTTTCGAGCGCGTGTCGGGCCTCTACCCGGACGTGAAGGTGCTCTACATGTCCGGCTACGCCCACGACGTCATCACCCAGAGCGGTGTGGTGGACGTCGGTTTGCACTTCATCCAGAAACCATTTTCAGGCAGGGCGTTGACCGAAAAGCTGCGCACCGTGCTCGACGGGTGATCACCGATTCGATCGGGCGCGGACCGGCGGGCCGGCCTGACACACTCCCACCGATTTGAGAAGAACCTTCGCTGAGAAAGTGGATCGGCCATGCCGCCATCTGTCCGTGACTGGCGAGCCAAGTGGCCGAAGAGGGCGACGTGGTTCTGCAGCTCTCGCAGTTAGGTCCCCAAAAAAACCTGACATTTCTGTCCGATCCCACTCCCGAAAAGCAATGACCGGATTGGATCGAAAACTCAAATTCAATGACCCGAGGAGAGAATATCATGAAAAAATCACAATCGACCACGATCCGCTTTCTTGCTGTTTGCCTATCGTTGATTCTTCTCTTTTCCGCCGGCTGCGGCGGAGGAGGAGGATCGGGAAGCCCGAGGCGAACACCGGGCGGGTCTGATCCGGGAGGCGGCTCGCCGCCCGCTGACTACGGCCTGATCATGGGCACCGTCAGCAATGGCGACGGCCAGCCCCTGGACGGCGTCATCATCGCTGCCGACGGAAAGACAACGTCCTCTAACGAGCAAGGCTACTTCAGCCTTGCCGGGGTGCGCGAGTCCCAGCGCATGGTGGTCAACTTCACCAAGGACGGTTACAGCGACAACACGCAGGTCACCAAGATCAAGATTGGCCGGAGCGCCTACATCGAAACGACCCTGTCCCCGACC
Source organism: uncultured Phycisphaerales bacterium (assembly GCA_964620445.1). Taxonomy (GTDB): domain Bacteria; phylum Planctomycetota; class B15-G4; order B15-G4; family CAYZWU01; genus CAZUHB01. Next base: position 8,407 of record CAZUHB010000097.1, read on the forward strand.
GAGAAGACGACCGCTTTTCACTCCGCCAATGGCGTTTCCCATGGGGAGACGTACACGCCGAGCGGCGGCTCGGTCGCGATCGGTCCGAACGCGCTCGTCGACGCCTCGGGCAATGCCTACGTCGGTACCGCGTCGATCGCGGTCAGCGCCTTCGATCCGACCGGCCAGAAGGGTATGGCGTGCTTCCCCGGTGAATTCACGGGCATCGCCGCGTCGGGAGAAAGCTGCTTTCTCGAATCCTTTGGTTTCATGGATGTGACGATCAGCGACGACTCCGGAAACCCCCTCCAGATCGCCGCGGGCCGGACCGCCGAGATCGTGGTTCCAGTACCGTACTGCCTGGCGAGCGTGGCGCCGAACACGATTCCGCTCTGGTACTTCGACAACTCCGACGGGGAATGGCACGAGGACGGGTTCGCGAACCTGAAATCGAGCGGCACGGCCTACGCGGGCACGGTCACCCATTTCACGACGTGGAACTGCGACCAGAACTGGCCCGAGTCAGCAATGGCGTGGGTGCAGGGGATCGTGGTCAACGCGGCCACGGGAGAGCCGATCGACGGCGCAAACGTCGTGATCACGGGGAACAACTGGTCCTCGGGCGACACGGGCGTGGACGTGGGCGGCACCTTCACCATCCCCGTCATGCCCGACCGTCCGGCAACGCTGGTCGCGTCCGATGGCGGAGTCTCGAGCGATCCCCTTCACATCTCCACGACCGGCTCGGGCGATATCACCGACGTGGGCACGATCTACATCGGCGGGGTGCCCAAGGTGACGATCACCCTGCTCTGGAAGGAGAATCCCTCCGACCTGGATGCCCATCTCACCATCCCCACGGCCTACGGTCACGAGCACCTCTATTGGCAGACCCCCGGAATGGAAGTGGAGGGCGCCAAGCTCAACACCGACGACGTGAGCAGCTTCGGGCCCGAGGTGATCACGATCTACGAGCTCAAGGACGGTGTCTACCGCTACGGGGTTCACCACTACTCGGGTTCGGGAACGATCCCCTCGTCGCCGGCCGTGGTCAACGTGGTGGTGCAGGGTTTGAACATCTACCGGTTCGATCCGCCGCCGGCCGGCGCTGACGGCCCGGGCGATGCCTGGCTCGTTTTCGATCTGACCGTGGCGGGCGGCAAGGTCGTGGACGTGACTCCTGTGGGCAACTACCGGAATAACGTGAGCACAAGCGACTCGGATACATTCAGTCCCTAATTGCAGACAGGGAAAACATTAACAGGCCGTTGAAAAAGTGCTTCGAAAGCGAGGCCGAGTCGTTTTGTTCGAGATCAAGGCGCGAAACCGGAGGCGAATCGGTCGATTCGTCGAGGATTTCGTAACGCAGAGATCGGAGAAAAGGGCCGGCCGCAGCCGAATTGACTTATTCAACGGCCTGTCAACGCTCCCCGTTCAGGTGAATCACCCGGACGGGGAGCGCTCGATTACGGGCTCCCTCGCGGAAATCTCGCTTTTTCTGTCCGGAGGGGATTTGAAAAAGCAATGAACAGGCTGACGTGCAAGAGTTCGCTGCTCGACCCCGAGAGGCCGGGCAAAGGAAAGAGATCAAGGAGAACAAAAATGAAACGCATCATCATCATCACCACACTGATCATCGTCGCACTCATCCCCACGGCGGCCCACGCACAGTGGACACCGCTCAACATCAAGGCCAAGGACCTGGCCACCGGCGCAGGCGCTCTCTGGCTCACCGGTATGGACGGCGGTGTGATTTTCAGCACCGCCACCGAGTGGCGCTCGGCCGACACGGGCGGGCGGCAGTTCAACCTCATCGATGTCGATGCCAACGGCACGGTCTGGGCGATCGACACCAGCAACCAGGTCTATCAGTCGACGAGCGGCGGCTGGATCGGGAGAGGCAACGCCTACTCGATTCACGTCGATCCGCGTGGCGTCGCACGGATAATGAAAGGCTACAACGTCATCTATCGCTTCGACGGGACGCAGTTCGTCCCGACCGATCTCCGCGGCTATGCCGCCTCCGCCAACACGGCCGGGGAGATCTGCCTGTTTGGCAATGGCGAGGATCTTCATTTCCGCGGCCAGAATATCTCCGGCCAGACGAAAGTTGCTGATTTCGATCTCGACGGCCAGGGACTTCCCTGGATCGTGGGAAAGAATCGCGTTGTTTATCGCTGGGTCAACTCGAGCTGGATGCCTCTGCCCGACGTGCCCGGAGGCGCGAGCCGCATCGCGGTCGACAATGCGGGCACCGTTTTCGTGGTGGGCGGCGACAACATGGTCTACATGATGACGACCGGTTCGAACACGACGACTGGGTCGACGAACAACGGTCAGACCCAACCGCGGGGCCAGAACCGCGCGCCCTTCGCACCCACGCTGCTCGGACCGCCCAATCGCTACCAGCCGAGCGTGATCACCAATCCCGGCCAGCGGGTTCCGTCGGTCACGCTCTCATGGCGCCTCAACGGCGACCCTGACGGCGATCGGATCAAGTCGTGGCTCAACATCCTCCGGTTCAATCCCGCGACGCAGACCTGGCAGGAGGTCTTCGGGGGCGAGGTGGCCGGAACCTCCTACACCCTCACGTTCCAGAACGGCCTCGTCAACCAGGGTTACTATGCGTGGACCGTGGCCGCGACCGAGCACGGCAGGCCGAATCCCCTGCACACCTACAGCGCGACCAGCCATTTCCATGCGACGCTCGCCTGGGAATAACCGCAACGGAGCGGGCTGATCATCAGTCCTCCCAATCGAAGACCGCGCGGACAGTCGAACTGTCGGCGCGGTCTTTTCTTGTTCCTCTTATTTGCCCTCGGGCAGCTTGGCGCGCCACTCGGCAGCCGACTCGACCTGTCCTGTCGCCTCGTGGACCCGGATCAGCACCTGGATGATCTGCACGGTGAGCCCGTCGACCGGTGAGCCCTTCCGAGCCGCTGCCGCCTCGTGTGCGGCCAGCAGCCGCTGCGCGGCCTCGGTGTGCCTTCCGAGAAAATAAAGACAGAGTCCGTAGCGAAAGAGCGCCACGGGGAGAAAGGGATTGCCCGGAAGCAGGGTGCGCTGCGCCTTGGATGCGGCCGAGGCGAGAAGGGCCTCGGCCTCGTCGTCCCGGCGGAGGTTCATGAAGATCTCGCCGAGATTGCTCTCCGAAATGATGGTCAGTTCGTTCTCGTCGCCCAGCACGCGGCGCTGGATTTCGATCGTTTTCTCGAAGAGCCGAATCGCCTCATCGTACCGCTCCTGCATCTGGTAGAGGGCGGCGAGAGCCGCCATGCCCTGGAGGACTTGAGAGTGATCCTCGCCCAGAATCCGCCGGCCCGGTTCGAGACACTTCGCGAAGAGCGCCTCCGACAGGAGCAGGTTCCCCGTCTGGCAGTGAATCGACGCCAGATCGATGGCCGTGTAGAGAGTGCTCGGGTGTTCGCCTCCCAGCACGCGCTCCTGGTGATCGAGTGTCTCGGTCAGCAGGGGGATCGCTTGATGTTGACGGCCGGTCGCGGCAAGGACCATGGCGAGGCTGTGCGTCTCGTGGAGCGTGCTGGGATGGGTGTCTCCCAGGACACGGGCGCAGATTTCGGTGGTCCTGGCCAGCAAGGGCTCTGCCTGGCCGAGCCGTCCTGATTCGGCGTAGAACTGAGCCAGGTTTCCCATCGTCGTGAGCGTGTCCATGAATTCCTCGCCGAAGAGGCGCAGCTGAGCGTCGAGCACCTCGAGATAGAGACGTTCCGCTTCCTCGTCGCGCCCCAGGGTGTCGAGATACCCCGCGAGGTTGTTCTTCGAGATCAGCGTGTCCAGGTGTTCGTCTCCGAGCGTCTGCTCCTGCGCCGCGATGACGTTCTCCTGCAGTGCGAGCGCCTCGTCGATCCGTCCGGTCTCCGAGTAGACGGAGGCGAGGTTGGCCATGGAGATCAGCGTCGCGCGGTGCTCGCTGCCGAGAATTCGGCTCTTTGCCTCGATGACCTTCGTTTGGAGTTTCTCGGCTTCCTCGTACCGGCCCAGCACGCCGAACAGCACGGCGAGGTGATGCCTTGTTTTCAAGGTCTGGGCATGATCGCCGCCGACCTCGTCGAGCTCGAGCGCGAGCGCAGCGTTGTACTGCTCCTCTGCGCGGTCGTACTCCCCGAGGCTCTTGAAGGTGAAACCGAGCGTGTTGCGGATCGCCGCCTCGATGAGCGGTTCGTCGGGAAACTTGCCCTCGATGTTGCGCGCGGCGAGTTCGACCAGCTTGAGCACCGGGATATCGCGGTTGACAGATGCGCCCTCGATCGGATTTCCGGGGTTGGGCGCGCTGAGTAGATTGTCATTGAGAAACTCGGTGATCGATTCGGCGATCCGCGCCTGGCGCAGCGCCTCGTCGCGCTGGACCTCGACCTCGGCAAGGGCATTGGTGGCGCGCACCGCCTGCCAGAGCGCGAGACCGGTGCCGATCAGCAAGGCGGCAGCCACGGCCGCCATGCTGCCCACGAGGAGCCGGTGGCGCCGGGCGAACTTTCGCAGCTGATAGATCGCGCTCGGCGGATGAGCCGTGATCGGCTCCGAGTTCATGAAACGCCGGACATCGTCGCTGAACTCGGCTGCTGACTGATAGCGCCGGTTCTTCTCCTTTTCCATCGCCTTGGAGAGGATCGTTGTCAGATCGCCCCGTATGGTGTGATTCACCGATCCGGCCGGAGCCGGTTCGTGCTCGCGGATGCGGCGGACCGCCTCGTGAATCAGCATGCCGCGCAGGTCGTAGGGAGCCTTCCCGGTGAGGAGCTCGTAGAGAATCACGCCGAGCGAATAGACATCGGAGCGCATGTCGAGCTCGGTCGGATCGCCCGCGGCCTGCTCGGGACTCATGTACTGTACCGTGCCCAGGAGCTGGCCCACATCGGTCTGAAGAGTTGTTGTCTGCAGATCGGAGTCGGTGACGCGGGCCACTCCGAAGTCGAGTATCTTCGGCCGGCCGATCCCGTCGGCCCTCTCGATCAGGATGTTGCCCGGTTTCAGGTCGCGGTGGACGATTCCCTTCTGGTGGGCGTGCTGCACGGCGTCGCAGATCTTTACGATCAGATCGAGCCGTTCGTCGATCGAGAGGTCGTGGTGTTTGCAGTAATCGCCGAGAGGTTCGCCGGACACGAACTCCATGGCGATGAACGGGATCGGGCCGTGTTCTCCCTCGTCGATTCCAGCCTCGTGCACCTGGGCAATGCTCGGATGCTGCAGGAAACCGAGGATCTGCGCCTCGTGCTCGAATCGCTTGAGCACCTCGGGCGTCAAGTAACCCGGCTTGATCACCTTGAGCGCAACTGTGCGGCGCGGTTTGTCCTGCCTGGCGAGATAGACCACACCCATGCCGCCCTCGCCCAGGAACCTGACGATCTCGTACCTGGCGATCCTCTTCGGGAGGCGGCGTCCTCCGGGGGAGGCATCGCTGTCCCGCGCAGGGGGCGGCTCGAATCGCACCCCGGGAAAACGGTCCTCGAACTCGTCGATCGGCGGCGGGTCAGCGAATCGATGGCGCACGTCGTATTCCTGCTGGGCGAGTCGTTCCACGATCGGAGGGCTGTCGAGGATCGGAAATCGTGCCACGTAATCCTCGACGCGGGACGGCGTGCTGCCGCGTTCTGTCGGGCCGGGTGCCGACTCCGCCCACGATTTCCAGGCGAACTCGAGCTCGATATGGACCAGTTCCTCGAGAGTGGCCGGAAATTCCTCTCGATCGGGTTCGGGAATGAAGTCCTCGATCGGGCGCGGTTCTCCGCGGATCCACGCTTCCTCGAAGCGGCGGCGGATCTCCTCGTCGATCGGGTCGGTGGGAAGCGGAGTTGGGTTCATGATCGATCGTCCCCGAGAGATGCCTCGAGGCGCTCCTGCATGCTCTTGAGAATCCGCCGCACCGTGCGCTCCGAGCAGCCCACGAGAGCCGCGACCTCGTCGTTGGTCCGCTCCTGCAATTTGAACTCGACGATCCGGCGTTCTTCATCGGTGAAGGAGGCCATGACCTGGTCGAACTGATCGGCGAACTCCGCTGATTCGTCGGGAGACGGTCCTGCCCCAGCCGGATCGCCGGGCCCTTCCTTGCCGCCCGAGGAGGGATCGAGGCGGACCTCCTTGTTGATGTTGCGCTTCTGGCGCAGCTGGCGCCGGGCCTGGGCGCGCACCTTGGTGAGGGTGATCACGCACAGCAGCCGCCAGAGGTCGCTCCGGTCTGAGAGCTGGAACTGGCCGTCCGAGGCGCGCCGGAAGAAGGTGCGGTAGACCGATTGCACCACGTCTTCGGGATCGAGCCGCTGCCGGAGTCCCGTGACCAGGTGTCTCCCGGCGAGCCGCTCCAGCGCTGTGCCGTAACGTTCGCAGAACTCGAAGGTGACCGTCTCATCGAAAGAACGCAGTCCTTCGATGAAGTACTGCCAGTCCCTCTTCTCCTCGGTCATGGCGGGGCTCCATCACGTCGATCAGAATGCGCGGGTCGAGATACCGGGTGCACTTCACGATGATACCAGCAGTGACGGCGGCGATACAGCCGAAATGGGGCGGCCGTGATCGGGCATGATTCGTTTGCGCCGAGATAATCATGGAGGCCGGAGCAACGGACTCAGGGCTGGCGGATCTGACGGCAGACTCGGACCATCCCCGAGCCCCGAGCCAGCCCCGAGCCCGGAACCGAATGACGCGCTAAGACCGACGAATTGAGCCTGGCACAGTTATTCATTCAATCCGTGCCAGCTCCAGTTTCCACACGTTGACGGGATTCCATTTCTTCGATTCATCACTGCCGAGGATGAGGTGGTGGACTCCGGCCTTGTCGAAGGTGACCTGGCCCATGTGGAAATTTTTCGAAGCGGACCAGCTTCCGGTAGCGGGTACACGCAGCCGCAGCCGCTGCCCGGCAACGTCGAGGGCGAGAGCCGAGGGAGCGATGGCGGCGAAACGGCCGCGCACCGCGTAACTGCCCGGCTCCGCCACGTGGGCGAGCCAGTGGACGCGCGCCGCGGGATCGTTCCAGCCCCCGATGTTCTCGTCCTGTCCGTCGAATTGCTCGAGAAAGAGACGCCCACCCTCGAAGACCGCCTTCGTTGCGGCGAGCTCGATGCAGTCGCCCACCAGGAACCGGGCGTTCCGATGGAGACTCGCCTCCGCACCGACGATCTTGAAAGCGTAGGCGTGCTTGCATGGCCTCCGCGCCTCGTCCAGGGGCGGGGGTGTGAGCACGGGCTGGCCCTGTTCGTTGACCTCGAAGCCGATCGGTGCGTCGATCCCGAGCAAGGAAGCCCCGGCATCGGGAACGGCCTTCTCGATGCGAACGGCTTGGAGAGTGATCGGTTTCTCGGGCCATCCGAGGCAGATGGCGTAGAGAACCTTCCCATCCTTGCTCCGCGTGTAGCGGATGTCGTCGGCACCGTAGTCGAAGAGCTTCACGAAGTGGCCGCCCCGACCGAGCCGCGTGGGGCCTTCACCGTGGATCAACCAGGGGCGGGTGTTGTAGATCGCCTCGCCATTGACCTTCAGCCACTCCCCCATGCCGAGAAGAACCTTCTTCTGCACCTCGGGAATCGTCCCGTCCGCCTTGGGAGAGATGTTCAGAAGCAGGCAGCCGTTCTTGGAAACGATGTCGATGAAGGTGTCGAGTACCATGTCGCACGATTTGATCCTCAGGTCGCGGGTGTAGCTCCACGATCCCTTGCTGATCGTGTCGTCGGTGAGCCAGCAGAAATCGGTGCGCTTCTGGGCACGGCCCTTCTCGTAGTCGACCACGCCGATCTCTCTGGGGAGGTCGTCCTGTTTGAAGGTGGTGACCACGTCGGCACCCCATTGATTCGCCCGGTTCAGGTAGTAGGCGAGGTAGCGGGTCCTGTAGCTTTCGGGGATCTCGTCGAGCCAGGAATCGAACCAGATCAGGTCGGGGCGGTAATTGTCGATCACCTCGACGAGCTTGGCGAGCCAGAGATCGAGAAACCGTTCGCGAGGCATGTAGCCGTAGAGGAACGCCCGATCGGGATCGTCCAGCGCGCGGGGAAAGTAGGTCTTCACGTGGGAATAATGGCCGGTCCATTGGCCGTCCTTTTTCCACAAGCTGTTGCGCGCGTGGTGAAAGGTGGTGACGAACCGCATGCCGCGCTCGCGGATCGCCGCGGCCAGTTCGCCCGCGATGTCACGCTTCGGCCCCCTGGCGCCGGCGTTCCAGGGCGTCACCTTGCTCGCCCACATGGAGAATCCGTCGTGGTGCTCGGCCACCGGTCCCGCGAAGCGCGCCCCCGCTTTCGCGAAGAGCGCGGCCCACTCCGTGGCATCGAACTTCTCGGCCGTGAAGAAGGGAACGAACCTGTCGTAACCGAACTGGTCCGGTTCGCCGTAATTTTCCACGTGGTGTTTATAGACCCTGCTGCCTCCACCCTTCTTGTCGTGCATGTGGCGGGGATACCACTCGGTCTGGTATTCGGGAACAGAGTAGGGGCCCCAGTGAAAATAGATGCCGAACTTGGCGTCGCGGAACCACTCCGGCACGGCGTCGTGAGCTTCGAGGCTTTCCCAGTCAGCGCTGTAAGGGCCGGAGGCGATGACCTCGTCCACGTGGCTCAAGGCATCGGAGAGTTTCTTCTGCGTCTCGTCGGAGGCCCCGACCGTTCGGGTGATCAGACATGCGGCAATCAATCCGACAAGGAGCGCGGACCGTGACAGGACCTTGGTCATTGTTTCACTCCAAATGTATCGAAATGTATCGAATGTATCGAGCCCGGTACCAAGTGTAGCGCTAAGACCGACGAATCGAGCCTGGCACCGTATGACCGATTCACTCCCCCAGCGGATGGCACTTCTGGCAGTTGCCCATTCCGAGCGGATCGGCCGGG
>CAZUHB010000098.1:0-16874 GCA_964620445.1 uncultured Phycisphaerales bacterium
CATATTATGACCGTACAATCCGCCAGGATCGCGGTATGCAGTTCGCCGGGAAGATCATTCGAGCCGAATGCTCTCACCCGGCGGGATGTCCGACAGGGAGCCGACGCGGGTTTCAGTATGGTGGTTGTTATCGTGCTATTCCTCTTTCTCAGCATTGTTGGCGGCTCAGTCTGCTCGCTCCTGTCAGTCACGCATTCGAGCGGGCTGAGCCATATTAATTCCACGAAAGCATTTTACGTCGCCCAGGCGGGGCTCCAGTGGGCGCTCAAGAACCGGGCCGTTGGACAGTGCGAGGTCTCGTTCGGCGAAGGCAACTTTTCCTTTGTCGAAAAAAACATGTGGCGCTACGAGGTCAGGGGATCCCTGGGTGAAGCGGTGCGCCATGTGCGCGGGTACAGAACGATCGAGTATTTTCCGGGCACGCGCGAGTGGGTGCCAAAGGAGAACGTTCATTTTCTGGTGCAGAACCAGACCGGCTACTGGATCGATTTCAACGGCATGAAGCTGGAGTGGTCCGGCCGGGAAGCGTACTTCGAAAAAATCCATATCACCGAGGAAGGTGATGACGAATTGATAACCGTATGGGACGGTAACTGGTATGGGGGACAGCATGTCGGATCGGGCGAGAAGGTCTACTTCTACTTGAATCGCGATGTCGCGCCAAGCGAAACCTTGGAAATCGTGATCGAGGGATTCGAATCAGGGAAACATGGGGGCAACAAGGTCGATATGCGCGATCTGCCCGTGAAAGTCACTTTCTACGACTATGCCTACCCCTACCAGTTTACCGTCGTCGGAGCCTGCGAATCGTGAACCGTCGGAGAGGATTTACACTCATCGGGCTCATCACGATCATCATCGTCAGCGCCATCGCCATCCCCCCCATGATGGTCGGGGTCTCCGGCTGGCTCGACTCGGCCCACCAGTCGGAACGCACCGAGGCGGCCCTGCAGCTCGCCGTCGACCTCATGGAAGAAATCCTCGCCAAGGACTTCGCCGATCCCGACGACTGGGACGGCGAAACGTCGCGGGCCGAGTTCGACGACGTGGAAGACTACGACGGCTGGTCGTCGTGCCCGCCCAAGGACGGGCGCGGGGCCGACCTGGCCGACTTTGGCGGCTTCACCCGGTCGGTCTCGATCATCGGGGTGGAGGCGTCCGATCTCACGCCGAGCGTTCCGCTCGAACCGGGAACGACCGACTACATGGTCGTCACGGTACGCGTCGACTGGGACGGGGAGTTCATCACCCTCGATGCTCTCAAGGTCGACTTCAGCGATCAGTACTTCGAAAATTTCCTGGAAGAGTGACAGGCCCCCGGGAGCCCTCCAGACCGAAGCTCTTCGCGGCCATGGCCGCGATCGTCCGGCCGATGCTGATCGACGCGGTGGCCGCGGGCGAGGGGGCGTTGAGCACGTGCACCATGCGTTCCGCCTCGACGATCCGGAAATCGTCGGCCAGCCTGCCGTCGGAGTCGAGCGCCTGGGCGCGCACCCCGGCGCCGCCCGGATAGACATCGTCGGGAGTGATCTCGGGAACGAGTTTTTGGAGCGCGGCCACGAAGGCATGCTTGCTGAAGGAGCGGTGAAATTCCCCGGCCGCCATGCGCCAGTACCTCGCCGCCATGCGCCAGAAGCCGCTGTAACACAATATGGAAAGGGTGTCGCGCAGCGAAAAGCTCCCCTTGCCGTACCCCTCGCGCTCGAAGGCGAGCACCGCGTTCGGCCCGGCCTCGATCCCTCCGTGGATCATGCGTGTGAAGTGCACGCCCAGGAACGGAAAGCGCGGATCGGGCACCGGGTAGATGAGGTGTTTCACCAGATGCCGGCTCCTCGACACGATCTTGTAGTACTCGCCCCGGAAGGGAATGATCCGTACGCCCGGATCGACACCGCAAAGGCGCGCCACCCGGTCGCTCTGCAGGCCGCCGCAATTGACCAGGTAGCGGCACGCGATCGCGCCCTTCGTGGTCTCGAGCCGGAGTCCCGTGGCTGTGCGCTCGCAGCGCGTGACGCGGGTGCCTGTCTTGATCGCGCCGCCCGCGTCGCGCACGGCCGCGGCGTAGGCTTCGGTGACGGCCGTAAAATCGACAATCCCTGTTTCGGGAACGACGAGGCCGGCGATCCCGGCAAGATGGGGTTCGCGCTCCCTCATCTCATCGGGGCCGATCCGCCGCACCCCGGTGAGCCCGTTCGCCTTGCCGCGACGCTCCAGCTCGTCGAGCGCGGGGAGCTGGCTCTCGTTTGTGGCCACGACCAGCTTGCCGCACCGCTCGTGGGCGATGGCGTGCTCCTCGCAGAATCGGTAGAGCGCCTCGCGGCCCTCCACGCAGTTGCGCGCCTTGAGCGAGCCCGGTTTGTAGTAGAGCCCGGAGTGGATCACGCCGCTGTTGTTCCCTGTCTGGTGGGCGGCGAGGCGGTCCTCCGCCTCGAGAACCACGATCGACAGACCGCCAAAAAGGCTCAGCTCCCTGGCAGTGGCAGCGCCCACGATCCCCCCGCCGATCACGGCCACGTCGTAACCGTTCGAACCACCTGCGCCCGAATTGTCGCTCAACCGACTTCTCCTCGTTTCGGCAGCCGGCCTAGATCTCGCGAAAGACCACCTCGCGGCCCGACGCTCCCTCTCTGGTATAGGCGATGTACAGCTCGCCCTCGTCGCCCACCACGACCGACGGGAAGCAAGGATTCTGTTTCTTCTCGATCACTCTCGGTTTGGACCAGGCGCCTTCCTCGAAAGTGCTCAGCTTGAGCTGCCACCGCGCGCGGTTGTCCTGCGAGGCCCAGACGAGGCCGAGCGCGTTCCGCCTCTCGAAGAAGCAGGGGTTGCAGATATCGCGCACACCTGTCTCCACAGGGTGCTGGGCGCCGCGGGTGGTCTCGCCCTCGGCGCAGACACTGGTGTAGAGCCCTTTGGTTTCGCCCCGGCGCAGCAGGCCGAGTCCGTTCCACGCGCACCACGTTTTCCCGCCCGACGCGAGAAAGAGAGTGGGCGCGCCGTCGATGCCCGCCTCGCCGAAAAAGAGCAGAGCGCCCGCGCCGTCCCGGCCCACGGCGCGGCCGAAGATCGTGGGCGCGTCAGCGTGGAACTCGCTCTGATAGCGGGCGTATTTTGCGATCTCCGTCCGATGCATATCCCAGCTCCACGCCACGTTCACCCCGCCGCCGGGCGCGGCCGCGATCACGGGATCGGTGTGGTCCTCGTAGGCGGGAAGGTCCGCAGGCGACAGGCGGATCTCGTCAGACCATTTCGAGCCGTTCCAGCAACGGGCGAAGACCTCCTTGTCGCGCGACGCAAAGCCCATCTTCTGCCAGCGGTAGTAGGCTACCCAGAGGTAGCCGTCCTTGTCCACGGCAGCGGCCGGGTGCATGGCGTCGTCGTCCGATTCGGTCAGATTCTCGGGTTCGGAGAGCACGCCCTTGTTGTCGTAGCAGCGGACGAAGATGTCGTACTTGCTCTCTGCACCCTCCCCGGCGAGCCCTGTGTAGGCGATCCACTTGTTGTTGGCTTTGTCCACGGCAATGACCGCGTCGTAGGCATCGCTGCAGTCGTCCGAAATGGGGAATTCATGGGCAAGCTGAGACTCTCCGCCGCCCACTTGGCGCAGAAAGACCTCGTTCTTGCCCCGGCAATTGGACACGTAGGAGAGGAAGAGATCGCCCACCATGTCCTTCACGAGGCAGGGGGAACTCTCGGTCACCTTCTTGGATGCCTTGTTCGTCTTCAGCACGGTCTCCAGGTAGACCGTCTCCCCGAGTGCGCCGGTCTTGGCCCTTTTTCCGGGCGCGACCTGGGCGAGGATCTCGTCCACCTCCGCGTCGTCGGTGATCGTGCCGTTCTTCATGAAGACCACCGCTCCTTTGGCGTCGACGATCACGTAGAAAGGCCACCCGTCCTTGTTGAGCTGCTTTTCCACGCGCCGGTTCGGATCGATGAGGTGCGGATAGGGACTGCGGTAGTGTTTCTGGAAATCTTTTCCCGTGCGGGCCGCTTCGCCCGACAGGCAATGGATGAACTCGACACCTCTGGGAGAATACTCATCGTATAACCGCTCGACCTGAACGGCTTCTTGCTGGCAGCCCCCTCACCAGGCCGCGCCGAAGACCAAAAAGATCGGCACGCCCTTGTAATCCTGGCTCTTCACGTCGAGGCCGTTCACGTCGGAAAGGTCGAAGGGCATCCGGCCGAGGGAGGAGAGCTTGGTTTTTTTCTTCTTCTTCTTGCCGCCCTTGTCCTTGGTCTTGAAGGTCACCAGCACCGGCTCGAGGGGCACGCCCTTCTCGCTCCTGAAATTTTTGAACGAGGGGCTGTTGAGGCCGAACCGGTAGGTCCAGCCCGGTTTGAGATCGACCTTGATGACCAGCACGGTGCGTCCTTTGGTGTAGCGGATCGTCTTGATCTTGGGAAAATGCTCCCCCCCGCCGCACACCGACCAGCTGTTGTCGGTCATCGGTTCCGAGAAGGTGATCACGATCTCGTCGAGATCGGGATCGACGTAGCGCGCCCCGTTCTCGGGAACCATTTTGACCACCTTGGGAGGATCTGCGGCAGCAGCTTCTGCCGGCAGACAGACGACGACGACCAAAACCGCAAGGGCCCACATTACACGAGTGATAGAGTTTTTCTTCCCTGACCTTTTCATGACGCCTCCTCCAAATGAAATTTTTCCGGCCACCTCCAACAGCCGGCGCTCCGGGGGACCAATGATAGCGAAAGAGGAGCGCACACCGCAAAAAAAAGCAGAAGCTGCCGGCTTGTCCCCGACAGCTCCTGCTTTGATTGTCCGGTCGATCCGATCGAGAATCGGCGAGCCGATTACTTGGTGGCCTCCTCTGGCTCGGAGGGCTGGACGATCGCCTTGGCCTGATCCAGGATACGCGCTTCGGGATCGACTTCGACCGCTTTCTGCCACGCCTCGTCCACGCCTTTCTGGTTGCCGAGGACGCGATGGGCCACGGCGCGGAAGACAAAGTTCATGACCTTCCGGTCCTTCGACTCGAAGAGTTCCTCCGCTTCTTTGGTGATCGCGAGCAGCTCCCTGGCCGCCTCGAGGGATTCGGCCTTGACCTTTTCGCCGCCCTCGGCCTCCGCCTTGTCCCTCAGCTGAAGAGTCTTGTTCACCGTTTCGTTGAGCTTTTCGCGGACCGTCTCCAGGCGGTACTGGCGAAAGTAGCGATTGGGATCCTTGTCCCCGAGCTCTTCGAGATAGGCGAGAAGCTTTCCGTCCCGATCGAGACCGGCCATGACCAGGCCGAATGCGGCCTCGGCCCGCTCGGCGATCCGTTCCTCGGGAAAGGAGGCGAGCACCAGGTGCGATTTCAAGATCGACGCTTCTGCCGGCAGGCTCTCGACCACCGCCTCGGCCGCGGCGAGATCGGGTTTACCCGACTCGAGCAGCTTGCCGACCTTGGCGCGCGCATCGAGAACGGAAGAGAGAAAAGCCGTGTAGGGAGCAGCGCCCCCCTTGCGGTATCCGGTCTGCAGAAAGGGGCTCCCGTCCGGCTCGAGAAGGAATACCGTGGGGAAACCCTTGACCGGATAACGCGTCCTGTACGCGGCGTTTTTTTCCGCCTGGCCCTCGGCGAGAACACTCTGATCCTTGGGAAAATCGATGATGCACAGGATCAGATTGTCCCTGGCAAAAGCCTTGAACTCCTCCTGGGCAAAAACCTGCTCGTCGAGGCGTTGGCACCAGATGCACCAGTCCGATCCGCTGAAATCGGCCAGCACCGGTCGCTTCTGCTCCGCGGCTTTTGTGAGAGCCGTCTCCAGGTCGGTTTCCCAGCCCTCACCGGACGCGGTCGCCGGCACGGCGCTCAGCAGGATCAGAAGGACAGCACTGAAAACAAGATCTTTGAGAATGGACATGGTGGACTCCAGTGAGTGGCCGCGGCTCGCAGAATCTGCAAGCGCGGCTCGGCCAAAAGGCGCTCCGCGAGGAAGCGAGGGTGAAACGATCGGAAGCAGTACCCTACGACGATCCCGCGAGTCCTATCTAATAACGTCCCAGATCGATCCGTCCACTCTTTCCTAAATGTTCCAAAGGGCTTGAGGCCCTGTTCGGCAGGTCGTACTCTATGGGCTCAATTTGAAACGGATCGAGCAGCCTCCCAACGAACTGGTCGGAGAGATACCCATGAGCGAATACGATCGCAGAGATTTCATCAAGACCGTCATCGGCACCGGCGCCGCGCTGGGAGCCGTGTCGCTGACCCACGGCGCACCGCTGAGACCCGCCGCGGGCAAGAGCGCTGCCGGTTTGGTGGCGCCCCCCCTCGAGAGGGTACGCGTGGGCCTCATCGGCATCGGCATGCGCGGCAGCGGCGCCGTGGGACGGCTCCTCAAGATCGACGGTGTCGATCTCGTGGCCCTCTGCGACATCCGCGAAGACAAGGTGGCGGCCGCGTCCGGGCGGATCGTCCAGGCGGGCAAGCCGAAGCCGGAGTGGTTCACGGCAGGCGACGAGGATTTCAGGCGGCTCTGCGACATGGATCTCGACCTCGTCTACATCTGCACGCCCTGGCGGTGGCACACATCCATGGCGGTCTGCGCCATGAAAGCCGGAAAGCACACCGCGATCGAGGTACCCGCGGCGGTCACCCTCGACGAATGCTGGGAGCTGGTCGACACGTCGGAGGAGACACGGAAGCACTGCATGATGCTCGAGAACTGCTGCTACGGTGCGAGCGAGCTCATGGTGCTCAACATGTGCCGCCAGGGCGTGTTCGGCGAGCTCACCCACGGCGAGGCCGCCTACATCCACGACCTGCGCGGCCTCAAGTTCAACGAGAACGGCTACCAGGGCATGTGGCGCCTCGACCACTCGATCAGGCGCGACGGAAACGTCTACCCCACCCACGGCCTCGGCCCGGTCTGCCAGTACATGAACGTCAACCGGGGCGACCGCTTCGACTACCTCATGTCGATGAGCTCGGCCCAGCGGGGTATCACGGCTTACGCCACAAAGCGGTACGGCGCCGACGATCCGCGCGCCAAGCAGACCTACAAGCTCGGCGACATGAACACCTCCATCATCCGCACCATGAAAGGCTGCACCGTCATGGTGCAGCACGACACCACCAGCCCGCGCCCCTACTCGCGGCTCAACATGATCTCGGGAACGCTCGGCACCTTCGCCGATTACCCGGCCCGCATCGCGCTCGAGCCGAACGCCCATCACTGGGACGAGAAGAAACTCGCCGAGTGCCGCGAGAAGTACGCCCACCCGCTCTGGAAGCAGGTTGGCGAGCTCGCCAAGCGCGTGGGCGGCCACGGCGGAATGGACTTCATCATGGACTACCGCCTGATCCACTGCCTTCGCAAGGGGCTGCCCCTCGATCAGGACGTGTACGACGCCGCCACGTGGAGCGCGGTGGGCGAGCTGAGCGAGATCTCGGTCGCCAAGCGCCAGGCCGTCGACTTTCCCGACTTCACGCGCGGACAGTGGAAAACCATGGAGCCCCTGGGCATCGTCGAGGTTGCTTGATTTACCCGGCGGTCGAGGTACGGCGATGATCATCGAGCTCGAAAACCTCTCCAAATCGTACGGTGCAAAGCCCGCGCTCCGCGGGGTGAGTCTCACGGCCGCACCGGGCCAGGTCGTCGGATATCTCGGCCCCAACGGCGCGGGCAAGACGACGACGGTGAAGATCCTCAACGCCACCTTGAAGCCCGATGCGGGCCGGGTCACGGTGTGCGGTATCGATACGGTCAGGGACCCTGTGCGCGTCAAGAGCCGCGTCGGCTATGTTCCCGAGGTGGCGGCGCTCTACGAATCGATGACGCCCGTCGAGTACGGCCGCTTCATCGGGCGCCTCCACAGGCTCGACGAGACCGCGCTCGATCGGCGTCTCATGGCTTTTCTCGAGATCTTCGGCCTCGAGCCGAATCGCCATGACCTGATGGCCACATTCTCGAAGGGGATGAAGCAGAAGGTGCTGATCCTCACGGCGCTCCTCCACAATCCTCCGCTCGTGATCCTCGACGAGCCGCTCAACGGTCTCGACGCCAACGCGGCGCTCCTTCTCAAGGATATCATCGCGCGCCTCGCCGAGCGGGGGCGGACCGTGTTCTACTGCTCCCATCTCCTCGACGTGGTGGAGAAGGTCTGCGACCGCGTGATCATCCTCAAGGAGGGCCGCATCCTGGCGGACGGGACGGTGGACGATGTGCGCTCCCTCACCGCGGCCGGCAGCATCGAGGGGGCTTTCAGCGATCTCACGTCGAGTACCGACTGGGGCGCGCAGGCGGGCGCCTTCGTGGAGGCGCTTGGCGAACTGGACAGGTCCGGCGACGCCGAGGCGCGGCCATGAGCCGGTTGTTCGACCGATGCCAGTACAGGACGCTCCTCGCGGCCGGTCTGCGGCTCAGTCTCACGGGATCGCGGAGCGAGGCGGCCGAACAGTCGGCCGAGGGCGAGGACGGCAGCCGACACCTTCTGGGCGCGGCCTACAGCCTCACGCTGAGCACGATCGTGGCCGCCCTTCTCTTCACGAACGCCTCGCCGGGGCAGTTTCTCTTCTTCACCATATCGCTTTCCATGATATTCACGGCCACGGCCGTGATCGGCGAGCTGGCGGGCGGGCTCTTTCACCCTCTCGATCTGGCTGTCACCGGCCATCTGCCGGTGAGCGGATTCACCCGTTTCTGTGCGCGCTTCACAGAGCTCGTCGCGGCGCTGGCGATCCTCGCACTCAACCTGAACCTGACGCCCGCCATCCTTTTCGGATTCGCGGCGCAGAGCGTGGCGGCGCCGTTCGTCTGCCTGGCGGCCGGTTTCTGCGCCGCCCTCTTCACGGCCGGAGTCTGCCTCGTGGTCTATGCGGCGCTGGCGCGCTTCCTCACGGCGGCCCAGTTCCAGGGGGCCCTGCTCTACCTGAACATCTTCGTTTCCCTGGCGATCCTCGGGCTCCTGTGCAACCTGGGGCGGCTGATCGAGGCGAGCAGACTGGTGACCGAGGGAGCGGGCTGGCAGCAGCTCCTCTTTCCGCCGGCATGGTTTTCGGGCTCGGTGCTCAGCGTGCTCGGTCTGGAGGGCGGCACAGGCGCGTCGATGGCTTTTGCCGCGGCCGGACTCGCCGCGGCGCTGCTCCCCCTTCTGGCCGTGGCCGTTGGATCGGAAAATCTCCTGCGCGCCCTCTCGGGAAGCCGCAGGGCGGCCCGGGGAAAGTCGGCGCCGGGAGCGTTGATGGGCCTCTTCGAAAAACTCCTCGTCAGACCTGAGGAGAGGGCCGCGTTCGAGTTCACGGCGATCCACCTCGCGCGCGACCGGGGATTCCGGCTCAAGGCCTATCCGATCCTGGGCGTGCCGGTGATGATGATGGCTATCAGCCTTTTCGAGAACAAGGACCCCCTCTTCTTCATCCTCCTCCTCTACCTGATGAACCTCTACCTGCCGCTGGTCGTTTCTTTCCTGCCCTTCGGCGACTTCTTTCGCGCGGCGTGGATCTTCGACGCGCTGCCGGCCGAGAAGCCGCAAGTCTTCGCGCGCGGCGCGGAGAAGGCCTTCGTCTATCGCATCATGCTTCCTCTGTGGCTGCTCAACGCGATCGCGCTCGGCATCTTCATGTCGCCCGTCGGCGGACCGCTCCATGCGCTCTTCGCTTTCCTGGGCGGACTGTTCGTGGTGGGAGCGCGGTTCGGCAAGCTGGCGGCTTATCCCTTCTCGCGGGAGTTCCGCGGTGTGGTGACCAATGATTTCACGGGCGTCCTCTTCGGATCGCTCGTCGTCTTTGCAGCGCTCGCCTGGATTCAGCTCGCGGCGAGCGGATCGCTGCCGCTCCTTGCCGGCTTGATCGCGGGGATGGCGCTGCTGCACAAGATGCGCTATCGGGCGCGGTCCGCCGATCACGGCCGGCTGTCCGGTTTGCCGGGGGAGGGGATGTCATGAAAGGGATCTTGCGGGCCTATCTGGCCCTTTATGTCCTGTTCGCCATCATCGCTCTGCTGATCGGATTGCTGGCGGGATAGGAAGCTGTGCGATCGCCCCCGCAGACGGTTTTCTCCAGGTCAGTTTCGGCGGTGTCCGGTCGCGGGCGGTCTCAGAAAAGCCTGCCCACGAGCTTGGCCAGCGCATCGAGATCGCGAGACTCGCAGATATCCTCGGCCAGAGCCTTGATCACACCGGCGTTGAGGAGCGCCGTCTGAGCGCTTTTCCAGAGGCGGGCCGCCTTCTTCTCGTCCTCGCAGAGATAGAGGTCGGAAACGATCTCACCCAGCTTCTGGGTCATGAGGTGTTCCTTGTTCTCGTAGTAGCGCTTGATGATGCCCTTCTGGTGACTCGAGTAGTGCCGTCCCTTTGCCATTGTGCTTTTTCTTTCTTGTGAAGTCGCTCCCCGCCGGATGACAATAGGCTTTGAGAGTCGACATGCTATTTGTTATTAAAAAACGATCGGTATGAGACCGAGTCCGAAAGTCCTATACCATATCAACCTGCAGGTCTCAAAATCCTGAAGGAGAGGGATATGAAAAAAATCGAGCTCCCCGTCCTGATCGCTCTCGTCTGCTTGCTCTGCGCCATACCCGGATCGACCCGGGCCGCGACCGCCCCGGGGACGGAAGAGGATAAGAAGATCGAGCCCTTGAAGCGGATCGGCATCATGGGCGCCAGCGTCAGTGCCGGGTTCGGCCTCGAGACGAACCTTGGCGCGATCATCGACAAGGCGATCAAGACGCCCCACGAGATGATCGACACATCGTCGAACTCCTTCTTCATGGAGCCGCGCGAGGCGGGCCGCAGGGCGATCGAGCAGCTCAAGGCGCGGAAAGCGACGGTCGCCATCGGCCTCGATTTCTTTTTCTGGTATTCCTACGGCTCGCTGGGCGCCAAGGATCGTTTCGATCTGTTCAAGACCGGCTGTGCGCTCGCCGACCAGCTCAAATGCCCGATCGTGGTGGGCGACATTCCCGACATGAGCGCCGCCGTCGGCGGGATGCTGCGCGCCGAGCAGGTTCCGTCGCGCGAGGTGCTGAGGGCGCTCAACAAGCAGCTCTACGCCTGGGCGGCCGAACGCCCTCATGTACACGTCATCCCCCTTTCGGCCTGGATCGAGACCCTGCACAACGAGAAGCCTATCGTGATCGAGGGACGGCAGCGGACATTCAAGAAGGGTGAGCTCATGCAGGACGATAAGCTCCACACCAATGAGAAGGGGCTCGCCCTGCTGGCGATCAAGTGTCTCGAGACGCTGGTCGTCCGCTACCCCGCGGTGGACAGGCGCGATCTCGTGCTCGGCCTGGAGACGCTCACCAAGGCGGTCACAGGGAACAAGAAGGGCAGCAGTAAAAAAGAACCATCGCCCCGCAAAGAGCGGCAAGAATCGGGGCGGTAACCTCTTCCCAGTCGGAGGCGGGCTCATGGGCTCGACAACCAGGCAAGAATCAAACTCTATTCGTACCCGTTCCGTCTCTGCTTGCGCCCTGCTCGTCTGGATTCTCCTTTCGGGCTGCGCCGTTATCGACGAGGACAATCGGCGGTTCCTGAACGTGATGGACGACGCCGTGCAGCCCGAATCCACGGGCCTCCGGATCGCACTCGCGCCGGCCATGATTCCGGCCGGAACGGTGGCGCTGGTCACCGACATGGTGATCGTCCACCCGATCTGCGTGATCCCCGATGCGGCCGACGACGTGTACGAGCTCTACTGGAAACCGCGCGACATCGACTGGCTGCGCAAGACGCTTCTCTTTCCGATCATCGTTGTCGCCACGCCGCCCACCTTTCTGTTCGATTGGCTCGGGCGGTCGATCTTCGCAATCGAATGACGAGGTGGAGCAGAAATATGCAGATCAGAACGGAATGTCGTCACTTCTCGCTGGCCGCGATCCTCGTGGCGGTCCTTCTCGCGCCGGCGGTCTTCGGCGGCTGCGCGATCATGAACCGCGACAACACCCCCCTGCTCAATCTGGTCGAGGACAATCTCTGGCCCGAATCGACCGGTATGCGCATCGTCACCTTTCCCGTGGTCTTTCCCGCCGGCGCTGTCGCCGTGCTGCTCGACGCGGTGATCGTTCATCCGACGATGATCGTGGACGATTCCCTGGGCGATACGAAAGACGTGCTCTGGGACAACTGGGAGTGGGATGAGAAATACGTGACCGAGTGCGCGTGCCTTCCCTGGCGGACACTTTTCACACCGCTCATTTTCACCGGGTGTTTTCTGGGAAGGGCTCTTTTCGACTTTCCCGAGCGTGCCGATGCGGAGAGCCGGGCGGCAGAAGACGCCGCTCGACAGGAAGCCGATGAGCGTCTCAGGGCCAGGGTCAAATCGCTGAAGAAGACGCTCGTTTCAGACCTGGACCGGGTGGAAGAGCTCATCGACGCGGGGCGATGCTCCGAGGCGCTCGATGAGGTGACCGGGGTCGTCGGTGCCGTCGACCTGAACATGTGGCTGCAGCTCGAAAAGGAAGGAGACCTTCTCGCGCGCAGCCATTTCCTCTCTTTCGCGGCGGCCGTGGGCTGCGGCCGTCTCGAGGCGATCAGCACGGCCTGGGCCGTGACGCTGCGCGACGCCTACACGAGGAAGACACGATCGATCCTGTCCGGGATGCGCGAATCCGACGATCCTCTGGTGCGCTGGACGGCCTTCACCTTCGGAATGGAACTCGCTCGCAAGAAACACGAAAAGCACGATCTGGCGCACGTCGCCTTGCGCGATCGTGACGCCGCGGTGCGCCGCAGCGCCCTCTGGTGGGTCAAGCATTGCGGGCTCGACGGGATCTCCGATCGACTCGTGGCCGACCTGAAGCGGATCGCCGAGGAAGATGACGATCCGATCAACCGCACCTTCGCCGTTGATCTGTTGAGATGGGTGATCGAGGATTGAATCGGGTGTCGGGAAGAATGAGAGCGTGGCCTTCTATTCTGACTGTCGCGGCAGGAATCGCTCTGGCCGCGTTCGGCTGCGCTCAGGAGGAAATCGCCGTGGAAACTGTCGCGATCAAAACATCTGACGGCACGCAAATCGTGGCTGATCTGGCCGGAACAGGACCTGTCGGTATCGTACTCGCCCACGGTATGAAATTCCTCGACGGCAAGGATTCCTTTCGAGAGGAGCTACTCTACCTGGCCGGTCAGTCCGGGGCCGGTCATTCTCCGGGCACGCAGGCGCTGACCGTCCTGGCGATCAGTTTCCGCGGCTATCCGGCGAACACGATCCCGCCGGCTCAGAAGGGCCGGGAGCTGGATATCGTCGCGGCCGTCTCCTTTCTGGCCGAAAGGGGATGCGGGAAGGTCTTCGTGCTCGGAAGCAGTATGGGCGGATGGGCGGCCCTGGCAGCAGCGCCGTCGTTGATGGAGAATCCGGCGTTCGGGGGGCTCGTTCTCATCTCGGCCGGCGATCCCCATGGCGCGGACCGATTGGCCGTTCCCAAGTTGCTCGTCGTCGCCAGGGACGATGCCCTCTCCCACGAGCGCGTCGTCGAGATGGAACGTACGGCAGCGGAACCGAAGGAGATGATCGTCTTCGACGATGGCGGGCACGGACAGGCCCTCTTCGAGTCGAGGCGCGAGGAATTGCTCGGCGCGATCGTCGATTTCGTGACGCGGGAGAGATAGACGAGGAGGGAACCATGAAGATTCGGCTCATTGGCGAGGGCTTGACCCTTGAAGCCCTTCTCAATGGCAGCGAGACAGCGATCGCTCTCGCAACACGGATGCCTTTCGAGGTGCGCCTCGCGCGCTGGGGCGAAGAGTACTACGGCGATATCGGCGACCCGCTCTCCATGGCGCTCGCTCCCGATGCGCGCGTCGAGATGGAGATCGGCGAACTCGCTTACTGGCCGCCGGGCAATGCGCTCTGCGTTTTCTTCGGACCGACCCCGGCCAGTGAAGGCGATGAGCCGCGCGCCGCGTCGCCCGTCAATCCGGTGGGCTTCCTGAAAGGCGATTGGCAGGGTCTTGCCAGGCTCGGCAACGCGATCACCCTCACTGTCGAGTCGGCGGAGTGAGATTGGCTCGCTCGGGGAGAGATTCGTGGCTTTGAAACATTTGCGCGCCATCATGAACCGCGTGTCGAGAGAGCTCGGGTTCGACACGCCTTCTCTCACCCGTATCGCGCGGGAGACGCGCGATCCTTTTCGCGTTCTGATCAGCTGTATTCTGAGTCTGCGCACCCGCGACGAGACCACGGACAAGGCTTCGACGCGGCTCTTCGCCCTGGCGCGCGATGCGCGAACGATGGCGCGTCTCAGCCCGCGGCGGATCGAGAAGGCGATCTACCCGGTCGGCTTCTACCGAACCAAAGCGCTCCGGATCATCGAGATCTGCCGGATCGTGCAGAACGATTTCGGCGGACGCGTTCCCGATGACCTCGATACGCTCCTCACTCTCCCCGGGGTGGGGCGTAAAACAGCCAACATCGTTCTCGTTTACGGTTTCAACAAGGACGCATTGCCGATCGATACCCATTGCCACCGGATTCCGAACAGAATCGGCTGGATCAAAACAAAAACGCCGGAACAAACGGAACAGGTCCTGAGAGAAAAACTGCCCCGCCGCTACTGGCAGGCGTTCAACGATCTCTTTGTCCAGTTCGGCCAGAACATCTGCAAACCGATCGGCCCACGCTGCAACATCTGCCCGATCGCAACCTTCTGCAGCGCCCTAGGCGTGCCCAAAAAAAACATAAACCCCTCTTGATCCCATGGAAGATTTGTTCCCGGAACAATTCCTCCATGAATTGTTCCGGGAACGGTTCTGTGGGAATAAATCTGTTACCTGTCGTGATTTCGACTGGTAGCAGGTGATGGATGATGGCAGGGGAGCACAAGTTTTTGGACCGCAGGATGATAGACTGCAGTTTAATTATGATAATATTTCTTAATGGATGACAAGACCTCGGTTTCTTCGAAGAATTCTGTTGGCGTCCGTTGCTGCCTCCTGTTGGGTATCCGAGTTCTGTCGAACTTGAAAGGAACAAGACCGATGTTTTCCCGCAAGGTGTTCCTCGCCACTCTTTGCCTGGTCTTCACTTTTTCCGACCCGATCATCATCCCCATCGCTTCCACGAACAACTGCCATGCCAGATGCAACTGGAACAATGGGGGCAATTACAATCCGCCCAATCCACCCCCACCAGCGCCGCCCGACATACCCAAATGGGAGGGTGGAGGCGGCCCGCCACGACTCGGTTCGCCCACTGCGCCCGCCGGACCTTCGGCCCCCGGGCCCTCTGCTCCCACGGGGCCGCAAACCCCCAGTGGGGGAGGCGGCGGCGGCCCTCGAGGACCCGCGAGGGGAGCCTTCACCAAGAAATCCCGCAACACGGCAACGACATCGGCAACATGGGAGTACTGGTGGGCGCGCAATCGGTTCCACTTCGTCGATGTGCCGGACAATGCATTCGAACCCCGCGGTCCGACCACTCCGAGCAACAATGCCGATCAATCGAAGCAGGACGCACGACGCAAGATGCTCGACCTGGCAGCCCGCACGTTCCGCCCATTCATCGATGGATCCTCGAGCCATCTGAAGCGCTCGTCGCTCGTCTCGCTGGGGCGGATGAACGACGGCGACTCGGTCGAGGCCACCATCGCCCAGCTCGGAAACCGGAACGCGACCGTTCAAATCAGCGCCATTCTCGGCCTCGGCCTTTCAAACAACCGCAAGGCACAATACACCCTTCTCAACATTCTCCGGGACACGGCCCATGCGCGCCAGAAGATCAATCAGGCGGTGACTCCCACCTTCATGCGCAGCTTCGCCGGATTCGCGCTCGCCCTGGGCGGATCGAGGGGCGCCGGCCCGCTGCTGCACGAAATCGCACGCGACCGGAAAGCCAGCAACGACCTGCGCGCCGTGGCTCTCGAGGCGCTCGGCCTCCTGGGCAACGCCCAGGCGGTCCAGCATCTGGCCGACTTCGCAAAGGACACGCGGGCCGACAAACGCCTGGTGGCCGCTGCCGTGACCGCCCTCGGCAAGACGGGCGACCGCTCGGTGATCGGCCTGATGGACAAGCTTCTCGCGTCGAAGCACGTCGGTGTTCAACAGTCCGCCGCGATCGCCCTGGGACTTCTCTCGCCGAAGTGGGACGACTCATCGATCGAGCTCCTCTTCCGCTGTTACAAGCGGGCGCGCGATCTCTCCCTGAAAGGCTTCACCCTCACCTCGATCGGACGGATCGGCGGGCCGGAGGCGATCAAGCACCTCAGGTGGGCTCTGGCGCGAGGCACGTCGTCCGAACTTCCATGGGCGGCTCTCGGTCTCGGTCTCGCGATCAGACAGGCGCCGGACGCGAATGCCGAGGCAGCCATGATCGAGGAGCTGAAGGACTGCCACAACCGCTCCACCCAGGGAGCCATCGCCATCGCGCTCGGTCTCGCCCGCAGCCAAAAGGCGATCGGGAACCTCGTCCGCCTTCTCGAGGACGACGGAGATCCGACCCTGCGCGGCTACTGCGCCATGGCTCTCGGCATGATCGGCGACCGCAGCGCGCTCCAGCCGCTCAGGCAGGCGCTGCTCGAGAAAACACTTCCCCAGGTCAGCACCCAGGCCGCACTCGCTCTCTGCCTGATGAACGATCGTGAATCGATCCTGCCGCTCGTGGACGTACTCACCACCACGAACAGCGACTCGGTGCGCAACATGGCCGCGCGGAGCCTCGTCTTTCTCGGCGACGTCAGGGTGGTCAAGAGACTCATCGAGTACGTGAACACGCAAAGCACGGAGGAGGTGACCTGCATGCGGTGCATGG
Source organism: uncultured Phycisphaerales bacterium (assembly GCA_964620445.1). GTDB lineage: Bacteria > Planctomycetota > B15-G4 > B15-G4 > CAYZWU01 > CAZUHB01. Next base: position 16,692 of record CAZUHB010000098.1, read on the forward strand.
AGATCGTCTCGAAGCTCGTCACGGGAAAAAAGGAACCCTTCATGGACAGAATCGCCGCGGGCTCGAATCCGGCCTGCGAATTCCCGATCGTGGCCAGCTTGCTCAATTTCAGCATCTGATCGGCTCACAGCAGCTCTGAAGAATCATTTTTTCTTCGCACCTTTCAAGGCGGGCCAGGCGTGG
>CAZUHB010000099.1:0-6503 GCA_964620445.1 uncultured Phycisphaerales bacterium
GGTCGAGGTCGAGCATGTCGGGCGGATAACCGGTCCGCTCGCTCACGATCTCGAGAAGGCGGGACTGAATCTTGGCCGTATCCGCGACGCTCTCGGAAGCCGCTCCGGGCGCGGGCGCTGTGGCGGTTGCCGCGGGCGATGGCGCGGCTGGCGCAGGCATCGGGGCTGCCGGTGCCGGAGCCGGTGTTGCTGCCGCCGCCGGGATCGGAGCTGGATCAGCAGCCGGGGCACCCTTCAGATTCGAGCCGATCCAGGTGATGATGCCGCGCAGCGACTTCTGCCGGCCCAGCTCTTCCTGTGCCAGTTCGTCCTGGGCCTCGCCCAGCTCGGGGAAGTCCTGCTGCACCACGCCGAGGATCTCGACGCGCTTGATCGAATCGATGCCGAGGTCCGCTTCCAGGTCGAGGTCGAGGTCGAGCATGTCGGGCGGATAACCGGTCCGCTCGCTCACGATCTCGAGGAGTCGGGACTGGATCTTTTCCGTGTCCACGGCGCCCGCCGCGGGTGGTTCGGTCGGAGCGGGTGCGGCTGCCGTATCGGGAACCGGTGCAGGCGCGGCCGGGGTCGGCGTCGCGGCCGGAGTCGGGGTCTCGACGACCGGGGCAACTGCCGGAGCAACGGGAGCCGGCGCAGGTGTCGGAACGGGAACCGGAGCGGGTGCCGGCGGGATCACTGCCGCGGCCGGTGTCGGCGCCGCCGGAGCGGGTGCGGCGGGCAAAGGCTCGGCCGTGACCGAAGATGCCGCTTCCTCGGGTACCGCGGCCAGGCTCTGGCCGAGGTCGTCCGTTGTCTCGGGAGCAGATCCTTCGAGGAAGGCGGTCATCACCTTTTTCTGTGTTTCGAGGAACTGCTGCATCAGTTTCTGGTGTCTGTCGAGCATGATCCGGTCGAACTCCTCGTCGGCCGCCGATCTTGCTGGAACGGCGGGTTGGGAGACGACCTCGGGTACCGGTTCCGGAGCAGGAACGGTTCCCGCTTCGGGCGCCGGCGCTGCCGGGACCTCCACGACCTTCTCCACGACCTTCTCCACTTCCACCACTTTTTCCACGACCTGGACCTTGTCGGCCGGAATCAGGTCGATCGGGACCTTCTCCGTCTCCTCCTCGTGGAGCGGCCTGGCGCGACCACCGTTGACCATCCACGTGGTGCGCGAAAGCTCCTCGGTTTTTGCTTCCTCGGCAATGTTGTCCAGGTTGTAAGCACGGACATCGCGTCCCTCGAAAAGAAGGTCGAGGTCGACCGGCGCCTCGTGGACGGCGATCTGGCCGAGCACGTGATGCAGGTGGAGGATTCCGTCCCTGCCGGGCTGATCGAGGGGCAGGGCGAGAACCTGCCTGTCGGCCAGGATCTGCTGCGTCAAATTGGTGAGCACCCGGCGCGGGCCGGCCTCGATGAAGATGCGCGTGCCCGCTTCGTACATCGCCTCGATCTCCCTGGCAAACTCGACCGGTCTGGTCAGGTGTTCGCCGAGCAGAGAGGAGATCTCTTTCGGATCGGTGGGATAGTGCTGGGCGGTCGTGTTGGAGAAGACCTCCTTCGTTGGTGCATTGAATTCGAGCCCGTCCAGATACTCCTTGAGGCGCGCTTGCACCTCGGAGATGATCGGCGAATGGAACGCGCAGGACACGGCCACTTCGCGCGTGGAAAGGCCCTCTTCCTCGAGCGCAGCCACGGCATTCTTGATCCCTTCACGCGTGCCGGAGATCACGGTCTGCATGGGCGAGTTGAGGTTGGCGATCCACACTCCGTCGAGCGCCTCGATCACTTCCTGAACCTGCCCGCGCTCCGCCTCGACGGCAGCCATGGTGCCGAGATCGTCGGCGGAGCTCTCCACGATGAAACGTCCCCGCGTCTCGGAGAGAGGATAGAGGACCTTCTCGTCGAACACGCCCGCCGCGCAGAGAGCCACGTACTCGCCGTAGCTGTGGCCGGCCACGGTTTCGGGCACGATGCCGAGGGACTCCATGAGACGAAAGAGACCCATGTCGGTGGCGCCGATCGCCGGCTGCGCCACGTTGGTGGCCATGAGGGCCTCCATGTTGGCCTTCTCCTCTTCCTCCGTGAAGTGAGGCGGCGGGAAGACGTAGGAGTGGAGCGGCTTCGGGAACCGGCCGTCGAGCAGGCGGTCGGCGATCTCGTAGCGCTCGCGGATCTCGGTGAAGTGGAGCGCCAGCACGCGCACCATGTCGGGATAAGGCGAGCCCTGTCCCGAGAAGAGGAATCCGATACGTCCGTCGCGCGCCAGGGGTTCGCGCGTGAAGTAGATCCCACGGGGATCTTCCACATTTTTGGCATCGGCCTTGGCCAGGTAACCGCGCGCCAGGCCGATCTTCGTCTTCAGATCGTCGAGCGAAGTGGCAACGATCGACAGGGTGGGGCCTTCCTTCTCCTTGGCATCCTGCCAGAGCGAGAAGGAAAGGTCGCGCAGTTCGGGAGCCGCTCCACCGTCGAGCCCCTTCTCGACCGTGTCGAGCAGGGCATTGATCGCGGCCTCATCGGCGCCCTTGAAAAGAAAGAGTTCGCTCGGCCAGGTCACCGAGGCCGATTCGGGAACATCTCTCACGAAATCGCCGGTGTACTCCTCGAGCACGACGTGAAAATTCGTGCCGCCGAAACCGAAGCTGCTCACACCGGCGCGGCGCGGGTGGTCGGCAACGCCGTGGATCCAGGGGCGCGCCTCGCGGTTCACGAAGAAGGGGCTGTCGGCGAGGATCGCATTCGGGTCCTCCACGCCGATCATGGGCGGCGCCACCTTGTGGTGCAGCGCCTTGATCACCTTGAGAAGGCTGGCGAGGCCGGCCGACGACTTGAGGTGGCCGATCGATGACTTGACCGATCCCACGACCGTGCTCTTCGGAAGCGAGCCGCCTTCCTCGAAGACGTCCTTGAGAACGGAGACCTCCACTTCCTCGCCCGCGCGCGTACCGGTGCCGTGCCCCTCGACGAGGCCGACCGTGGCCGGCGGGAACCCGGCCTTCTCGTAGGCGCGGCGCAGCGCGATCGCCTGCCCCTCGGGCCGCGGCGCTGTGAGCCCCTTGTCCTTGCCGTCGCTCGAGGCGCCCACGCCCTTGACCACGGCGTAGATCTTGTCCCCGTCCCTCTCGGCGTCGGAAAGCCTCTTGAGAACGAGAAAACCGAAACCCTCGCCGATGGTGATCCCGTCGGCGCTCTGGTCGAAGGGCCGGCAGAGACCGCGCGGAGAAAGGGCCTGGGTCTTGCTGAAGCAGAGGTAGGCGAAGGGATTCATCATCGTATCCGCCGCGCCGCAGAGCACCATATCGCTCGATCCCATTTCGAGCTCGCGCACGGCGGTGTAGAAGGCGGCCAGCGATGACGCGCACGCTGCATCGACGACGAAGTTGCAGCCGTTCAGATCGAGCCGGTTGGCCACCCGTCCCGTGGATACGTTCGGCAGGATGCCGGCGAAGGAGTCCTCGGTCCACTCGGGAAGCTGGGAGAGGATCTCCTCGGGCACATCCTTCACAAAGGTGGTCAGGCTCGTGCGGAAGGCGTACTGCCCTGCCAGATCGGGCGCGCCGCCGCTCATCCCGCTGATCACCGCGCAGCGCTCCCGATCGAAGGGACGCTCATTGTAGCCCGAATCCTCGAGAGCCTGTCTCGCGCATTCGAGGGTGAGCAGCTGGATCGGATCGATCGACTTGAGCGATAGGGGCGGCATGCCGAATTTCATCGGATCGAAAGCGATATCGTCGAGGAATCCCCCCCATCGGGAATAGGACTTGTCCCTCTTCTGCATGTCGGCGTCGAAGTAGCGCTCCCAGTCCCACCGGAGCTTGGACACCTCATTCACCGAGTCCACGTTGTTCAGGATGTTCTCCCAGTAGGTCTGGAGATCGCCCGCCCCGGGCATGAAGCACGCCATGCCCACGATCGCCACGTCGGACGGCTCGGGGCTCTTCTGGCGGCGTTGACCCTTCTCGGAGATCGGCGCGGTGCCGAGGCTGTCGATCTTTTCCGAACCGCCAACCGTCACCTCGCCGTGCAGGTCGCCCACGGAGCGCAGCTCGTTGTTGAATGCCGCCGACTGTCCGAGCATGTAGGCGCCCTTGGAGTACTGGTCCCTCGTGCGGACCGTGACGAAGGGAGAGTCGTCGCCGGTCGCGGGCTGGGTGCGGCGCTTGAGCCCCTTCGACGCGATGCGCAGGCGGTCGAGCACCAGCGTTTGCAGCTCCTCCTGGATCTCGGCCGCGGAACGCCCCTCGCGCGAGAGCCGCTCCCGGTCTTCCATGATCGACTCGGAGAAGGGCGTGTCCGCGCAGCGCAGCGAGTACCCGGGCGCTGTCTCGACCAGTTCGGTGCGCGAGCAGTCGAGCACCTCCTGCTGGTAGCCCTTCACGATCGCCTTCGCCTCGACAGCCTCATCGGTGAGAAGATAGGGCGTACCCATGAGCACGCCGACCTTGATTCCCCGCTCGGCGAGGGGCGCCGCGACGGTGGCTGCCATCGCGCCCGAAATGCGATCGTGAATCCCACCGCCGAGGAGCACGTGATATTCCGTGGCGTCGCCGTCGCCGGTCTGCTCGAGAAGCACCTCGGCAGCCATGTTCCAGAGCTCGAAGCTCGAACGCGGTCCCACGCGGCCGCCGCTCTCGCACCCCTCGAAGACGAAATGCTTCCGCCCCTCGGCGAGCAGAGCGCTGAGCGCGTCTCTCGTCGAGGCGTGAAGGTAGACGGGAATTGTCGTGCCGAACCTGTCGGCGAGCTCGAGCGCCTCCGGTTCGTCGCCACCGGAGATCATGACGCACGCGGCGCGGCTGGCGCTGATCGCGCCGGCCTGTTCGTTCGCCAGATCGGCGGGGAGCGAGCCCGGAATGCCAACACCCCAGGGGCGATCGCCGAGCGAACCGCTCCACTCGACGAGGAGATCCTCGAGTTCCGCGCCGCTCGCATTGCCGAGGGCCAGGAAAGGGAGCGCTCCTTCTTCGGCGATGCTGAGGCCGAATGCGGCCTGGTCGGAGATCCCGATCATCGGGGTCTGCGCAACGGGCAAGCCCGTGCCGTGCGATTCGGCCAGGGGCGATCCCGCGCCAAAGGGCCGCTGGGCGCGTGCCGCGTCGAGATCGCTGTCGATCGTCTCGCGGATCGCTTCCAGTGCGCGGCCCACCGTGAGGTGCCGCTCGTTCATTCCAGCGGCCGCGACCGCATCGCTGCAGAAAGGTATGACCTGCGAGGCGGGATCATCCCAGCCCACGAGTCCGCTCAGGGTCTCGCGCCAGGCATTCAGCTTCTTCGCGCGCGAACCGGAACGGCCGAGGATCAGTTCTTCCTCGTTGCGCAGGTTTTCGATCATGGGGCTGCCGGCCCGGTTCAGGATACGGAAGGGCGCGCCCAGTTTGCGGCCGACGCAAACCGTGTCGCGGCCGCTCGTCCCCGAAACGATCTCCTTCGCCGCGGGCCGCAGGGCCGACTCGCGCTGCAAGGCGACCTGATAGTCGAGCACAGCGCCCGCGGCGCCCGCGGTGAAACAGGCCGCGGCCGTGTGGGCTCCGATTCCGCCCTGCGCCCAGACGGGCAGGCCGGATTCACTCACGAAGCGCTGCACGAGGATGAACGTCGTCTCTTCTCCCACCCGTCCGGCAGCCTCGTTCCCCTTGGCGATCAGACCGTCAGCCTGCGCGCGAACGGCAAGGCGGGCTTCTTCCATGTTCGTCGCCTCGACGAGCACGGTGAGACCGTGGCCGTGCAGGGTCTCGACAAAAGGCGAGAGAACCTTCGTATCGGCCGGGGTGAGGATCACCACTTTGATCGGATCGGGCAGGCCGGTCTCCCCGTTCTGCTCGGTCAAGGCCGCGTAGAAGTCGGCCGCTCTGCCATCGAGCTTGACGCCGCAGTCAGCCCCGGCGAAGCGCGCGAGTTTTTCGATCGCGCCGGCTGCGGTCGTCACAGATGCAGCGTCATCGAGGGGCAGGTATTCGAGATCGAGGATTCCGAGCGCGCCCGCTCGACTGGCGGCGATGGCGGTCGACGGATCGGTCTGACCGGGAGGGGTCAGTACAACAAGCCTAAATGTACGCATAATGCTCTTTCCTTCAAGCACTTGTAGCCTATTGACCAAAAAGTTCCACGCGCTGCCCGGGCGTTCCGCGTTTCCGGATTGATGTACATCTGCCGGTGTGTGCGCGAACCAAAGATATTAATAAATCTTATTTCGTGAAACACCTATTTTTTCGTGATATCGTCAAAAAGGTGAATTTTGTTAACTCTTTTTATGCCAACAATCAAGACCCATAAGTCAGCATCTCCGAAGCCTTGTTTTTCGGGCCTCGCAGTCGCTGGGGATACGATTTCCCCCAGTTATACTTCTTAGCTCGATCTTTTCGGCCTGAAATGGCGGTTCAGAAACAAAGCTTCAAATTATGAAACGGGGAACCAAAAGGCTACTGTCTAGCAGAAGAATCATATTCCTGAAGGGAGCTTTTTGGGCAAGTTTCCGGGCGATGCTTTCGATCGAGATCGATCGCGGGTGCCGTGGGAGCCTCGAA
>CAZUHB010000099.1:6603-16733 GCA_964620445.1 uncultured Phycisphaerales bacterium
TTCTGGGATCGTGTTCAGCAGATCATCGACAACCGGGACGACCCACTTGATGATCCCGCGGTCCGCGAGTATTTACTGGAAAACCCGGACGATCTCGAGGAGTTGGCCGCGATGCGCGCATATCTGGAATCGCTCTCCACCATGCGCGTCAGCCCCTTTTCAGGGCCGACCCCTCGAAAGCAACGCGCTACCCGGATCGCACTCCTTGCTGCAGCCTTGTTTGTTTCGGTGTCGCTACTTGTCTTCTGGTCCCGGACCTCGGGTGAACTCGATGCGCGACGGAATCTAGATCAGTTCGACACCTCGCAAGCCGCGGTCGAAGGCGCTGCCGACACCCGCCGATTCTCGGCCGGTGTTGTCCTCGACTATGAGATGCGCATCGTCGAGTCGGGCCCTGGATTCACGAACACCTTGCTCGCCACCAAGGACGGGTGGATCTCGAGGAAGACGCGCGTCGTGAACAGGGCCGATATCAACGGGGCAGAGGTGATTACCGAAGAGAAGCGCTACGGCACGATCGATCCTGGACTGCTCGAAACCGAGCCGGCAATTTCAACCGCAATGGAGTCCTTTTCGAACTGGAGCCATGAAGATGAATAGGCTTGTTTTGACAGGTTTGGTCTTCGCGTGCCTGACCGCTTTTTCCCCCGCCCAAGAGCAAGCCGAGCCTGCTGCCGAGTCGCGTACCATTGACGAGAGTTCGGCCCGGCTCGAGATCTACGACGTGAGCGACATCGTCCTCTTCGGTACGCAGGGTGACGCGGCCTCAGCGTTCAACAAGAAGGAGGCGATGAAGCGGAACATCCGGCTCGCCGAGACGATGCGCACCTATTTGCGCCCATCTCTCGGGGAGGGTCTCCACGAAGTGAAACCGCTCGGCAACGGCACGATCGTGGTCACTGGCACAAGCGAACAGCATGCCTGGGTGCGCGAGTTTATCGAGATGCAGCGCGCCGGAAGAGACACTTTCGTGCTTCTCGAGGTCGAGTTCTTCAAGGCGCCCTTCGATCTCGCCAAGAAGTTGACCAACGACGAGGGACCGCAGTTCTTCAACGTGAAGGTCGCGGCCGAGAAGAAGAGGATCGTGGACGAAATCAAGGCGGTGGACGGTGTCGAGTTCTTCACCCGCAACCTCGTGGCCTATCCGCACACCGACTGCACCCTCTCCCTCATCAAGAAGATCTCCTACGTGAGCGGTTTCACGGTTCACGAGGATGTGGAGCCGATGAAGAACCGGCTTGTCTGCCCCGTGGTCCAGACGGTCGATGACGGAATCAAGCTGGATGCCAGAGTCACCCTGCTCACCGAGAATAGGTTTGGCGTTGAATTATCCTTCACTGATACCGAGGTCATCGAGATCAAACCGATCCGCACCGAACAAGGGACGTTCGGAATGCCCACCATCGCCCAGACATCGGGGAACGGAACATCGATCCTCACGGAAGGTTCGACGGTTTTTCTTACCGCGCAGTTTAGGGACGCCGTAAGCGACGGCCACATAGGTTATCAAGGCAAGATGGCGCTGATCACCCTCAAGAAGGTCTTTACGAGTAAGTAAGGAGGTGGCAAAGAACCTCGTCGCCTCCGACGCATTGGCGCCCCTTTCGGCCGGCCGAGTCCGACCGATTCCTATTCCTTTCGCGGCGCGAGGCGCCCGAACCAGATGTCGATGAAGGTTCCCACCAGTTGCACCACGAGCAGGGCGCCGTACACACCCCCCGCCACGATGAGCACCGTGCAGAACGGTTCGCACCAACGCGCCAGCCACCAGCTCGAAAGATCGGCGAGCAGCGCGAGGAATGTGAGGGCGATGATCCGGTTCCGCCAGCGGCACGACCAGCCCGTGCCGAGGAAGAGGAGCGCCGTGAGAGCCGTGACCATTCCCATGCTCAGCGCGTGGGTGTGGGTCGACATGGTGAGGATCTCGAGTGGCACGGGATCGAACTGCTTGCTGAAGGCGAGAGGCTTGATGTCGTCCCAGTATTCGAGCGGCATGCGGGCGCCGATGCCGTCCCCCTTCTGGGCGTTGCGGCTGTGGCAATCGAGGCAGTTGCGGTCGATGATGTCGGCGGGCGCGTTCTCGCCGAGATCGAGGTTGTCGTAGTCCTCGCTGATCCGGGAACCCTGGAGCCACTCGAGCAGTGCGGCGTGCTCGCCGTCGGTCAGGTGCTCGCGCATGGTGGTGTTGATGGCGACGATCATGGTCGCCTCGCTGTTCACCCCGTGAAAGCTCCCCGTGACGTCGTCCATCGACATCCCCGGCCGCTCGTCCTTGTTCTCGTAGTGGTCGAACATGTGCTGCACCGCGGCCGCGTACCCGCCGCCGAGAATGATGAGCAGGATGGTGGCTGCCACGCGCAGGGAAAGCCCCATGCGGCGCAGGCGGAAGTTGATTTCGCCCATGTCTGTCCCTTCCTATTCAGAGGCGCGGTTAGATCTCGAACCACTCCTTCTCGAAGACGATCTCCTTCTTGTTCATCATCGCCTCGTGGGCCTTGATGCCGACGACCGACGCGCGCAGGCCGAGCGGAGCGGGACAGGCGGACGGTTTGCCGCCGGTGACGCTCACGAGGAAGTCCTGCAGGCCGTAGTACATGGGCGGATGGGGCAGGCCCACCCCTTCCTTGAGCTTGCCCTGCTTGGCGAGCTTGGTGGCGTCGGCGATGAGCGTGATGCCCTGGTCCTTGTGCAGGTTCTGCCGCACGGCGTAGACCTCCCAACCTTGCGTGGGCGCGTCAGCCTCCTTGAAGAGCCAGCCGAAATCGCCGACGAGCCGGATGGCTCCCATGGTGCCGACGAACTCCTCGTAACGGCCGAAGTGCGAGTTGGCGAGTGTGGCCGTGTAGTTCATGGTGAGGTCGCCCGGCCAGATCATGGTGCAGTGGCACGTGTCGGGCATGGTGCGGCCGTCGTTGTGGAGCTTCACGCTCCCCGAGCCGAAGACGCTCACGGGCAGCTTATTGAGGAACCATCCCATGATGTCGAACTGGTGCGTGCCCTCCTCGCCGAGGAGGCCGATCGAGATGTCGGGAAAGAGCTTCCAGTTGAGGGCGCGGTCCTTGGCCGGGTCGGTGGCCGGCATGCGCCACGATGTTTTTTCGTGGAACTGGCCGCGCACGCAGACCGTGTCGCGGATCGATCCGGCGAGCATGAACTCGCGCGCCAGCCTGTAGATCGGGTTCGACCGGTATTGCAGGCCCACGTGGAAGACGGTGGTCGCCTTCTTGGCCGCGGCCGCGATCGTGCGGCAGTCGTCGATCGTGGTCGCCATGGGCGCCTCGCAGTAGACGTGCTTGCCCGCCCCGAGACAGGCCACGGCGATTTCGGTGTGCAGGTGCGATGGGGTGCAGACGAAAACGGCGTCGAGGTCCTTCTCCTTGTCGAGCATCTGCCTGCAATCGGAGTAGGTGGCCACGCCCCTGGCCCGGCGCTTGGCGCCCCGAAGCCTCGCTTCGGACACGTCGCAGACCGCTTTTATGGTGACAAAGGGGAACTTGTTCAGCTCGCCCATGATGACGCGTCCCTGGCGGCCCGCGCCGACCACGGCCACGTTGACCGGCTGTGTATCGTCGGCGAACTGGGCGAAGAGGTTCGCGCCCTCCACGGAGAGAACAAAGGCGGTCGCGGCGCCGGTACTCATTTTCAAGAAATCTCTGCGGTCCAGGTCTTTCATCGTCTGCCTCTCTCTAATTTCCGTTCAAAGTGAATCGTCTTGGTCGGTCAGTCTCTCGAATAGTTCCTCATCGCACCCTGCCCTGTCAAGATGTTCCATGCCTTTGGAACCGTGCAAAAGGAGGGCGGCGTCGATCCCATCGGCTCTGGCAAGGAGATCGTCGAAGCGGTCCGGGCCCGCGGCCACGAGCGCCGTGGACCAGGCATCGGCCAGGAAAGCGTCCCTGGAGATCACGGCCGCCAGAAGCGCGCCCTCGGCCGGCGCGCTCCTTGTCGGGTCGATGAGGTGCCCCATCAGACTGCCCTCCGACTCGAAGCAGCGGCCTTTCTGGGCCGACACGCTCAGGGCGCTGTCCGAGAGATAGGCCGCGGCGAGGAGGGCGCCCTCCTGTCTCGGATCGCTGATCCCCACCTTCCACGCCGTTTGCTCGGGCGGCGCGCCCATTCCGAAGACGGTGCTCGTTCCGCCATGGATGATGGCCGCGGCCACACTCTCGTCGCGCAAGATCTCGATCGCACGGTCGAGGGCGAATCCCTTGGCCACCCCGCCAAGATCGATTCCCATCTCCGCCAGCCCGAAACGGACCGTGAAACTTCCCTTGTCGAGAATCACGTGATCGAAGCCGACGCGCGCGCGCGCCGCGGCGAGTGCGTCCCCCTCGGGCACCGCGCCGCCGCCGCCGCGAAAGCCCCAGCACTCCATGAGCGGACCCACGGTGATATCGAACGCCCCCCCGGTCGCGTCGAAGATCTCCCGGCATTTTTCGAGGAGCGCGAAGAGTTCCGGATCGACGCGCACCGGCCGGTGCGCGGCCGACGCGTTGAGGAAGGAGAGAAAACTGTCGCGGCGGAAGAGATTGAAGCTGCGGTGATGAAAGGTGATCTCGTCGAGCGCGGCCTCGGCGCAGGCGAGGAGATTGGCCTCTTCGCGCGTGAGAGGCGTCCCTTCGGCGACCTGCCGCGCTGCCCCGTCGGCGGCCACGCCGCGCGGCCGGCCGCTCCGCGGAATGGCCACCTCGAACCGGGTGCCCATGGCGGGCCGGCCGAGCCGCACGCAGTCGATGCTCTCGTCGAATCGGTCAGTCAACGGCTCAGATCGCCCGCGCCGTCATGGTCTCGGGATCGAAGCCGTAGGCCTTGCCCTTCCACATGGAACGGGTCGCCAGGTCGACGATGACCATGATCTTCGTCGCCCACTCCACGGGCGAGATCGGCTCCTTGCGGGTGCGCACGCACTGGAAGAAGTCGTGCCTGATCGCGTTGTGCGGATCCATGCCCTCGTACTGGAACCTCTGCTCGTCGATCTCTTCCACGAAGTGAGGCTCGGGTCGAAGCACGGCCTGCCCGCCGGAGAGGAAGAGGTTGGCTTCGTGGCCGCGGATCATCTCCTCGAAGCCGTACTGATTGCAGGTCGAGCCGGCCACGATCATGGTGTGTTCCTTCTCGAACTGGGCGGTGATGTTGACCTGGTCGTGGTTGTCCATCGCCTTGTCCACATAATGGCCGCCCGTGGCAACGACCCGCACGGGCCAGCCCGCGTCGAGCGCGTAGAGGAGCGGCGTCATCATGTGAACCAGGAGGTCGCCGATGATGCCTGTCGACCACCTGCTGTAGCGGCGCCAGCGGTGATAGACCTCGGTGTCCCACGCCGCCGGGCCGAGCGGGCCGCACCAGGCGTCCCAGTCGAGGTTCACGCCCGGTTTGAGTTCCTTGTCGATGCCGTAGAGCCACTCGCCGTTGATCGAGTTGCGGCAGTAGCTGGTCTGGCTGAAAGTCGGGTGTCCGATGCCGCCGTGGGCGATGAGCTTGCGCGCGTCGTGGTACTTCTCGTAGGTGAGGTACTGCGTGCCCACCATGAGCTTCTCCTTGCGGTCTTTCGCGAAGCGGTAGAGCCGGAGCGCGTCGTCGAGGCGCAGGGTCATCGGCTTCTCCACGTAAACGTCCTTGCCCGCCGAAAGCGCGTCGATCGCCATCTGGGCGTGCCAGTGCTCGGGCGTGGCGATGAGCACGGCGTCGATGTCCTTGCGTTCGAGAAGCTTCCGGTAATCGGAGTAGCCCTTCACCTTGATGCCCTGGCGCTCGCTCGTCGAACCGAGGTTGCTCTCGAGGCGTCTTTGATTCACATCACAGATCGCCGGCATGATCACGTTGTCGATCTTCTTGTCGCGCATGCCCAGGAAGGAGACCATGTGGGCCGCGCCCATGCCGCCGCAGCCGATGATGCCGAGGCGCACCTCGTCCTTGCAGTCTGCGGGGAAGTCTTTCGGCTTCTCGGCCGGTTTGGCGTTCGGGTCTTCCTGGGCCGATGCCGTGGATTGCACCACGGCCTGCGATCCGAGAAAGACACCGGCCGTGGTGGCAGCGGTTGTTTTGATGAAATCGCGGCGCGTCTTGGAACCTTTGCTCTTCGCTTTATTCTTCATTGGAACTTTCGACCTCTACTCGAGCGTGATGCGCGGCGCTCCCCTGCCACGCGCGAGGGAACCGGACCGACAAAAAGAAGCGCCTATCTTACAGGATCGGGGCAGGAGAGAACAAGAGCGACGTGCTAAAGAGGAAGCCCCCGGATCACCTAGTTTTCCCGGCTGAGATTCCGGATCCGCGCCGAACGCAAAAGAAGACTTGCCAGGAAATCCGGGGTTCAGGGAATGATAATGTGTGTGTAGTTTCGGATTTTAGTCTTCTTATCGAAGAAACCTCGGCAAGTCTTCTACTTCCCCAATAGCCGCCAATTTTTCCATGACACGATTTGATCGGGTAACTGCCACAGAAATACCGGCCACCGGCGGCGCCCTCCCGACCGCCACGGAGCGGATCGGCCGCAAAGCGCGGCGATCCGACTCGTGCCCCGCCATCGGACCGGTTTCTACTCGACGACCAGAACCTCGGCATTCGTCAGCCACGTCCAGGGGCCGCCCCACGGGCCGACAAGGGCCTGGAGCGGATGGCGCGACTCTGAAGTCCACTCGGACGGCACGGACGCCGTGAAGGTCAGAATGCCATCAGCCGGCACCGTGCCCACGCCTCCCTGCCACAACGGCGGCCAATTCAAGAAGAAGTCGCCGTGCTGTGTCGCGTAGGGCGGATCGGCGAGCCCCGAACCGAGGTAGAGGGTGACGGGCGCCGTGGGAAAGCCCACTACTTTGACGTCGATCGACGAACCGGGGACGATGTCGCCCTTGTGATAGAGATGGTAGTAGTACTCGTCGGCGCCCATGTCCACGGCGCTGAGCGCGATGCGCGGATCGCCTTCGAAATCGGTGGGCTCCGTGACGACCGAGCTGTCGCCCGCGTCCCGGCAAGGGGAGTTCCACGTGAGGTGGAGGTCGCCCGTGGCCGCGTCAGCGAAGAAAGGATCGGTGTCGATGTTACCCGAACCGGGCCAGCCTCCCTCGATGCAGGAAAAACTCGCGTGCGCAAGACCGTTGCCGTAGAGGTAGATCTCGTCGGGGTTGTCGTTCCACAGAATACAATTCGTGAGAGACGCTGTGCTGCTGTAGTTGTGCAATCCCCCGCCAGTGGGGGCGGTGTTCTCGGTAAAGGTGCAGTTATGAATCGTCATGTCGGACAGGAATGAGTAGATCCCGCCGCCGAGCTGCCCGGCAATGTTGTGTGACACCGTACATTCGGTCAGTGTCAGAGTGCTCTGATCATTGGCTATCCCGCCGCCCCTGTAAACAGCGTCGTTGTTGAAAAAGACGCATCGTCTCACGATCACGTTGTCAGAGCAGTAATTGTACATTCCCCCGCCTCTTCCCAGGACGCCGGTGTCATTGGCAACGATCGTGCAGTCGAGAACGGTCGGTGAGGAATACTCGCAAAAGATACCGCCGCCGTGGAGATAACCGCCGTGCCCCAGGGAGCCGGAACCATTGATGAGGGTGAACCCCTCGAGCATCGAGTCGTTTCCCTCGCCGCTCTTGAAGATCGCAACGCTCGTGTAATAAGGATCGGAAGGATTTCCCCCGTCGATCACTGTTGCCGAAGAGCCCATTTCGCTCTTGACGGTGATCGCCTTGCCCACGAAGTCGATGTTTTCCACGTAGGTTCCTGGCCGAACGATGATGGTGTCACCGCTTGATGACGCGTCGATCGCTTCCTGGATGTACTCGTGATCATCAGGCACGTGGATGGTGGTCGAAAAAGTCGTACCGGAGATGAACAGAACAGCAGCCAGCGGGGCATGGATCTTCATGGCTCGCCTCCTTTTCATGATCGGTCTATCGATGGTCCCTTGAATAAATTATTATACATGGAAACCGACTCACTCGAAGGAAATTACCGAATCCGCGATCCCGCCGCTAACCTCGGCACCGCTCACCCGCGTTACTCGCTGAACAAGGGGCAGTAGTAATCCGTGAAAACCCGGATCAGGAATCAAGACCAAAAACTGGCCATCAATCTGGTTCGTGAAAAGGAGATGCTAATCCATGATGAAATCCCCCACCTTTCTCGCCTTTCTCTTCCTCTCTCTTCTTCTCCTTTCTCCATCGGTCACAGCACAAGAGGTCAAGTTCATCACCGTCGACGACGCGGCCTCGGGCAGGGGCGGGATCGCCCGTCTGATCGATGGCGGCAGCGCTCCGCCGCATGCGAACCGGACGGACGAGTCGATACCACAGATGCCGGGATGGCCGGTACGAATGGAGGTCGACCCGGAGCGTGGTTACCTGCCCCAGCGAAGCGTGGTCTTTGCCGACCTCAACGGCGACGGTCACCTCGAGATCATCGCGTCGAGCACGGACCGGAAGGTCTACGCCTGGGATTTCACGGGCACCCTCTTGCCGGGATTCCCAGCCGACGTGGAGGAACACGATTACTTTGCCCAGGAAACACCGAGCGTCGGGGATCTCGACGGAGACGGCGACCTGGAGATTGTCCAGTGCACGCACGGCGGCACGGCCTACCCCAAGGTCGGCAGCCTCTATGCGCTCGACCACGAGGGCCGGGTGGTGTCCGGATTCCCGGTCACCTTCAACGGATTCCAGGTCTGGAACTCGCCGACCCTCGCCGACCTCGACGATGACGGCGACCTGGAGATCCTCGCCACCGAACTGGGATGGCCCAACGGCTGTCTCCATGTGGTCGAACATGACGGGACCGAGTGGGGCGGAAACTGGCCCTTCGTGCTCAGCTCCGCTCCGGGCTGTACACCCGGGGTCGCCGACGTGGACGGCGACGGAAGCCCGGAGATCTTCTGCTGCTCCATCTGGGATCTTTACCTGCTCGACACCGCGGGCAACTGTCTTCCCGGTTGGCCGAAAAATATCTATCCCGCGTCGCCGAGCTACACTGCCCCGGCTTTTGCCGACCTCGACAACGACGGCGACCTCGAGATCCTCATCTCTCTGGGCGGAGGGTACGAGCAGGGGTGTTACGTGTTCAACCACGACGGATCCGATTTTCCCGGATGGCCGAAGATGGTGGGAACAGGGACCTACTGCCCGCCCACGGTGGCCGATCTCGAGGGAGACGGAGAACTGGAAATTCTCTGCGGCCGGCTCGGTTTTCTTTACCAACCGAGCGCCTGCTTTTACGCCTGGACAGCGTCGGGAGATCCAAAACCCGGTTTCCCCTACGAGGTGGAGTGGGGAGGCGGTTCGTTCGGGCCGATCACGGTGGCGGATATCAACGACGACGGCCGGATGGAAATCTTCGCGGACCACAATGCCGCGTTCTACGAGGGCCACACGTGCTGGGGCCTCCTCTTCGGCGTGGACTCGACAGGCAATGACCTGCCCGGCTTTCCGCTACGGCCCGGTGGCTTCACCAGCATGAACGGCGCCACGATCGGCGATGTGGACGGCGACGGCGATTACGAGCTCGGTGTCATGACGATCCTGTCCGACGTGAATGATTGGGCCGCCCACGTGTACCTCTACGACCTTCCCTACCCGTACCGCCCTTCACGGGTCGAGTGGGAAACCTTCTGCGGCCGCAAGGAACGGGGCAGCCTTTACCAGAGCGGCGATCGCCTCCACGAAAAGGGATACATGGCCGCAGGGGGCACGGTCGAGCTCATCGTCCACGATCCTTGCGAAAGCCACGCCTGGCTCTGGGTCTCTCTTGGGATCGATCGGATGAAACATCCTGACTTCGGCTGGTTCTACCTGAACCGGAACCTTGGCTTCTTCAAGCTCATCGACGGAGAGCCGATCATGCCCGGGGGCGAGGTGCGAACCCAGGTAACGGTCCCGTCCAACTCCGGCCTGATCGGCGTGCCCGTGTATATCCAGGGTTTGACCGTTTCCGATTTTCCGGCGGGAGTCGGCCGGACGACCAACCTGTTGAGGCGGGTGATTCAGTAACTGTCGGACCAGTCCTTCCCCGTGTTCCGGCCGGTGCAATCGAATCGTGAAACGAGAAGGACGTGGTGAATCCCAAACCACAGTCAGCCAAAAACGATAGCCAAGGTTTCTCGTTTCACGACTCCATTGCACGAGCGGGAAGCAAGGAGC
>CAZUHB010000100.1:0-16303 GCA_964620445.1 uncultured Phycisphaerales bacterium
TGCGGTAATTCTGTGATGAGGGATCGATCAATCGCCAGGAAATACCAGGGTATCGGGCCGGGTGGCCCGGGGTGGTCTCGTGGAGCGTGCGGCAACCGTACACCGAACGGGATCTGCGAGGAGCAAAAAAGGGTGGCGAAGCGCAAATCCTCGCTGGTCGAGGTCGTTGCGACCGAGTCATGAAACAAGAATCGGTTCTGTCTTTCGAAGACATCCCTCTCGAAGAACAACAAAAGGAGGCCGCACCCATCCTGAATCGGAGCAGGTGCGCAAATGAAAGAATCGTTTCGCTATTTTAAGGAGAAGCCAACCGCGAGAAGAGGCAAGACCACCGAGTCCGCGAGAACAGGGTAGCCTGCGGATGAACGAGGAGTGTTCGGCCGATCCGTTCGGTCACACACAAAAAAAGAATGTGTTCTAAGGGCTAGTGATAGGCATTCAAGAATGGTCACTACTAGAAAGAGACGTTTAACCAAGGTTGTTTTACTGAGGTGAAGTATGAAGATTGTCTTCGGTTCATTCCTGGTCCTGGCACTTTTGTTTCTCTTGGGAAGCCCGGTTCCGGCCGCTCCCCAAGATCCTGTCAGTACTCAAAAAGTGCCGCCGGGAGACCTCAAAGGCGTTCTCAAGGACTCAAAGGGACAGCCGTTCAAGGACGTGGACATTTCGATCGTTGACAAGGAGGGCAACATCGTCCAGAAGACCGCGACCAATGCCAAAGGCGAGTACACATTCAAAAATCTTCCCGAAGGAGATTATGCACTTCATGTGGCGGGCAAACCCACTTTCGGCCTTCAGGTCACGAAAGGCGCGAGTGCCGGTACGGTCCAGGCCGTTGTACCCGCTGTGGCGCGAAACGCGGCCACGGGAGCCCTTGCGCCCGCTGCATTGACCACATTGGAATGGACATTGATCATTGTTGGCGGTGTCGCTGTCGCTGTCGGCGTTCCGGCTGTCATCAACCATAACGACGACGACGACGACAATAAGCCTCTCAGCCCATGACAGCCTCTGCGCTTCCCGCTGGTGATCTCCCTCCGGCGGGAAGCGTATTGCGCCCCCCTCCCCCAGCGTCCCTGTTGTTCAACAGCAACGAATCACGTTTTCCTCACCGGCAAGGACCGTCGTGCATCTTTCAGCGACCTGCCCCGGATCGCCCACGGACGGCCCATCCAGATGAGCGGACCGGTTTGAGTTTGAAATTAGCCCACCTGGCGACTATACCTCCTGTTATTCGGACAGCCTGTTGAGGCATGAGAGCGATGGACTCGACTTCGAGGCGTTCAATTGACGACTCCACCTGATCTCGAAACGATCCGCCGGGCCGCGAAGCGGATCGATCCTTATATTCACCGGACCCCGGTCTTGACCTGCGCCGCTCTCGACCGCCTGGCGCAGGCATTGCTCTTCTTCAAGTGCGAAAATTTTCAGAAGGTGGGCGCCTTCAAGTTTCGGGGCGCGTGCAATGCGGTGTTTTCGCTCGACGAGGACGCGGCACGGCAGGGGGTCGCCACCCACTCTTCGGGCAACCACGCCGCGGCCCTCAGCCTCGCGGCCCAAAAGAGGGGCATCGAGGCCCACATCGTCATGCCCCGGACCGCGCCCCCCGTGAAACGGGCGGCCGTTGAGGGCTATGGCGGACGGATCGTTTTCTGCGAACCGACCCTCGCGGCGCGGGAGTCGACGGCCCGCGAGGTCGTGGCCCGAACGGGCGCGACCTTTGTCCACCCCTACAACGACTACAGGATCATCGCCGGCCAGGGTACGGCAGCTCTCGAACTCCTCCTCGAGGTGCCCGATCTCGACATGGTCCTGGCGCCTGTTGGCGGCGGCGGCCTTCTGAGCGGCACGGCGCTCGCGGTGTCCGCTCTCTCTCCACGCACCCGGATCGTGGCTGGCGAACCGGCCGGAGCCGATGACGCCTGCCGTTCCATGGGCGAGGGAAGAATCGTTCCATCGGTCGATCCGAAAACGATCGCCGACGGTCTCCTCACCTCGCTGGGAGATCTCACCTTCCCCATTATCCGGGATCGGGTGGCCGAGATCGTCACCGTGGACGACGACGAGATCATCGCCGCCATGCGCCTCGTGTGGGAGAGGATGAAAATCATTGTCGAGCCCTCGGCGGCCGTGCCCCTGGCCGCGTACCTGGCGATCAGGAAGCGCACCGCGGGCGCGCGCGTGGGCATCATCTTTTCGGGCGGAAACGTCCAGCTCGAACGACTTCCTTGGAGGGAATCATGACCGCGGTCCATCGATCAGGTTTGAGTCGGCGGGAACGAGAAATCAAATCCGGGACGGTATCGGTCCTGCTCCTCGTCCTCCTTCTGGTCTCGCTCAGCGGTTGCGGGAGTATCGAGATGGTCGAAGAAAACATCCAGACGATCACCGTTGTGCAGGTCGTGGACGAGGCGCGGAAGAACGAATTCTACCTTTCCAACCGCCCCCCTCTTCTCGAGAGCCCTCTGATCAAGCTCCCCATCGGCGCGATCAAGCCGCGTGGGTGGTTGCGCACCCAGCTCGAACTCATGGCCGAGGGACAGATCGGCCGGCTTCGCGAGATCAGCGAGTTCTGCCGGACCGAGCGGAACGCCTGGCTCAGCCCAGACGGTGTGGGCCACAGTCCCTGGGAGGAAGTGCCCTACTGGCTCAAGGGATTCGGTGATCTCGGCTATGTGATCGACGACGAACGCATCATCGACGAGGCCCGCCGATGGATCGAGGGGATCCTCGGCAGCCAGGAGGAGGATGGCTGGTTCGGGCCGCGCCGCAACAAGGAGAAGCACGACTGCTGGCCGAACATGGTGGCCCTCAACTGCCTCCAATCCTATCACGAGGCGACAGGCGACGAGCGCGTTCTTCCCTTCATGACCCGCTACTTCCGGTGGCAGCTCGCTCTGCCGCGCGAACACCTTCTGCCCGGAAGCTGGCAGAAGATCCGCGGCGGCGACAACCTGGAGAGCATCTACTGGCTCTACAACCGGACAGGCGAGCCGTTCCTGCTCGAACTGGCGCGCGTGATGCACGAGCGGACCGCCGACTGGACGGGCGGCATCGCCAGCTGGCACGGGGTGAACATCTGCCAGGGATTCCGCGAGCCTGGTGTCTACTATCAGCAGGCGAAGGATCCCGAATTCATCAATTCCGCGCTGCGCAACTACCACGAGGTCATCTACAGGTTCGGCCAGGTTCCGGGCGGGATGTTCGGCGCCGACGAGAATTGCCGCGAGGGGTATCACGGCCCTCGCCAGGCGGCCGAGACCTGCTCCATGGTCGAATTCATGCACAGCTTCGAGATGCTCCTCAAGATCACGGGCGACGCGGAATGGGCCGACCGCTGCGAGGAAGTGGCCTTCAACTCCCTTCCGGCCGCCCTCACGGCGGACCACAGGGCGCTCCACTACCTGACCGCGCCCAACATGGTGCAGCTCGACGGCGCGAACAAGAGCCCCGGACTCCAGAACCGCGGCTGCATGCTGGCCTTCAGCCCGCATCGGTACCGGTGCTGCCAGCACAACGTGTCCCACGGCTGGCCCTACTATGCCGAGGAACTCTGGCTCGCCACGCCCGGCAACGGGCTCTGCGCGTCTCTCTACGCGGCGAGCGAAGTGGACGCGCGTGTGGGCGCCGACGGCCGCAGGGTGCGCATCGTCGAGGACACGGACTATCCCTTCGGCGAATCGATCCGTTTCACGATCGCCTTTCCCGACGACGATCGGCCGCGCGCCGAGCGCACACGGTTCCCCCTCTACCTGCGCGTGCCGCGCTGGTGCTCGTCGGCGCGCGTCGAGCTCAACGGTCTCGTGGTGAGCGCCTTGCCCGAACCGATCTCGTACGTCAAGATCGACAGGGCATGGAAAGAGGGCGACCGGATCGACCTGATCCTGCCCATGGAGATCGAGGTCACGCAATGGGAGCGCCAGGCCGGCTGCGTTTCGGTCAGCGCCGGGCCGCTCGCCTTCAGCCTTGCGATCGGCGAGAAGTGGGTCAAGGCCGAGGGGAAAGAGGACTGGCAGAGTCATGAGAAAGCCGACCTGAAGAGCACTCCCGACTGGCCCGCCTTCGAGGTCTTCCCCACGACACTGTGGAACTACGGTCTCGTGCTCGACGGTACGGCCCCGGCCGAGTCCTTCGAGATCGTGCGAAAAAGCGGGCCGCTGGCCGCCCAGCCCTTCACGCGAGACAACGCGCCCATCACCATGCGCGTCCAGGCACGCAAGATTCCCGGCTGGAAAATGGACGGCGGCCTGGTGGGCCGCATGCAGCAGGGACCGATCCGATCGGAAGAACCGGTGGAAACGATCGATCTCATTCCCATGGGGTGCGCGAAGCTCAGGATCGCCTCTTTTCCGAGAATCGACAACGGACCGCTCGGCCGGGACTGGGTCGTTGCCCCCGAACCGCGCGCGTCCCACTGCTTCGTGTCGGACACGACCCGCGCCCTCAACGACGGCATCGAGCCGCGCAGCTCGAAGGACGGCCGCATCCCGCGATTCACCTGGTGGGACCGCAAGGGAACGGTGGAATGGGTGGCCTACGATTTCGACGAGAAGCGGGCGATCTCGTCGTCCGAGGTCTACTGGTTCGACGATCGGGGGATCGGCCACTGCCGCGTGCCGGCGAGCTGGCGCCTTCTCTGGCTCGCTGACGGGACGTGGAAGCCGGTGGAGAACAAGACGCCATACGGGCGGGAGATCGACCGTTACAACCGCGTCGAGTTCGAGACCGTGATCACCCGCGGTCTCAAGCTCGAGGTGCAGCTCGAGGAGAACCTTTCGGGCGGCATTCTCGAGTGGCGTGTCGGCTGCGAAGAAAAGGACGGGAATTGAGAGATCTCGCAAAAGCGCGGGGATCGCGGAAGAGAAGAAAAAAAGGTATGATCCAGAGAGACCGATCAAGGGGCATCCTTCCCTTCGGGAGAAAACCATGAAATCGATCCAGGTACTCATCTTTTCGATACTGCTCGTTCTCGCGTGCGGATGCTGCGAGTGCTTTAACGATCGCGACGCGGTCAAGGGGAGCGGCGTGTCCATGACCGAGGAGCGCGAGCTCGCCGCCTTCACCGGTCTCGACCTGTCCGGAGCGTACGACGTCACGATCACCTGCGGCGCGGCGCAGCGCTTCACCATCACCGGCGAAGACAACATCCTTCCGCTGATCGTCACCGAGGTCAAGGGAGACACGCTGCACGTCAAGCCTTCCGAGAAGATCTCGACGAAGATAACGATCGAGATCGTCATCGGCTGCGAAATGCTGAACGCAATCCACGCGGCAGGCGCTGTCAACCTCGGCATCGCCGAAGTCGACGTCGACCGATTCGACATCGACCTGGCGGGCACCGCGAGCCTCGGCGCCACGGGCCGCGCGCGCGAGGTCGACCTGACCGTGGCCGGAACGGCCGATGTGGACACGAACGGTCTCTCCGCCGAAACGGTCTCCGTCACCATCAACGGGGCCGGCCACGCCAGGGTTCATGCATCGAAATCACTGAACGCCGTCATCAACGGAACAGGCAACATCACGTACAGCGGCAACCCCGAGAACGTTTCACAAAACGTGTCGGGTCTTGGTGTGATCATCAAAAAATAGGACTCCCCATGCCGGCAAACATCGAAATCAAGGCGCGCGTCTCCAATCCCGAGGAGCTGGAATCTCGTGTGGGCGCAATGGCCGACGGCCCCGGCGACACGATTTTCCAGGAGGACACCTTCTTCATGATCGAGAGGGGGCGGCTCAAGCTGCGCACCCTCTCGGCGGACAGGGGTGAACTCATCTACTACGAGCGGACCGACAGTGCCGGGCCCAAACGCTCCGACTATCTCATCGCCCGCACCGCCGATCCCGTCTCCCTCGAAACCGTTCTGGCTGCCGCCCATGGCGTCCGCGGCGTGGTGCGCAAGCGCCGAAAGCTCTTCATGGTGGGCCAGACCCGGGTCCACCTCGACGAGGTGGACGGCCTCGGCTCATGGATGGAGCTCGAGGTCGTGCTCGAGAAGGGACAGTCTTCGGCCGACGGCGCCGCGATCGCCGCCGGATTGATGCGCGAGCTGGGGATCGCCGATTCCGACCTTGTCGAGGGTGCGTACATCGATCTGCTCGAGAGAAAGCGGACCTAGCCCCGTTCGGAGAGCGGTGGCGGTTTCAGCCTCCAGAACAAGGCGACCATCCATCCCAGCACGAACGCCAGATAGGCCCCCATCGCCACCCACGATCCGGCGCCCAGGGACGGGGGCCCGTCCTTGACGAGATTCGCGTCGATGGTGAACTTGAAGAGGAGAAGCACGAAACAGAGCGTGCCGTTTCCCATGATGAGCAACCGGCGCGCGACCAGGGCGAGGGTCCTGTCCTTGCGCTCGGGAGCGAGCCAGTAGTCCCTCGACGGTATGCTGATGAGCCGCGGCGGTATTCTGGGAATGAAAAGATAGATGAGGAAGAAGACAAGCGCCGTGCCGCCGAGGGTGACGATGTAAATGGTCGCGAAATCGTTGCGCGTGCTCCAACCGTTCGCATCGCCGTTGGCTCCGAAGTTGGTCGCCACCTTGAGAGGGAGCTCGGGAAAATACCAGACGAGCTGCACGACGCCGAGAAGCAAAAGAAGGGCAAAAGCCGCGACATGAATGTTCTTCCACGTGGCTGTCATGGCACAGACCTCTCTGTCTTGATAGGATTGCCGATCATGAGAACAAGGTACCATCGAAGAGAAGGATTGCCAAGCCGGTCCGAACACACGGCCGCCGGTGAATCGCAGCCGCGAGGCATCGGGGCGGTGCCGTCGAAACGTGGGTCGCTCCTGCTTTCGGCCGCCATTGCGATCCTCCTCGGTCTCTGGTCCTGCACGAACGTCGCCCGCCCGGCGGACACCGGCTCCGGCATGGAGCTGCACTATCGAATTCGGCCCGATCTTTCGGAAGGCATCGTGGCTGTCAGGTTGGCTCTTTCCGGTCTCGATTCCTCGATCGATCGTCTCCGGTTCTCGTTCAGCCGGGGCCATACGTTCCTCGAGCTCGACGCACCGCTGATCGACGGGGAGGTACGGGCGTTCGGGGCGGAGGGTGCGCTTGGGATCGAGCGGGTCGATCCCTTCACGTGGGAGGTCACGCCCTCCGGCGAGAGCGGCCTTCGCCTCGAATACGTCGTTCCGATCCGCCACCGGTCTCTCGACGCGGTGCGGGAGTCGCACGATGCATACGAGTTCCCCTATCTCGACGAAAACCACGGCATGCTCACCACGTGGACCCTCTTTGCGACCCCCCGCCTCGGCCGGTCGTCTCGATTCGCCGAGCCGGCGCGGATCTCCGTCACGATCGACGGGTGCGCCGAAGACGCGATCGTGCCCTGGCCGCGGATCGGCCAGGCGACCTTCCAACCGCCCTCTATGCGCACTCTGACACACGATCTGATCGCGGTGGGAAAGTGGAGCCGCCACGCGATCGAGGTCGGCGATTTCCGCGGGATCGTGGCGGTCGCGCCCGGACAGCGGTTGCTCGAGCAGAAAGTGGTCGACCCGATCGCCCGGATCGTGGCCGCCGAACTCGAGCTCTTCGGGCGGACACCCCGGGGGAGGTACGTCTTTCTCTTCGGCCGTCCCGACACGAGAGGTACGGGCGGATCGCCCAAGGCCAATTCGATGACCCTCACCGTGGACCCGCGGACAGTGTCCGCCGGCGTCGACTCTCTGCCCCATCTGGTGGCCCACGAATTCCACCACACCTGGACAGCGGCGCTCTTCGAATCACCCGACGAGCTGCGCTGGTACAGCGAGGGATTCACCGACTACTTCGCCTACCTCGTGATCGCGCGGCTCGGGATGACCACGTGGGAGGATTTCACATCCACCCTCGGTGTGAAGATGTCCGAGTGCGCATCCAACACGCATCGGGGCAAACTCTCTCTCGTCAAGGCGGGAGGCAAGATCTTCTTCACTGATCGGGACGCTTACCAGCTCGTCTACGGCGGAGGCCTTCTCACCGCCGCATGGCTCGACTGCGCGATTCGCGCCGAGGGAAAAGGAAAGAGGCTGGACGATTTCATGCGCACCCTCAATAACGACGACCGCTGGGACAGAGGGCGGCTCGGTCCGACCGTGGACGATTTCGTGGCCGTGGCCAGGACCTACATCGGACCTGAAAAAGCGGACGAACTCGAGGCGATGGTGCGCGAACCCTTCGCGATGAGACCGACCCGCGCTTTCGGTCCCTTCGGGGTGGAGATCGCGCGCTTCGTCGAGGCGCCCGACATGAGCCTCCGCGCCAACCTCGACGGTGTGCGCGTCATCGATCTCGATCGGTCGGGCGTCGCGTGGCGGGCCGGACTGAGACAGGATGACCGGTTCGTCACGATCGACGGTCAGGCCGTGACCGACCAGATCGGGGTGCGCAAGGCGTGGCTCAACATGGCCGACGGCCGGATCAGGTTCTCCGTCGACAGGGGAGGGAGCCGGATCGTCGTGGACGAACCGATGCCGCGCGTCGAGGCGTACGACGTGCCGGTCGAACCGTGGCAGGACTAGACCCTGCAAACAGTTACGTACGGCTCACGATTCCCGTCCACCAGGCGTCCATCTTCATCGATCCAAATTATTCCAGCTTATCGGGAGCTAATCGCTTGACTCTCGTTCCGGTTGAGGTATTCTGTCCCGTTTTTGAATCGAGCAAAAATATGGTGCGCAACATAGACATCGGCCGCGTCCGCAACGTGGGGCTCATGGCACACATCGACGCCGGCAAGACAACCGTGACGGAGAGGATCCTCTTCTTCACCGGAAAGAGCCACAAGATCGGCGAGGTCCACGACGGACAGGCCACGATGGACTGGATGGTGCAGGAGCAGGAACGGGGGATCACCATCACGTCGGCCGCCACGACCACTTACTGGCGCGACCATCGGATCAATATCATCGACACCCCCGGCCACGTGGATTTCACCGCCGAGGTGGAGCGCTCCTTGCGCGTGCTCGACGGTACGGTCATGCTCTTCTGCGCCGTGGGGGGTGTTCAGCCCCAGGCGCGCACCGTGTGGCGCCAGGCGGAAAAGTACCGCGTACCGCGGATCGCCTTCGTCAACAAGATGGACCGCATCGGCGCCGACTTCGAGGGTGTCGTGGCCGCCATCAGGGAGGAGCTCGGCGCCAATGCCGTGCCTGTCGTCATCCCGATCGGCGCGGAGGTGGAGTTCGAGGGGATCATCGATCTCGTCGATATGAAGGCGGTCTATTACCCGCAGACCCCCCAGGGCGTCCTCATCCAGGAAGGCCCCATTCCGGAGGAACTGCAGCAGAAGGCGGCCGATGCCCAGGCATACATGATCGAGCGGATCAGCGAGCAGGACGACTCGTTGACGGAAAAGTTCATCAACGGAGAGGCGCCCGGCCGCGAAGAGCTGGTGGCCGCGCTCCGGAAGGCCACGATCGATCGCAAGATCACGCCCGTTCTGTGCGGCGCGGCTTTTCGCAACAAGGTGGTACGCCGGCTGCTCGACGCGATCGTCGACTACCTCCCTTCACCGGCCGATCTCCCGCCCGTGATCGGCACAGTGAACGAGGACATGGAGGAGATCATCCGCTACCCGTCCGACGATCCGCCCCTGGCAGCGGTCGCCTTCAAGGTGCAGGCGGACAGCCACCTGGGAAAGATCACCTACGTACGCGTTTACTCGGGCGTGCTGCGCGCGGGAGAGTTCGTGTACAACTCGAACCGGGAGAAGAAACAGCGCGTGGGCCTCATCTTCGAGATGCACGCCAACAAACGAACCCGCGTGGACACGCTCCACGCCGGCGAGGTGGGCGCCGTGGTCGGCCTGGCCAACACCTTCACCGGCGACACCCTCTGCGACGAGAACGACCCGATCGTGCTCGAGACGATCGATTTCCCGGCGCCCGTGATCGGCGTGGCGGTCACTCCCCAGAGCCGGGCCGACTCGGAGCGGCTCTCCAAGTCGCTCGTGCGCCTTGCCGAGGAGGATCCCACCTTCACGGTGACGAGCAACATGGAGACGGGCGACGTCGTCATCTCCGGCATGGGAGAGCTGCACCTCGACATCATCACCGACCGCCTCAAGCGCGAGTTCAAGGTGAATGTCGACGTGGGCAAGCCCCAGGTCGCCTACCGCGAAACGATCATCGGTTCGACCGAACACGAGCACAAGCACGTGAAGCAGAGCGGTGGCCACGGCCAGTACGCCCACATGAAGATCTTCATAGAACCGGGAGTTGTGGGCGCGGGCCTGCAGTTCGAGAACAAGATCACCGGCGGCCGGATCCCGCGGGAGTACATCCCGGCGATCAAGCGCGGCATCATCGAGGCGATGGAGAAGGGCCCCTTCGCGAAATTCCCCATGGTCGACGTGAAGGTGACCCTCTTCGACGGGTCGGCCCACGACGTCGATTCGTCTGAGCATGCTTTCAGGACCTGCGGGTTGATCGGCTTTCGCGATGCCTGTATCAAGGCGGGCCTCGAGCTCCTCGAGCCGGTGATGGCCGTCGAGGTGACCGCGCCCCAGGACTTCACGGGCGCGCTCACGGGCAGCCTTTGCAGCAAGCGGGGCAAGATCGTGCAGATGGACTTGAAGGACGACATGGCCGTGATGCGCGCCCGCGTGCCGCTCGACGAGATGTTCGGCTACGCCTCCGAGGTGAGAACCCTGACCAGCGGCCGGGGCGAGTTCACCATGCACTTCGACCGCTACGAGGCGATGCCCCACATCCTGGCAGAAGAGGTGGTCGAAGTGCGGCGCAAGGCGCTCGAGAATTAGGTCCGCTTTTCGATCTCGGCGATCCGGCCGGACCACTTCTCGATCGCGGCGACCAGCTCGGAGACGACGATCGGTTTCGACACGTAGTCGTCCATCCCCGAGGCCAGGTAGGACTCCCTGTCCCCTTTCATGGCGTGGGCGGTCATGGCGATGATCGGGATGTCGTGGTTCCGCACGGCCGACGATTCGTCGCGCACGATGCGTGTCGCCTCGATCCCGTCCATCTCGGGCATCTGTATATCCATGAGCACCAGATCGTAGGCCTTCTTCTCGAGCGCCTCGATCGCCTCTCCGCCGTGGGAGACGGCGTCGACCCGATACCCTTCTTTTTGAATCAGCTTCATCGCCACCTTCTGGTTGACCAGGTTGTCCTCGACGAGCAGGATGCGGATCTTTTTCCTGTCAGGGAGATCCTTGCCGTCTCCGTCGTTTCGATCTCCCTCGCCCGGCGGCTGATCCTGTTCGTCCCCGGCCGTCCTCAGGAGGCACTCGGAGAGCTGCTTGTTCTTGATCGGCTTGGCCAGCTGCCCGGCGAATCCGCTCTCCGACAGACTCTCGGCGTCGCATTGGGCCGATCGGGGAACCATCATCACGAGGCGCGTGTCGTCGAGAGACTTGTCCTCGCCGATCCGTTTGCCGAGAGTCATGCCGTTCATGTCGGGCATGTCGCTGTCCACGATGGCGGCGTCGTACGGTTTCCCTTCCGCCGCGGCGCTGCGCAGCTTGTCGAAGGCGTTTTGGCCGTCGTGGGCGGTGTCGCAGTCGCACCGCCACGATCGGAGGATCTTCGTCAGCGCGATCCGGCTCGTCTCGTTGTCTTCCACCACCAGAACGCGCCGCTTCTCCAGGCGGCTGTCGGGGCCGGACGGTTTCGACCACGCCTTGATCTGCTTGCAAAGGAGAGTGGTGAACCAGAAGGTGGCCCCTTCGCCCTCAACGCTGTCGGCGCCGATCTCGCCGTGCATCATCTCGGCAAAACGCTTCGAGATGGCCAGTCCGAGGCCGGTTCCGCCGAACCTGCGCGTCGTGGACGCATCCTCCTGTGTGAAGGCGTCGAAGAGGGTGTCCCTCTTCCTGGGAGAGAACCCGATACCGGTGTCGGCCACGGTGAAGCGTAGTACCACATCGTGGACGTCCTCGAAATCGACGCTCACCTGAATGGCCACCTCGCCCTTGCTCGTGAACTTGACCGCGTTGCCCACGAGATTGAGCAGGATCTGCTTCAGCCGTCCCGGGTCGCCGCGCAAGGCGGTTGGCACGCCCGGCTCGATGAAGGAGACGTATTCCAGGCCTTTCTCCTCCGCCTTGAGCGTCAGCACATCGGCCACATCGTCGATCACCGTGTTGATATCGAAGTTGATCTTTTCCAGATCGAGTTTTCCAGCCTCGATCTTGGTGAAGTCGAGGATGTCATTGATCACACCGAGCAGGGAGTGGCTCGAGTTCTTGACCGTTTCGGTGAAATCGCGCTGCTCGTCGTTCAGGTCGGTATCGAGCAGGAGGCTGGTCATGCCCGTGATTCCGTTCAACGGCGTGCGGATCTCGTGACTCATGTTTGCCAGGAACTCGCTCTTGGCCCGGTTGGCGCTCTCGGCTTCCACGGCGAGGCGTCTCGTCTCGTCGATGGCGTTCTCGAGTTCCCGGTTGGCCGTATCCATCCTCTCCATGGCGAGCCTGAGGGCCGCGGCACCCCGTTCGTGCTGGATGGCCGATCCGAAGATGGCGGTCGCCGTTTTCAACGAATCGATCTCAGCCGCGAACCAGTCCCGTTCGATTTTGCAGTCTTCGAATTCGATCGTCCCCCACCACTCGCCGTTGACGAACACGGGGACCGCCAGAACGGAGAGCACGTCGTCGGCGACGCACCGATCCCGCTCTTCGGCGGAGAATTCGCTCCTCCTTCCGTGAATGACCTCCCCTCCGCCGAGGATCTCCCCCCAGCGGTTCGAGCCTTCCGTCTGAAAGTAGACTTCGCGCCACCAGGGATCGTTCTTCATGGAGGCGATCCTCAGCGCGGTCCACTCGTGACGCCGCACGGCGGTCAGGGCGCCTCCCGCCATGGGACGGTTCTCGAGGATGCAGACACGGCTGACACCGGTCGCCTTTCCCAGGCGCTCGAGAATCTCGCTGATCGTGTGCTGCCAGGAGCCGGTCTTGAGAAATTTTCTCGCGGCGAAGGCCACGGCCTGCATGATCCTGTCTTTACGGCGCAGGGCGTCCTCGGTGATTTTGCGTTCGCTGATGTCGTGAAAGGTTCCCGAGGCGCGGAGAGGTTTCCGCTCGTCGTCCCTTTCGACGATCTTGCCCCTGGCGAAGATCCACTTCCAGTCGCCCGACCTGGTCCGCAACCGGTGTTCGGACTGGAAGAAAGGGGTCTCTCCGGAGAGATGGTCTTTCATCGCCGACATGACGCGCACTTTGTCGTTGGGATGGATCCGTTCCTGCCAGCTGCCGATCCGCGGCGCGAACTCGTCCGGATCGAAACCGAGCATACCGGCGCACCGAGGATTGAAGAAAGCGGCGTCGCTCTGGATGTCCCAGTCCCAGAGGCCGAGATCGGCGCCCTCGAGGGCGAGGTCCATCCGCTGCTCGCTTTTCAGCAAGGCCCTCTCGGCGCTCTTGCGCTCCGTCACGTCCTGGACGAGAGACGCGATTCCGATCACCTTTCCGCTCTCGTTCACCAGGGGAGTGTTGTACCATTCGCACACAATGGACTGGCCGGACTTGGTCCTGTTCCGTGCGGTGCTGCGCACCCTGCCTGTCCGATTCAGGAGATCGTGGACCAGCTGGTCGACACGGTTCTGAGATTTCTCTTCAAGGATCAGGCTGAATGCGCTCCGGCCCAGAGCCTCTTCCTTCGAAAACCCGAAGATCCTCTCCGCCGATGGATTCCAGGCCTGCACCTCGAGGTTCGTCGTCCACTCGATGTAGGCGAGAGGGGTCTGCTCGATGTGCAGCGCGAGCCGCTGCTCCGAGTCCCTGAGGGCGCGCTGCATCCGGTGGCGGCGGCTGATGTCGCGCACCACGGCGAGGAGCGCTTTCCGGCCTTCCCAGTTGAGCGTGCTCAGTTGAACCTCGCAAGGGAATTCGAATCCGTCGGGCCGGCGGTGCGTCCATTCGAACGAGCAGCGCCCTTTCTCGAAGGCGCTCCTTATGAATTGCTGGGCCAGCGGCTCCGAATCGAATCCGTTCGGCTGAAGGGCGGGTGAAAACTGGGACGGTTTCCGGCCGCAGAACTCATCCCGGTCGGAGAGTCCGAAGGTTTTCAGGGTGGCCGAATTGCAGTCAAAGAATCCCCTCTCGTCGAGAAGCATCACCGAATCGCTCGTCGATTCGAAGAGGGACCGGAACTTTTTTTCCGACTCGGTGAGCGCTTTTCGGAGTGATTCCAGATCTTTCGCGTTGTCCGTCCTGGCGCCGCAATCCTCGTTGTATCGCGATTGATCCTTGCCCATCAGGGCCTTTCCTTTCTTCCGGGACGTTGCAGCACCTCGCCGTTCAGTGCAGGCAAATTCCCTACTCTCAATGTAAACTTTTCTCCTATCGTCAAAATCGGGCCGAAACCGGTGGCCATTTAGCCCGGAAGATCACCAAAAAAAATACCCGTGCAGGGAGGGCGCCCTTCTCTCCCCGATCAATCAACGGATCGACCTGGTAACTTGAAGTCCCGATAGAATCGTCGGTTACGAGGAGGGATCCGCGGTGCGGGGATCGACCGGATAGGACAGCCGCCGCAGATCCGGCTTTCCGGGCGGCCCGTCAGGGAAGAAGCAGGTAGAGGAAAATGGCCACGCCATTGTGGAGCGAGTGCACGGCGGCGGTCACCCAGTAGGCGTGCTGCCGCGAACGGGCTCTGAAGAGGATGAAACTCCACGAGAGAGCGATGCCGATCGGAAAGACGATGAGCGCGCCCGCGATCCCCACGTGCAGGTGGAGGGCCGAGAAGAGCAGGGCCGAGCCCAGGACCAGAACGGGTGTGCTCCGCGTCAGGAAGGAGAGGAGCCAGATGAACAGCCACTGGCCCACCAGGGTCTCGATGAGAGGCGACAAAATGAGACCGCCGAAAAAGAGCGCGGCCAGTCCCTCGTCGGCGAGCACGTCGGTCGTGGTTTCGGCCGGGGTCTGCCCGACGAGGTGGAGAATCAGGGCGATCGCGATCTTGGCGCCGAAGGGGACGAGCGAGAGCTCCACGATGAAACGGGGCGTCGAATAGGACCGGGTCCTCTCGAAATAGGTGCCGACCAATCCGCCGCCCCAGCCTTTCATTGCCGAGCCTCGCAAAAGACAGTATGCCTCGGCCCGAAGAAGGGCCGTTCGTCAGACGCTGAACCTGATGCTCAGGATATCCCCGTCTCGAACAATGTAGTTCTTGCCCTCGAGCCTGAAGCGGCCCTTCTCGCGCACACCCTTTTCCGAGCCGCAGTCGATCAGGTCGTCGTAGGAAAAACACTCGGCCCTGATGAATCCGCGGGCCAGGTCGTTGTGGATCGCGCCGGCGGCGTCCACGGCAGACTGCCCCTTGACGATGTTCCAGGCGCGCACCTCGTCGGGACCGACCGTGAAGAAGCTGATGTAACCGACCGTCTCGTAGGCGATGCGCGTCAATCGATCGCGCGCCGATTCGCGGATACCGAAGTCGTCCATGAAGAGGCGCGCCTCTTCCTCGTCGTCAAGGCGCGCGAGATCCATCTCGAAGGCGCCGGCGAACTCGATCGCCCGGTGGCGCTTCTCGATCCGCTCCAGGAGATCTGGACTCTTCGCAAAATTCTCCTCGCTCGAGTTCACGATGACCAGTATCGGCTTCTTCGTGAGAAAGTGGAAACCCTTGACCGCCTTCGACTCGTCATCGCCGAGGTCCATGTCGAGGATCGGCCGGTCCTGGCCGAGTTGATCGAAGATCTTGCGCAGAAGCGCTTCCTCGAACTCGAGGGACCGGTCCTTCTGCCCCCGCTTGTAACAGAGCTCGATCTTCTCGAGCCGCCTCTCGGCGATGATCAGGTCGGACATGTAGAGCTCGACCTCGATCTGTTCCATGTCGCCCACCGGATCGGGCGCGCCCGCGAGATCGTCGTCGAAATTGCGGACCACCAGGCCGAGGGCATCGGTGTTCTTGATCAGTCCCATGGTGAGGCTCGAGAAGACACCGCCCTGGGCGTCGCCCTCGGAGAGGCCCACGAAATCGATCATGTCGACCGTGGCATGAGTCGTCTTCTTCGGATCGTACATTGCCTCGAGCCGATTCAGCCTCTCGTCCGCCACAGCCACGACAGCGAGATTCGGATCGACCTTCGTGTTGGCGTAGGCGGTCACGGGAGCTTCGGAACCCGTGAGTGCGTTGAATATGGTCGTCTTGCCCGAGTTGGCAAGACCGATGAGGCCGATGATCATCTCCTCTGCCTTTCGTGCGTTGAGTTCGGTCGTCGATTTCAGCGCAATGTTATGACCCACGCCGATCGATGAGTCAACCATCATCTTGTGATCGGCACGATCGGAAGCATCCCAGCCCTGAAGAATCAGATTTTCCTCGCACCTTTCAATATGAGCCAGATCTGAA
>CAZUHB010000101.1:0-15484 GCA_964620445.1 uncultured Phycisphaerales bacterium
ATTCACATGTAATTACCCCGAATTAACTGGTATCATTCTCGGGGGCAGGTCAGGACAATAATGATGTCACCGTTCACCGAAGCATCGATAGCGGCTTGGATAGTAGAATAATTGTCAGGGACAAAGATAGTGGCGGATAATCCCGATGCTTGAGGTAAGACAATCGAGACGAGGAGGAAGAGGATTCTCATGACTCTGTTTCCCTGGCCCTATCCGGGCAAGCAACCAACTTACGTACATCACTATATCATGAATGGGTACAGGCTCTTAAGGGTATGGTAACAGCGGTGGACCGAGGAAAATATCCTTCCTGCACTCCCCGTGAGTGTTAGAATGGCTTGGTCATGAACGGGAATCAGACGCGCATCACCATCTTCTTTCTCGGCGGTCTCCTCGCGCTGACCTTCATCGGCATATGGATTTTTTCGTCGATCGAACAGGACGACGGCACCATTCCGGCACAGGGAAAGACCACCGCGCAAACCTCGGACCCTGAAGAACCTGTTACAGAGGCGGATTCACCCTTCTTGAAGAGAGAACCTCTCGTCCCCGAATCGCCTCCACCAACAAACGAAACCGAATCAATCCGGACCGTCTTTTCAGGAATCGTGATCGATACAACCACCGACAATCCCGTCACCACGTTCTCGGTCTGGCTGCGTCAGCTCAAGAAAAGCAACGGCAGCCACCTGCAACCCTATCCTCCCTGGCAGAAGGAGCCGATCGAGTCTTCGGAGGGACGATTCTCCATCCCCCTGGAGGAGGGCGGAACATACATCATCCGCTACAGTGCGAATGGTTATCAACGGCCCGATCACTTTGAGCTGGAGATCCCCGAAGGCGAAGGGATCACAGGATACGTTCTCCAGTTGACTCCGGGGCTGACGATTAGCGGCCGGGTGGTAGAAGACGCGACGGGGCGGCCGCTCGCCGGTGCCGAGGTCGTCCCCTATCTCATCCGCAGTTTCAGCCGCCATGGAGACACGATGCGGCCCGAAGTGTGGGCGGACGGCAAACCGGTCGAGTCCGCTTCTGACGGCACATTCACCGTTACCGATCTCAGGGCAGGCCCCCACCGTCTCTGGGCGCGCCATCCCGATTTCGCAGAAGCCCATGCTGACGAAGAGGCGGGAGGCGAAGGAGTGGAGATCCGCCTCGGAACGGGTCCCCGTTTCTACGGGGAGGTACGCGATACTCTGGGGAAGCCCACACCGGAAGTGAAGGTCAATTATTACTCCGCGCTCATCTCAGCCGTGCAGTCGGTGTCGACCGGATCGGACGGACGGTACACCACGCCTCCCCTCCCACCGGGTTCCTATTCGCTCTCTACCACTGAAACCGAGGCCGGCTCGTCTCCCGCGGGAACGGTTTTGAGAGAGATGAAGATGTGCGAGCTCCTCGATGACGACGTGGAGGTGAACTTCGGCCTCCAGGAGAGTCAGGTCATCTGGCGCGGGACGCTCTTCGACGGCGACGGGATCACCGTCCCAAACGCGAAGATCACGCTCCTGCGCCGCCATGACAGTCGGGATCGTGGCGAGCGGAAACAACCGGGCACTGCCATCTGCCGATCCAAGACCGATGCCAACGGCGATTTCGAGATCGGGCCGCTCGACCTGTGGGGCTACGACATTGATGTCCAGTTCGCCGAAAACACTCTCATAAGCGCGACCAACCGCGTCGACCGGATAGAGTTTGAGGAGCCCGGTCTGATCGTGCGGGACATTCACCTACGCCGTACCGAGCTGAGCGGCTTCGTGATCGAAGAGAGGACGGGGAAGCCCTGGCGCAACAGCCGCGGTTGGGTCATGGCCGCGACCGGGCGGGGAAAGATCTTCACCACATCCGTCGATGGAGAGGGGCGTTTTCGCTTCAGAAGCATCGAACCGGGCACCTACTTCCTGAGCGCCAACGGACCGGACGTTGCGCAGGGGCGGCTCGAGAATGTCGTTCTCGGGAAAAACAGTGTGATCGATGATCTCCGGATCGTTCTCCCCTTCAGCGGGACTCTCGATCTGAAGGTCACCGGCCTCGACGAAATACGGAACCAGAATCTTTCCATCAAGATCGAGAGCACGGATAACGACCAGGGCTGGACGATCAGCGGTGCCGGCTGCATCGTTGATCACACCGGGACCTGCACGTTGACGACGAGCTTCGAGGCCGGTTCCTGGAAGATCACGGTGAGTCACGCCTCGGTCGGACGCGTGGAACAATCCTTTACGATCCGTGCCGGAGAAAAAACCGAGGTCGAGATCGATCGAGATGCCTTCCTCCCGTTCTAATCCAACGAGTTTTGTACCCCAATATGTTCTCCCCCCCTACCGCTCGGTAACCTCCACAAAGGCGGTTTCCCCTTCCCTGATCAGCACCGACTTCGTGGAGCGCAGGCGAGGATCGGTCCACGCGTCCGCCTCGATATGGACCAGGTAAACGCCCGCGGCCAGGGCGTCGAACGAAAAGCCGCCGTCCTCGCCGGTCGCCGCCGTGCGGCAATGGCCGCTCCCCTTCTTCACGGCCACGATGCGCGCGCCCCGCGCTGGTTCTCCGCCCGACCGGAACGCCCTGCCTTCGAGACGGCCGCCCGACATGACCACGATCGGATCGAGCAACAGCTCCTTCCCGTCCTCGACCTTGAGGGGGCCGCGAACCAGCGGGGGCATTCCGGTGCCGATGATCTCCAGGCAGTAACTGCCCGGAAGAACATGGGGCATGGCGAACATGCCCTCCTCGGTCGACAGGACCCTCTTGCCCTGCTCGCACACCGCGTCCGCCGCGCGCCCCGCACCGCCGCCGCCATCGTGGTCGGCGGGCATGAGCCGCACCTCGAAGCCGCGCGCGTACCGGCCGCGATCATCGACGAGCCTCCCCGCGATCGCCCCCCCCTTGCTCAAGGTGATGATCACATCGCGGGCCGTTTCACCGCTCTCCACGTCGATCTCGTCGGAGAAGGCCCAGGCGAATCCGTCCGCCTTCACGACGAGCACATAGATCCCCGGAATGAGGCGATCGAGGCTGATCGTGCCGCTGGAGAACATGATGTCCCTGAAAGCCTGCGCGCCATCGATTTCACCCTCGGCGATGAACTCGTGCACGCCGACACCGAACGCCTCCGGGAGCGGCGCGGACGCTTCGATCCTCGCCTCGATCCGCCCCTTGGCAGCCATGGAGACGGCCACCGCGTCCTGATCGGGATCGATTCCCACGGGAGCGTCGAGGTAGAACGCCTCGCTCTCGGCCGTGAGCGTGAGCGTTCCGGCGGGAAGGTTCTCCACGACGAACGCACCCCCACCGTCGGTTCGCGCCGTGCGGTACAAGCGGGACCTTCCCTCGCTCTCGCTGTTCTTCACGCCCACGATCGCGCCGGCCAGGGGAAGGCCATCGTCGCTCTCGACACGGCCCCTCAGAATCCGCACGCCCCGCGCGAGCGCGAAATCGACGGAGCCCGTTGCGTGGCCGCCGCTGCCATGCCGGTCGACGAGCATCGGACGGCACCGGGGGATGTACCCTTCGGCCTCGGCCGTGACCTCGTACTCGCCCGGGCTCAGACCGGAAAGCACGAATCGCCCCGCGTCATCGGTCACCGCTTCGCTCCGGCTGTAGCCAATGGGCGCGCGGGGCAGGAACTCCCATTCGCTCCGCGCCGCGATCCGAACACCCTCGAGAGGGCGGCCGTCCAGATCGACCACCGTGCCCTTGCGGATCAATCCCCTTCGAAGCACGAGGTCGGCCACCGTCACGATACGCCCCGCCTCGGGCGCCGGGCAGTGCACCTCGCAGAAGGCGGCGCCGCGCACCGCTCCGCCCACGAGGTACGAACCCACCGCCGGGACATACTCGAAGACGTAGGCTCCGGCACGATCGGTGCGCGCCTCGCGGCCGGCAAAGAGGTTTTCGCGCCGCGCCGCACCGCCGCCCGTCCCGAAAAGAAAAAGCGCCGCTCCCTCGACGGGCGATCCTTTTTCGTCGACGACTTTCCCCGCGTAGGAACAGGTCGGCAGATCGGGCCGGAGCGGTTCGACAGTGCGCGGTGCCTCGCGATCGTCCTCCCTGTCCGGCACGAAGGGACACTGCCACTCGACCTGGCCGCGGGCCCCGTCGCCCGGTGAGCCGTCATCGAACTCGATCGGCTCGGTCGCCGGGGCACGGCAGAAAATGAAGTAAGCCCCCGCCGCCGCAACCGCGATGATGAAAAGCACGAATCCGATCGATATTGTCCGAGTCATCACGTCGATCCTTGCCAGTTCCCTGCCGGCCGCAATGCGGGGGCTTTTGACCATCGCCGGCCGGCCCGTTGTGCCGCCTCGTTGCCCCTGATCGTAACCACTTGGCCCGCAACCCGCAATGGCCCACAGAAAGAGGGCGCCGCCGCTACCGCACCGCGGATCATTCCTGCCTCCAAAACGGGTTTCGGCGCAGGAGATTCGGGGAGAGAACTTCCATAAATTCCTTCCATCAATAAAAATATTCTGGTATATTCATTCCATTCAGGAAAACCCCCGAGGGGGACGGAGCGATCAGTAATTCGGATACCAGTCCCCCCATTTATTTATCTTCGGTGAAGAAGGAGGTTTGAGATGATTCACCACAATCGTACCGTTTCTTTTCGCTCTCTGATCGTTGTGGCTGCGCTCTGTGTATTTGTCGCCGCCACGATCGGCGTGGAGGCAAAATCCCTCTACGTGATCTCGGACATCAATTCCAGTCCCACGCCGATTCAGGCGTGGTCGATCCAGCCTGACGGGACCGTCGTCTTCCAGACGGAAACGACCATTCCCTACCACGGCTGGGGCGCGGTGGGGCTCGCGATCGACACCGATTCGGCCTTCCTTTTCGTCACCTACGAGCAGTCGAACGTGATCCAGATCATCGACGCCACAACCATGCAGGACGGCGGAAACGTGACCGCGCCGAACGCCACCAATCTCGCCGGTATCGTCGTGGATCAGGACAAGCAGCTGATCTACACCGTCGACCGGCACACGGCACACCTCTACGTCTACACGTGGGATGCGGTGAACAAGGTTCTGACCCTTCAGACCGACCTCAACCTTCCCGGTGTGATCGACGCCTACGGAATCGCGCTCGACGAGTCGAAGGACTGGCTCTTCGTGGCGGACAACGCGTCCAACACGATCAGGTACTTCGACACCGCCAGCTGGGCCGAGGCGGGTAACTTCACCGTCACTCACCCCCCGATCGGTATCGCTGTGAACGCCTCGGCCGGCTACGTGTACACCGGCGGCTGGTACTGGACCGAGCACGTCAGCAAGTACGACATGAACACCGACGTCGAAACGGTGATCTATCTCAGCAACTTCGGAATCTCGGGCCAGATCGTCGGCCTCTGTGTCGACCCGGAGAAGGCCGCGAGCCCGCTCTACACCACCACCTACGGCAGCGACCTGCTCTGCGTTTTCGACGCGGACCTGACCACGCTGGAGATGACCTCGAGCGATATCGGAAATCCCACGGGTCTCTGCGTTCCGGGCAAGGAAATCTCCTACAATCCCCTCAACCTGACCAAGGACGACGGACTCGCCTATCCCACCGAAGGCGTCGAGCCGGGCAATGACCTGACCTACGACTTCACCTTCGACAACACGCTGAACAGCTTCGACGTGACGAACGTGACGCTCGTCGACACCCTGCCGGCCGAGGTCACCTTCGTGAACGCCTCGGGCAATGGCTCCTACGATTCCAACAACCATACCGTGACCTGGGACATCGGCACGATCCCGGCGGGCCAGACCGGCTCGCCCGAGCAGCTCGTGGTGAACGTGGGAGCCGGCGTCGCGCCGGGCACGACGCTCACGAACTACGCCGAGATCACGTCGACCGAAACAGGATCGACCAACGTGCAGCACCTGACCATGGTGGTGTCGGGCGGCGGCCCGCCTCCCGAGGACGTTTTCGTGGCCTACGGTCTGCACAGTATCTCGATCAAGAATTCCACGGTCACGGGCAACGTGGGAGCCAAGAACAGCATGGGAAGCGGCTGGCTGCACCAGTCCTTCGAGACCCACGTGGGTTACGGCGTGACGCTCAACGGCGACGCCTGGGGCGATTCGCTCAAGGCGAGCAAGAACGCCGCCATCTCGGGCGACATCAACTACAACGATTGCTACGTCCACCCGATGGCAACCGTGGGAGGAGCGTGGAACACGCCTCTCACCCTGCCCGTTCCCGATCCGAGCCCGACATTCCCGTCCTTCTCGCCGGGAACGACGGACGTGATCGTGGACAAGGGCGTCACCATGAACCTGGCCGCCGGCGACTACGGCAAGGTTGAACTGATGAAGTCCAAGAAGAAGGCCCCGGCCGTGCTCATCCTCGACGGCGGGATCTACAACATCGACCAGCTCATCCTCGGCCGCCACACGAAGGTGGAATGCGCCGCGGCGTGCGAGATCAGGATCAAGAACAACCTCTCCGCGAAGGTCAAGTGTTCGATCCTGCCCGCCGCGGGCAGCGGTCTCACGGCCGGCGACATCGACATCTTCGTCGAGGGGGTGGATGGATCGGATTGCGCCGCGGTTCTGGGCAAGGTGACCGATACGCAGGCGCACGTCTACGCTCCCAACGGGACGGTCATGATCGGTGCGTACAAGACCAATGCCACCGGTATCTTCATCGGCCAGTGGGTGCTCATCAAGGGCGGCACCACGTTCGTCGTGTATGAAGAGTAGCCCGGCGTTGAATGTCTGACCGCTTCGAACCCTCTTTGCGGGGGATGGTGCTCGACGCGCCATCCCCCGCTGTTTTTCCCGCCCGAGAAACTAGGTGCCGCTCAGCTGAGCGATGAGCGTTACGAGCGGCGCGTTCCAGTAGACGGTGATCTCGTTCGACGCGTAGGAGCCTGCCCGGTCGATGAAGCAGGCCGCGGGCGGCGTGGTCCCGTCGAAAAACCAGGTGAGCACATTGTCGGAAAGGTACCTGTCGGGACCGCCCGACACGAAGCCCGTCACGCCCGCGGTAAGACTGTCCGCGAAAGAGGGCGCGTGGTGCTGGGTGAGGGGAAAATGGGTGCCGCAGCCGGACAGGTGGGAGATCGCATTCGCGTTCACGCCGAGGATGTAGTCCAGCTGCCTCGACGCGGCGTCGTGAAAGGCGCTGTTGCCGGTGAGCGCGAAAGCATCCATCAGGGTGGCGCCCGCGTCGAGGACGAGCATGTTCGACCCCCAGTAGTATTCGGAGGGCGAGAGAAAAGCGCCGTAGCCGCTGCCATCGACCGCGGCGGCCAGCCCGAGAGCCAGGCTCTCGAGATCGGAGCGGATCTCGTCGCGCACCGGCCCGGCCGGACCGAAGAGCGCGTAGTCGTTCAGCGCGTGATTTCCCACCGATTGCCAGCTGTTCGTCCAGGCGTAGGTCGCGCCCCACCAGACATGGTAGTTGGCGTCGAAGTAGTCGCCGTACGCGCTGTCGCCCGTCGTCAGAAAGAGCTCCGCCGCGGCCCAGAGCCGTTCGTCGGAGTCGTGGCTGTCGCTGTAATCGCCGGTCGTCACACCCGGCGGATTCTGAAATCCCGACGGCGGCGGATAGATACCGGGATTGGCCTGCAGGAAATCCCACGCCCCGACCGCGGCCGCCAGGCATTCGGTGGAGAAGGCCGCGTCGATCGGCGCATAGACACGCGCCGCCTGCGCCAGCACGGCCGCGAAATCGGCCGTGGCCGTACTCGATATCTCGAAGATGTAGAGGGGCGCCGGATCGTCCTCGGGCATGCAGGTCTGGGGAAAGTTCTCGGTCGTGACCTTGTGGAACACTCCTCCCGAGGCCGCATCCTGCATGGTGAGCAGCCATTCGAGCTCGTAACGCGCCTCGTCGAGCACGTCGGCCACGCCATTTCGGCTCTCCGGAATATCGAGGGCGCCGTCCTCGAAATAGCCGGCGTTCCGCTCGTAGCCGCGCAGCAGATAACCCACCGCCACGGCGGCCGGAACGGTGTAGCGCCCGAAGTCGCCCGCATCGTGCCACCCGCCTGCCACGTCCTTCGTCCCGGTGAAACCGCTCGACGAATGATACTCGGCCTCACCGGTGTGGCACGCCGCATGAGCCCACGCGGGCGCCTCGCAGTGATAGACATCGAGCGCCGTGCCGCAACGCTGGTAGTAGAGACCCTTGAGCGCGAGCGTCGCCGGCCGCGCGTACACATCGGCCGCGATGACGAAAGGCGCGGACCGGCCCGCGCCCGCCACGTCGACCCAGTACTCTCCCGGTGTGCCGAAGGCCGTGAAGTCGGCCTCGTAGACATCCTCGCCCGATGCCGGATCGCCGGCAACGGCAAGCGCGCAGTTCCCCGAAAACACGACCTGCCCCGTGGCCGCGTCGACGACGTCGAAATCGCTGCACGCCCGGCCGATGCACGCCACCTTGGCGCCGGCAGGCGCGTATCCCGCCTGGTTCACCGCCACGGGCGCCTTCTGCCCCCTGAAAGGGAAGGCCTGCAGCGAGACCGCGTCGAACCAGACCGAGCTCGTCGTCCACGTTCCGTCAGGATCGGCCAGCTCGAACTGGAGCTGGACCGCCGCACTGTTCTCGAGGCTGGTAAAGACGATGGAGTACTCCTTCCACTCCGTGCCGAGACGGAAGGTTCCGCCGCCGAACCAGTGCCAGTTCCCGCCGTACTCGATGATCGTCAGTCCGATGTCGCGCGCGCTGTCGGCCCGCGCCGCGAAGTTGCACAGGTAGTCCTTGCCCGCCTCGAGGCTGAAGGGCGACTGGGAGAGGGACGCGTGCCACGGCTCCCACGGTCCGTTGCCGAGACGAACGAGATCGGTCCGCACCGAGTACGTTCCGCCGAAGGGCATATCCCCGTCGCACTCCGCCGATCCGGAGAACGATCCCGAGTGGGCGTAGAGATTCCAGTCGTCGGGCTGGCCGCCGGTCTCGTTCTCGAAACCGCCGTTCGCCATGATCTCCTCTCCCAGCGATCCGTTGAGCTGGATGTCGCGCACCAGGCACTCACCCCCGGCGAGCGTCACGAAGGTCCCGCCCGCCACGTCCTTGCCCTGCCACTGGCCCGTGCCCTCGAGGGAGTATCGGCCGGGCCGGAGGGAGTCGATGCGATAGCGTCCGTCGCCGTCCGAAGAGACCGTGCCGGTCCGGCCCGAGTCGAGATCGGTCCAGGTCACCGCGATCGCCGGTGCTTCGACCAGGACCACCTCGGTCCGGCCCTCGACCGCGGCCGAACCGACGAAGGGCCCGAGCGCCTTCTTGTTCGGTCCGTCGAGGATGCTCTGGCATGAAACGGAAAGGGCCGCCGGGATGGCGGTGACTATCGAGACGCAAACCGCCACGAGGATGAATCGCTTGCTCATGAGTGTTCTTCCAACAACCGCAAAGTGTGACGGCGAGCCTACAGAAAACGAGCGGCGCCCACAAATCAAATTGCGGCGGCCGATCGGGGCGATATGATG
Source organism: uncultured Phycisphaerales bacterium (assembly GCA_964620445.1). Classification (GTDB taxonomy): domain Bacteria; phylum Planctomycetota; class B15-G4; order B15-G4; family CAYZWU01; genus CAZUHB01. Next base: position 9,420 of record CAZUHB010000101.1, read on the forward strand.
GCGGGCACCGTCCGAACGGCCGAGGCCCTTCGGCGCGGCTTATGCTTTATCGAGTTTTACCCGGGGGCGACCTCATGGTTCTGAAGGCAGTGATTTCCGACATGGACGGGGTGATCGTGAACACCACGCCGGCTCACTTCAAATCGTGGGAGCTCATGCTCGCCGAGCTGGGGCGCACCATCACCGAGGCCGAGTACCAGGAAAAGCTCAACGGCATGGCGCGCATCGAGGGCGCCCGAAAGGTCCTCCCCGACCTGGATGAAGGGTCCCTCGAAAAAGCGGCCCGCCGGAAACAGGAGCTCTTCCTCGAATTCATGGCAGAGGGCGTCGAGACCTACCCGTCGACGATCAGCCTGCTCCAGGCCGCGCGCGACCGGGGCCTCCGAACAGCGGCGGTCTCCTCCAGCCGCAACTGCGAGCTCATCCTGAAGTCGATCGGCATTTACAACACCTTCGATGTGGTCGTCACAGGCAACGACGTGGAGCGGGCCAAACCGGATCCGCAGATCTTCCTCCTCGCCGCCGAAAAGCTGAGCCTCTCACCATCCGAGTGCATCGTGCTCGAGGACACCCGCAACGGGGTGGCCGCCGCGGTGCGAGGAGGCTTCCCCTGCGTGGGCATCGACCGGGTAGGCAATCCCCGCCTCTTGGAAGGCGCCGACCTGATCGTCAAAGACCTTGCCGAAATCAACTGCGCGCGATTAGTCGAAATGTGCGCGTGACAGAGGGGGGAGGGGGAGCGATCATCCTTCCGGGGCGTATTGGCGCGGACGAGCGTCCGCCGCAAACCGAGGGTGCACCTCTTAACGCGATCCTAGCGCGAACCCAAGCCCCAAGCGGACGCAAAGTTCGACAGCAGCCCCGGAAGGTTGATCGCTCCCCCTCCCCCCTCTGTCACTTGATGCCGTGCTTGGCTTTGTACTCGAGCCAGGTTTTTTTGAGGTGCAGGAAGTCGTCGAAGTCGGTGCGTACCAGGAAGGGGTTCTCGCGACGTTCGTCGCCGATCGTTGAGGACGGCCGCACCCCGTAGTCGTGGCCGGGCCAGACCTCGACGGTGTCGTCGAGGGTGTCGAGGAGCCTGTGGAGGCTGTCGAATTCCGTGCGGGCGTCGTCGCCGAAACCTGTGCCTCCCACCTTTCCGACGAAGAGGGTGTCGCCTGTCATCAGCTTGTTCTCGACGAGAATGCAGATGTCGCCCGGCGTGTGGCCCGGCGTGTGGATCACCTCGAGCTCGAGGCTGCCTACCTTCAGGATGTCGCCGCCTTTTACCGGCACGTCGCCGTAACCGAAAGCGGCCAGCTTCGCGCCGGTGGCGTCCGTGACCAGATCGTTGTCGCTCACGTGGTCCGGATGGGCGTGGGTGTTGATCACGTATCTCAGGGTCAGGCCCTTGCTCTCGATCAGGTCGACGAGCTGGCGGCCGCCGTACCCCGGATCGACGAGCGCGGCGTCCTTCGTCTCCTCGTCAGCCACGATGTAAGCGAAGTTCCTGTCGTGCGCGATTGGGATCTGCTCGAAAATCATCGGTTCTCCTTGCTGCCGGATAGATATCTGAAACAAAACAGTATATCCACGAATAGCCTCTATTTGATATAATGGTTTCGTCAAAAAGTCCAGGATCGCCCCCCCTTCTCCAGCCCTCGACACAGGGAGCAGGAGCCATGGAAACAACGAATCGAGCACACGGAATCCGCCGGTACCCGCAGATGGTCATTTTCGCCGCCATCTGCGTTTTTTTTGCGGGACCTGCCGGCGCTGCGGCCGACACGGCGGTCGGCCCGGTGGCTGTCAACGAAGAGGGTGACCGGATCGAGGTGCGCTTCTCGATCTCCTTCAGCGAGGAAGCGCTCCGGTTCGGCAGAGCCGGGGAGTTCGACACTGTCGGCTACGACGGGTTCGGGACGCTCGCCGAGGCGCGAAGGCCGCAGCTCCCGGCGCGCACGCTGCGGATCGCCCTTCCAGGCAACATGGCCGCCGCCGGTGTCCGCGTCGATGGGATGGAGGAGCGCGTCCTCCCGGGCGGTTACCTCGTCCAGCCCGCACAGATGCCGCGCCCCCTGAACGGTGCGGCGGGCGATGTGCCTGTTTCGCCGCCCGATGGCGAGGTCTACGCATCGAGCGCCCCATTCCCGGAGCGCCCCGTCGTCTTTCTGTCGCGGTGCGATCTGGCCGGGCAGGCGATGGCGTCGATCAGGGTCTGTCCCGTGCGGTACATGCCCGCGGCGCGAAAGCTCGCTTTCATCCCGTCCATGGAGATCGTGATCTCGGGGACGAGAGGATACGTATGCGGCGACGCGCTCCCGGCGAACATCTCGGCGAAGGGGCGCGCCCGCTATGCGCAAATGCTGTCGGGCATGGTGGCCAATCCGGGTGACGTGGTCATGCGGACCGGCCGGCCTTCGAAACCCGGCGCGGGCCGCGGGGTGGATCCCGGCACATACGATTATGTGATCATCACGCAGACCGACTGGGTCGACGACTTCGAGCCGCTCGCTGACTGGCGCACAAAGAAGGGAACGCCGGCGACGATCGTCACCACCGATTGGATCTACAACAGCGGCGGGTACACGGGCAGCGACCTGGACAAGATCCGCGCCTTCATCGAGGACGCGCACGCCACGTGGGGCGCCGTCTCCTTTCTTCTGGGCGCCGACACGCCGACGATTCCCTATCACATCCGCACGATCACCGTTCCCGGGTACTGGACCGACGACATTGCCAACGACACCTACCTCGCCGACTTCGACGACGACTGGGTGCTCGAGGTTTTCCTGGCGCGGGCGCCTGTTCGGAACGACACCCAGATCGCGACGTTCGTGGACAAGGTTCTGGGTTATGAAAAAAATCCACCGCTGACCGACTACGTCACGACCGGAGCTTATTTCGGATTCGACAATGCCACGCCGGGCGACATGTACGGCGAGTTGAGCAAGGAGCTGATCCGTACCTACCATTATCCTGCGAACTGGACCCTGAACACCGAGTACGACAGCGAGGCCGGTATGCACAAGGCCGACGTGATCGGTTACCTGAACGACGGCCACCACCTCGTCAACCACCACGACCACTGCAATATCGATATCATGGGCGTGGGTTACATCAGCCACGGCGAACTGCTCTACAATTCCGACGTGGCGACTCTCACCAACGGCGACAATTCGAGCATCGTTTTTGCCGTGGGGTGCTACCCCGCTTATTTCCCTGCCATGACGAGCATCGGCGAAAAGTTCGTGCGCCACGACGCCGGCGGGGCCGTGGCTTTCATGGGCAACACATGTATCGGCTGGGGCGGTTCGCTGGGCGGTCCCAACAATTTTTCGACCTTGCAGGACGAGTACTTCTACCGGAATCTCTTCGACCATTCGTTCAAGAATCTCGGTTTGAATTTCACCGACTTCAAGAATGACGTTTACGATTCCAACGATCCCTACAACCTCTACCAGTACACCTTCACCGAGATGCATCTCCTCGGCGATCCCGAGCTCGAGGTCTGGACCGCTGATCCGGCGGATCTGACCGTCCAGCACGCCAACTCCCTGGTGTATGGTTGGCCTGTCAGTTTCAAGGTATGGGTAACCGACACGGGAAGCGGCAGCGTTCTGGAGGATGCCACCGTCTGCATCTGGAAGGACGGCGACATCTACAGCGTGGAATCAACCGACTGGACCGGCATGGCCAGATTCAATATTACTCCATCCTCCGTCGGGGAGATGTTCGTGACGGTGACCAAAGGCGATTATATCCCCTACGAGGGCGCGGTGGATGTCATTCCGGCGGTGCCGGTTCCGGACATCAAGGTCAACGGCCTGGACGGCCCGCTCGTTGTTTACTCCACGCAACCCGTGGACGTCACGATCTCGCTCAAGGTGGGCAGCTTTCAGGGCGTGCCCCACGATTGGTGGATCGCGGCGGCCTGGTACTCGGACCGCTATTGGTGGACCCATCCGGGCGGTTGGAACTACAGTATCACCCCGATTCGTGCCTACGATGGTCCCCTCCTCGGTTTGACTGATTACTTGATCGCACAGGGTACGCTCGCCGTGGGACAATGGACCCTCGGATTCGCCGTGGACGCGCTCAACAACACTCTTGAAGCCACCTACTTCGACACGGTCCAGGTACAATCACACTGACGGACCCCTGCGATCGGAAAGATCGGCCCGATCAGAATGGATTAGACGCGATGTTCAGCCAGACAAAAAGGAGGTCTGTCATGAAGAGGGAATTCTTATGCTTCGTCCTCGTCTGCGCGCTGATGACGCCTGCCGCCTTCGGTACGGGCAGCGGCGCTCTGCCACCGTCGTCGGAAAGGGGAGCGATCGATCTACCCGGCGGAGGCGGCCGGATCCCCGGTTCGCTCACCACCATATTCGCGGCCAATGGGGGCGGCGCGGGCAACATGTTCGACATCGAGCCCGATATCTTTCTCAACGAGATCACGGCGCTCGACGTGAACTGGTCCTCGGCCGGAGAGGTGATCGACGTTCAGGTCTACTACAAGGTGGGCACGTGCGTGGGCTTTGAGCTCGATCCCACGGCCTGGACGCTTCTGGGCACTGGAACGGGGGTGGCGGCCGGGTACGACAATCCCACTTTCGTGGACCTTGCCGGGAACGGAGTCCACTTCGATGCGGACACGGTGTACGGCATCTACGTGCACGTGGAAAACTATCCCGACGTCTACGGCTACCTGGCCCGCACGAACGGCGGACCGGAAACCTATTCCAACACCGAACTGAGCCTGACCACCAACTGCAGCAATCTCTGGCCCGCGTTCGGTTCCGCCTTCTTCTATCGCATCTGGAATGGAACCGTGTACTACGAGACCGTTGACGTCGACCTGCTCGACATCAAGTGCAACGGCGAGGACGCGAACGTCACGGTCAGCGCGGGTGAAAACGCGACGCTCACCATCGATCTCGTGGCCGGACTTGCCACCGGCATCGATCTCGATGTGTGGGTGCTCGCCCAGAACAGCGGCGGCCTCACCGCCTCGTACAGCTACCTCGCCAACAGGTGGTACTGGGGATGGGGTGCGGTCTATTACTCGGGCCCGATCTTCGACTGGTCCGACACCGTTCTGAACAAACCCTTGCCCGCGAATTCGTACACGGCCTGGGTCGCCCTCGAGGCCGATCCGGACGGCCATCTCGACATACCGGACATATTCGATCTCGACTTCGTCGAGTTCCAGGTTGTGCCTTGATCGGTCATACGAGTCATACGGTGCCAGGCTCGATTCGTCGGGTTTAACCAGTCATACCGTGCCAGGCTCGATTCGTCGGGTTGAGCCTGGCACCGTAAGACGCACAAAAATGAGCGCTTTTGTTCCGTCATAAAACTTATGCCTGTGACGGCAGAGCACCCGCCCAGAAGATGGCAAACGATCCGGAACTTCACCGAGCTTCTTCCGAACCTCCACCGTATCCAGATCCCCATGTTATTGACAATCTCTAGAACAACGGTAATCTGGGTGTTCTAGGAATCAACGGCCTGTCGGGGAACGAGCGTTGGCCGGGTATTCGTGACAGAGGGGCTCACCCACCTCGACACTCCGAATTTGGAACTCCTGGGTAGCGGTCTGGGTATGAGGGCTAGGGGTGCCAATGGTTTACGCGAACGGCGTGCGTTGAACGGCATGTGCGCAAGATGGAGAATCGGGATGGTTCATAGGGGGGGCTGGGAAATCTTCTCTTGGGGGACTTGGCGAGGGAAGCTCGGAGCTGGCAGGGGAATGGAGATTTTGTCTAGAATAACTAGAAGCGGTTTCATAACCTCCTCAGCGTAATAATCATGCAGGCCACATGAAAGAACGCATTGTACATCAGCAGAGATCGTTCGTATCGGATCACAAGTCTTCGAAAGTTGCCGAGCCCTGCGAAAGTTCTTTCGACGATCCATCTTCGGCGATACCGGCGAAGACTGCGCCCGTCCTGGGTTTTCGGCTTCACGCGGTTGACCTTATGCGGCGCGATAAGCTCAATTCCACGTTCTTTAAGGCGCGATCGCAACGGGTCGCTGTCTGCCCCTTTGTCGTAGATCAACCGGTCGGGTTTAGTGCGCGG
>CAZUHB010000102.1:0-15461 GCA_964620445.1 uncultured Phycisphaerales bacterium
CAATGCCATGAACATGAGGATTCCATTGCAGGAGGTTGCCGGCCGTATGGATGGCTGTCGACAGGGTTCACCACGTGGACATCTCTCTTTCGGACTACGACAAGTTTGTCTGCGACATCGAGCAGGAAATCCTGGCTATCGACGACGAACTTGGCGGGAAGAGCGAACTTGGCGGGAAGAGCGACCTCGGCGAGGAGAGCGAAGTGGGAAGGCTGGAAGGGCTGGCCCTGTATTTTTTTCGGCGGCGCGTCGCCGGCAGGGCGTCCGACTCCACTCTGGCCGGGCTGGCCGACAGGCTGATCGCCACGGGGCGGGCGCTGCTGGCCGGCGCGGATCTTCTTCTGGATGAGGCTCCCTTCGAGGCGCTGCGTGAATACCTCGGCTCCGGGAAGAGCGACGTCGATGTTGACGGGAATCTCGAAGCACTGAAAGCTCTGTTCGCCCTGCACGTCGAGGGCGAAGAGGACCGGAAAATCCTGAGGGAGTGCCTGTGGCTCTACTTCGTGATTTGTGAGTTGCACGGCGAGCTGTCCTCCTCTTCGGGGTGAGCCGGCCCCCTCTTCGAGGTGAGCCGGATCGCCGCCTCATCACATGGCGGAGGTTCGCATTTCCATCGGCTGCTTGAGAAGCCAGAGGCTCATGATGCTGAAGAGGATCATGGCGATCAGCATCGGCAGCTGGCTGCGGAAGGTGGCGCGGGAGTCCCCGAAGATGGCGCCCGCCGTGCACCGCGCGGTCCAGAGACTGTACACGTGACCGACCATGACGAAGAAGACCTGCAGAATCCAGAGCGTCTCGAGGTCGATGAGCGGCTGGAGCGTCCACTGCGCCGTACCGAAGAGGTTCCACTCGAGCCCGAAAGGATCGGAAAAGAGGGCGATCGCCTTCTGCCCCTCCATGAGCAGGTGTTCCGAGTTATGCGCCAGGTGATAAAAAAGCGCGATCGGCAGAAGGGCGTAGGCATAACGGATGAAGTACTCGCGGAAGATGACACCGCTGCTCCCCGCCATGGCGCGCGAGAGCGCAACGAGCAGCGCGTAGAGTACGATCGGTGCGAACATGATTCCCACCATGCCGATCGAAAAGGACGTAATCTCGCCGAGACCGAGGCCGTTGTCGATCCAGTTGACGATCTTCGCCCAGGCGGGTGTCATCGTCAGCCCGTGAAAGCCTGTGAGTGAAAGCATCATGAGGGCGAGGTAGGCCTCGTCGGTTCGCGGCCGGTTGTGAACGGAGAGGTCGGCGCCCCAGGGGCGGAGCCGGATCGCCACGTTCTCCTTCTCGCAGGACTTGAGGCACTCCATGCATGTGATGCAGTAGGTGTTCTGGCGCATCGTGCCGAGATACTCGAAGGTGGGGCAGGCCTCGCCGGCGTCGTTCCCCTTGTAGCAGGAACGGGTGCTGCAGGAACGGCAGACGCCCGCCTTGTCCCGGGCGCGCACTTCAACGGGCGCAAAGAGGGCGTAGAGCCCGCTGATCCTTCCCACGAGGCAGCCGTACCGGCAGAAGGAACGGCGGTCGAAGAGGAGGGCGCTCACGAAGGTCAACACCAGGATGGCGATGGCGAGCCAGGCCGTGGCGCGGGGGATCATGGTCACGCCGAAGCCGAGTTCGATCCAGGTAAGGCCGATGAAGAGGATCGTCGCGGGCCAGATGTTGCGCATGAAACGCGGCCACTTCAGCCCCAGGCTCATGCCGCCCTTCTTGCGGCCGAAAAAGCGGAATCCCTCGACCCAGTCGGAGATCGCGTCCCAGGGGCAGACGTAGCACCACGCCTTCCCCGCGTAGGCGACGAGCCAGATCAGGCCGCCCCACCAGATTGTCCAGGTGAGGATCGGCGCGATGTTCTTGGACGGGAGCTGGCTGCCGAAGAGGCCGGCGGCGATGATGAGCAGGAAGATCACGACAAAGACCGATCGGAGGACGAACCGCGTGAGATCGTGCCGGAGCAGGCACCCGAGCCACTTGAAACGGAGCAGGTCGTAGCGCACCAACCCCTCGTCGCCCGCCGAGAGGCCCGCGACCAGGTTTTCCTCCGCCGGCGCATCCCCGTCCCGCTTCTTCCCGGCGCGCAGTTCGATAATCACGAAGGAGATGATCAGCACGAGGGCGATGCTCGTGTAATAGAGCCAGTTGGGGATGCCCCACATGGTGTGCATGAAGAATCCCGCCGGATCGCCGCGGAAGGCGTCGCGGTGTTCGGCGGAGCAGAAACGATAGGTCTTGCCCTGCCAGGTGGCGTCGAAATCCCGGTTCATTCCAAGAGGGGTAAAATCGCCTTCCCCGCGGCAGACGAGACAGACCTCGGCCAGGAACCGCTCCGGATCCTCGTTGAAGCGTTCGCGGCAGATCTCGGTGCAGAAAAAGTAAGGCGCACCGCGGTAGGCCGACTCGATCTTCTCGCCCACCTCCATGTGGCAGACCGGGTCGAGATAGGCCATCTGTCTCGAGACCGCCTCCTCGTCATGCCCGTCCATTCCCGATTCGAAGCGCTCGGCGCAGCCTTCGCAGCAGAAGTAACGAAGGTCGCCCAGCGCGGTCGTCCGCGTCGGCGCCGTGGCGGGATCGACTTCCATGGCGCAGCCGGGACAGATCTCCACGTTCGATCCCGCGGTGATCCCCGCCTCGGTTGTGTCCGCTTTCTTGTGTCCGGCGATGATGACGATCACGACAAAGAGACCGCAGAGATAGGGGAAAAGCAGGGCGAAACGGGCCTTCACGGGGAAACTCCTTCAACAAGGGGCTCCTTCGCCCCGGAAGCCGCGCCAGCCTTCCGGCGCCGTCTCATCTTGATCCGGATCGCCCGGATCACCACGAGAAAAAGAGCCAGTCCGCCGAAGCTGCACCCCGCCACCACCCAGGGGGAGCCGGGCTCGCCGACCACCACGGGAAGATCGATGATCCAGGGGGCGTCTTCGGCCTCGAAGGCGATGCGCACCATGTAGTTCGCCTCGTCTTCGAAACGGGGGAAAAACTTGTAGACCGCCTGCTCGAGACGTGCTTCGGCGGGGCCGTAGATCACCGGATCGGAGCCGAAGAGACGATCCCTGATCACGCTCATCGACACGCGGCCGTCGTAGGGTTTGTTATCGTCGATGCGTCTGATGTAGACGTGGTAGGTGCAGCGTTCCCCCGGAGAGGGGATGCCCGGGTAGCCCGTCATCTTCACCTCGTGCGGACCGGCGTTGACGCGATAGGTCAGCACCGGAGTCTGGGGATACAGCTCGTCGTAGGCGTAGTGCGGAATCCCGAGGATGTGGTGGGCGAAGAGGGCGGGAGCAAGAATTAGAACCACCGCCGCAAGAGCGGGTACGATCCGTGGGAAACGGCTGGGGCGGTGATTGACGAGAGGGTTTTTTGTCACGAGGGTTGCCCTCCCTTCCCCTCGACCGACCCCTTTGTCGACATCTTTGCCGATTTTGCGCCGAGACCGAAGGTGAGGGCCTTGTCCGGGCAGTACGAGAAACACCGGCCGCAGTTGTCGCACTCCTTTCCCATCCTGTCTGTCATGGGAGTGAGGCCGACGGGGCAGACGGTGACGCACGTTCCGCATTGGGTGCACTTTTCCGGCCTGCGTCTGATGCGCACGAGCCGCGCCGCGCCGAGGAGGGAATAGAGCGCCCCTCCCGGGCAGACGTAGCGGCACCACCAGCGGCGCGAGATGGTGATCTCGAAGGCCACGATGCCGAGGATGATGAGATTCATCCAGGTCAGGCCGTCGATGTTGAAACCAAAATCCCCCCGCTCCGCGGCGTCGAAGAGGCCGAAAACAAAATCGTGGAGTTCGCGGCCCACGATCGCCGGCGGGTAGACGTAGCCGAGGACGGGCATGGCGAGGAGTGCGGTGAGGAGAATCCCCACGGCAAGGAGCGTGTATTTGATCCAGCGCGAAAACCGGATCTCCCGCGGTGCGACTTCGAGGAATCGCAGGATCCCGCGCAGCCTGTCGGTCAACTCGAGAAGAAGGCCGACGGGGCAGATCCAGGAGCAGAAAACCCGGCCCAGGAGGATCGTCACGATCAAAGGGAGGATAAGACTGATCCAGAGTACCTTCTCAGCCCGACCGCTGGCCGCGATACTTTCCGCGCCGGCCAGGGGATCGGTGATCGACAGCCCGGCGATTTCGGCCGACCACATGCCGCCGCGCACCTCCTGCGCGTAGTCGAGGACCTGCGCCCTGTTTCGAACGGGGGTATCGATCCGGATGACCTCCCCGTCCCTGACGACCTCCCCGTCCGGCAGGGAGCGAAAGATGCCGTCAAGACCGTCGAGCAGGGCACCCTGCATCTCGCCGTCCCATTTTTCGATGTTTTTGTCCAGTTCCCGAGCCGACAGGTAGTTGACGTAACGCGCCACGGCGGGCACGGCCAGAATGTAGGCGAGAACAAGAAGCTGTACGAACCGACGCGTCAGCTGCAGTTTGTGTACGCGAACCGTCATGACGAGGACTCCCCGCCGGCCGCCGTCTTCGGCCGGTTCCCTCCGGCCGTCGTCCAACCCCGGTCGGTTGTGACCCGTATGCCGCGCCGATCGCGGACGATGCAGATCTCTTCGCAAAGGCCGCATCCCGAGCATTTGTCGTCGTGTACCACCGGCGCGTTACGAAAATCCTGGGTGATCGCCCTGTTGCGCAGAGGGCAGACGGTATGGCAGGCGCCGCAGACACCCGTCCCGTTGTGCGAGACGCAGAGCCTCTCGTCGACGACGGCGAGCCCCATCTTCGCCTCTTCCTTCTTTTCGAGGAGTTTGATGGCGCCCGTGGGGCAGGTCGCGCCGCACTCGAGGCAGAGGTTGCACGCGCGTTCTCCCGGGATGAGATAGGGTGTTCCCTGCAGATCGCCTGCTTCCGGTCCGAAAAGACGGAGGCACGCGGTCACGCAGGAGTCGGCGCACCGGGTGCACCTGATGCAGAGCGACAGGAATTCCGCCTCCTCCAGCGCCCCGGGAGGCCGGACAATCCCCAGGCCGTTGCGCGCGCCGGCAGGCGCGGCCCTGTTCCGGCGGAGACCGAGGAAGCCGGCGACGAGCCCCCCGGCAACGGCCGCCCGAGCCGCCGTTGCGCCGGCGAGGCCGACGAAAGAACGGCGGGCGGATTTTTCAGTTTTTTCTTTTTTCCCCTTCATCAGACTTCCCTCGGTTTGACGCGGATCGCCTGCGGATAACGGATGCACGCCCGTTCGCACAGGCCGCAGCCGACACAGTTTTTTTGGTCGATGATCGGTTTTTCCCACATCCCGGCCTTCAGAGCGTGCCCTTCGAGCGGGCAGGCGCGCACGCAGGCGCCGCAGGAGGCGCCGTTGAAGGAGTAGCAGAGGTTCTTGTCCAGTTCGGCCGTTCCCATGCGGACCTCGCGGCGGATCGTGTCGATGTTGCGCCGCGTTTCCCGCAGGGCGCCTGTCGGGCAGGCGGCCGTGCAGAGAAGGCTGTCCCCGCGCGTACCGTTGCAGAGGATGCACGCCTGCCGCCGTGGGAAAATGACGGGAGTGCCCGGCTGCCCCGGCCCGGGGAGGAGACAGAGATCCTTCCCCGCTTCTTCGGAAAAAGAGACGAGGCACCGGTTCGGGCAGGCGTCGATACAGCGGCCGCAACGGATGCAGCGGGCAAGAAACTCCTCCTCGGGCAGAGCGCCCGGCGGGCGAAGGCAGACCGTCCGGTCACCGCCGCCCCCCCGGGCGATCAGCCATCCGCCGCTCGCGCAGGCCGCCACGGAAAACGCGCCCGCCGCCAGGCGTGTCATGAAGGCACGGCGGCCGGCGCAGGGAGATACCCCGCCAGCCGGCCTGTCACCGCGCCGGGGAGGCTCTGTCCGATCTTTACTATTTTTCGTCATCGTCGGTGGTTTCAGATACGCTCGATCCGGGCCGCGAGCTTCTTATAGTCAGCCTGCCCCGAAACCGGATCCCAGGCGCGGTGGCTGACGGCGTTTACGAGCCAGCGGTTCTTTTTCGGGTCGGCGCTGTCCGCAACGGAAAGGTTCCAGGGGCTGAAGATGTATCCTTCGGGCACCTCGTTACGCGCGGGGCGGATGATCGACATGGTACCCACGGAGACGCGCGCTTCGTAGAAGCCGCGCCGCGTGACCACGCGCACCCTTTCGCCGTCTTCGAGACCGAAGCGTTTGGAGTCGGTTTCGTTCAGCTCGACATACTGCTCAGGCACAAGTTTGAGCGTCGTGGCGCCGCGGATCGTCTTCGAGGTGTGGAAGTGTTCGTAGACGATACCGAGACCGAGCCAGAAGGGGAACTTGCCCTCCCTGATCGCGTCCTCGAGAGACTTCGATTTGTTGTCGTAATAATCGAGATCGGGCAGCTCGGGCACGAGGGCATTGTCGCGCGCCAGCTTGAGCAGCTCCTGGTTCTTGTAGAGCCAGGGGCCTTCCCCCTCCTTCGCGCCGTATTTGCGGAACTGCTTGGTCACATCCTTGAGAAGGCTGTTGTCGGGACCGTAGTCCTGCTCGCAGACCTTGAAGCGGGCCTTGCCGTCGGGGTGGCGGAAGTTGGAGTAGGGCTGGCCCTTCCACTTTTCCTGGTGCATGTAACGGCGGACCGTGCCGCCGCGGCTCGCGACCTCGGCGGTAGGCGCCGGCCACTGGATCCCGCGGAGCCTGCGCAGCTGCTCGTAAAGGCCAATCCCGTCGCGTTCGCGCACGGCGAGCATGCCGGTGAGGTCGGCGTCCGAGCCCTTGGATGCCTTGACGATGTCCTCGAAAATCTCCTCGGGATCGTAGAACTTCTGGCCGTACTTGTTGGTGAGTTTCTTTTTGTAGGGAATGATCTTGTCGGCGTCGAGGCCGAGCTTCCGGGCGATCGATTTGCACTTGTCGATGGCGAGGTCCATGTCGGGCAGAGCCTCGGTGAGCACGTCGCCCTTTTCGTTTCGTCCCACGCGCACGCCGTCGCAGACGTAGACGCGCCGCTCCGACTGGATGTACGTTCCGCCCGTCCACTCACCCCAGGTGATGGCCGGAAAGATGACGTCGCCGTAGAGCACGTTGGGGGCGTGCCGGTAGATCTCCTGAACCACGCAGAACATCTTTGTGAGCGCCGGGCGCACGAGCTGCTTCACGTCGGGAAGGTGGATGTGCGTCGTGTACATCCAGAACATCGCCTTCAGGTCGCCCTCGCAGGCGCGCTCCATCATGCCGATCGCCATCGGGTTCTTGAGCAGACAGGTCTGTTTCAGCCGCTCCCGCGGGACGCGCCAGCAGTCGGCGATCCAGTCGCGCCAGGTGTCGTTCTTCAGCGGCTGGTTGAAGGGGAGGCGTCCGGTGAGGCCGCCCATCAGTCTCTCGCTCATGGCGTTGGGCTGCCCCGTCTGGGAGTGGGTGCCGCACCCTTTCCGTCCGAGGTTGCCTGTCAGAAGGTGGAGGTTGATGATCGAGATCGTGTTGTGCTGACCGTGGAGCATCTGGTTGTACCCGATCCCCCAGTAGGTGAGCACGCCGCCTTTCCCTGTTTTGCGTCCTTTTACGGACGCCTCGGCCCAGTGGGCGGCGACCTTCTCGATTTCTTCGACGGTCACCCGGCCGCGATCGAGGAGTTTGAGGCGCTCGATGACCTGTTGCGGGGAATAGCGTTCCTTGACCGCCTTGACGTATTCGCGCCATCCATTGGTGTTCTCATCGAGCCACTTCTCGGACATGACCGCCTCGGGATGCTTTGTGAGGATCACGTGGGCGATGGCGTTCAGATAAGAGATGTCGCCGTTCAGCGTGGGGAAGTGATAGGAGTTGCGCGGGTTGATGTTCTCGAGCCCCTGCACCGTGCCGGTGCGGCGCGGATCGGAAACAAGGGTTGGAATCTTTGCCGCCTTCTTGCGGTCCGCCACGCGCCAGAAGAGCACGGGATGCGCCTCGCGGGCGTTGTGCCCCCAGAAGGTGATCATGTCGGCGTCGTTGATATCCTCGTAACTGGTGGGGGGGGCGTCCGAGCCGTAGGACGCGAAATACCCGGTCACGGCCGACGTCATGCACATGCGCGCGTTCGCCTCGATCGAGTTGGAGCCGATGATCCCCTTGAGAAGAAGGTTCTCGATCCACTGGGCCTCCATGGTCAGCTGCCCCGACCCGCTCAGGCCGACGCAGTTGCCGCCGTATTTTTTTGTGAGGGACGCGATCTTCTCGGCAACGAGTTCCTCCGCCTCGGCGTAGGGCATCTTGTGAAACACGTCGTCGTCGAAGCGTCCCTTCGTGGCCGACACGTGGCCGGTGTCGGGGTCGCTCATATCCTTGCGCACGAGCACGTGGGTCAGCCTGTCGCGGTAGACCGGTTCGTGAGCGTTGAGCCCCTTGATGCACTGGATTCCCTTGTTGGTGGGATGGAGCTTGTCGGGAATGATGCCGACGATGCGGTCCCCCTCGCAGGAAATCAGCGTCCCGCACCCCACGCCGCAATAGGGGCACGCGGCCTGCAGTGTCCGACGCGCGCCGGACGCCACGCCCTGAGCTTCCATGGCGCCGGCCTGGGCGAACTCGCCCGGAAACATGGGAAAGGTGGTGGCCGCTGCCGTGACGCCGGCCGACCACTTCACGAAAGCGCGACGGTCCATAAGCGGTTTGGGAGGCTTTTTCATGGGGTCCTTCCTCCTTCAGAGGTTTTTTGTTCGTTTATCGAGGGCTTCCGCTCCTGCCAGGTGCGGATGAATGACACGATGTCGCTGATATGATCGGACGGGAGAGAGGCGATGCCGCCCGAACCGAGACCGAAGGGGCGCATGGGAGTGCCGCTCCGCCCGCGGGCGATCGTCGCCAGGAGGAAGCCGTCCGAGGCCGCCTCCAGAAACTCGGGATTGTTCAGGGACGGCGCGAAGTAGTCGGCGCCGTCGAGCACGCCCCGCCCCCGCGTTCCGTGACAGGAGGAGCAGAACTGGGTGAAGTTCTCGCCGCCCGCCTGGATGGCGCGCTCGCTCATCTCGGCCATCACGCGCGGCTTGCGCCACGTTGTCGGCACGTCCCAGAGCCGCATGTGGGCGATGATGTCCTGGATCTGATCGGACGCGATCTGCCCCAGACCTTCCTGGCCGTGGATCATCGACTGCATCGCCGTGCCCGACCGGCCGAGAACCATCGTCGCCGCCAGAAAACCGTCTGACGCCGAGTGGAGGAAGGAGGGGTTGTTGAGCTGCGGCCCGGAAGCGCCTTCTCCCTGCCTTCCGTGGCAGGAGACGCAGTTTCCCAGGAAGAGCTGGGAGCCCAGCAGGGGGTTTCCCACGCCCGTGCGGAGCAGGGGACGTTCGGCGGCCCGTCCCTCGCGCCGAATGTAAGCGATGATGTCGGCGATCTGTCCGGAGTCGAGGCGCGTGAGCCCCTGCTCGCCGGAGAGGAAGCTCACCATGGCTGTGCCGGTGCGCCCCTTTCCGATCCAGTGGTTGAGAACGGCGTCCGACGCGGAAGAGAGCAGGATCGGGTTGGCAAGCTGCGGGCCGATGCCGCCCCGGCCGTTTTCTCCGTGGCACCGGAGGCAGGAGGTTTCGAAGTGGATCTTTCCCACGGCGTAGTCGCCGGGGCGGGGAGCGGGTTTAAGCTCCCGGTCGGCGTCTTTCTGCCAGGAGCGGATGGCGGCGATGACGGCGCCCATGTCATCGGCGGAGAGGTGGCGCCACGAGGGCATTGCCGTCGTGGGGCGTCCGAAGGCGATCGTCTTGAAGAGAAATTCATCGTCCACGACGCGAAGTATGTCGGGGCTGTTGAGGTTGAGGCCGATGCCGCCCTCGCCGTTGCGGCCGTGGCAGCCGGAGCAGTTGGCCTGGTAGATGTGGCGCCCGATGCGGGCGTTTTCCCCGGCGGGAACCGATTGCATCGAGGCCTGGACCTCCTCCCACGCGGGGGAATCGGGCTGCCAGGACCGAAGATAGGCGAGGATGTCGCTGATCCCCTGGGCATCAAAGTGCTTCCACGAGGGCATCGCCGTGCCGGGCCGTCCGTGGATGATCGTTTCGGCGAGGAAGGGATCGGAGGCCACGGCAAGGAATCCCGTCGAGTTGAGGATATTGCCGATGCCGCCCTCGCCCCTGCGGCCGTGACAGTTGGCGCAGAGCCCCTGGTAGTAGGCGCGGCCGTTGCGCTTGTCGCCGAGGCGCGCATTGACGTCGCCCACGCCGGCCCCTGCGGGCTCCCACTTCCGGATGGTGCCGACGATCCGGTCGATTTCGGCGCGGGTGAGGTTCCCGTGCCCTTCCTTCCAGGGCGTCATCTTCGACCCGCTTCGGCCGTTGGCGATGATGAAGCGATAGTAGTCGTTGTCTGCCACGGCGAGGGAGTCGCTGTTGTTGAGAGCCGGCGTGCTGATGCCGGGCGCTTCCGTTTCCAGACCTTCCGCCCCGTGGCAGGAAGAGCAGTACATGGCGTAGAGCTCCTCTCCCGCCGCGGGCGCGCCGGTTTCGTGGGAGGACTTTTTCCGGTACGCCGCGGGCGCGCCGCTGCGCAGGTTCAGCATGTACGCCGTCAGGGCGTCGGCCTCATCGTCCTCTCCCGTTGCGGGCATCACCGTTCCGGGCGCGACGACGAGCGGTTTCCGGAAGTGTTTCCGGTGCCAGTAGGCCGGCTCACGAGGCTCATCCTTCGCGAAGTGGGAGAAGTCCAACTCGTGGTGTGTCTTGTCTCCCTCGAAGGCGATGTCGACGCTGAAGGTTCCCCCCTTTCCGTTGAGGGCGTGACAGCCGAGGCAGCCGCGCTTTTGGAACAGGTCCCTTCCCAGGGTCAGGAGTTCGCCCGCCCCGGAGGCGTGCCCGTCGCCGGAGGCAGAGCCGGAATCGCCGGTTTTGTCGATATCGTCGGCTCTGGCCAGGAGTGCGCTCTCTCCAAAGAGATCCTCTTCGGAGTGGCAGCGCGAGCAGGCGGTTTTTGCGTATTTTCCCTCGAGGAGGGGATGGTCCCAGAAGGGCACCGTCCCGTGGGCGTCGGCTGTTTCCGTGGCCCGCCCCTGCCCCTCGTGGCAGATGGTGCAGCCGAAGCGGGCCGGATCGTGGAACTCGAGGTAGCGGCCCGGGTGGGTCGTGAAGGGTTCGGGCTGGTCCGTCATGCGGGGATCTTCCAGACCGGCGTGGCAGGTCGTGCAGCGGTCCACCCTGTCGAGACCGGTCAGAAAGTACTGCTCCATGTTCGGATCGAATTGGCGGGCGATTTCCGCACTTCTGCGGCCGATTTCCGTGCCCCGGTCGTCGCCGGCCTTTTCCTCGAGAATCCCGGCGTATTCCAGGCGGTACTGTTTCCAGTCCGCGAACCTGTTCTCCCGGAGCGCCGCGCCGATGAGGACGACCGTCGTCGCCAGGCTCACGAGGAGCAGCAGCCACTTGACGAGCCCCTCCCGGGGTCGAGCCTGTTTGGATGTCTGCGGCATTCGCGTCTCCTTGTCAGTGCGCCGGCCAATCGGCCTGGCTCCAGTAGAAGTCCCAGTTCGGTCCGCGGAGATAAGTGCCTACGATCGTCATGATCACGAATCCCACGATGAAGCAGGTGAAGAGCGCCATCGCCGCCAAACGCGTCGACTGTGTGCGCCTCAGGACGTAGATCGACCATGCGGCATAGGCGGCGGTGAGCAACGTTCCCGGATTGACGAAGATGACGAAGAGTTGATTGACGTCGGGAAACCAGTTCCTGAGCCAGCCGAAATTTACGGGAACGGCCACCGCCGCAATGACCAGGATTGCGGCCATGATCAGGCTCTTGAGGGCCACCACCTTTCCCGGCTTTCCGCTGAAGTAGACGCCGACCTTTTCCTTCTCGCGGTCGAGGAAGGGGATGAGGCCGAGACCGAGAATGATGATCATCGGGATGATCATTCCCCCCATGAAACCTGAGTAGGACGTCATTTCCTGGATGCCGAGGAAATACCACGGGGCCTTGGCCGGATTCTCCGGCACGTCCGGGTTGGCCGGTTCTTTGAGCGGCGCGTCAAAGGCGAGGCCCAGCACGACGCAGAGCAACATGGTGAATACAAATACGAGCAGCTCCGCCCGCAGAAGGCAGGGCCAGCTCGGCACGGTTTCGGCCGGATCGAGGTTGACCGCCGGCGTCCTGTCGCGGACCACGCACATGAGGCCGTATGATTTTCCTGGAGCGGCGGACGGAGGCGCGGGGACGGGTTTGTCGTCCGCTCCCTTCCCTGCCGACGTCGGTGTTGCCTCCGGACGGCCGAGACCGCCATCCTTCCGGATGCGCCAGAAGTGGACGGCGAGAAGAACGGTCAGGGCGAGAGGGAGCACGATGCAGTGCAGGAGATAAAAGCGGAGGAGGGCTTCCTGCCCCACTTCGCTCGCTCCGAGGAGCAGCTCCTTCGAAAAACTGCCTGGATCGAACCAGGATGTTATCCCCAGCGCGTCTGTAAACTCCGTTGGTGAACCTGCGATGTTGGAGCCGATCGTGATCGCCCAGAAGGCGAGCTGATCCCAGGGGAGCAGGTACCCGCTGAAGGAAAGAGCGAGCGTGATGATAAAAAGACCCAGGCCGAGCAGCCAGTTGAACTCCCGCGGCTTCTTGTAGCTCGCCGTGTAGAAGACGCGGCAGAGGTGCAGGATTACCGTCACCACCATGAGGTGCGCCGCCCAGCGGTGGATGTTGCGGATAAACCGGCCCGTGGGAACGACGTAGTGGATGTCCTTGATGCTGTCGTATGCCTGGTCGATGCCCGGCTTGTAGTAGACCATGAGCAGAATACCGGTGCCGGTGAGGATGAGGAAGAGGGCGAGCGACGCCATTCCCATCGCCATCGTCGTGTTGAACCGGAGCGTGCGTTTGTGGACACGCGTCGCGTGAACGTGGAGGAAGAGATTGGAAAAGACCGCCTGGGACCGCGAGCGGTCGGAGGTCGTCGAACCGTGGCGGAAGAGAGACTCCTTGAGGTTTCGCGGAAGATTCCTGATGTTCCTCGTGAAGGTCTCGAATCCCGGACTGCTCATCGGCTTCTCCTCTCTCATGCGGCGTAAAAGGTTCCGGCAGGGACTTCCCCTTTGCCGTCCACGACGAGGCGGCCATCGACGGCCATGCTGACGGGGAGCCACCGCAGGGCTCGAGGCGCCGGGCCGGCAAGCACCGCGCCCTCGGGGCCGAACTTCGAACCGTGGCAGGGGCAGGAGAATCCCTCCTCCGCTTTCGAGACGACACAGCCGAGGTGGGTGCAGATAAGGGAGAGCGCCGCGATTCCTTCGTCACGGGACAGGATCAGGATTTTCTGGCGCTTCAGCATCGTTTCCGATCCGCGAGGATAATCGTCGGGGTGGCCGATGCGGACCTTCTTTCCCTCTTCCGGAAGGACCGAGAGTTTGGTGAGCCGCGCCATCCCGATTATCGATCCGAAGATGGCGAGCCCCGCGGCCGCCATCCCGGCAAGGCCGAGAAAATCACGGCGGGGAATCTCTTCCGGTGCTAAGCGGGCGGGCATCTCGGTACCTCCTTGAAAATAAACCGTTCCATCGTGATCGCGCCCACGGGGCAGCGCTCGGCGCAGAGGCCGCACCGGATACAGTCGGTCTCGTCCTTGAGGATCGCCGCGCCCTCTTCGGGCCGGGCCGGCTCAAGGCGCGAATCGACAACTCCCCGGAAGCCCTTGTCCCCAGACAGGCGGTCGGAAGAGACGAGCCGGAGACAGAGCCGGGGGCAGACGTCGGCGCAGCCCCCGCAGAGGAGGCATTTTTCGCCGTCGAAAATCGTGTTGATCCCGCAGTCGAGACAGCGACCGGCCTCTGCGAGGGCAGCCTCTTCGTCGAGCGGTTTCTCCACGGGCGCGTCTTGTGAACCGAGCCTTTCCGCCACGGCGGTGGTTGGAATCGTGACCCTCTTCCTCGTTTCATATCCGGCTTCGCGTTCGAAGTCGGGGATCGCCAGGTGAAGCTCCACGTCCTTGTGGTCGATCGGCCGTCCCTCGAGGCTTTCGTAAATGGCGCGGGCCACCTTTTTTCCCGAGGCGATGGCATGGATGAGGAGCTTGGGACCGTAGGCAAGGTCGCCGGCGATAAAGACGTCGGGGACGCTCGTTTTGCCCGTTTCGATGTCGCAGGGGACAAAACCCCGTTCCGTCTTTTCGATGCCGTCCTTCTCGGGATCGATGAAGGAGAGGTCGACCCCCTGCCCGATCGAAACGAGAACCGTGTCGCAGGGGATCGTCTCGCGCGCCGATTCGTCGAAGAGCGGTGCAAAACGGTGGTTCTCGTCGAAAACGCGCAGGCACTTCTTCAGGACGACGGCGGAGACTTTGCCCGAGCCGTCCTTGACGATTTCCACCGGCCCCATCCCGTTGCGGCGGATGATCCCTTCTTCGTCCCCCTCGATGATTTCCACATCGTCGGCGGGCATTTCGTCGAGCGATTCGAGGGAGCAGAGGTAAACGGCGGAGACGCCCGATTCGCGCAGCGCCGTGCGCGCAGCGTCGATCGCGATCTGGCGGAGCACTGTGCGTCCAACGTCGTAAGCAACATTTCCGCCGCCTATTACGACGATGCGTTTGCCGAGGGAGGGAGAGGAGCCGAGGGATACGGCGCGCAGGAATTCGACGCCGCCCAGGACCCCTTCGGCGTCGACGCCCGGGACGGGGAGGCTGGTGGAGCGTTTGGCGCCCGTGGCGATCACCACGGCATCGTGCTTCGTGCGCAGTTCGGCGAGAGTGACGTCCTTTCCGATCTCGCAGTCCGTTCGGGCCGTTACGCCGAGTTCGAGAATGACGTTCACCTCGGCCTGGATGAGATCGCGGGGCAGGCGGTATTCGGGAATGCCCACGGCGAGCATGCCGGCGAGGACAGGCTCCATTTCGTAGATGGTGACGGCGAAACCGAGAAGGGCCAGGTCGTGGGCGGCGGCAAGGCCGGCCGGCCCGCTGCCGATGATTCCCACCGATTTGCCCTCGGACAACCGGATATCCCCATCGAGCAGGGACTGGAGAAGGGGGAGGAGCTCTTCACGGTCTTCGCAGGTTCTGGGGGCGTGGCGGGAGGCCGCCTCTTTCAGGAAAGAGGCGAGGTCCCTGTCCCCGTCGGATCCGGCCGCGGTGCCCGGCCCGGCCGCTGCTTCCTGCGCCTCGCAGACGGCTTCCTGCGCCTCGCAGGCGGCTTCCTGCGCCTCGCAGACGAAGCGTTTGAGGGCGCGAATCGCGACGGGTTTGTCGATGGCGCCGCGACGGCAGGCTGCTTCGCAGGGCGCGCCGCAGACCCGGCCGCAGATCGAGGCGAGTACGTTCGGGCCCCTGGCAATCAGGTAGGCCATCTCGAAATCGCCGGCGGCAACGGCGCGGACGTAGCCGCGTGCGTCGGTGTGCACAGGGCAGGCGTCCTGGCAGTTGATCTGCGCTTTCCAGTAGTCCCGACAGGGGACGCTAATGTTCTGAAGGGCGTCCAAGTTGCCCTTGGCGAGAGGCTCGCACGAGGCCATACAGATGATCCAGGAGAATAAAGACGGTATTAAAAGGATATTCCTAGCAAGATAGTATGTATAGCATGGATGACACCGGGATACACGGAATAAAACGTGTGTCTCT
>CAZUHB010000103.1:0-15333 GCA_964620445.1 uncultured Phycisphaerales bacterium
TATCTATCTATTTCTATATTCATCCAATTGCGTAGACCAAAAATTGCACCCAAAAGAAAGGACCTCGAGGAGTAGTCGATGGCGATGGAATTTCAGAATGGCCGGATCAACCTCTCCCAGCAGGAATGGTGGATGCGCCTCGCTGTCGTGTTCGTTCCGGGTGTTGCGGGAATCGTCGTTCTTCTCTGCATCGATCCGATTCCGCAAGACCCTGCATATCACGAGTTCGCCGACGGGAGGCCGTTATTCTGGATTCCCAATTTCGGCGATGTCGTGACCAATCTCGCTCTCATCCTCGTGGGTTTACGCGGACTCCTCTTCATGGTCCGCAACACACCCTATCGGCAGAGGAAACCTTTCCGCGAGTTCAAGGAAAGGCTCGCCTACTCGATCTTCTTCAGCGGAGTGATTCTCACCGGTCTCGGTTCGACGTGGTACCACCTGGATCCGACCACGGAGAGTCTTTTCTGGGATCGGCTTCCCATGGGGCTGACATTCATGTCCCTCTTTGCCATCATCATCGCCGAGCGGGTGGGAACGAGGATGGGCAACACCCTGCTCTGGCCGCTCGTGCTCGTCGGTCTGGGAAGCGTGGTTCACTGGCACGTGACTGAGTCCCTCGGACAGGGCGACCTGCGCTTCTACGGGCTGGTGCAGTTTTATCCGTTGATCGCCATTCCTCTCATGCTTCTGCTCTTTCCATCCCGTTATACCGATGGAAAGCTTTTCTGGGGAGTGGTGCTCTTTTACGGGGCAGCCAAGGCCTGCGAGTATCTCGACAAGCCGATCTACGATACGATCGGTCTCGCGAGCGGCCACAGCCTGAAGCACATCTTCTCGGCTCTGGCTGTCTGGTGGGTGATTCAGATTCTCAAGAAGCGAGATCCTCTTCCCGCGCCCGTCTTCGACGGGATCGAAAAAGAGGCGCATCGGCTACAATGAACCACTATGACGCGGTCATCGTCGGCGCAGGCGCGTCCGGGCTCATGTGCGCGGCCGTCGCGGGTGGACGCAAAAAAAAGATCCTTCTCGTCGACCATGCGCCCCGCGCCGGGAGCAAGATCGCCGTCTCGGGCGGCGGGCACTGCAATTTCACCAACCTTCACGCCGGGCCCGAACATTACTGGTCGGAGAATCCCCACTTCGCGAAGTCGGCGCTCGCCCGTTTCAGGCCCGAGGCGTTTATCGAGCTCCTCTCGAAGCATCGCATCGGATGGCGCGAAAAAGAGGATGGCCAGCTCTTTTGCCGCGGCCCCGCCTCGGCGATCGTGGAGATGCTTCTCGCCGAATGTGGCGAGGCGGGTGTCGAGATCGAACTCGGTTGCGCTGTCCGCGCTGTGCGGCGCGATCGGCGCTTCCGGATCGCAACCGACCGGGGCGAGGTGGACGCCGACGCCCTGGTCGTGGCCACGGGCGGGCTCTCCTGGCCCCGGCTGGGCGCCACCGATTTCGGGCTCACCATCGCCGAGCAGTTCGGACTCGATCTGGTGGAGCCGTCGCCCGGGCTCGTGCCTCTGAACTTCTCCCGGGGGGACCGGGAACGATTCGGCGGGCTCGCCGGTGTGTCGGCGCCGGCATCGGTGGCGTGTACGGCCAAAGGCCGTACAGGTCCGGGGCGCGCACGGGTGGCGTTCAGCGGGGACCTCCTCTTCACCCACCAGGGGCTGAGCGGGCCGGCGATCCTGCAGATCTCGTGCTGCTGGACAGAGGGCGTGGCAATCACGATCGATCTCGTTCCGGGGATCGACGTGGTGGAGGTTCTCCTCGGAGAGAAAAAGGCGGGCCATAACCAGCGCCCCGCGACAATTCTGAACCGATTTCTGGCCCGACGCATAGTGAACGCGATCGGGCGGGAGGTGCTCGTCGAGCTGCCGATCAACCGGTACAGTACAGGGCAGATCGAGGCGGTCGGCGCGGCTTTCAAGGAGTGGCGCGTCACGCCGGATGGAAAGTCGGGCTTCGACAAGGCCGAGGTCACTCTCGGCGGCGTGGACACGGCCGGTCTCTCGTCGCGCACCATGGAGAGCCGCCAGGAGAAGGGGCTCTACTTCATCGGCGAGGTGGTGGACGTGACCGGCCGGCTCGGCGGTTTCAACCTGCACTGGGCGTGGGCGTCGGGCAGCGCGACCGCGTTGGCTCTGTGAACCCTTTTACGGCTCGAGCCGTAAAACAATGCGCGCCCTTGCTTGACAGTCATCGTCAAAATATTTCTACTGCCACCCGGCTTACAAGGCGTCCCCGCTCGCGGCAGGCGCCGCCGAGAGTCAATCCCGTTTCGCATTGGGAGACGAACCGATGAACAAATCGGAAATAGCAGTATTCCTGGGAAGGATCGAACTCTTCAAGGACCTCGATCCAGTCGAGCTGAAGCTCCTTGCCGGGGCGATCGTCGTCGAGCGCGTGACGCCCGACACGCTCCTCTTCGAGGAGAATAGCCCGAGAAAGAACCTCTACATCATCGAGAAGGGCGAGATCGAGCTGTTCAAGCGGACCCCTTTCGGAGACGAGATGCGGCTCGCCTTCTTCGGCAAGGAGGACTTCGTGGGCGAGGGCGCGTTCATGGACGACTACCCCCACTCCACGTCGGCCCGGGCTCTTCTCGATACGAGGGTGCTCTCGATCAGCCGCGAAGACTTCGCCGCCCTGAGCGAACAGAGGCCGCCGATCGCGATGAAAATGCTGTCGCGCATCTCGCGCGTCGTGTCGCGCCGCATGCGTCAGGCGAGCTCGCGCGTGGTCAACGCGGGCGCCCAGTACGTGTCGGGCCGCACGCGGCACGAGCATGATCTCCTCGGAGACCGCGCCGTGGGCGATGAGAACTACTACGGCATCCAGACCTTGCGGGCGCTGGAGAACTTCAGCATCAGCGGCATCGCGCTCAACCACTTCCCCGTGCTGATCCGGTCCCTGGCCATGGTCAAGATGGCGGCGGCCCTGGCCAACCGCGAGCTCGGCGTTCTGTCGCAGCCGCTGACCGACGCGATCTGCCAGGCCTGCACCGAGATCATCAACGGCAAGTACCACAACCACTTCGTGGTCGACATGATCCAGGGAGGTGCGGGCACGTCGACGAACATGAACGCCAACGAGGTGATCGCCAACAGGGCGCTCGAGATCCTCGGCTACGAGCGTGGCGAATACAAGTACTGCCACCCCAACAACCACGTCAACCTCTCCCAGTCGACGAACGACACCTACCCCACGGCGCTCAAGATCGCTCTGATCATGAGCAACCGCGGCCTGGTCGAGAGCCTGAAGAGACTCGCCCAGGCTTTCCACGAAAAGGGAAAGGAGTTCGCCGGGATCATCAAGATGGGCCGTACCCAGCTCCAGGACGCCGTACCGATGACCCTGGGCCAGGCCGTGGAGGCGTGGGCGGTGACGCTCGAGGAGGAGATCAAGAGGCTCGACGCCAATGCGGCGCTCTTCCTCGAGGTCAACATGGGCGGCACCGCCATCGGGACGGGCATCAACGCCGATCCGCTCTACGCCGGAAAGGTGATCGCCCACCTCCGATCGATCACCGGCCTCGACGTGCGCCTCGCCCAGAACCTCGTGGAAGCGACGCAGGACACGGGCGCCTTCGTCATGTACTCGTCGGCGGTCAAGCGGCTCGCCGTGAAGCTCTCCAAGGTATCGAACGACATGCGCCTCCTCTCGTCCGGCCCGCGCGCCGGGTTCAACGAGATCAACCTTCCCCCCATGCAGCCCGGTTCGACCATCATGCCCGGCAAGGTGAATCCCGTCATCCCCGAGGTGGTCAACCAGATCGCGTTCAAGGTGATCGGCAACGACCTGACCGTGACGCTGGCCGCCGAGGCGGGTCAGCTCGAACTGAACGTGATGGAACCGGTCATGGTGCAGAGCCTCTTCGAATCGATCGAGATGCTCATCAACGGAATGGCGACTCTCAAGCACCGCTGCGTGGACGGCATCACGCCGAACGCCGCGCTCTGCCGCCGTACCGTGGAAAACAGCATCGGACTGGTGACCGCGCTCAGCCCAGTGCTCGGTTACGACGTGTGCACGGCGCTCGCCAAGGAAGCGCTCGACACGGACCGCGGCGTTTACGAGCTCGTCCTCGAAAAGAAGCTCCTCGCCCGCGACGAGCTCGACAAGCTGCTGGCACCGGAGAACATGGTCTGAGCCGCGATCGGCTGGTGCTAAACTCCTTGCGTCGGGCCCGCGTACCGTCTATTTTCTATCGTGTGGTGAATTCGATTCCCTTTCAGTTATCAAGGAGATCATTGTGGACAGGATAAGAAAGAGGAGACGACCGATCGCGGCGTTCCGGGGCGGGTCCGCGCGGCCGCGCCTGGGACTTCTTTTTTTGATGCTCGTCGCACTCTTCTCCGTGGGATGCGCATCGGGTATCGGGTGGGCGAACGACCAGGCGATGGTGACCGCCAAAGCCATGCCCGCGGCGCGCTTCGCCGACGACGGCTACATGCAGGGGGCGGCACACTCCGCGGATGCGTCTTTCGGTGAGGAAGCGAAAAGGCACGCCCGCGAGGAGGGGAATTCTCCAACGGACAGGATGGAGAAATCCGACACCGGGGCGCCTGCCGACCGCCTCATCATCTACACGGCCGGATTGAGGATCCGCGTGTCCAACCTGGAGAGCGCCAAGAGCAAGTACCTCGAACTGGTCGCCACGGTGGGCGGGTATCTCCAGACCCAGGAGGACCAGACCCTCACCTGCCGCGTCCCGGCCGAACACTTCCACGACGCCGTCGCTCAAATCAGAAATTACGGCACCGTTCTCAAGGAGATCATCAACGCCCAGGACATCACGCGCGAATTCGTCGACATCGAGATCCGCCTCGACAATGCGGTCAAGTCGCGCGACCGGCTCCTCGAATTGCTGCAGCGCGCCGACAAGGTTGCCGACCTTCTCGCCGTGGAAAAGGAGCTCAAGCGCCTCACCGAGGAGATCGAACGCTTCAAGGGGCAGCTGCGCTTCTTCAGGGACCAGGTCGCCTTTTCGACGATCGCCGTCACCTTCAA
Source organism: uncultured Phycisphaerales bacterium (assembly GCA_964620445.1). Taxonomy (GTDB): domain Bacteria; phylum Planctomycetota; class B15-G4; order B15-G4; family CAYZWU01; genus CAZUHB01. The sequence goes on from CAZUHB010000103.1 coordinate 5,008, forward strand.
CGGTCCCCCCTCGGCGAACAGGCCGCAGGAGCGTATCTACAGCCGTTTTTCCTGGATCAACCAGATCGGAGTCGACCATGTGCTGCAACAGTTCTGAGCCGAACCAATCGCGTTTTGCCGCCGCTATCGTTCTGGCGGGGATATTGCTTCTTGCGACGGGTGGATGTGCAGCCGTGGCCCTGGACACACCCGACGGGTTTCTGGTCGTCAGCGAAACAAGGTCCGAGATCAAGGCGACCAGTTCGGACGGGGCGCTGCTCTGGGTGCGCACATTCGATGATCCCCACGGCGGAGACCGGGCTTTCTGGGCGGACGCGCTCTACAACGATTTCGTGGACAACCGCGGGTACACCATGCTCGAGAAGAATCCGGCCGCGATCGGTGCGGGCGCACGCACCGTGGACGGCGACGAGATGCTTTTCGAGACCTTCACCCACGGCGCGCTGCACAAGTACCTGATCTGGCTCTTTGTCGAGAGGGATACGATCTGCGTGGTCGAATTCGTGGGCCGGCCCGAGCCGTTTGCCGAGCGGATCGACGCGGTGCGGGAGAGCGTGGAATCCCTCAAATTCTGATCAACGGTAGTCGTCGCGCGGCGGATGAAAAACGTCGATGACCCGGCAGTCGGTCACGGCCCTACCGGCGTGGGTCACGTTGGGGGGCAGGACGACAACCGATCCGGCCGCGAGATCGAGAGGCCGGCCGTCAACGGTCAATTCGAGGGTGCCGTCGATCACGTTGACGATCTGCTCGTGCGGATGGGAATGCTCGGGCAGAGCCGATCCCTCCGCGATCTTCCAGTAGGCGATCGTCATGGTGTCGGAGTGAACGAAGCGCACCCTGAATCCGGGAATCAGCTCCTGCTCGTCGATAGAATCGAGATGATACTGGTCCATTTTTTCCTCCCTCTTGATCAATTCTGACCGGGGGATCGATTCTTGTCTTCCAGTCGTGCGTCAAGTGCCCGCTAGGCGGACGGCAGGGTGAGCACGAAACACGCACCGTCTGTCACCTTCTCCTCGAGTCGGAGGTCGCCACCCATCATGCGCGCCAGGCGGCGGCTGAGCGCCAGGCCGAGCCCCACCCCGGGCGCCGAGTTCGCCGCGTCGCGCGCGGATTTGCGAAAGGGCTTGAAGAGTTTTCGCGATTCGCCCGGCGCGACGCCGGGACCATGGTCGCGCACTCCGATCGCCACGTCGACCTTGCTGGAAACGGCGTGCAAGACGATCTTCTTTCCCTCGGCCGAGAGCGCGTACTTGCACGCGTTGTCGACCAGGTTGAAGAGAATCTGCTCCACGGCGGTGACATCAGCGCGCACCGGGACCGAGAGGGCCTCGTCGGACGCGACCGTTTCGAGTTCCAGTCCGGCCTGTGCGACGCGCTGGTCGAGCACACCGCGCACGCCGTCGAGCAGATCGCCCGCGGTGATCGTTTCGATCCGTCCCTTGGCCGAGCCCCGTTCGAGCCGCGCGTAGGCGAGCACGTTCTCCACGAGGTGGCCGAGGCGGTCGGCCTCGCCATGAAGCGTCTCGAGGTAGTGCTGGCGCTTGGATTCATCGGGCACCATGCCGTTTGCGAGCATCTCCGTGTACATGCGCAAGGTGGTGAGCGGCGTGCGCAGCTCGTGGGTCACGGCAGAAACGAACGCCCCGCGCCTTTCGCTGAGCGACAGGGCCCCCATGAGCAGAAGCCCCACCGCTCCGACCGCGAGGAGCGCGCACGCCCAGGCCACGAGGAGCGAGATTCTGAGCGGCGACATACCTGGCACCGGGTATGTGGCGGCCGGGCCGGGCGCGATGCAAAGCGGAAGCGATGCGAGACGGCGGCCGCCGCCGTCGGTCTCGGCCGGATCGAGTGGCAGAAGGTCGGCGCCGGGCAGAAGGTCGGCCACCTGTTCGAGAAGGGACGCGCGCAGCGCGGGCCAGTCGATCAGGCACCCCTGAATGTACTCGCGGTCGTCGATATTCAACCTGCGCACGAAGAAGAGCATCCCCTTGAACCAGAACGGCTTCATCCGATTCAGCTTGACCTCCGCCGACGGAACGAAGAGATCGTTGTTCGCCATGAGGTCGTTGCTGGTCGAAAAGTTCTGGTCCACAATCTGCTGGCTCGCCTGGGCGCGCCGTTGAAACTCCGCCGAGTTCTTGAACGACTGCTGCATCTCGGCCGGGTTCCGCTCGTTGCGCCACGCGCCGTCGGCGACCTCCTTGCTGGCGCTGAGCACGACCATTCCGCCCCCGGTCCCCTCCCGGGCTTCGGTTGTGATGGCGTAAAATGCCGAGTTCTTCCGTTCCACGAGGGGCGCCAGTTCGGAGAGCCTCCTGGCGGCCTTGTCGATCCGTTCGACTGAAATTCCCCTCTCCTCGGCCAGGGTGCGCAGAGGGCCGGTCGGCACCTGGGGCGATGTGAGACGGCCCTCGGGATCGATCTGAAAGTGCAGCGACACGTATGGCACGTCCTGCGCGAGAAGCACGGAGGATACGAGCCTGATCGGAGAGGCCTGAGTCCCCTGGAGATCATCGGCCGCTCCGCCCGCGCTGTAGAAGGAACGGAAGACGAAGTAAGGCCGGGTGCTCTCCTGGGCGATGAGCGGGGCCGCGGCCGAGTCGATGCTCCAGAGCGCGAGGCGCACATCCTCCTCGAGCGAGGCCCGCTGCCTCGCCTCGGTGCGCTCCTCCTCCAGGTCGAGCAGGTTGACGCTCACCCATCCCATGGCGGCGAGCACGGCGGCGAGGCTCAGGCCGAAGAGGATCCAGACATAGAGCGGACGGGTGATCATGACAACCTCTCCCGGCCGGCAAACATGTAACCCTTGCCGCGCACGGTGACGATCACCTGTTGCGGCGGCTGGTCGTCGCGCAGCTTGGCGCGCAATGACGCCACGTGCACGTCGATTGTGCGCGTCTCCACGATCCCCTTCGGATCGATGCGCCACACGCGTGAGAGGATCTCGTCGCGCGACACGGGGCGGCCCGCGTGGCGCGCCAGGTAGCGCAGCAGGTGTGCCTCCCGTTCGGTGAGCGTGCACGATCCGCCCCCGTCATAGCGCACCTCGCACTTCTCGAGGTCGGCTTCGCCCTTCGGAAAGGCCACGGTGCGCACGTCGGTCGGCCGTTCGGCCGAGCGGCGCATGACGGCTTCGATGCGGGCGAGGAGTTCCTTCACGCTGAAGGGTTTGACCATGTAGTCGTCGGCGCCGAGGGTGAGGCCCCGCACGCGGTCGTCCTCCTCACCGCGCGCCGTGAGAATGATGACGGGCAGGGTGGGGCGGGTGTCGCGCACCGCCTCGAGGATCTCGAGCCCCTCGTGGCCCGGCAGGACCAGGTCGAGAAGGATCAGGTCGCAGTCGACGCGGATGGCCATGTCCATGCCGACGACGCCGTCACCCGCTTCGAGAGTCTCGTAGCCCGCGAAGTCGAGGGCGTCCACGATGCCCCGGCGGATGGCGGAGTCGTCTTCGACGATGAGGATCTTGTGCCTGTCCATGCTTCTAAGATTACCCTCCCGACGCGCCGCGGACCAGAACAGTTTCACCGTTGACGAGCAGCTTGATGTCGCCTTGAAGAGCGATCGATCCCTGGCGACCCTGCTCGGCGAGGCGGAGGATCAGTTCGCGGAATTCGGCGGAGCCGAAGTCGATCACGCGGTCGGGTGGGGCGCCGTTCTCGTCCCCCACCAGGCGGCTGTCGATCCAGGTGCCCTCTCTTCGGTAGAAGGCGACGTCGTTGACCTGCTGAATCGTGCTGGTGGCGACGCGGTTCATATTCGCATCGAGGTAGCTATTGGAGACATTGAGCACGGCCTGGCACTTCTGCGCCTCGTTGTTCAGGTCCTGGTTCACGGCGGCCAGACCGGACCGCTTGGCGACCGCGCGGCGGAGGAAGTTGTCGTTCGCCGCGCAGAGGATCGCGCCCTCGTCGGAGAGATCGGTTCCCTCGCGGGCGAGGAAGGCGGTGTACTCGGTGAGGATGCCGAATTCCGTCGAGAGACGCACCACCTCGTCGACGAGTTCCTTGATCCGGCTCTCCTTGGCGACCATGTCTCCCTCCTCGCCGCCGATCTGGCGGATCGCGTCGGAAAGGACGCCGATCTGACGACTCGCCCAGAGGCGCGCCACGAAACCGTTCAGGCGGCTCGCCTTGTCGAGGCTGAAGGTATAGGCGAAGGCGCGCGGCGCGCCGAGGAAGTTGCCCGCCACCTTGAAACGGAGAGGCTCGGTGCCCGAGTACCGTCCGGTGAGAACGAGCTGGTCCTCCTCGAAGAGATCGGGAAGCGAGGCGGGGATCATGTCGAAGACCCGGCCCGTGATCGGTTCGCCGGCAGCGTCGAGCGCCACGATCGAGGGCGCGGCCAGGACCGGCCCCTGGAGGCGCTTGAACAACTGGGCGACCTTGAGCTCCACGTCCTCCTGGGGCAGCACGAAAGTGGCTTTCGCGCGGGAGGTGTCGGCGATCCTGGAGAGGAGCGGCGTATTCACGTCCACGCCGACGCCGAATGTGAAGATGCGGCGCTCGAAGGGATTGGCCCCGGCCGCCACGTCGCGGATCGCCTCCTCCGACGTGTTCCCCACGGTGGGAAGGCCGTCGGTGAGAAAAAGCACGATGGGCAGCATCCCGGGCCTCGGGTTGCAGGCGAGAGCGTCGGTCAGGGCGGCGTGGATGTTGGTGCCGCCCTTCGCCTTGATCGTCCCCAGGTATTCGCGCGCGGCGATCATGGTGCCCTCCGTCTTGAGGACAGGCTCCGGCGACCAGAGGTTGACCCGATCGCTGTAGTCGACGATGTTGAACGCTTCGCCGTCGTCGAGGCCGGCCAGGATCTGGAGGGCCGCCTCGCGCACCTGCTCGATCTTCTCGCCCTGCATGCTGCCTGAACGATCGATGACGAGCGTGACCTCGCGCTTGATGGCGGGCTGGCCGTCGGCGCCGAGAGGAGCCGGGGGGAGCCCGGCGAGGAGCAGGAAATATCCGCCGTCGTTTTCGGGATCGGGGTAGGCGAAGAGGGATGCGGTCACACCGCTCTTCTGGCGCAGGCAGGAGAGGCGGAAGAGACCCGGTTCTGTGGTGGCGCCGCCCGCGGTCCAGGCCGCGATCTCCCGAGGGGATTTACGGACTGTATCGAGCTTGTGGCTCGGGGAGTAGACCGTGGAGAGGGGCTGCTTCGACTTGACCGCGACCTTGATGTTCCAGGGCACCACGTTGCCCACCGCGACCGACCGCGGGAGGATGTAGTCGATGCGTTCGCCCTCGGCGGGGAGAAGGTTCTCGTAGGTGATCTTGACCTTCTGCGTGCCGCCCGCCTCGACGGGAAAGACGGCGGTGCGCACCATGTTGTATCCGGCGAATTCGAGAAGGGCCGGATCGCGCATGCGGGAGACGATCGCCTCGTAGATGCGCCGGGCTTCCTCCTTGGGCAGAAGCTCGGCGAACGGCTCCGCGGCGGCGCCGTCGAAGGTGAAGCCGCGCACCACGGCGCCGTCGGGCACTGGCAGGAGAAGCTCGGCCTCGAGGCGCTGTCCGCTTGGATTGCTCAGGGAGACGATGAGGCTGGTCGTCGCGGTCTGGTCGAGGATCGCCACGGAGGCATCGACTCCGGTGATTGCGAGTTTTGCGTGGGGCACCCCGGAGTAGACGCGCGACTGGGGTACGATGATGTTGGATGCCAGCCGCCGGCCGGAAAAAACAGGCCATTCAGGCACGGCTGATCGATCGCTCACGGTCTGTGCTTCGAGGATTCCGGCGAGGGGAGAGAGGAAAAGAGTGGCAAGGGTGACGGCAACGATGAGCTGTCTGGTGTGGAACATGGTTTAACCTCCAGATTCGGGTCTTTGGTTCTTGTTTCACGCACTCTAATAGACTCGAAAATGGGATCTTTGTTTGTAAGGGGTGTGTAAAAGTCGATCGGCGTCGTTGATCTCGCGACAGGCGGGGTGTGCCCATCCGCGGCAGCATGAAAGCTAGAACCGGAAGGTGTACTCCACCTTGACCTGCGACTTGTAGGACTCGCGCTTCCAGTGCCGGTCGATCTTGTTCCAGTTGTAGTTGAGGATGAAGTAGAGGTTCGATTCAGGCGTGATCGTCCACTGAAACCGGGTGTTCGTGCCGATGGCGTCCTCCTCGGTGTTCCACTGGAGAAAGCTGCTCAGCATCATGTCGGGCGAGAAGTTGAACCGGAACCGGCTGCCGTAGACGTCCTCGGTGAAACTCCCCTGGTCGAGACGCACCACGTTGCGCTCCCCCACCAGGAATATGGTCACCAGGGGATCGGGATTCCATTCGAGTTCGGCCTCGTAGGTGTCGAGCAAGCCGTCGTAAAAGCGGCCGAACTCCCACGAGGCCTCGCCCGCCACGGTGCGCTTCGACGCGGTCTCGGCCCCGACGCTGTAGCGGGTCCACTCGTAGTCTTCCTCGACGATGGTCACGTCGTCGGAGATCTCGAAATCCTCGGGCAGGTTTTCGCCCTCCCGCGAGACGTTGATTCCGACCTGGTCGCCGCTCTCGAACTCGAGTTCCACGGGGCTGAAGCTCAGGCGGTAGCTCTCCCAGGGGCCGCCGATCCCGGCGACGTAACTCGCCCAGACCTCGTGCGTGGTCTGGCGCAGGAAGTCGAGACCGGAGTGGGGCATGTACTCGGCCTTGACGATGTACTTGTCGATCCCCGTGCGGGGGACGAAACCGACAGAGGGATCGAAGTCCTCGCCGATCCGCTTGTACATGACCGCCATATCCCAGAGATCGTTGGGATAGTCGATCTTGAAACCGGCCGCGCTGCGCCGGTCGCCCTCGATGTCGTCCCGATCGCAGGTGATACCCCAGAAACCGGCGAGGAAATTCTTGTCGCCGAGAAAATCGGACGACTGGTAGACGAAATCGGTGCCGAAGGTCCACGCCCCGTGCCGGCCGGTCGGATCGCCGCGCGTGGCGATGAAGCCGACCGACGATTCCTCGAAGATGTTCTGGCTCACGCGCACCACGCCCATGTTGGTCTCGGGAGCCACGTCCGACTCGTCGCCCATGTTGACGCCGAGAGCGCCGATGTTCGTGTCCCCCACCTGGCCGTAGACCTTCGCGCCGAAAGCGAGCGGCACTTCCTCCCCGTCGACGAGCCCGATCCGACGGCTGTGGAAGGGCATCGCCTCGTGGTTGATGCCGAGCCCGAAGTCGAAGACCTCGTTCCCCTCGAGGAAGAAGGACCTCTTTTCGGGAAAGAAGAGGGGGAATCGCGTCAGGTTGGTGCGGAACGAATCGACCTCGGTCTCGGCGAAGTCGGTATTGATCGTGAGCAGCGAGAGCAGGTTGGGGCCGAGCTTCTGCGTCACGTCGAGGCTCAGCTCGCTGTCTAAATCGCGGTCCTCGTCGCGGGAGGGTTTTTCGAAGCCGGTTACCAGCGCGGGCCGCACGCTCAGGCCCACGCCGAGATCGAAATCGGGCAGCCCCACGAGCCGGCCCGCGTGGCGCGTGTGGGTCACCTTGAAGTCGCGGCGCGGATTGGCCCAGCGCGAGGTTTCGAGGAGCCGCTGGATGCGGCGCTGCACGTTGAATCCCCAGGCGTCGAGGCCTTCCTTGAAGGTGAGCGTCGAGATGGGCAGTCTGATCTCGGCCGACCATCCTGCCTGGTGCCGTGCGGTCTTCGCCTCCCAGATCCCGTCCCAGTTGCGGTTCTCGTATTCGCCGCGGCCGGCGACGAGTCCGTCGTAACGGGCGCCCGAGGGATTCACGGCAAAGACGAAGCCGTTGCGGCCGTCGCCGTAGGTGTCGAAGACGATCTTGACGTGGTCCTCGTCGCGCAGTCCCGAGTCGCGCGCCACCGAGTAGCTCACGATTCCCGACGGGTCGGGGTCCTCGCAGTCGATGCCGATGACGATCGTCTTGGCGTCGGCGAGCACGCGGATGACTGTTCGGCCGGTGGGCACACCGCCCTCGACCGGATCGATCATGGTGATGTTGTCCACGGCGTCGGCCGCGGCCCAGGCCGGCTCGTCGAGGCGGCCGTCGAGATTGAAATCGCCGGGGAGCGTGCCGCATCGAAGGGTGGGAGACTCGTCGTGGAGCGGGTCGTCCGCCGCGGCGCGGCCGGCCGGAGAGGAGCCCGTGAGCAGGAGACACGCAATGATCGCGCACAGAAGGCCGCGAAAGATGGATTCCGGGAAACGGGCCGTTCCACGAGAACATGAGATTCGGATCAAACCAGCGGTCCTAACAGCGCAGGATTCGAGATCCTGAAATCAGGGTGCAATGGGCAACCAAACTACCGATTCGCTGCGATTTGTCAACTCATCAGCCGGCCCGTCAGCCGGCTTGAACCTGTCACGAGCGCGACTGGCTTTTTCAAGAGGCTGCCCGATCACGGGCGGCGCCTCGCGAAAAAGGACTATCTTTAGAAACATCTCCGCCGAGCTGATAGACTGTTGGCCGTTGTGATCACGCCGATTGCGGTTTGGACGATTCCGAGTTTCGAGTCAGGCCATGACGATTGCGCTCGAAAAGGTGAGGCCCCTTTTTCTCGACGATGATTCTCTGGAGAGATCCGAGATCTGGGGGGAAGAACTCGACTGGCCGCGGCGCGCGAAGATCCGCATCGTCGCCCCCTCGGGCAAGGGCAAGACCCTTCTCACGCAGATTCTCTACGGCTTGCGGCAGGATTACGGCGGCTCGGTCCGCTTCTTCGGCGAAAAGACGCGATCGGTCGGCCAGGGCGGTCTGTGCGCCATGCGGCGCGAACGGCTGGCGATCGTGTTCCAGGAGATGCGGCTTTTCGCGCATCTGACCGGGCTGGACAACATCGATATCAAGGCTTCCCTCACCGGGCCCCTCGATCGGGACAGGGTCGAGGATCAGGCGCGAAGACTGGGCATCGCCGAGGCCTTGCGCCGGCCTTGCGCGATTCTGTCACAGGGCGAGCAGCAGCGGGTTGCGATCGTGCGCGCCCTGGCGCAGCCCTTCGACTGGCTTTTGCTCGACGAACCGTTCAGCCATCTCGACGGGAAGACGGCGCGCGCCGCGGGGAGCCTGATCGAGGATGTGTGCGCCGAGCGCGAGGCGGGACTGGTGCTCACCAGCCTTGGCGGTGACGACCCTCTGTCCGTCGATCGGGAGTATGTCCTTTGAAACGCGGCCTGCTCAACAAGATCGTCCGCCCCCACGTCAGTCTCTGGCGCATGGTGGTGGCCCACGCGGGCATCGCGCTCGGGCTCGCCGGGCTGCTCCTCGCGGTGCAGCTCTACCATGACTTCGAGGAGATCTTCGAGGGTGGCGCGGCCGGCTCGGACAGCGACTTTCTGATCGTGAGCAAGACGGTCAGCCTCGGCAACACGCTCACGCTCAAGAGTCCAACCTTTTCCGAGGCCGAGATCGAGACGATCGGTGCGCAACCCTTTGTGCAGCGTCTGGGAAAGATCACGGGAAACACCTTCAGGGTGGCCGCGGCCCCGGCCGGGCCGATCGAGTTTTACACGCAGCTCTTTCTCGAGACCGTGCCCACGGAGATGCTCGACGAGGTTCCCGACGGCTGGAAATGGGCCGAGGGCGACGCCGAGGTTCCGGGAATCATGTCGGCGGAGTTTCTCAATCTCTACAACTTCGTGTACGCGCCCAGCCAGGGATTGCCGCCGCTCACCAGGGAGGCGCTCATGCTGGTTGCCCTCCCGATCACGATCAGCAGCGATTTCGAGAGCCTCGAGATCAAGGCGCGGATCAAGGGATTCAGCCACAGGATCCCGTCGATCATGGTACCGGAGGATTTTCTGAGGTGGGCCAACGAGAGGTACGGCACCGCGATCGAGCCCGCGCCGTGCCGCCTGCTGATCGAGGTGACCGATGCGGCCGATCCGGCGATCTCGACCTTCCTGCGGGAGAACAAATACGAGACCAACCGCGACCGGTTGCGCCGGAGCCGTACGGCGGCGGCGGCGCGCATTGCGGTGATCGTGACCGGTGCGATCAGCCTTCTCATCGCGGGGCTTTCGGTGATGCTGGCGGCGATGAATGCGCAACTGCTCATTTCGCGGTCAGCGGAGGCGCTGTCGCTTCTGATCCAGCTCGGCTATGCGCAGGGGGCGCTGGTCCGCTGGCTGATGGTCACGCATGCCTTTTTCCTCTCGGTGGTGGCGGTTCTGGCTGTTGCGATTTTCGGGTGTGGTCTTGATCGTGTTCGCTCGGTTTTCGTGGAGAGCGGGTTCGTCCCCCCTTCGACTGTCGAACCGCTTGTGTGGATCGTGCTGGGTGGTTTTGCGTGCGTCACGGTGGTGCTGCAGTTCGGCGCGGTGCGGAGCGGGCTGCGACAGGTGGGAAGTTAGAGTTTTTCGACTTCAGCGATTTTGGCCGGGCCGTC
>CAZUHB010000104.1:0-14579 GCA_964620445.1 uncultured Phycisphaerales bacterium
GGCTACCACTCGATGGATCGGCTCTCCTGGATCAATCTGATTCTTCAGTCCTGCAGCCGGGGGCAGGTTCTTCCCATCCCGTGTGCGTTGTGGTAGACTGTTATCAAAGCCAACTTTCACGACCTTCCGGAATCGAAAGAACCGGCCCTGCTAACGGCTGTCCCCTTCTACCGGGCGCGGCAGCGAAGGAGTTCGAACAACAGATTCGTCCCGTCCGAGAAACGATCAACGATGGGAGAAGAAATCGGAGCAACCACGATGCGACGCCCAGTCATTCCCTTGCTGTCAATCGCTCTTCTCGTTCTTCTCATCTCCGCCCCGACTCACGGCCAGGCGATCGATCGGACCCTCTCGGGCCCGGCAAAATGGACACCGCCCCTCGCGGCGCGGAGGGTGCCGGCCGAATGGGAACAGCACGCGTCGACGTGGATGCAATGGCCCAAGCCGGTGGAGTATTCCTACAGAAAGAACTTCAGCGATATCATCGATGTCCTGCAGGAATATGAAACGGTCGACATCGTGGTGGCGAACGCCTGGTCCCGAACGCAGGCTCAGGATTATCTCACCGGTCAGGGCGTGCCCCTCACCAATCTCAACTGGCACATCATGCAGTACGACTGGGCGTGGATGCGCGACAACGGGCCCGTCTGGGTCCGGGAACGGGGAGGATCGATCGTTCAGGACTGGGGATTCGACGGATGGGGGGGGCTGGTGTCCTACTGGGCGAACGACGATATCGTGCCTCCTCAGGTCGCCTCCGTCGAGGGAGTCCCTTGCGAGGATTTGAACCTGCTCATCAACGAGAGGGGCAACCTCGAGTTCAACGGCGCGGGCGCGCTGATCACGTCCTGGGCCTGTTTGAGCGATCGCAATCCCGGCTGGACCCAGGCCGACATGGAAGCCCTCTTCAGGCAGGCCTTCGGTGTGACCAAGGTCGTCTGGCTTCTGAGCGCTCCCCCGGGCGACGTGACCAACGGCCATGTCGACGGCATCGCGCGCTTCATCGACGAGCGGACCGTGGCCGTCGCGCGTTACGTGGACCAGAACGATCCGGACGCCTGGCTGTACGAGGAAGCGGCCTCGATCATTCAAGCGGCGGGATTCGACGTGGTGCGTCTCGACGTTCCCGGTTACGTGAACTACCACGGCACCGACATGCCGGCGATCTACACGAACTGGCTCGTGGCGAACGGTGTGGTCATCCTGTGCGGCTTCGACGTTCCGGCCTGGGACAACGCGGCGAAGGCCACCGTCGAGTCATACTTTCCCGGCCATGATGTGTTCGTCGTCGAAACACTCGAGCTCTGGTACTGGGGAGGGGGCGTCCACTGCGTCACCAATGATCAGCCGGCGTGGTAGCCGCTCGCTCCGAAATGGCACGTCGCCGGAAAGATCAAGGCACGATCTCCACAACCACCGGATTGGATGCGAAATCCCAGGGATTGGTCAACGCAAAGGCGAAATGAACGCGCGTCCCCACCCACTGGGGTGATTGCGGTCCCCCGTCGAGCACCGCCTCGGCCGTGCCCGAACCGTCGAGGGCCCCGAAGAAGTCGGCAAAGACCGGCTGGTGGAGGTTGTAGATGATCATGTCGGTGAACCAGTCCCGGTTGATCGGAATGACGGCCTGCCCGCCCGGCAACAGGGTTCCGGGATCGGTGCCGCTCGTACCGCCCACGAGAAGGTAATTCCGGAGGGCGTTCTCGCTTCCGGCATAGAAGCTGAAATTCATCCGGCCGCCCGTCGCTGTCGAGAATGTATGTTCGTCCACGACGAGCGCGTCGGGGATCGCGCCGGCGGCTTCATCGACATAGTAGGCATCATAGGGCGCACCGTTCGGGGGGTCGGAATAACCCTGGTGCTTTTCGTCGTCGAACACAGCGCCCAGCACCGTGACGTTGTCGTAGGTGATTCCGCCGTAGGTGTTGCCCATGCCGTCGCCGTGAAGGTGGCCGTCCCAGTCGACCGAGCCCTGCCAGACTCCCCCGGCAGGTATCGCGATCGGTCCATTGAAAGCGTAATCCAGAAAGGGATAGGTGTAGGGGTGTCCGGTGGAATCATTCCACCCCAAGGTGGACAGGATCTCGGTGACGTAAACGCGGAGATGGCCCTCGTAGAGACCGGATTCGTTGTTCGTCACCCTCGCCCAGATACGCATGGTGGCGTCACCCAGCCACTGGACGCGGAGATCGAGATCGATGTCGGCCACGGTCCGCGCACCGCACAGGTCGATGGCCGCGAGGTACTCGGCCTTCGATCCGGGCCCTCCACCGAGGATGAGTTCGTAGCCGCCGTCGAAGTAGACCGACGGAACCCAGTAGATGTTGAAGTCTTTGCAACGATTCTGGGCTGGAATACACAGGTCGTAGACGAGCGAGATGTAGTAGAAGTCATGGGTTCCGTCTTCGACGATTTCCTGGAGTGCCTCCCTGGCAGGATCGCATCCGCTTCCTCACCAGGTGGTCGTTCCGAACTCGGCGAACACGGTATGGGTCGCGCGGCTGCCATCGTCCGCGGCAGACGCGATCGATCCCCATCCGCCTGTTGCAAGCAGAACGGTAACCAGCAGCATAGAGATGCTTCTCATGTCGAGTCCTCCTTCCAGGGGCTGCGCAAGGCAGCCGGATCCAAAGCCATGGTTCGAGGGAAACAAGCCGGTCGAGTCGCGCCCATCAGGAATCGGGCTACGGAACGGGGAGTTTTCGTGCGCCGAAAACTCGAACGATAATCAGCAAGCGGCCGCGACGCGGATGCTTGTCCGTTTCAATGTCCCGTGATGATCCTATTTTCTACTGCTCAGAAGGTTTATTCGTCTCACCGGCGAGGTAACCGAAATTTGTATATCGAATTATAGAAACAACGATGCCGATTTACGAAAGCCGTGCTTGGAGCCGATCGAACCGCCGCCGCCCGGAAGGGATCCTCCCTGTCGATTCCGTGCAGCAGGGAGATCCGACGTCCGGTTTCCAGTGTCAGGCGGGCTCTTACTTTCGATGCGGTAAACAGCTTACAGCGTGCCGCTCCGGATGCCGCTTTTCGTGAAACATCTATTTGATTCTAAGCAGTTGTCCCGTTCTTGCCGAAAAGGACTCTCAGGAACGTGAAAATCGGTATTGGTGTCAGATCGATTAAACCTTGGTTCGGTTCTCGAGAAACGAGGTTGGGACATTTCCCGGAGGTGCTCCCTTGGGGGGAAAGAGTCGATTCTTCCTTCTGATTCTCATCATGGTCATCCTCGTGGCCGTCGTGAGCACGATCACACTCCGCGAGCTGTACAGTGTCGCCTTCGACGAGGAGCGCACGCGGTTGGTCGACTCGGTGCGGATCCAGGCGCGCCTGATCGAGGCGATCGCGCAGCACGAGAGAGAAGAGCACCCAGGGGAGGAGAGCATCATTTTTGCGATCATCCTCGACCAGATCGAGAAAGGGTACGGGCAGGTCTCCGGATCGAGCGAAACGGGCGAATTCACCCTGGCGAAAAGAGAAGGCGACCGGATCCGTTTTCTCCTGCGCCAGAAGCATCATGATCAGGTCAGTCCCCTGGAGATCCCTCTGGATTCCGACGTCGCGGAACCGATGCGGCGGGCTCTGACCGGCAACTCGGGAACGATTGTCGGATTCGACTATCGCGGGCAGCGTGTGCTCGCCGCCCACGAGCCCCTCGATGTTTTCGACCTGGGAGTCGTCGCGAAGGTCGACATGGCCGAGATCCGGAAGCCTTTCGTCGAAGCGGGACTTCTGGTTTTCTTAATCGGCGTGATTCTCATCTCTATCGCGGCCCTCCTCTTTCTCAGGATCGGATTTCCCGTTGTGCGGCTTCAAGAGGAGCACGAGAAGAAATTCCGGACCCTTTTCGAGCATGCCCCCGATGCGATCGTGCTCATCGACAGCGAGACGGGCGCGCTGCTCGACTTCAACAAGAGGACGGAAGAGCTCCTCGGTTACTCCCGCGATGAGTTGAAAAAACTCGATCTTACCGCACTCGACGTTTTCGAGCCCGATCGAGAAGAGACGATAAAGGTCCGGAAGATCTTCGAGCTCGGCACCGGCCTCTTCGAGACGAGGATGAGAACCAAAGAGGGCGGCGTGAAGGATATTCTCGTTCACGCCAGGAAAATCGTCCTCGGAAAAAAAACGACCATTTCGAGCGTCTGGTGCGACATCACCTTCCAGAAAAAGAGGGAGCAAGCCCTGAGGGAATCGCAGGAGAAATACCAGAATCTCCTCGACAACGCGGGGCTCGGCATCACGCTTCTCGGCCCTGACATGGAAGTCCTGGAAACGAACAAGAAGATGCGGTCCTGGTTCGAAGGAGTCGATCTCGACAACCGTCCCAGCTGCTTCGCCGTGTACAAAGATCCTCCCCGGAAAGAACCCTGTACCCATTGCCCGGCGGTCAAGACATTCCGGGACGGCCTCGTTCACGAATCATCGACCGAAACCTCCTGGGAAGGGGGCACCCGCAATTTTCGCATCACCTCTTCGCCGATACACGGATCGGACGGGCAGATCATCGCCGCCCTCGAGATCGTCGAGGAGATCACCGAACGCCTGAAGCTCGAAGCGCAGCTGCGCCAGTCCCAGAAACTCGAGGCTCTCGGAACCCTGGCCGGGGGGATCGCCCACGACTTCAACAACATCCTCTACGCCATCATGGGGAACACGGAGCTGGCGATCGAAAACCTACCCGAGGCCGGGAGCGCCGGGAGGATGCTCGGCGAGGTCCTCGCGGGCGCGACGCGCGCATCGAACCTGGTGAAGCAGATCCTGGCCTTCAGCCGGCAGACCAGGCCGGAGCGAAAGGTCCTGCCGCTGGCTCCCCTGCTCCATGAATCGGGATCTCTTCTCCGCGCCACACTCCCCTCGACGATCGAGTTCGAGCTGATCGACGCGTCGCGGTCGGCCGCGATTCTGGGAGATCCTTCTCAGGTCCAGCAGGTATTGATGAACCTCTTCTCGAACGCGGTCCACGCAATGGGAGAGGTCGGGGGAGAGCTGACGGTCAGGCTCTCCGACGTCGATATCGGCCCCGAGGGCGGTCTGAGCCATCTGAACCTGAATCCGGGCCCTTACCTGCTGATCGCGGTGGGCGACACGGGCTCCGGCATTGCCGAGGACAAGCTCGAACGTGTCTTCGAACCCTTCTTCACGACAAAGGATCCGGGCGAGGGAACCGGACTGGGCCTCGCTGTTGTTCACGGGATCGTCAAGAGCCTCGAAGGAGGGATAACGGTAGAGAGCGAGCCCGGGGTGGGATCGACGTTCAATGTTTATTTTCCGAAAGCCGATCCGTCCGCGGAGCCGGTAGAGGAGATGTCGGAAATCCTACCCGAGGGGCGGGGGCGGATCCTCTTCGTCGATGACGAGGAGACAATCGTGACTCTGGGCCAGGCAACACTCGAATCCCTCGGGTACGAGGTGGTTGCCAGGCAATCGAGCGTCGGCGCGTGGGCAGAATTTCAAGATGATCCGGACCGGTTCGATCTGGTCGTCACGGACCAGACCATGCCGGAGATGACCGGAACCGAGCTGGCCGAGGCGATCTCCCGTGTCCGGCCGGACAAACCGATCATTCTCTGTTTGGGTTACGGCACCATGATTCCGAGCGAAAGGATCGTGGCGGCCGGCATCAGCCAGGTCCTCTCCAAACCGATTTCACGGAGGGACATGGCACTGTGCGTCCGGAATGTTTTGACGGAAGTGTCAACTGCGGAGGTGTGAGCGATGACCCGCATTCTTGTGATCGACGATGACGGACAGGTACGGTCGATGTTGAGCCGGCGTCTGAAGAACGCCGGATACGAGGTCGACGACGCCCCGAACGGGCTCATCGGTATCGAGCGTGTTCGACAGGGCGCCTTCGACGTTGTGATCGCCGACCTGTACATGCCCGAAAAGGAAGGCATCGAAACGATCATCGAACTGCGCAGGGATTATCCCGATGAGAAGATCATCGCCATCTCGGGCGGGCATTCCTTCGATACGGGCTACGGGCTGACTGTCGCCAAGAAGCTCGGGGCGCGGTACGCTTTCGAAAAACCCGTTCCCTGGGACGACATGCTTCACGCGGTGCAGGAGCTTTCGCGATGAATGTCGCGAACTTTCGCGATGAATGTCGCGAACTTTCGCGATGATCGGCCCGGCTCGTTGCCGCCCCGATTCCCCTTCAACGATCGGGTTACATCCTCGATCAATTCCCTTCGATCAACTCGATCGCCTCGTCCAGCAGAGCCCTGCTCCGGCCATGGTCCGACCACCGGGGACTGCCGACGAGTGCGCGCAGGCGCTCGAGGGCCGCGCCGGCCTCCTCGTTCCGTCCGAGGCGCTGCAGAGCCATCGCTCGGAATGCCACGTCGGCGGGATAACCCCCGACGGGCGCATCGAGGTCCCAGAAGCCGATCGTATCGTCCACCGATCCAGAAACGAGCAGCTGACCGTCCGGGCTGAAGGCGATGGAGCGGACCGCCTGCCCGTGTCCGCGCAGGACGAGGAGACGCGCTCCCGTGCCGGTGTCGAATATCTGGATCTCCCGATTCACGGTGACGGCGACCATCTTGCCGTCCGCGCTGAGAGCCACGCCCCAGCGATTGTCCCGCGGCTCGCCCGTGTCCATTCGCGAGATCACTTCGCCGGTGTGCGCGTTCAGGAGGCGGATACAGGGATCGTTATGGCCGAAGGCGGCGATCCACCTCCCGCACCGGCTGATCGCGACGACCGGCCGCGGCCCGACCTTCTCCTTCAACAGCGCGAGTTCCTCGCCCGTTTCGGCATCCCAGGTTCTGAGCTTTCCGGCGATATCGGCGGTGTAGATCTTGTCTCCGCCGGGACCGAAGAGGGCGTCCACGAACTCCCGGTCGCCCGAAAGCGTGACGAGAACCTCCCCCCCGCGGGCGCTCCACACCTTCACGTCGTTGCTCGTGGTCACGATCCTGTTTCCATCGGGGCTGAACGCCGCCGACCCGACTTTTGTTTCGTGCTGTCCCGTGAAGAGAAGCCCGCCCGAAACCGCGTCCCACACGCGATGCGTACAATCGCTCGATGCCGAAACGATCCTCCGGCTGTCCGGACTGAACGCGACAGAGTAGATCATTCCATTGTGCCCGGTCAGTTTCAGGATCTCCGCTCCCGATGCGAGATCGAGGATCCGGATCGTTCGATCGGCCGAACCGGAGGCGATCTTCGTTCCGTCGGCGCTGACCGCAACGGTGTGGACGAGCCTCGAATGAACCTTGACCTGTTGAAATCCCTCTGTCGAGCCGGCGTCCCGCTCGTTCATGGTGCCGATGGCGAGCGCGTTCCGTTCGTCGGAGCGGGCCAGTGTTTGGGCGGCCTCCTCGTGGGCGCCCGCGCGATACTGGGCGGCTCCCAGAACGGTGAGATCTCCCAGGCCGTTCGATTTGAGATCGAGCGCGGTCTCGGCCCACCCGAGAGCCCTCCTGTACGATTCGGGATCGCGCCCCGGAACGGAGACGGTCTTCCAGCATTGCGCCATGAGCTTCCCGGGATCGTCCTTGCGGGCGAGCGCGATGCGCCTGATCGCCGACCGCATCGGGGCGCTCCCGAGTTTCCCGCCGGGCAGCGCGCCACCGTCCAGATGCCGCAGGACGTCCGACTTCGAAACGAGCTCGTCGAAGAGGGCGTCCGCATGTTCCCGCGCTTCCCGTTCGAGCGCTTCGAGAGCGAGGCGTTCCTTGAACAGGCGCGAGGGATCGGCGGTCTCCCAGATCTCCACGAACGCGCTGCTACCTTCTGTCAGGCCATAGCAGGCGATCCGGCCGCCGTCCGGGCTGACGGCGACGGACGTTTCCCTTCCCCCTTGCGTGGGAAGCGCGAGGAGGAGTTCGCCCGAATCCCGATCCCAGACGCGGATGGTGCTGTCCTCCGATCCGGAGATGATCCTCTTTCCGTCCGGACTGAACGCGACAGAGGTCACTTTTTCTTCGTGACCGCGAAGAGCGAAGAGGCGCCGGCCCGAACCGGAATCCCAGACACCCACCGTGCGGTCCGCCGAACCGGACGCGATCGATTGTCCGTCAGGGCTGAAAGCCACGCTCAACAGGGAGTCGCCGTGGCCGGTCAGGGTCTCTATGAGTTCACCCGACCGGGCGTCCCAGATCTTCAGGGTCTTGTCCTCCGAGCCCGAAACGATCCTCTTTCCATCGGCGCTGACCGCGATCGACACCACGCTCTTGTCGTGACCGTCGAAGGAGAGCAGCTCATCGCCCGATACCGGATCCCATGCTTTCAGGGCTCCGCCCTCGGCGCCCGAGAAGAGGACCTTTCCATCGGGACTGAAAGCCACGGAATAGTTGATTCCGACCTCGCCTTCGATGGTGCAGAGCGGTCCGGCCGATCCGGCCTCCCAGACCCGGATGAAACGGTTCCCGATCCCGGCGGCGATCTTCGTGCCGTCGGGGCTGTATGCCACCGAGAAGACCGAGAAGCTGCCCCTCCCGCCGGAGCCGGACGAGGCCCGCTCGTACATCTCGAGAGGTGTGCCGCTCAGCAGGGAGGAGAGGAGCAGGACCTTTCCCGCGTTGTTTCCGAGCGCGATCTGCTCGGAGTCGGGTCCGAAGGCGAGGTGTCCGCCGTTGCTGTAGTACTGCGCGGCTGTGAAAGGGAACCGTCTGTGCGAGGTCGCGTCGCCCGTTTCGGCGTTCCACAGGCGGATCGTCTTGTCGGTCGAGCCGGTCACCGCCCTCTTGCCGTCGGCGCTCAGCGCGACGGAGAGGATGCTTCCCTCGTGCCCGCGCTGCACGAAACAGACAGGCGATGAGCTGGGTCTTCCCGATGAGGTCGGCAGGAGCCTTCCGATGCGCAGGGTCCTGTCTCTCGCGCCCATCGCGAAGATTCTGCCGTCGTCGGAGAGTGCGATCCGCGCCGGAATGGGCGAACCGGAATTGCTCCAGCTCCCGAGCGACGACGGGAAATCCCAGCGGATCGTCGAGAGGATCTTGCCCGAGCCGGCCTCCCAGAGACGCCGTCCGCCGTCGGTGGTCAGGACCCGGATCCTGTCCCCCCCGGGGCTGAACGCGATCGATGCGCTGTCGGAGTAGCCCGACGAGGAGAGCCCGTGCGGCGGCGAGTGAAACAGATCTTCCAGAGAAAAGGTGTGTTCCCTCTCGCCGGTGCGGGCGTTCCAGATGGCGGCGCTCATTCCGTCGCAGCAGGCCGCGATGCGTGTTCCGTCAGGGCTGAAGCAGAGGGAGTAGAACCATCCCACCCAGTCGGATTCGAACTGGAGCGAGTAGAGCTTCTCTCCCGTGCTGGTATTCCAGACCGCGCCCTTGCCATTGCCGCCGGCGGCGATTTTCGTCCCGTCGGCACTGAACGCGACGGAGAAGATCTCATCGTAGAGGCCCGGCACCTCGGTCGTGGCCAGGAGCGGTTCGCCCGATCGGGCGTCCCACAGCCGAAGCTGGCCCTGGCCGCCGGCGGCGATCTTCGTTCCCTCCGGGCCGAAGGCGACGGAGGTCATGTTCGCGTCCTCCACGCGGAGGACGAGGAGGTTTTCGCCCGAGTCCGCATCCCACAGCCGAACCGATCCGTCTGCCGACGCGGAAGCGACCTGCTCCCCGTCCGGGCTGAAGGCCACGGCGTTCACGGCGTCTTCGTGCCCGCGGAGAGTGAGGAGGCTGCTGTCCGTCTTGCGGTCGAGGTGGTGCCATTCCCACCCCTTCAGGTCGTCGTCGCAGGCGTCGAGCGCCGCGCGGGCCTGACCGACGGCGTTGGCCTTCAGGCAGCCGTCGGCGGCCCGGATGTTGGCGATGTAGGCCTGGCGCCTGATCCCTTCCTCCTTCTCCCTTTCCTTCTGCGCCGCGACGAGGAAGGTGACGATGAGCAGTGTCATGGCGGTCACGATCGCCACGCCGATGGCGGCGCTCAATCCGGGGTTCCGCTTGACGCGCTTGAAGAACCTTGCCGCGGGGCCCGCCGGTTTTGCCAGGATCACCTCGCCGTCGAGAAAGCGGCGCAGGTCGCCGGCGAACTCGGCCATCGTCTGGTAGCGGTGCGACTGCTCCTTCTCCATCGCCTTGAGGCAGATCACGGCGAGGTCCCTCGGGACGCGGCCGTTCACCTTGCGGGGATCGTGCGGCTCGTGGAAGATGATCTTCTTGAGAACCTCCTGGGATGTTTCGCCCTCGAAGGGGTGGCCCAGGGTCAGCGTTTCGTAGAGCGTGACACCGAGGGAGTAGACGTCGGTCCGATGGTCGATGCCGATCCTGCGGCTCATCGCCTGCTCGGGCGACATGTAGTAGGGCGTGCCCGCGAAGTCGCCGGTGCGGCTGAGGGCGAGGGCGCCCTCCACCCTGGCCAGACCGAAGTCGGTGATCTTCGGGCTCCCCTCGGCGGTGAGGAGGATGTTGGACGGTTTCACGTCCCGGTGGATCACGCCCGACGCGTGGGCGTGAGCGAGCGCCTCGGCCAGCTCGACGAAGAAGGCGGCCGTTTCGCGGAAGTACCCGACCGGGAGATCGCCCATCCCGCGGAGTTCGTCGAGCTTGTCGTCGAGGGTCGAACCGCTCTCGACGAGCTCCTGGGCGATGTAGTGGACCCCATCGTGCTCGCCCACGGCGAAGATGGCCACGATCCCCGGATGGCGCTGGCGGCCGCCCGCCTCGGCTTCCCTGTGGAACTTCTCCACCGCATCGCTCGAGTAGCTGAGGTGGGGGGGGAGGACCTTGAGCGCCACCTTCCGGTTCAGCGAGATCTGATCCGCCTCGTAGACGATCCCCATGCCGCCCCTGCCGATCTCGCCGATGATCCTGAAGTCCCCGAGCACCTGCGGCTTCGTTTTCTCGCCGAAATCGCGGCTCACGTCGACGTCGTTCAGCTGATCGAAGAGCTCCTGGAGCTCTTCTTCCACATCGGGGTGCTGGGCGAGAAACTCCTCGGGAGTCAGCCCTTCGCCGGCGCTCGACCGGGCGAGGTAGTCCTCGAACAGCTCTTCCGGTTTGCTGCCCGAGCGTTTCTTGTCTCTGTTTTCTTCTGAATGGCCCGTCATCGGTCTACTCCCTTTCCGGAGGTGATTTCTTTTTCTTCTCGAGCCGTCTCCGCTGCTCCAGCTCCTGGACGCGGACCAGGGCCCTGCTGTACAGCTTGCGCGCCGCGGCCGGGGTGCGGTCCATCGTCTTCGCGATCTCGTCCCACTCCTTCTTGTCCCTCATGCGGAGCACGAGGACGAGGCGCTGCGGATCGGGGAGGTGGTCGAGGAGCCGCATCAGCCTTTCGAGTTTCTCGTTCTTGATCGCCGCCATGCTCGGCGTGGGATCGGGCGCGGGCGGCAGATGGGCGCCGCGCGACCGCGTGTTCTTGCCGGCGATCCGTTTTTCCCGTTCGGGGTCGCGCTTCTCCGCCGAAAAGAACCGTCCCTTTCCCTGGACCTTCCGCGTGAGGCGGCTCAGGAGCCAGTGAACGAAGGAGTCGGGGCCGCGGTATTCGAAGCCGTCCATGTCGGAGAGGCAGTCTTTCCAGACCGACTGGATCAGGTCGACCGTCTCCATCTTCGCCCGCAGCCTGGGGCCGAGCTTTTTTCTGGCCGCCCCTTTCAGACGCTTTTCGTAGAGCACGTAGAGATCGTTGACCGCGTCGGCGTCGCCGTCCTTGGCGCGCGCCACGAGTTGCTGCGTCTTCTTTCCCAGGTTTTCTTGGTTTTCGCCCATCGTGGTTGCGCCCCAACAACAAAGCCTGCTGACCGGAAGTCAGTTTCCCATAACGAGTCGTGATAATGCAACAGAGCGGCGGTGCGCGGGTCAGGATCCGCGCTCGGCCGGCCGATCTCTCGCCTCCGGGAAACCGGCGCGGCTCTTTCCGAGGGGTAAGTGCGGCGGGGCGGGGTTTGGGACAGTGGAAATCGAATCGTTTGGAAAAGCGGTGACTTTTTTGTTGTTTCAGGTTTAATGGAGAACGCGAAGGCGAAGTGTATATCAGGTTCTGAGCGCACGTTATACCGAAAGGGAATCGGTTGCCGATTCGGTTTCGAGAGGGATTTCTTCGGGTGTGACGACACGGCCTCCGATCGGAACGGCAAGCCCACGGTCTTGCCTGGTAGACGCGTTGCATGAGCAGGCGAGCATCCGTTGGTCCGTGATTTCTTAGGCGTGGTAATTTTGAGAGAGTCGAGATGAAAAAGATCGGTGAGCGTTACATCCTGGACGACGAACCCATCGGCCGTGGTGGAATGGGGGAGGTCTACCGGGGGCATGACGAACGTCTCGGGGGACGGGCGGTCGCGGTGAAAAAGCTGGCGCGAGAGTATTGGGGCGAGGAGCGCACGCTGGAGCGCTTGAAAAGGGAAGTCGAACTGCCTGCAAAAATCAAGGACAAGCGGTACATCGTAGAGGTCTACGATGTTGTGGAAGAGGATTCGTATCTCTACGTTGTGATGGAATTTGTCGAAGGGGGAAAGTCTCTGGAAGACGCGGTCACGGACGATGGAGCCGGAGGCAAAGGGGCCCCGACCGTGGAAGAAGCGCGAAGGTTTTTCGAGCAGGCATGCCTGGGCCTAGGGGCGATTCACGACTCGGGAATCGTTCATGGTGATGTGAAGGCGCGTAATTTTTTGCAGACCGATCAGGGGGATCTGAAAATCGGCGACTTCGGGGTTTCTCGCCTGTCGGCAAATCCGGAACTGACGACCCGCCCGTGGGGCACGGCGCGCACGATGGCGCCCGAAGTCTATGATGGCCGCATGTCGGAAGGATCGGACATCTACGGGCTGGGCTTCACGATCTACGAACTCTTCGTGGGAAAAAAAGCTTTTGAACAAGCTTTCCAGGGGCAGACCGGGGCCACGAATCCGCCGGTGGCTTGGATGAGGTGGCACACGGACATCGACACCCCGCCGCCGGCTGCCAGGGACGTTTGGCAAAACGTGCCGGAAGAGATCTCCTTGATACTTTCGAAAATGATGGCCAAGAAGGAAGAGGAGCGCCCCACGGTCGACGAGGTCTTGAGCGTTGTGGCTTCGAAGCCTTCTCTCGAGAACGGCGTGGCCGGAGACGTAACGCGCCCTGTTGATTTCAAAAGGGAGTCGTCGGACGGAGCGCAGAGCGGAGCAAGAAAAATGAACCGCATTGTGGCATTTGGACTCGTGGCGGTCCTTATCGTGGTCCTGGGCCTCGCGTTGATGTTGATGAGGCAAAAAAATGAAATCGGTTCGATAAGAGCCGATTTGAAAAGCCTGACGACAAATGTGGACAAGCTGAATACCGCGACCGAAAAACTGGGTGCGCAAGACCAAGCGATCAAGACACTGCAAAGCGATATTTCAAAATTTCAGAGCTGGAAAAGCCAATTAGGGGAAAACGTCGGAAAGAATCCGGAAATAGTGAGACTGGGTAAGGAACTCGGTTCCCTCAAACAAGGGCTTGCAGAACTTAAAAACCTGCCGCAATTCCAATCGATGAGCACAGTGGGCAAAGGGGAGTTTCAGACGCAGGTTGACCGAATCGAAAAAAATGTGGAAAGGCTGGCTGCCGTCGAAGAATTCGTGAAATTACTGAAAGAAGAACGTGATGCCGCCGACGAAGCTGCGCGCCTCGGAAGAGAACACTTAAAAATTGAAGGTTTCGACTTTATCGGTAAGAACACAAAGGGATACCCCGAGTACGAGCACGGAAAAACAGGGCTTGTCTTCGTACTGCTCGAGGGCGGTGACTTCGACATGGGATCTCGAGAGGAGAGAGGCACTGAAGACAACGAAGGACCGGTTGTGTCAATCAGCCTACCGAGCTTCATGGTCTGCAAAACAGAGGCGACCCAGAGGGCATGGAAAAAAATTATGGGCACAAGCCCCTGGGCCAAGGAAGAGAATGTGATATCTGGCGACGATTTTCCTGTGGTCTGTGTGACGGTAGATGATGTTTCCGATTTTTGCGATAGAACCGGACTTCGTTTGCCTTCCGAGGCGGAGTGGGAATTCGCCTGCCGTGCGGGCACTGTATCACTGTTCAGTTTCGGGGATAATGAAAAGGATATCGGTCTTTATGCGTGGTATTCTGCGAATACGGTGTACGATAACCAGAAATACCCGCACCGGGTAGGAACGCAACTTCCGAATCCCTTCGGTCTTCACGATATGCACGGAAATGTCTGGGAGCTGTGCGCCGACAAATGGTGCGACAGTCATGAACGTGCCGATCCGACGGGACGGCCCCGAGTGGACGAAGGGATCAATCACTGGGTCATCCGCGGTGGCGGTTTGAACAACGATGCTGCGAATTGCCGATCGGCGTGCCGTGCTGAAATATATCTCAACCATCAGAGGCTTGACAGCGGCTTTCGACCCGTTTTCCGACTACCTGACAACAGGTGAAAGAATGGTCACCGGACCGACTTGACGGACGCCGTTGCCGTGGCGTGGAACACGATCTCGTGCGTCTCGACATCGGTGATATTGATCGAAAGCCGGTATTGCTTCACCTCCTCGTAATCGGCACCGACATCGATCGAGGAGGAAACATCACCCCAAAGGATATAGTGAGCCCTGAGCACCTGTCCAACTTCGATCGCGGCCCTGTTGTCGAATTGAGGCGAAAGGTGCAATTTGGATTCGTCGAGAAGCTCCTTCGTTTTTC
>CAZUHB010000105.1:0-13346 GCA_964620445.1 uncultured Phycisphaerales bacterium
TCTTCCTGCTGACCAAGATGTGCTGGAAGCCGATTCTCAAGGCGGCCAAGGACCGCGAGGACCGGATCGCCGAGAACATCAGCGCCGCTGAGAAATCCAAGGCCGAGGCCGAGGAGATGGCAGCGCAGTACAAGCAGCAGCTCGACGAGGCCAAGGCCGAGGTGGCCAGCCTTCTCGAGGAGGGCCGCCGGCAGGCCAACGATCTGAAGCAGGATATCGTCAAC
This sequence comes from uncultured Phycisphaerales bacterium, assembly GCA_964620445.1. Classification (GTDB taxonomy): domain Bacteria; phylum Planctomycetota; class B15-G4; order B15-G4; family CAYZWU01; genus CAZUHB01. The sequence continues at coordinate 225 of CAZUHB010000105.1, forward strand.
AAGGCGAACAGCGAAGCGGAATCAGCCCGCGACCGGGCCAATCGAGAGATCGATCTGGCCCGCGAGAAGGCGATCAACGAGATCCGTACCGAGGCGGTCGATCTGAGTATTTCGATCGCGTCGAAGGTCCTCGACAGATCGCTCGACGACGGTGACCACCGCAAGCTGGCCGGCGATATTCTGGAGCAGATCTGAACGAGCCTGCGCGAGTGATGAGTCATCGGCCCGAAGAGTGGCTCGATGACGCTCAGGACCGGAAGGATTCGAGGTTTCAAGATGAGAGGCGAAGGAAGTCATGACAGCTAGGACAACCGGATTGAGGTACCTGTCCGCCCTCTTCGACATCTGTCGCGAACGGAATACCGTCGACGAGGTGGGGGATGTTTTAGCTTCCCTGTCGGGTGCCATGAAGGAGAGCCAGGAGCTGCACGATTTTCTGCTCAATCCGCGGATCAACCGCAGCGAGAAGAAGAGAGTGCTCCTCAATCTACTCGAGGGAGCTCCGAGCCTGGCCAAAGATTTTGCCTGTCTGCTGATCGACAAGGGCAGGGAGGGAATCCTTGTCTACGCCGGTGCGGAATTCGGCAATCTCCTTCGCGATTCGAACAACATCATGATCGCCAAGGTTCAGGTGGCGCGCGCCTTCGACGAACCCTTCAAGGAGGGCCTCAGGGGACGCCTCGCCAACCTGACCGGCAAGAACATCGAGCTGGTCGAGGAGATCAAGGAGGATCTGCTCGGCGGAGTCCGGGTGATCTTCGGTTCGAAGATGATCGACGCCAGCTTGAGAAACCGGCTGGACAAGATGCGCCGTACCCTCAAGGGCGGCACTGCATGAGCCCGCGCGGCCGGAGCGAGTTCCGGAGCGCGGCACGAGTAATACTTGATAATTTGGTTGAGTGAAATCGAGACGGTAACCAACCGAGGCTTTTAAAAGCATTGGAGGACTGAGGAATGGACCTGAGACCTGCAGAGGTTTCGGCGATCATCAAGCAGGAGATCGAGAACTACCAGGAATCAATGAAGATGGAAAGCGTGGGCACGGTCCTCCAGGTGGGGGATGGTGTGGCGCGCGTTTATGGGCTCGACGACTGCATGGTGTCCGAGATTATCGAGTTTCCCAACGGAGTCTACGGGATCGCCCTGAACCTCGAAGAGGACAATGTGGGAGCCATTCTGCTCGGTTCCGAGACCCTCATCAAGGAAGGCGACATCGTCAAGACCACGGGCCGCATCAGCTCGGTCCCGGCGGGAGAGGCGATGGTCGGACGCGTGGTGAACGCCATCGGCCAGCCGATCGACGGCAAGGGGCCGATCAACACCGACGTGTTCAGGCCTATCGAGGGCAAAGCACCCAACGTGGTGCAGCGCCAGCCCGTGAAGGAACCGCTCCAGACCGGGCTCAAGGCTATCGATTCGATGATCCCCATCGGCCGCGGCCAGCGCGAGCTCATCATCGGCGACCGCCAGACAGGCAAGACGGCGCTTATCGTCGACACGATCCTCAACCAGAAGGACACCGACGTCTATTGCATTTACGTGGCCGTCGGTCAGAAGAACTCGACCGTGCGCGACGTGGTCAAGACCCTCGAGGAAGGGGGCGCCATGGACTACACCATCGTGGTCTCCGCTCCCGCGTCCGACCAGGCGTCGATGCAGTTCATCGCACCCTTCGCGGGCTGCGCCATGGGCGAAGAGCTGCGCGACAACGGCAAGCACGTGGTCATCTTCTACGACGACCTCTACAAGCACGCCCTCGCCTGGCGCCAGGTGTCGCTGCTGCTGCGGCGTCCTCCGGGCCGCGAGGCGTTCCCGGGCGACATCTTCAATCTCCACTCCCGCCTCCTCGAGCGCGCGGCCAAGCTCGCCGGGGACGCGCACGAGCAGGCTCCCGAGATGTACAAGGCGGGCGGCGGCTCGCTGACGGCCCTTCCCGTGGTCGAAACCCAGGAAGGCGACGTGTCGGCCTATATTCCCACGAATGTCATTTCCATCACCGATGGCCAGATCTACCTCGAGGCCGACCTGTTCAACGCGGGCGTCCGTCCTGGCGTGAACGTGGGCTTGAGCGTGTCGCGCGTCGGCGGTGCAGCACAGACCCCGGCAATGAAGAAGGTGGCCGGCGGTTTGCGCATCAACCTGGCCCAGTATCGCGAGCTGCAGGCTTTCGCCCAGTTCGGCTCCGACCTCGACAAGCAGACCCTCGCTCAGCTCACGCGCGGCGAACGCCTCGTCGAGGTTCTCAAGCAGGCCCAGTACGTGCCCATGTCGGTGGAAGACCAGGTTCTGGTGATCTACGCAGGCACGTCGGGCGCGCTCGACGAGTACGGACCGGACAGGGTCAAGGCTTTCGAGGAAGATTTCCTGCGCTACATGCACGACAAGCACGGCGACGTGATGGAGCAGATCCGCGTCGACAAGAAGTGGACCGAGGAGATCGAGACCGCTGTGAAAGGCGCCATCGAGGAGTTCAAGAAGACCTTCTAGCAGGATCGAGGAACGATGGCAAAAGGCGTAAAAGAACTGAAACGTCGGATCACGGGCATCTCGAATATTGCCCAGATCACCTCCGCCATGGAGATGGTGGCCACCACCAAGCTGAAAAGGCTCCAGGAGCGGGCGAGCGCATCGCGCCCCTATGCCGACAAGATCCAGGAGATGGTCGGCATGCTGGCCGGAATGACCGGGGTGGCCGACGCCTCTCCCCTCATGGCAGTGCGCGAGGTCGACAAGATCGGGATGATTCTGATCAGCGGCGACAAGGGGCTTTGCGGCTCGTACAATTCCAATATCTTCAAGGCCCTTCAGGCCAAGATGGTCGCACTGGAAGAGAAGGACAAGAGCCTCTTCCTCTTCGGTAAGAAGGGACAGATCTACGCGCGGACCAAGGGTCTCCCTGTGTCCTACACCTACGACGGATTGCTCGAGAAGATCACCTACGCGGGCGCCAAAGAAGTGGCGCGCGACATCCGCTCCCGTTTCATCGCCGGCGACGTGGACGAGGTGCATCTCGTGTACACCCGTTTCTTGTCGACCGTTGTCCAGAAACCTGTTGTCCAGAAGATCCTGCCCATCGCCAAGGAAGACCTCGTGTCCGAAGAGACGTCTGAAGGTCTCTCCGAGGGCGAAAGCGGTGGGACGGGAAAGAACGTCGATTTCCTTCTCGAGCCGTCGCCGGAGGCTGTTTTCGAGCACCTCCTGCCCAAGTTCGTGGAGGTCAAGATTTACTCGGCTCTCATGGAATCGCTCGCATCGGAGTATGCCTCCCGCCGTGTGGCGATGAAGGCTGCCACTGATGCGTCCAACGACATGATCAAGAGCCTGACCAAGCAGTACAACCGCGCCCGCCAGGAAACGATCACCAAGGAACTTCTCGAGGTGGTCGGCGGCGCTGAAGCTCTTAGAGGTTAATTCAGAGGTCTTTGGCCGTTACCAGGCGGCCAAAACTTGAAATTCAGGAGGATATCCGGGTGAAAGTCGGAAAAGTGCTCCAGGTTGTCGGACCGGTGGTTGACGTCAAATTCGAGTCTGAGGAACTGCCGGAAATCTACAACGCGATCAAGATTGAAGACGAGGCGCGGAAGATCGACCTCATCATCGAGGCTGCTCAGCACCTCGGCAACGACGTGGTCCGCTGCGTGGCCATGACGACCACGGACGGTCTCGTCCGCGGCATGCCGGCCGCCGACACGGGTGCGCCGATCAAGGTGCCCGTGGGCAAGGGCTGCCTGGGACGACTCTTCGACCTGAAGGGGAATACCCTCGACTTCCTCGGCGAACCGGACGCGGCCGATCACTATCCGATCCACCGCGAACCGCCCTCCTTCGAGGACCAGATGCCGATCACCGAGGTCTTCGAGACCGGTCTCAAGGTGGTCGACCTGCTCTGCCCCTTTGCCAAGGGCGGCAAGATCGGCCTCTTCGGCGGCGCGGGCGTGGGCAAGACCGTGCTCATCCAGGAGCTGATCCGCTCCGTGGCCACCGAGCACGGCGGGTACTCCGCCTTCGCCGGCGTGGGCGAGCGGACCCGCGAGGGCAACGACCTCTGGCTCGAAATGAAGGAGTCGGGCGTCATCAAGAACACCTGCCTCGTCTTCGGCCAGATGAACGAACCCCCCGGAGCGCGCCTCCGCGTGGCGCTTTCTGCTCTCACAATGTGCGAGTACTTCCGCGATGAGATGAACCAGGACGTGCTCCTCTTCATCGACAACATCTTCCGTTTCGTGCAGGCCGGTTCCGAGGTGTCGGCGCTTCTCGGCCGCATGCCGTCGGCCGTGGGTTACCAGCCGACCATGGCGTCCGAAATGGGCGCGCTCCAGGAGCGGATCACGTCGACCAAGAAGGGCTCGATCACCTCGATGCAGGCGATCTACGTGCCTGCCGACGACTTCACCGATCCGGCGCCCGTGGCCACCTTTGCCCACCTCGACTCGACGATCCTCCTCGACCGGGCGATCGTGGAGCTCGGTATCTACCCCGCGGTGCATCCGCTGCGTTCCACGTCGCGCATGCTCGATCCGCGCATGGTGGGCCAGGATCACTATGACACGGCGCGCGAGGTCCAGAGGATCCTTCAGCGCTACGAGGACCTCAAGGACATCATCGCCATTCTGGGTATGGAAGAGCTCTCCGAGGAGGACAAGGTCATCGTGGGCCGCGCCCGCAAGATGCAGCGTTTCCTCTCCCAGCCCTTCTTCGTGGCCGAGGCGTTCACCGGAACGCACGGACGCTACGTCAAGGTGGAAGACACGGTCCGTTCCTTCAAGGAGATCCTCGAAGGCAAGCACGACGATATCCCGGAGCAGGCCTTCTACATGGTGGGCAACATCGACGAGGCATTGGAAAAAGCGAAAGACATGTAATGCGTAATGCGCTCCCCCTGGGAGGTCGGCGAGAACGGAGCGGTTCGCGAAGGAGCACGGTATGGCTGGCACTGAATTCACACTAGAGGTCATCACGCCTGAACGCTTGGCCGTGGACACCAAGGTCCAGTCGGTCCAGGTCACGGCCACTGACGGCAGCATGGGCGTTCTGGCCCGGCATGCGCCCTTGATCGCAGCCATATCGATCGGCCCTCTCCGCTATCGCGACACCCAGGGCAAGGAAGAGGAACTCCTCGTTGGCGATGGTTTCGTCGAGATTCACGACAACCAAATGAAGGTGCTCGGCGACTCGGCCGAGCTCGCGTCGGAGATCGACAAGCAAAGGGCGCAGGACTCGCTGGAGCGGGCCAGGGAGAGACTCAAGAAACGAGGCGATTTCGACCAGGCACGCGCCGAGTCGTCGCTGAGGCGCGCCATGGCCCGCCTGAGGATGGCACGCGGTGGCTCCTGATCCATTTCTGAAACGAACCCACACATGCGGTGAACTTTGCGGCAAGGACGCAGGCATCGAGGTGATTCTCAATGGCTGGGCCGATTCGCGCCGCGATCATGGACACCTCCTTTTCATCGACCTGAGGGACCGTTACGGCATCACCCAGGTGGTGCTCGATCCCGATGCGCGGCCCGAACTCAAGGCCGCGATCCGCGAGGTGAAACCGGAGTACGCCATCGGCGTGCGCGGAACGGTGCGACCCAGGCCGCCCGAGGCGGTCAATCCGGATCGGATCACGGGAGAGGTCGAGATCGCCGTGGACCAACTCGAGATCCTGGGACCGGCCAAGACTCCTCCCTTCGAGATCACCGGCGATGCGCCCGTGTCGGACGAGATCCGGTTGCGCCACCGTTTTCTCGACATCAGGAAGCCCGCCATGCAGGCCCACCTGATTCTGCGGCACAAGGTCTTCAACGCGATCAGGAACACCCTCTCCGATATCGACTTCGTCGAGATCGAGACACCGGTGCTGACCAGGTCGACGCCCGAGGGCGCGCGCGATTATCTCGTGCCCTCCCGCGTTCACAAGGGGCGGTTTTATGCCCTTCCCCAGTCGCCGCAAATCTTCAAGCAGCTTCTCATGATCGCCGGCATGGACAAGTACTACCAGGTCGTCAAGTGCTTCCGCGACGAGGACCTGCGCGCCGACAGGCAGCCAGAGTTCACGCAGCTCGACCTGGAGATGTCGTTCGTCACCGAGGAGGATGTTTTCGAGGTGCTCGAAAAAGTCGCGGTCAGCGCTTGTCGCGCAGCGGGCAAGGAGCCGATGGAGCTGCCCATTCCGCGTATGGCCTACGACGAGGCGATGAGACGCTTCGGGTCGGACAAGCCCGACCTCCGGTTCGGCATGGAGCTCTTCGATTTCACGGCCGCTGCCGGGTCGTGCGGTTTCAAGATCTTCAATCAAGCGGCACAGTCGGGCGGACTGGTCATGGGGATCGTGGCGCCCGGATGCGCGGCCTACTCGCGCAAGCAGATCAGCGATCTCGAGAAGTTCGTGGCCGACTTCGGCGCAAAGGGGCTGGCCTGGCTCAAGGTGGGCGACGACGGGATCACCTCGCCGATCGCCAAGTTCTTCGAAGCTGATGAACTGAACGCGCTCAAGGACAGTGCCGGCGCAAAGGCGGGGGATCTGATCCTCATGGTGGCCGCGAGCCGCCACGTCGTCTTCCGCTCGCTCGGCGAGCTGCGCAGTCTGCTCGGGCAGAGGCTCGAACTTGCCAAAGGCGAGATGGCGCTCTGCTGGATCACCGAGTTCCCCATGTTCGAGACCGACGAGGAAACAGGGGAGCTGATCCCGTCCCACCATCCCTTCACATCGCCGATCGAGGAAGAGGAGGGGCAGCTCGAAAAGAACCCCGCGTCGCTCAAGGCGCGGGCTTACGACCTCGTGGCTGATGGCTTCGAACTGGGGAGCGGATCGGTGCGTATCCACGACAAAACGATGCAGACGAGGGTGTTCAAGGCTCTCGGCATCGATGAGGCGATGGCGCGCCTGAAGTTCGGGTTCCTGCTCGACGCCTTCGAGTACGGCGCGCCGCCGCACGCCGGCTTCGCGGTTGGCCTCGATCGGCTGATCATGCTTCTCGCCGGAGCGGACAATATCAGGGACGTCATCGCCTTTCCGAAAACCACTTCGGCCGCCTGTCTTCTGTCCGGGGCTCCTGACCATATTCCTGACGAACTCCTTGACGAACTGGGTGTCCAGCTGGCAAAAAAGGCGGACAGCGACGATTGATCGCTCGAGGTATTATCGAAAGCCTTATTTTCATCCCGGTCTCTGCCGGGTTCATTGGTTAAAGAAGCGCTGTTGTCATGAGTGAGAAAATCCAGATAACCTTGCCCGACCAGACCGTCCTCGAGGCGGACAGAGGCGCGACGGTGGAGTCGGTCGTGGCCACCATCGGCCCTGGACTGCAGAAAGCGGCCGTTGCGGCACGGCTCGATTCCGAGCTCGTCGATCTCTCTTTCCAGATCGTGGAAGATTCTGAACTCCAGGTTCTCACGAACAGGGATCCCGAGGCGCTCGAGATCCTCAGGCACACCGTGTCCCACGTCATGGCCCAGGCGGTCAAACGGCTCTTCCCGACGGCGAAGCTGGCGATCGGGCCGGCGATCGACGATGGATTCTATTACGACTTCGACCTCGACGTACCCCTTTCGGACAAGGATCTCGAAAAGATCGAAGACGAGATGCGGCGGATCGAGGGAGAGAACCTCGAGGTGAGGCGCGTTGAAATTCCCCGCGCCGAGGCGCTGGAGAAGGTGGGGGGGCTCGGCGAGTCGTACAAGACCGAACTGATCGACGAACGCGAGGGTGAGAGCTTTTCGTTTTACGCGCAGGGCGAGTTCATCGATCTCTGCCGCGGGCCGCACATGGCGCGCACCGGGAAGCTCGGTGCCTTCAAGCTTCTCAACGTGGCCGGGGCGTACTGGCGCGGCGACTCGGATCGCAAGATGTTGCAGCGGATCTACGGCACGGCGTTCTTCAACAAGAAAGAACTCAAGCAGCACCTCGCCTTTCGCGAGGAGGCGAAAAAGCGCGATCACAGGAAGCTCGGCAAGGAACTCGACCTGTTCAGCTTTCACCCCGACGCACCGGCGAGCCCATTTTTTCACCCCAAGGGCGCCAAGGTTTACAACCTGCTCATCGATCATGTGCGGTCGCTGTACGAGACGTACGGTTTCGAGGAGGTCATCACGCCGCAGATCATGGGGGTCGACCTCTGGCACCGTTCGGGTCATTACGAGAACTACCAGGAGAACATGTTCTTCACGAGCATCGACAACCGCGACTACGCGGTGAAGCCGATGAACTGCCCCGGGCATGTGCTGATCTATCGGACCGGGGTCAGGTCGTACAGGGACTTGCCCCTCAGGTACGCCGATTTCGGGAGGCTGCACCGGTACGAGCTCTCCGGGGTCACGGCCGGTCTGACGCGGGTGAGGACCTTTTCCCAGGACGACGGTCATATCTTCTGCACAGCCGAGCAGATCGAAGACGAGATCCGGTCGCAGATCAGGATGTTTCTCGACACCTATGCGACTTTTGGATTCGAGGGCTCGAAGATTTATCTCTCCACGAGGCCCGAAAAATCGATCGGCTCCGACGAGATCTGGGAGATCTCGGAAAGGGCGCTCAAGAAAGTTCTCGTCGAATCGGGCAATGAGTTCATGATCGATCCGGGGGCGGGTGTCTTCTACGGCCCCAAGATCGATTTCAAGGTGCAGGACGCCATGAAACGCGAGTGGCAGCTGGGCACGATCCAGCTCGATTTCTCGATGCCGGAACGTTTTGATCTGGAATATATTACAGCCGGCGGCAACCGGATACGGCCCGTGATGATCCACCGTGCCATGCTCGGTTCGATCGAGCGGTTTCTGGGCGTTCTCATCGAACACTGCGGGGGGGCCTTTCCCCTCTGGCTGTCACCGCTCCATTTTCGTGCGTTGAACGTCACTGACAGGCAGCGTGAATACTGCGAAAAAGTCGTTTCCACGCTCAGGGGAATGGGATTGCGCGGGGATGCCGATTTCAGAAATGAGAAGATTGGTTTCAAAATACGTCAAGCAACGCTTGAAAAAATACCTTTCATGCTTATCATAGGTGACCTTGAATTCGAAAAAGGGAATGTCTCTGTTAGGGACAGGACCGAAGGAGATCGCGGTGCGATGGCTATAAATAACTTCGCCTCGATGATCCAGAAGCGAATCAAGGAAAGAAATTGAAAGGATTTACGTAGTTTCACCTTTTGTAAAGGAGGCTATTTACGGCTCAAAAACAGCAGACCAGAATCGATGACATGATCAAGATCCGTCAGGTACGCGTCATTGACGATGCAGGCAATCAGCTTGGAGTTCTCGGAATCGAAGAAGCCAAAGCCCTGGCGCGCGAAAAGGATCTCAATCTCGTAGAGGTTGCGCCGAACGCCAACCCGCCAGTTTGCAAGATCATGGACTACGGTAAATTCAAGTACAACCAAAAGAAGAAGGAGCACCAGGCGAAGGTCAAGCAGCACCAGGTTGCGCTCAAGGAAATTCGCCTGAGGCCCAAGATTGACGATCACGATCTGGAGACCAAAATCAAATCGGCCCGCAAGTTTCTCGAACGGGGCGACAGAGTGCAGTTCAACATGCTCTTTCGCGGTAGGGAACGGGGATGCGTCGGGCTCGGTATCGAGGTAATGACCAAGATCAAAGAGATTTTAGAGGAGCTCTCCAAGGTCGAGAAAGAACCCAAGATGGAAGGCCGGCGCATGACAATGATGCTGGTCAGAAAATGAGAACGCGATCCGATCGAGTCGGATTGCGGTTGTCCTCGAAAGGCAAAAGCAAATCATGCCAAAGTTGAAAACGAAAAAGGCTGTCAAGAAGAGGTTCAAATTGACCAAGAACGGAAAGGTCAAAATGAACAAAGCTGGCCGTCGCCACTTGATGGCGGTCAAGAACGGAAAGCGTCTACGCAATCTCAGAAAGCAACGCATGGTTCAAGGCGCACAGGCCAAAACCATGGCGAAGTTGATGGCCCCGGGCGAATAGGGCTCTCACTTGTCTCGACAAGATCTGCATGACAGCACTGAACAGGCTGTGAAAGGAAACTAGAAAATGGTCAGGGTTAAACGAGGCAAGGCCGGCCACCGGCGCCACAAGAAAGTCCTCCGCGCTGCGAAGGGCTTCAGAGGAAGCAGAAGCAAGACTTTCCGAGCCGCAAAGGAAACTCTTCTCAGAGCCGGCGCGTACGCCTACAGGGATCGCCGCAGACGCAAGAGGGATTTCCGGCGCCTGTGGATCATCAGAATCAACGCGGCTGCTCGCGCCAACGGAATGACCTATAGCCGATTCATGGACGGTCTGAACAAGGCGGGCGTGAAGGTCAACAGGAAGATGATTTCCGAAATTGCTATTGCCGATCAGGCGGCCTTTGACGAACTGGTGAAGAAAGCCGCCGACGCATTGAAATAGAAGCCGCGACTGACCGCGTTTTTCGAGGCGCGGCGTTTGGTGCTCCGTCCGCGCGTGCGACACGAAATCAAAGAGGATCGAAATGTCTTTCGATCCTCTTTTTCATTTGCGGCGTAACATTGGAATCCCGAAATCGGGAGGTGCGATATAAAATTAAACTTGCAAATCGGCATCATGAATGTGATAATAATTGCCGAAGATAAGTAATAGAAAGACCTCTACCTGGTTCGTTGCGAGAAGTAAAATTTTGAACCAAGTTCCTATGATAGGGTCCCGGGGTCTTGATATTCGGATGACACCTCCTTCGGTAGGAGTCTGAAGAGATATTGAGCAGGCACCCACTTAACTCATAGGTTCAAATTTCTTCTTCACACGGCTATGGGTGGAGGTTCTTCTTTTGTAGGGCCTGTCTGCATCGAGACGGGCTTTTTGCTTTTCCTCTTCCCTCTCCTCATGTAAACTCACGGTCGGATAGGCGGTTTCTTTTCACCTAGCTTTTCGCGAAGCTGTGTCGCACTTCCCAGTCAGCGATCGCCCGAAGGGAGAGATCGAGCAGCTTCCGATGTCCTTCAGAGCTCAGGAGGGGCGTGATGAAGATTCTGATCTTTGTTCTGATCGCAGGAGCTGTGTTCGGCTATTTTTTCTGGGACGATCTTTTCGGGACCGATTCTGGGGATCGGACAACCTCGACGCCGCCCGAAAATGGCGTTGAGCAAGCCAGTGCCGATGGGGACGAACCGGAGGAACTGCCGGTCATCCAGGCCGATCCGATCGAAAATGGCCTCGACGATCTCCTGAGCGCCGGCCGCTGGGTCGAAGCAGCGCGAATCATCGAGACGCGCAAAGCGAAGGGCGGCCTCTGCCTTACCGATCGACTCGCCTATTACCGCTGCCTCCGCGGTCTCGAACGGCCCAATGAAGCCGCGACGGTTTTCAACGAACTGTGCGGGATGAAGCCGTTGCCTGCAGATGCTGTGGAGATCATCCTCGATGCGGCGGATCGATCCTCATCGCTCCTCGAGAAGCGCAGGCTTCTGGGGACGATCTCAAACGTGTCCGAACCGTTCGAGGAGAAAGATGTCGAACGCCTCGTCAAAACCGTCGACAGCCTGAACCTCGCCATGCCTCGGTCGATCCTGGGCCTCTTCGAGGCCGAGACGTACGTGGTCAAACCGAACGACAGCCTCTGGGAAATCTGCAGAGACTACAACCGGAAGCGCAAACTCAACGTCGAGGTCGGCCTGATCCGTTGGTTGAACGGAATCGAGAGCAACAATATCTACCCCGATCAATCACTCAAACTTCCCAAGGAGAAATTGTCGATCAAGGTATGGACGAATTCGTGGCTGCTCTGCGTCTTTCTTGGCGACTCTCTCCTCTCCGCCTACAAGGTTGGCCTGGGCAAGGACAACAAGACCCCCCTGGGACTTTTTGTCATCGAGTCCAAGCTGGAGAACCCGACGTGGAACAGCCGGAAGCTCGGAAAGATCCTCGAGCCGGGCGATCCGGAAAACGTTCTCGGTACGCGATGGCTCGGTTTCAAGAACTCGCCGCAATTTCAGGGATACGGGCTTCACGGCACAGAGGAACCCGAATCGATCGGCAAGAACATGTCCGACGGATGTATCAGGCTTCTCAACGAGGATGTGGAAGAGCTCTTCGAGATCGTCTCGCGGGGGACATCGGTCGAAATTTCCTAGGTCTTCCGCGGCCTGGTCACGGTCGTCACGGCTCGCTCGGGAATCGAATCTTTCTCACCAGGACGCGGCGGACGCCACGCTCGAGAAACAGGTTGTTCACTCCTGAAGAAAGGCGTGAGGGTCGCGAACGACCTCGCGCGGCAGTCCGATCCCCTTGACGAAGATCTCGCCGCAGTAGGGGAGCGCTTCCGATTTGGTCAAACCCACCTTCTGGAAGGCAAAGGTCACCGTGCGGCGTGCGATCATGGCGGTTCCGAGGGGGAGGCCGGTATCCGAATTCAATCCTGAGGGCATATCCACGGCGGTCACGTCGAGGCCGCGTTGGTTGACACCGTCAACGACTTCCTTGAGCATCCCCCGGACGTCCGCGGTGAGACCAGTGCCCAGCAATGCGTCCACCAGGAAGTCCGGTTGGGTATCGTCGACGCAGGCGAGGAGGTCCGCGGCTGTCTCGCACTGGGTGACGGGGATTCCCATTTTGACGGCGATGAGCGCGTTCGATTCAGCGTCCGATCCTTCACGTACTTGATCCAGGCGGCCGGCGAGGGCGATCGAAACGGACCGTCCATCATTGTGAAGGTGCCGTGCTGCGGCGAAACCATCTCCTCCATTGTTCCCTTTGCCGCAAAGAAAGAGAAAACGTCCAGAGCCCTCCGGGGCGAGGTTCAGGAGTACCTCGGCGAGCCCGAGCGAGGCATGTTCCATGAGAATAATACCGGGGATGGAAAATCGCTCCTGGGCGATAAGATCTAATTTCCTGACATTTAGAGTGTTAAGGCAATTGTTCATTTTTTCCAATTCCTGAGATTATGAGATTGCAATCCGCCCGCAGAATGATAATATACCGCCTTTCTCAGCGCGGTTCCTTTCCAAACGTTAACTCAAGGGTCGCAAGACACAAAAGTCAAAATTTGACTTTTTTGTGTTGACTCTTGAAGCGAAATGGATTATTTAGGGACGCTCTTTTCAACTGAAAAAGAAAAGCACAATGAGCGGGTAGGACAGATCAAAAAGTCCTGCTGCAGTTCATAAATTGGTCTTTGACAAAGAGTAGCCTGAATTAGACGAGCGTGTGAGCGTAATC
>CAZUHB010000106.1:0-13164 GCA_964620445.1 uncultured Phycisphaerales bacterium
CCCGGACATTTCATCCGTAGTTGAGCGAAGCCCGTCCTTCTATTCCTGAGGAGCGAAGAGCTTCTGGAAGAGCCCTGCTCATCTCTGAGCACAGACTTCCCCCTTTCCCCCAGAAAGGGGGATCTTCTTTTTCAGTCTGTCTTGGGATTATTGAAAGGTGAGAGCCGGTGACGACGGTGCTTTTATGCGAGCCAGGACTCTGGCTAATAGTTCTTGATATGGATAGCTACTCGCCAGGTGAAACACCACACGCCTCACTGACTGTTTGACACGCGCTGCGATTTTAAAGAGCTTGAGTCGGATCGTTTGCACCTGAGCCCGTGCAAGCTCTGTCCCCTTCAGACCGAGTCGCCGGATCGCTTCCATCAGGACGTAAGCGGCCGAGGAGAGGAGCAAGCGAAACTGGTTGGCTTCGAATGCGTGACAGCTCGTGCGATCTGCAAAGAGACCGAGCTGCTGCTCCTTGATCCGGTTCTCCATTTCACCGCGCTGGCAGTAGAGCAGATCGTACAGGTCCTCCGAGTCGCCTTGGATATTGGTGACCACGAATCGATTGTTCGGACCTTGCGGTAACCACTCCGCTTTCACGATCACGCGGCGCCTTTTGTCCCACGTTTTCGCACCGTACCGGATCGACCGGAAAACCCGATAAGCCTCTCCGGTTCTCTTGACCACGCGCTCTGCCTTTCTCATGGCCGGGCGGGCGCGTCGCTCGAGCACCTTGTTGCGCGCAAGGCCCAGAATGTAGAAAACATCGTTCCTCTCGCACCATCGCATGAGCCGCCACCGGCAAAAGCCGGAGTCTCCGCGTAAGATGATCCGGACATCGGGCCATGCTTCTCTCAGGCGATGGACCAGCAGCCGCAGGATGGCCCGACTGTGATGCGCGCCATCGATGCCACTCGGACGAAGATAAGCTGTCAGTAGTTGCTCTCCGCAGAAAACGTAGAGCGGAAGAAAACAATAGCAGTCATAGTAGCCATGAAAAAAACGCTTCTCTTGATTTCCGTGCACGGGATCGTCGGTCGCGTCAAAGTCGAGGATGACTTCTTCCGGTGGCTTTTCGTGAGAGGCGATAAATTGTTCCACAAACACTTTCGAGATCTGCCACATCTCATTACGAGTGACTCGATTTTCCAGGCGGCACAAAGTCGGCGCCGAGCTCAAAGCCCGATCCGATTTCTCGTCGTGCACTCGTTCCACTGCTACCTGCAGCGCTGGATCTTGGCGTAGAGTGTCGTGGTCATTCAGATCCTCGTAGCCGAGCGCGATCGCGTAGACCCGCTGACGAAGCATCTCCATTTGTGAGTGCACGACGTGCCGGGAGTCACGCGGGTCGCTGATGCAGGCGGCGATGGACTCCGTCAAACCAAGAAGACGATCGATCTCGCGGAGCAAAAGCACTCCCGAGTCTGAGGTCAGCGGGCCACCATCGAATTCTGCCTGAATCTTCTTGCGGCCAAGGCTTGCAAAGGAGAGGTAGGATTGGTTACAGTCTGTCATCGAAGCGCCTTTCTGTTTGTGGATTGGTACGTGTGGTTACTGCCTATCCTATAAACAGTAAGGCCTTTTTTATAGACTCTTGGCTCTATTCGGCGTGAAATATCCGGGCTAGTCCGGTAAAATCTACTAGTCTTAAACGATCCTATTCCCTATGCGGGCAGAACAGGGATGGGACGAGGTTCTTTGCACAAAGGAGGTTTAAAATGAGGTTCAGCTCCGTTTTTGTTTTGATATTCTTCCTTCCCGTCTTTGCACATTCCGCCACAATCTATGTTCCCGACAACCATCCCACCATTCAGGGAGCGATCGATGCGTCCGCCGGGGGCGACATGATCATTGTGAGACCAGGGACTTACGTCGAAAACATCGACTACTCGGGAAAGGCCCTGGTCGTGAAAAGCGAAATGGGCGCGGACGTGACCACCATTGACGGCAACGGGTCGGGAAATGTTGTCCGTTTCTGCAGCGCGGAGGGCGCAGGTACGGTGCTTGATGGGTTCACCGTCACGAATGGGACGGGCTCGGAAGATTCGTGGGGGGCTTTTCATGGCGGCGGGATCATGTGCGACGGGTCCTCTCCGACGATCATCAACAACACCATCGTGGGCAACAAGGCCGAGGATGGCTCTGGTGGAGGGATCTACTGCAGCGGCGCTTCCCCGACGATCTCGAACAACAGGATCGTTTGGAACTGGACGTGGCAAGGCTCCGGGATCTACTGCTCGAATTCTACCGCCACGATCGAAGGCAACACGATCGCGAACAGCACCTTTACCATTCACGGCGGCGGGATCTACTGCGATTCGTCCTCTCTCGATATCGTGGGCAATACCATTTGGGGTAACTTCTCATTGTACTCGGGCGGCGGAATCTACTGCGTCGGAACCTCCTCGCTCGACATCTCGAACAATGTTATTGCCGAGAACCTCGGGGGGGACCTTGGCGGCGGGATCTTTTGCGACGACTCCTCCATCCTGATCATCGTAGAAAACATCATCGCAGGGAACAGGGCAGAAAACGGGGGCGGGATCTGCTGCGCCGGCTCATCCACAGTGACGATCATGGACAACGACATCTTCGGAAACAGAGCTAGTTCTTGCGGTGGCGGCATCTTCGCCGGAACGGCCGACATCACGAATAACCTGATCTCCGGTAATTCAGGCGGCTTCTACGGCGGGGGGATTTACTGCGGTGGTTCCGCTCCGACAATCGCAAACAACATCATCTCTAAAAATTCCACAAACTTCGCCGGCGGCGGGATCAGCTGCGGATATTACGGCGATCCGAATATCGTCAACAACATCATCGCGCACAATGACTCCCAGTGCATGGGTGGGGGGATCTATTGCTTCCAGTATTCCTCCCCGACGATCATCAATTCCACGATCTTCGGAAACAGTGCTTACGATTTCGGAGGCGGGATCCAGGCGGCGGATGCCTCGAACCCGACGGTGACGAACACGATATGCTGGGACAACAGCGCGCCGTCAGGTCCGGAGATCTCAGTGGGGCATCTGAATCCCTCGACGCTGACGATCAGCTTCTCCGACGTGGAAGGCGGCCAGGGCTCTTGCCATGTCGAATCGGGCTGCACCCTCGTCTGGGGCGCGGGTATGATCGTCTCCGATCCGCTCCTGGCCGATCCGGCCAGCGACGACTTTCATTTGACCTGGAATTCGCCCTGCCGCGACGTGGGCGACAGCGCTGCCGTCACCGAGCAATACGACTTCGAAGGCGATCCGCGCATCGCGCTCGGAACCGTCGACATCGGGGCCGACGAGTACTACTACCACCTCTACCACATTGGCGAGGTCATTCCCGGCTCCGCCATCGACGTGAAGGTCGTGGGCTATCCCGGCGCCGGCGTGACCCTCTATCTTGGATCGGGTCTGGCCGATCCTCCGTACTCGACGCAGCACGGCTTCTTCTGGCTGAACTGGCCGCCCCAGTGGCAGGGCAACATCGGAACGGTGGCTCAGAACGGGATCGCTCTCCTCTCGACCACCGTGCCCGCGTGGTGGGTGCCGGGTTCCGAACAACCTTTCCAGGCCCTCGTCGGTCCCTGGGGCGGGGGGTATACCTTATTCACGAATCCGATGATCCTCGAAGTCGAGTAGGCGGGCCATTGCGGCCACCGCGTTGATCGACAAGCGTCAAAAAGAAACGGCCCGCCGGATCACTCCGGCGGGCCGTTCTATTCCGATGCCGTTTTGGCTTGGTTTCGGTGGTGGATGGTATGGGATTCGAACCCACGACCTCTGCGTTGCGAACGCAGCGCTCTCCCAACTGAGCTAACCACCCATATTTCAAGGTTCCGGTGATTTCCACCGGGCAGAGCGAACATTATACAGCTCTGCCGGGGGGATCAAGAAAAAAGACGGGCGCCAGCAGAATTCATTGGCCCGGCAGTCGCATCCGATCAGCTTTCGCGTCGTGAAACGAGAGACCCGAAGGCGCTCACCGCCCAGTCCGAGATCGAGTAGACCACGGGGATGATCAGAAAGGTGAGCAACGTGGACGAGAGAAGTCCGGCGATCACGGCGATCGCCATCGGTGCCCTGATCTCGGCACCCTCGCCGAGACCGAGGCCGATCGACATCTCGTTCAGGTAGGGGATCCGTCCGAGGAGTCCGGTGAGGGGCAGGAGCCCCAGGACCGTTGTGGCCATGGTCATGAGCACCGGCCGCAGCCTGACGGTGCACGCCTCGACGATGGCGTCCACCCTATCGAGGCCGCGTGCCCTGAGCTTGTTGATGTAATCGATGAGCACGATGGCGTTGTTGACCACGATGCCGGCGAGCATGATGGCGCCGATGAAGACCACGACGGAGAGGTTGATGTCGAACAGGTGGAGCACGATCACCACACCCACGAAAGCGAGCGGAATGGTGCAGATGATGATGAGCGGCTGGATGAGAGATTCGAACTGGGACGCCATGACCACGTAGACGAGAAAGATCGCGAGGTAGAGGGCGAGTTTCATGTTGCCCAGCGCCGCCTCCATGTCGCGTCCCTGGCCGCCGATCTCGAGATTGAGGTTCGTCTTCTCGCGGATCGGCACGAGCCGGTTGCGGATCCGTTCGGCGATGCCGCCCATGTCGAAACCGGTCAGGCTCGCGCTCACCACGGCGGCGCGTTGACCCCAGATGCGCCGGATCTCTCCAGGCCCCTCGCGGATCTCGATGTCGGCCACGGCGTCGAGCGGCAGCGGGGCGGCCGATTCGGGATTGACAGAGAGATGGGACAGGTCTTCCACGCTCCCGGCCTGGTTCTCGTCGAGCTTGACGAGGATATCCACCTTCCTGTCGGTGCTCTGGAAAAGGGTCGGCACCTTTCCCTTGACCATGTTGGCGATCCGGTCGGCCACGGTGAAGGTGTCGAGATTGTATCGGGTGAGCTTGTCCCGGTCGAGGCGCACGATGATCTCGGGGCTTCCCTTGTGAACGGTCGACTTGACGTCGGTGAGACCGGGAAGGGTGCGCACCATGTTCTCCACGTCGCGGGCCGCGAAATTGATCTCCTTCAGGTCGGTGCCCTTGACCTCCACCTGCAATGGCGCCTTGAACGAGAAAAGGGTGGGGCGCGAAAAGCGTGTCGACTGGATCTCGGGAAAAGATCCGTAGATCTCTCTCAGAGCAGCGAGAGCTCTCTCCTCGTCTTCCTCGATCTTCTTGCCCGTCTTCAGCTTGAGAAAGATCTTGCCCGTGTGTTCGCCCTCCTCGGCCCCGGCGATCTCGTCGCGCGAAACGCCCACCGACGACGACGCCCACTGGAGAAGCCCCGTGTCGAGGGTGAGCTTCTCCGCGCGGGTCACGATCGCGTCGGTCTTTTCGAGCGGGGTGCCGGGCGGCAGGGCCACGTTCACGATCAATTCGCCCTGGTGGACCTCGGGTAGAAGTTCCTGGCCCAGTTCCATGGCCATGTTCACGCCCACGAAAAGGAGCGCGCCCACGGCGACGAAAAGGAGCATCGAGGCGGCCTGATTCACGAGAAGCATCCGGAGCACCGGCGGATAGGCCCTCTTCAAGGCGCCGAAGGCGGCGTCGAAGAGAAAGGTCGCCGGCAACAGAACGTACTTGATGGAGAAGAGGATGGCGCCGAATTTCCAGGCAATGATTTTCACCGACCACCGGAGTATGAAAACAACGACGAAACCCGCGTACTCCAGTACGAAATGGAGAACGAAAGGCGGCGCGAGGAGTATCGCCCTGAAAATCCGCCACCGGCCGTCTTCCGAGCGGCAGGTCTTTCGATAGCTTTTCCACGCCCTGAACGCGAATCCTTTCTCCTCCGCACCCTCTCTCGACGGCATCTGGCGCGATGCGAGCATGGGGATGAAGAAGAGCGCAACGGCGAGGGATGTGAGCAGCGAGAAGACCACGGTCAGCGCCTGGTCGCGGAAGATCTGGCCGGCGATCCCCTCGACGAAAGCGATGGGAAAGAATACCGCCACCGTTGTCAACGTCGATGCCGTGGCCGCGCCGCCGATCTCGCTCACCCCGCGCGTTGCGGCGTCGGGCACGGACAGGCCCTCCTCGCGGCAGCGGAAGATCGATTCGAGAACGATGATTGAATTGTCGACCAGCATCCCGATACCGAGCGCCAGACCGCCGAGAGACATGATGTTGAGCGACGTTTTCGTGAGGTACATCGGGGCGAAGGTCGCGACGACCGAGATCGGAATGGCCAGGGCGATGATCGCCGTTGATGCGAATTTGCGGAGAAAGAAATAGAGGACCAGAATCGCGAGGATGCCGCCGAGCTGGATCGAGGAGATGACCTCGTCGATCGAGTCCTTGATGAAACCGGACTGGTCGGACAGGATCCGCACGTCCATGTCGGGCGGCAGCCGCGCCGAGATAAAGGAGAGCATACGGTGCTTCTTGTCGACCTCGGAGCGCAGCTTCATCAGCTCGGGGTCCTCGTCGAGCGCGGCGAGCCCTCTCCGCCGTCCGCCGGAGTGTCCCCCGGGCGGAGGCTTCTTGCCCTTTTCGGCTTTTGCCGATGCTGTCTCGTCAGCGGCCTCGGCGCGTTCCTTTTCCTTTTTCGAACGCGCCTCGCGGAGCACCGTCTCGGGATCCTTGATCGCACCCGACGCAAGGGCGAGAACATAATCCTGCTGGCTCTTCGTGCCGAGAAGCATCGCCTTGACCCTCTCGGCCACGGTGACGATGTTGGCGTCAGCCTCCTTGAAGATCTGGAGCTCGACGCTCTCCATGCCGTTGATCCGGGTGATCACGTCCCGCTCCTTGTGGGACCGGGTGATTCGGGCGATCTCGGCGAGCCGCAGGGCATTGCCCGCCGTGCGCCGGACCACGAGTTCGCGGATTTCGTCGAGGCTGCGGAACTGGTTGAGAGTCCGGACGAGGTATTCCGTGTCTCCTTCCTTGATCGTGCCGCCGGCCATGTTCACGTTCTCGGCAGCGAGTCTGGTGTCGATCGTGGCGATGTCGAGGTTGAGCTCGCGCAGCTTGTTGGCGTCGAGTTCGATGCGGATCTCTTCCTCGAGGCCGCCGCGAACCTTGACCGCCGCGATTCCCTCGATCGTTTCGAGGCGGCGCTGCACATCGTCCTCGGCGATCTTTCTGAGAACAGCCAGGTCGCGGCTGCCGAAGACGCCGACGCGAAGGATCGGATCGAGGGTCGGGTCGTAGCGGAGGATGACGGGATTCTCCACGTCGTCGGGGAGATCGATCTGATCGAGTTTCTCCCTGATGTTCTGCGTGGCATAGGGGATGTTCGTTCCCCACGAGAACTCGAGACTCACGTCGGAGAGGCCCGACTTGGAGATCGACGAGATCTGCTCCAGGCGCGGCAGAACGGAGAGGGCCTCGTGGATTCTGCGCGACACCCTCTCCTCCACGTCCTCGGGCGCGGCGCCCGGGTATTCGGTACGCACCGTGATCGTGGGGTAGGCGATCTCGGGCAAAAGGTTGACGGGCAGCTTGTCAAGGGAGATGTATCCGAAAATGAAAACGCCGAGAACGACCATGATGATCGCCACCGGCCGCCGTGTGGTGAAGCTGAAGAAGGAACTTATCGAATTTGGGCTAATAGATAAACTCATCAGCCTTGCTCTTCCACGATCTTGATCTTGTCGCCGTCCTTGAGGTTGTCCTGGCCGACCATGATGATTTGCGTCGACTCGTCGAGTTCGATCGGACTGCCGGCGGTATCGACGGCGTTCGTGATCTCGATGACCTCGTCGGTGGACGCGCCGCGATCGAAGAACACCTTGCGCGCCGCATCGTCCTCGACAATGAAGACGCAGGGGCTTTCATCCTCGTAGAAAACCGCCTTACGCGTCGTGAGGAGCGCGTTGTCCTTGGCGAGGACGAGAACCTTGGCATTGATGAACATACCCGGCCGGAGGAGTCCATCCTCGTCAGGGGGGATTCTCACCCGGACCTTCACCGTTCCGTTCGTGGGATCGACCACGGGAGAGACGAGATCGGCCTCACCCTCGAATTCCCGGCCTGGAAAAGCATCGCAATTGAAGGTGACCGGCATGCCCTGCCTGATCCGGCTCAGGTCTTCCTGCGGCAGAAAGAGGTTGGAGATGAGAGCGGTTCTGTCGACGATGGTGAAGATCCTCGTGGCCGTGGTGACCGCCATTCCAACGTCGACCTCGCGCAGCGAGATGCAGCCGTCGATGGGCGATCTGATCTCGGTTCGCCTCAGCCGCAAGGCGCTGTTGTCGCGCGCAATGGCGGCTTTCTGGGCGGCCGTGGCAGAAAGCTCGCCATCGAGGACGGCCTTTTGTTTTTCGAGAAGACGCAGGGCGCATTCGGACTGGGATTGCTCCCAGAGGAGACGGTCCGACGCGAGATCCTTGTCCGACACGAGACCGTCCTTGGCGATCTCCTCGGACGCCTTGTAGTCGGCGTACAGCTTTTCCCGTTCGATCTCGGAGGTTTTCCACCGCTCCTCGGCTTCGCGAACGGCGATGGCCGACTTCGATTTCTGTTTTTCGGCCTCGGCGTATTCGACCTCGGCTTGCCGCAGTTCGAGAAGGATTTCTTCGCTGTCGAGTTTGGCGAGCAGATCGCCTGTTTTGACGGCATAACCCTCGTCGACGGCGACCTCCACGACCTCGAAGCCGCCGATCTGCGGATAGACGTCGACGACGTAGAGCGACTCGATGTCCGACGACACCTCGATGTAGGAGTTGATCGGCCCCCTCTCGATGAGTGTGACGATGACGAGCGTCTCCTGTTCCTTTTCAGCCTCCTTGGTCTGGGAATCGGGTGCGGCTTCGCTGGCGGCAGCGCTTTCACCAGGCGGCCGGCAACCGCTCGAGAGGATGAGTGCGGCGACCGCCAGGGATAGAAGCAGGCAAAAAAGAGGGCGGGAGACAGGAAGTGCTGTCCGGAACGTGACGGATCGTCGGAAAAGATCTCTGCGGAATTTCATGCCTTTGTCTTCCAAAATCGCCTTCCAGGAAATGCCTTCCTGAATTTTGCGGAAGGATCGCCTGTTGACTTTGCCAGTCACATGAAGTACGAGCGTTGCGGTATGACGTGAAGGGGCCCGTTACGTCAACGAGGACTTTCAAAATAATACTTTATCTTCTCTAATAGAAGTAAATAATTCCGGCCAGCCCAATTGAGAGGATTTTCCTTTGTTGAAACCGCTCGTCTTGCTTGCCACGGGAGTCGTTCTTCTAGCTCTCGCTTTTCCGCCTGCCGATCTGGGCTGGCTCGGTTTCGTCGGTCTCGTCCCGATCGTGATCGCCCTGCACCGTGCCGAAAAGAAGCGCATCTATCTCCTCGCCTATTGCGCCGGTGTGGCCCTCTTTATGACCGCTTGCGCGTGGCTGGCCGAACCGGCCTTCATCACCCTCGTGGGGATGGCTTTACCCCAGGGACTGGTTTTTCCCCTCTTTGCTCTTTTCTACCGCTTCGGTGCGAGGAGGTGCGGTCTGCCGGTCTGGGTCTGCACCCCGACCGCGTGGATCGCCTCCGAATACGTGCGCGCCACATTTCCGCTCGACGGATTTCCCTGGCTGCTGCTCGGGTACTCGTCGTGGCGCTTCGATCCGCTCTTGCAGACAGCCGATCTTTTCGGCGTGTGGGGGCCCGGTCTTCTCATGGCGCTCTTCGCCGGTGTGGTCGCAGGGTACGTGATCCGGTGGACAACGGTGCCGCGTCCTCCGTTGAAGATCATACAACACGCCGGCGCGGCTCTCTGGATCGTGTTGTTCAGTGCGGCGCTGATTTACGGGTCCTGCCGCCCCGCGTCGATAACGACAGAGAAGGGCCCTGTGGTGGCCGCGGTGCAAGGCAACATTCCCCAGATCCTCAAGCACAATCCGAACTCGGCCGGCGACGTTCTCGGCCGGTACATCGCGGGGACAAGGAGACTTTTCGAGAGCGGAACGGGCAGCGCGATCGACCTCGTTGTCTGGCCCGAGACCATGTATCCCTATCCTCTGAGCGATGGAGCGGCGGGAGAGATCTGGGAGCCCGACCGACGGGTGGGGGACAGGGAAGCACGGCAAATCGAACGCGCTGAACTGATCGAACCGATTGTCGACGCGATCATGCGACCGGAAGGGGCCTGGTTTCTGGTGGGTGCGCTTACGTACAGACTCGGACCGGATCGGAAACCGGAGAGGCGGAACAGCGTCATCCTCTACGATACCGAGGGTGAACGGCGATCGTCTTACTCGAAAACGGTGCTGGTCCCCGGGGGCGAGTACCTGCCGTGGATAGAGGTTCTTCCGTTCAGCGATCGGATCGAAGAGATGGTCTTGGCCGTTGCTGGATTTCTTCCCGATCTGGCAGCCGGCGACGGAGTCGAACTGCATACTTTCGACGCTGGATCGGGTCGCTATTCCTTCGGCGCACAGATCTGTTTCGAGAACATCTACGGCGACTACTGTCGCAAGTTCGTGCGTCAGGGGGCGCAGTTCATGGTGAACCTGTCGAACGAGGGGTGGTTCAAAGATTCTGCCGAATTCGACCAGATGATGGCCATGTCGCTTTTCCGAGCCGTTGAAACGCGGCGCTCCCTCTTCCGCAGCACCAACACGGGAATCTCCTGTCTTGTCGATCCGCTCGGAACGCTGCCGGCAACGGGCACGAAAATCGTGCGCGATGGCAGCGATCGGGAGGTGAGTGGCGTTCTGGTCGTGGAAGTTCCGATCTGCGCACAGAGCACTCTTTTTACCGCTATCGGCGATCTTTTGCCGCGGCTCTTGCTGCTGATGCAGGGAGCAATCATTCTCTTAACCATTCTCAAGAGCTGGTGGTTACAAAAGTCCCGAAATGCGATAGAGGAGTTGGAAAAAAAATAGCATTTTGGTAGCCTCTCTGCAGGACTGTTTTTAAATTGTGTTTTGAAGGGCAGTTAGCTGGAGAAAACAGAGTTTTTTCAGCTTGACAAGGATTTTGTCCTTTCTATAATCAGACCCAATTTTTAAAAGATAATTGTTTCTCTTCTAAAAGGTTACAGCCTTCATTTTTGGACTGTAGAACTGGCTTGCCGCTTGGTTTCTTTCTATACATGAGCAAGGAGTTGTAATGAGTGCCATTGGGAAAATCTTCATCGTTTTGAACCTGGTTTTCAGCTTGGTGATCGTCGGGGCGGCCGCGAGCTACCTCTCCAAGGCTGATGCTTGGAAGACCGAGCACGACAAGGTGAAGGCGCAGTACGATACGGACAAAGAAACCTGGGGTCAGGAACTTTCTGACGAGCGGGCCAGGGCCGAGACTCTAAGGACCGAGGTGGACGACAAGCAGAGTAAGATCGAAGACCTCGAGGTCGCGAAGAACAATCTCGAGGACAGCGTTCAGCGCAAGGAACTCGACAATTCGCAGCTACGCAGCTCGGTCGACCAGATCAAGAACACGCTGGCCGATTTCCGCCAGAACATGAACGATCTGAACAACCGTAACAGCACTCTCTCAGATGAGAACGCCAAGCTCCGGAACGATGCTCTCGACGCGCAGGAGAAGCAGAAACAGGCCGAGGCCGATCTGCAGAGGAAGGTCGGGGACCTGACCCGCGCCACGGGCAGGATTTCAGAACTCGAAGTTTCCCTGGCTCAGCTCGAGGAAGACAAGGGTCACCTCGACAGCCTTCTCAAGATTGCCCAGAGCAAGGGATTCGACATCTCGTCGCTGGTCGCCATGAAGAAGATCGACGCCACGGTGGTCGAGGTCGACAACGAACTCGGTTTCGTGGTTCTCAGCGTGGGCAAGGATGACGAGGTTGCCAAGGGCTGGACCTTCCAGATCTATCGCAACGATCAGTATCTCGGCGAGGTCGAGATCAACGAGGTCTACGACAAGTTCTCGGCTGCCAAGATCAAGTTCGCCAAGGACGGAGCCCTCTTCCAGATCCACGACAGCGCAACAACCGTCCTCTAATCGGTTTTGCAGCAGTCCGTATGATTGTGAGTTGACAGAGAGAATTTAGACCTCGAGATTGAGGAGTCGATAATGGCCTCGAGACGCAGCAAGAAAAAACTCAAAGTCGAAGATGTTCAGGAAGAAGTGGCAGCCAAGCCTCTGATGTCCTTCCCCGAGGCGTGCATCTTGGTGACCACCGTCACGCTGATCATTGGGATCGCCCTGATCATCCTCAAGATGCAGTCCACTTATCCGGGTGGTTATCCCGGCGCTTAGGCGACCGGCGGAAAGGACCGCGAGTCAGAGATTTTTAGAGAATCAAAGGACCGGACGCGCCCTGAGACGCAGCCCGGTCCTTTTTCCATTACTGGTTCAGAATTCAATAGAATTTACTGCCGGAACCGTTTAGTATCGTTACTGTTGCGGTTGATTACCTGTTGAGTCGACTGAGTCGATTCTCCGGCTCAGGGGCGGGAAAGCATGGAGTTCTCTTCTAATTTCATGAAACCATTCGAGTGGCTCATGGGGCGTTTCTCGATCGATATGGGTATCGATCTGGGAACCGCCAACACCTTGGTCTGTGTACCCAACGAGGGGATCATTCTCCAGGAACCCTCGGTTGTGGCCGTCAAGAAGGGCACCAACGAGGTCCTACTCGACGGTGACGCTGTCGGCTTGCAGGCGAAGGAGATGCTCGGGAAGACTCCTGGTAATATCGTGGCGATCCGCCCCCTGAAAAACGGTGTCATCGCCGATTTCGAGATTACCGAGAAGATGCTCCGGTACTTCATCCGCAAGGTTCACGAGAGATCCTATCTCGTCCGGCCGCGGATCGTGATTTCGATCCCCTCCGGTATCACGGCTGTCGAGAAACGGGCGGTCATCAATTCGGCCGAACGCGCCGGAGCGCGCAAGGTCTACCTCGTTTCCGAGCCGATGGCGGCCGGCATCGGCGCAGGCCTGCCGATCTACGATCCAGTGGGGAACATGATCGTCGACGTGGGGGGCGGTACGACCGAGGTGGCGGTGATCAGCCTCTTCGGCCTGGTGACATCAAAGTCACTACGCATCGCCGGCGACGAGATGGACCAGTCGATCATCAATTTCCTGAAGCAGAACCAGAACCTCATCATCGGTGATCAGACAGCGGAACGGATCAAGATCGCCATCGGATCGGCTTATCCCCAGGATCAGGAGGTGGAGATGGAGGTGGCCGGCCGGGACGTGCGGAACGGGCTGCCGCGCAGGACGGTCATCAATTCGGAAATGATCCGCGAAGCTCTTGCCGAACCGGATCATTTCCGAA
>CAZUHB010000107.1:0-13115 GCA_964620445.1 uncultured Phycisphaerales bacterium
GCTGCCCCGACGACCGCTCGTCGCGGCGTTTCGTTTCGGGAATATCCACCCAAAGCACTGGCGCCTCGAACTGTGAGGCTATTCTAATGTCTGTAAACAAAGCGATGACGAGGACCATGCGCGAAGGAGTGTAATTGATGAATATATATGAATTTGCCATGAAAATGGAACAGGACGGAGAGAAATTCTACCGTGATCTGGCAGCAAAATGCGGCGACAGGGGACTGTCCAACATCCTCACCATGATGGCCGACGCCGAGGTGGAACACTACGACATCTTCAAGGCGATGAGCCAGGATAACGATCCCGCGCTGACCGAGACCCCCTTTCTGGATAGTGTGAAGAATATCTTCGAAACGATGAGGGAGACCCAAGAGGAGATCGCACCCGATATGGAGCAGGTCGCGCTCTACAGGCAGGCTCGGGACGTGGAGACGAAGGCCGCGAGGTTCTACCTGGAAAAGGCCGCGGAGGTGAAGAGCGTGGCGCACAGGAAACTCTTCGAAAAGATCGCCGACGCCGAAAAGGAGCATGCCAGGCTCCTCGGACAGATCATCGATTTCGTGAACAGTCCGAACGAGTGGCTCGAAAACGCCGAGTGGCACCATCTCGACGAGTTCTGAGCGACGGCGTCCGGGGCGATCGATCCGAAATCGAGCCGTTTTTTACACGTCGATTGACCGGGAGGCTGGCAAGGAGTATAAGACAGGTTTGATAATAGCCGGCTTTTTCAGGCGGCAGAGGTCTCAATCATCTCGATATTCGGATTTCTGGAACGAAGGCCTCCGACTGAGCGACGTCGAGTCGGCGGCGTTTTTATTTGGAGAGGATTCACGATGAACAGAGCATTTTGTCTACTCGCTTTCCTGTCGATTTCCCTGTTGCTCTTCGCGGCGTGCACGAGCGAGGAGGGCGATAGCTCGGGCGCGGTCGAACCGGTCAGCGGTTCCCAACTGCCCTCCCTGCAGGATCAGCCGGACCTGCTCGCCGACAGCGGCGCCTCGCCCGACGCCCCAGCGGTGACGGTAAACGGCAAAGTGATCACTTGCGCCGAGGTCGACGTGGAGGTTCAGAAGATCATGAGTCAGTACCGGGCGCAGATGCCCCCCGATCAGTTGGCGAAGATGGCTCCCATGATGAAGCAGCAAGCCCTCGAGACAATGATCAACAAGGTACTCTTGAACGCTGCCGTGAAGCAGGAAGCGATAGAACTGGAAGAGGGCGCGGTCGACGGCAAGTTCAAGGAGATCGAGGGGAACTTCCCGAATCCCGAGATGATGGACCAGCAGCTGGCCATGGCGGGATTGACGCGCGAAACCCTGCGCGGCGATATCGAGAACGGACTCAAGATCGAAAAGCTGCTCGAGAAAAAATTTGCCGATCTCGCGGCGATCAGCGATGAAGAGATCGCCGACTACTACAAGGAAAACGAGGCCAGATTCAGCCGGCCCGAGGAGGTCAAGGCAAGCCATATCCTTCTCAAGACGGCCCCCGGCGACACGGACGAGGCCAAGGAGGAGAAAAAGACGCAGCTCACCGGGATCCGGGAGCAGCTCGCCAACGGCGCGGATTTCGAGGAACTCGCCGAGAAACACTCGGACTGTCCGAGCAAGGCATCTGGCGGCGATCTCGGTTTCTTCTCCCGCGGAAAGATGGTGCAGCCTTTTTCCGACGCGGCATTCGGTCTTGAAGTCGGCGCACTCAGCGACATCGTGGAGACACAATTCGGCTATCACCTGATCAAGGTCACCGACCGTCATGATGAGGGCCTTCTGCCGCTGGAGAAAGCGAAGGACGAAATCACCACCACCCTCGAGCAGACGAAGAGGCAGGAAAGTTTCGGAAAATACATCGAGGAGCTTCGAGGCGAGGGAACGATCGAGTACGGCGAGGGATTCAGCCCTCCGCCGCCTCCGCCGCCTCCGCCAGGCGAGTAATCGGAAACATATCGACGGCGATCCCGCGATTTTGACGCGTCTCGACTCCTTTCTGTGATCGTTCGCAAAAAGGATCAACGCATGATAGACAGTTTTTCATCCCGCGACGTGATCTCGATCTCGGGGACCGAATACGGAATCTGGCGGCTCGACGCCCTGGCCGATCGGTACGATCTTGCCCGTATTCCCTACGCTCACAAGATCCTGCTCGAGAACCTTCTGCGCCACGAGGACGGGAGCAGCGTGACCAGAAGCGATATCGAGGCTCTGGCCGATTGGGATCCGTCGGCCGAGCCGCGCCGCGAAATCGCTTTCCGGCCGAGCCGCGTGCTGCTCCAGGATTTCACCGGCGTGCCTGCCGTGGCAGATCTGGCCGCCATGCGCGACGCTGTCGCCCGGATGGGAGGCGATCCGGAGATCGTCAATCCCCTCCAGCCGGTCGAGCTGGTCATCGACCACTCGGTTCAGGTCGACTCTTTCGGAACGCCCGACGCGGTGGAACGCAACGCCGCGCTCGAGGCGAAGCGTAATCTCGAGCGCTACACCTTCTTGCGATGGGGGCAATCGGCGTTCGCCAATTTCAGGGTTGTGCCTCCCGGTACCGGGATCGTCCACCAGGTGAACCTCGAGTACCTCGCGCGGCTCGTCTTCGCCACCGAGAAAGACGGACGGCTCGAGGCCTTCCCCGACACGCTCGTGGGCACGGACTCTCACACAACCATGATCAACGGACTGGGCGTTCTGGGATGGGGAGTGGGCGGGATCGAAGCGGAGGCGGCCATGCTCGGCCAGCCCCTTTCGATGCTCATTCCACAGGTCGTTGGAATGAAACTCCACGGCCGGCTCTCCGAGGGGACCACGGCCACCGATCTGGTCCTGACCGTGACCGAGATGCTGCGCGCCAGGGGAGTGGTGGGCAAGTTCGTCGAGTTTTTCGGCGAAGGCCTGGACAGCCTCCCTCTCGCGGACAGGGCCACCATCGCCAACATGGCGCCCGAGTACGGCGCGACGTGCGGCCTCTTTCCGATCGATCGCGAGACCCTGAAGTACCTCGAACTCTCCGGCCGGCCGCCCGAGCAAGTCGCGCTCGTGGAAGCCTATGCCGGCGAACAGGGCCTTCTGCGCGATGCCGCTTCGGCCGAGGCGGTCTATTCGGACACGCTCGAACTCGATCTCGGATCTGTCGAGGCGAGCCTCGCGGGCCCGAGAAGGCCGCAAGATCGCATTCCGCTGCGTCGTGCGAAAAAGACCTTTGCCAGGGATCTGGGCGCGATCCTCGATACCCGGGCCGACGGAGACGAGGAGTCTCTCGATAGCGCGCCCCGGCACGGCTCGGTCGTCATCGCCGCCATCACGAGCTGCACGAACACCTCCAATCCGGCAGTGATGCTCGGCGCCGGCATCCTTGCGAAGAAGGCCGGCGAGCGCGGCCTCGGTGTGCCCCGATGGGTCAAGACGAGTCTGGCCCCCGGCTCGCGGGTGGTGACCGACTATCTCGAAAGGGCCGGCCTGCTGCCCCATCTCGAGGCCCTCGGTTTTCACGTGGTCGGCTACGGTTGTACCACGTGCATCGGAAACTCCGGTCCGCTCCCGGAAGATGTGGAGAAGAGGATCGCCGCGCACGATCTCGTGGTCTGCTCCGTGCTCTCCGGTAACCGCAACTTCGAGGGACGCGTTCACGGTGCGGTCCGGATGAACTATCTCGCCTCTCCGCCCCTCGTGGTGGCCTTCGCAATTGCCGGCCGGATGGATATCGATCTGTATCGCGAACCGCTCGGCACCGATGGGGCCGGCAATCCCGTCCTTCTCGAGGAGATCTGGCCGAGCGGGGACGAGATCCAGGAAGCGCTCAACGCGGCCCTGGGATCGGACATGTACCGGGACCGCTACGCCGACGTTTTTTCCGGCGACGACCGCTGGAGCGAACTGAACGTACCCGGCGGAGAGCTCTTCGCATGGGACAGCCGGTCGACGTACGTGAAGGAACCGCCCTTCTTTCTCGATATGCGGCCCGAACCGGCGCCGGTCGAAAGGATTCACGGGGCGCGGGTGCTCGCCTATCTGGGCGACAGTATCACCACCGACCATATCTCGCCCGCGGGCGCCATCACGGCGGACTCGCCCGCCGGTCGCTATCTGATCGAACAGGGCGTGGGCGTCGATCAGTTCAACTCCTACGGCTCGCGCCGCGGCAACCACGAGGTCATGATGCGCGGGACCTTCGCCAACATCCGGTTGCGCAACAGGCTCGCTCCCGGAATCGAGGGGGGATGGACCGCTCATCTGCCCACGGGCGAGATCGTCTCGATCTACGATGCCGCCATGAGGTACGCCGCCCAGAACACGCCACTGGTCGTTCTCGCTGGAAAAGAGTACGGTTCTGGATCATCGCGGGACTGGGCAGCCAAGGGACCGAGGTTGCTCGGCGTCCGCGCCGTGATCGCCCGGAGCTTCGAGCGCATCCACCGTTCCAACCTGATCGGCATGGGGGTGCTACCGCTCCAGTTCGACGAGGCGCAGAGCGCCGAAAGCCTGGGTTTGACCGGCTCCGAGGTCTACGACATCGGCGCTGTCGACGATCCCGAGGCGCGGACCGTGACGGTGAAAGCGACTCCGGCCGACGGCCCGAAGGCGGTACGCTTCAGCGCGATCGTGCGTCTCGACACGCCCCAGGAGAGACTCTACTACTCTCACGGCGGCATCCTGCAATACGTTCTGCGGCAGATGGTGGAGAGAGTCTGAACCGGCGTTCAGGATCCGCCACCCGTCAATCGCGCGGGATCGAGAAGCCCCTTCAGCTCTTCCTCGGTGAGATCGGTTTTTTCCAACGCCACCTCGAGAAGCGGCCGGCCCGATCGGATGACTTCCTTTGCGATCGCCGCTCCCCGTGCGTATCCGATGACCGGATTCAGCGCTGTCACGAGCATGAGGTTGCCTTCGAGATGGCGGCCGATCCGGTCGGCTTGCACGCTGAATCGGGCGATCGCCCTGTCAGCGAGGAGTCGGGCCGAGTTCGATGCCAGTTCGATACTCTGCAGGAGGTTGTGCGCCACCAGCGGAAGCATCGCGTTGAGCTGGAAGTTGCCCGACTGGGCGGCGACGGCGATCGCGGCGTCATTGCCCATGATCTGGGCGCACGCCATGGCCACCGCCTCGGGCACGACCGGATTCACCTTGCCGGGCATGATACTGCTGCCCGGCTGAAGCGCCGGAAGCGTGATCTCGCCCAGTCCCGAGACCGGTCCCGAGTTCATCCAGCGAAGGTCGTTCGAAATCTTCGACAGGCCGATGGCCAGGGTCCGGATCTGTCCGCTCATTTCGGCGGCGGCCTCCTGGCAGCTCATCGCCTCGAAGCGATCGGGCGCCGCAACGAAGTCGATGCCCGTTTCCTCCCCGAGCCGGGCGATCACTTTCCCCGCGAAGTCGGGGTGGGCGTTGACTCCCGTGCCCACGGCCGTGCCGCCGAGAGCGAGGCGGGCGAGCCGCGCGAGGGAATCGTCGATCCTGTTCGCGGCGCTTTCGATCTGTGCCGCCCAGCCGCCGAGTTCCTGGCCGAATGTGACGGGCATCGCGTCCATCAGGTGGGTGCGTCCCGTCTTGACCACCTCTTTCAGCTCCGCGGCGCGCTTTCTGATCGTGGACGCGAGGTGTTCCAGCGCGGGCAGGAGGCGCGATCGGATCTCGACGGAGGCGCTCACGTGAACCGCCGTCGGGATCACGTCGTTACTGCTCTGGCCGCGATTCACGTGATCGTTGGGATGGACGGAAAGGACCCCGCTTTTCGATTTTGTTTCGAGGCGCTCGGACGCGAGCCGGGCGATCACCTCGTTGGCGTTCATGTTCGTGCTCGTGCCCGATCCGGTCTGAAAAACGTCGACCGGAAAATGGCCGTCATGGCGTCCGTCCCTGACCTCCGCCGATGCGGACACGATCGCGTCGGCCAGCGCCGGCTCGAGAAGACCGAGATCCTTGTTCACGGCCGCGGCCATCTGCTTGATCAGGCCGAGGGCGCCGATGAACGGACGCGGCAGGCGCAGCCCGCTGATGGCGAAGTTCTCCACCGCCCTTTGTGTCTGGGCCCCGTAGAGCGCGTCGGCAGGGACCTCGATTTCTCCAAGGCTGTCCGTTTCGAGTCGAACCTCTTTTTTGTCCATTCCTCACATCCTCATCACGATTGCGGCGACTCTAATGAATAGCCAACCCCCGGGCCGAACACCAGACTTCTTTGCGCGCCCCTTGCGCGGATACCGCCTTTGAGGCGAATAAGATATGATTCGGAATCAGGATGGCTATCACAAGGAGCGGCGATTTTTCTCTCGATTGTGTCCCTCTTTTCGGTTCAGGAGTGACTGGAGTTTTGATCATGCACCGGAATGTTATCCTTTTTTTGAGTCTCGGGCTGCTGGCAATTTCCTGCGATCGTCTGCTCGCTTCTCCACGGGAAGGTTCCGGCCTCGATTGTCTCCAGAGACTGGCCGGCAACTGGGCGCTGGCCGATTCAGCCGGTGAGCCGACCGATCTCCGGGCCCATTATCTCCCTCTTGCCGGAGGGGCGGCCGGGACGGGCCGGCACGGTTCCTGTCGCGGCCGGCCGGGGGAAAGGACCTGCTGAAACTCGAGAGGGACGGGGCCGGCTCGGGTAACGGCGGCGTGCAAGGGATTCTGCTCACGCTGATCGACGACGAGCATCTGCGGATCGAATGGACCCTCCACTCCGAGACGGAGACGGCCGATCGGCGCGCCTTCGATCTCTGCCGGGAGGCGCCGGTGGAGGAACTGGCGGCCGAGGTGGGGCGGCTCCGCGTGGGCGTCGAGTCGCTCCAGCGCGAACTCGACCGGCGGCTCAAGCGGAAGGTCGTGGTCAATCGGGGAAAGAAGACGTCCGAGACTTTCCTCGAGATGCGCACCCAGCCGCCCGGACCCGGGGTGGAGCGTTTCGGGCGTGCCCTTCCGCCTGTTCCTCCACGACCAGACCGTGCCCTTCGCCACGACCTTCGCGTCGAGGGGCGACGAGGGGATGACCGTCGGCCACTACGGCTTCACGGCCGGCCCTGGATGCAGGCTGCGGTTCAGCGTGCTCGGGGGGCACGGCTACATCGCGGTCGTGGAGGAGACCCGCGCACCACCGAGGCGGATCAAGGACATTCCCGAGTTCGCCGTCAACATCGAGGGCGGCCATTACGGGAGGATCATCGAGAGGATCGTGGGCGGCCACTGGACCAAAAATCCCGTTGCGGTCGAATGGGATCTCTCGAAATTCGAGGGGAAGCCCCTGCGCGTCTACGTCGTCGATGCCGAGACGAACCACTTCGGTCAGATCGCGATCTCCAACGTGGCCATCATCGAGACGGCGCCGGAGTAGATCCGCTCCTACTCGAGCAGCTTGCCCTTGTACTCGCCGGTCAGCGCCTCGAGGAAGGCGACGATCTTGCCGAGTTCGTCATCGTCCAGCACGGCGTCCGACTGGTACTTGCCCATGATGCGAACGGCTTCCGTCAGGTCCGATGTGGACCCGTCGTGGAAGTAGGGATAGGTCACTTTCAGGTTGCGCAGAGTGGGAACCTTGAACTTGTGCCGATCCCCCTCGGCTTTCGTGAAATTGAACCGCCCCTGGTCGGCATCGGTCAAGTCGCCGCGATCGGCGAAGTAGTCGTTGCGCAGACCCATCAGCTCGAAGGAGCGGCCGCCGAGGATCTTTCCCGGGTGGCAGGTGGCGCAACCGAACTCCTTGAACAGACGGTAGCCTTCCTTCTCATCGGCGTTCAGCGCGGCCTCGTCTCCCTCGAGGTATCTGTCGAACTTCGAGTTTCCCGTGACGAGCGTTTCCTCGAAAGCGGCGATCGCCGTCTGGATGTGATCCTGCTTGATGCCGTCGGAGAAGAGGGCGCGGAATGCGGTCGTGTACCCGTGGTCCTTCTCGAGGCTGGCGATCACGGCGGGCCACTTGGCGTCCATCTCGATCGGATTGGTCACCGGACCGCCGGCCTGGTCCTTCAGATCAGCCGCACGGCCGTCCCAGAACTGGCGGATCGCGAAGCCCGCGTTGAAGACGGTGGGGGAATTGATGCCCCCCTCCTGGCCTCTGATCCCCTTGGAAAACCGGAGCTGGTCGGTGCCTCCCTTGGCGAGATCGTGACAGGTCGCGCACGATACCGTCCCGTCCCCCGACAGGCGGCCGTCGTGAAAGAGGCGCTCGCCGAGAACGACCATCGCCGGATTGGCTCCCTCCACAGGTGGCAGGGGCTGAACCGGCTCGGCCGCAAATCGGGGCGCCACGCCCTCGGTGGCGTAGTGCGCCTTGCGCACGCTGTCGATCCACGAGTCGATTTCCCTTGTCTCGTCCTCCCCGAGCCCGGCGTCCCAGTGCATGGCGCGGTACAGGTGGGGCGGCATGGAGCCTTGATCCACCACGTATTCTATCTTCGCCAGACTTGGTTCGGATACAGGTTCCTCTTTCCGGCCGAAGGCTTCTTTCATATCCATGAAGCGAAGCCCCTCGGCGATGTCATCCTCCATGATACCCTTCGCGACCGGAAATCGGGCGTAAAAGGGGAGATCGGCGCCGGGCAGATGGCAGCCCGCGCACTTGATCTCGAGCAGGTAGGCGATCGGCTCGAAGGCCGCGTCGCCGGGCCGCAGACCGGTCAGGGCGTCCAAGTTGTTCGGCTTGACGAAGAGGTTTGCCACTGGAAAAAGCAGTCCGATCACGATCAGAAGGAACAGGAATTTTACGAGCTTCTTCAAGGCAGGCTCCTTTGCGCTGGAACAGAACCGATTCAAAACCACACTTCTCGAAGTCTGTCAAAGAAGGCTGCTCTTTTCAACAGTTCGCTTGGAGCGCCCGGGCCGCGATATGGTCGCGGCCGCCGGGCAAGAAAAACGCGCGCTATCGGGACGATCGGTGTTATTTTGGAAGAAGAGCACCCTTCGCGTGGATTTCCCGGTTTTCGAGACAGACCGACAGAAGAAAGAACGGGACCGATGACCAGACAGATCAGAACCACCTGCAATCGCGACTGCCCCGATTCGTGCGGCATCGTGGCCACCGTTGACGGGGGCCGCATCGTGGCGCACAAGGGCGACCGCGCTCACGGCGTGACGCGCGGTTATCTCTGCTACAAGGGGAATCACTACCTGGAACGTTTTTACAGCGACGACCGCATCCTCCATCCGCGACGCAGGACCGGCACGGGGTGGGAGACGATCTCCTGGGACGATGCTCTCGATCTCACCGCCCAGAAGCTGCTCGCCTATCGCGAAGATCACGGCCCCCAGTCGATCCTCTATGCGAGCTACTCCGGGATCAAGGGCCAGGTCGCCCGGCTGATGGCCCGAAAATTCTGGGCTCATTTCGGGGGCGCCACCTTTCTCAAGGGCGGCACGAGCGTGGAAGCGGCCCATGCGGCGCAGGCCGCCGATTTTGGCGCGCCCTGCACGCACGCACCGGAGGATCTGGCACAGAGCGCCGGTATCGTGGTGTGGGGCAAGAACATCGCCGTGACGCGCCTCCACTGCATGCCGTTCGTCAAGGCAGCGCGGTCGCGCGGGGCGCGGCTCGTCGTCATCGATCCCGTGGCGAGTACCACGGCGCGCCTCGCTGATCTGCACCTCCCTCTCAGGCCGGGGAGCGACCATCTTCTCGCCATCGGTGTGGCGCGCCTCCTGATCGAGATGGAAGCGGTCGACAGGGAGTTCGTCGACAGCTGCAGCAACGGATTCGACGACTTCCGTGCCGCGATCAAGGAGATCGCCATGGACGAAGTCGTTGCTTCCACCGGCCTCTCGATGGAACAGATCGAGGAGCTGGCGCGGACCTACGCCGACCTCAAACCGGTGGCGACCATGATCGGCCTCGGCCCATCCTACTGGCGCAACAGCGGCGAGACGGTGCGGCTCATCGACGCGCTCGCCGCCATGAGCGGCAACATCGGTATCAGCGGCGGCGGCGCCCACACCGACATCAACGGCGCGGAAAACCTCGATCGCTTGCCCTTCGACGAGGTACCGCGCTCCGACGACCGGTACCTTCTCCTGCCGCGGCTCGGACAGGAGATCCTCTCCGCCGAGAAACCGCCTCTCAAGATGGGATTCGTGGCGGGAGCCAATCCCGCGGCGACCTGTCCTGACACGGGGCAGGTGTGCGAGGGGCTCGATACGCTCGATTTCATCGTTGCCGTCGACCAGTTCGAGACAGCCACCACGGAGCGGGCCGATCTCTTTCTCCCGTGCACCACCTATCTCGAGATGGACGATCTCGTGGCCGCCTACGGCCATCACTGGATCGGACTGAATCAGCAGGTGGTGCCACCTCGGGGCGAGGCGCGTTCGGACAGCGCGATCTTCCAGGCTCTCGCCGAAAGGCTCGGTTTCGGCGAAGATCTCGCCGGCCGGCCCGCTGACTGGATCGATCGATTTCTGGCTCCCCTCGCGACAAGCGGCATCACGCGCGAGACACTGGCCGAGGGGCCGGCTCCGGATCCGCTCGCACCGGAGGTGGCCTTCTCCAGCCGGTGTTTCGCCACGCCGTCGGGCAAATACGAGTTCATCACCGCCTTCGGTCCAAAGGCCGATAGGGATGAGAGCCGCGGCTTGCGGTTGATGGCGACGAAAACGCTCGAGATGGTCAATTCCCAGATCGATGCCCGTGATCTGATCGACGGGCCGGTCGTGCGGGTTCATCCCGAATCGGCCCGCGCCGGCGGGTTCGCGAAGGGGGAGGAGGTGATCGTGGAGAATCGTGTCGGTTCGGTGAAAGCCCGGCTCGAAATCGATCCCGACGTGCAGCCCGGGCTGCTGCTCTTCAATCCCGCCGCGTGGCGCGGAGACCGCCAAGGCGTCAACCAGCTGCGCGAGGCGGCCCTGTGCGATGCGGGCGACGCGGCCGCCATGCACGAGACCCGCGTGTCCCTCCGCAAAACCTGATGAGGGCCGCAACTCTCGCGGGCGCGCCTCAGGCGCCGTGCTCGATGAGAACCTTGATCCCGAGGCTGATCAGGACGATTCCGCCGAAGAGCCCCGCACTCTGGCCGATCCACCTTCCCAGCCACTTCCCCGTGTGCATGCCGATGAGCGTCATGGCACATGCCACGAGTCCGATGACCACGCTCGGCAAGACGATGTCGGAGCCGAGCATGGCGAGACTCAGTCCCGCGGCAAAGGCATCGATGCTCGTGGCCACGGAAAGGAGAACCATCGTCATCCCGCGTGTCGGATCGACGGTCCCGCACTCGACCTTGTCGCGCTTCAAGGTCTCCTGGATCATCTTGAATCCGAGGAAGAGAAGGATTCCGAAGGCGATCCAGTGACCGGCCGCACCGGCCTGCGCCGACACGCGGCTCCCCAGGAACCAGCCGATGAGCGGCATGAGGGCCTGAAAGAGACCGAAATGCCAGGAGAGGCGGAAATACTGCCTTTTGGTGATCCGCGGAAGAAGGGCGCTCACACCGACCGAAACCGCGAAGGCGTCCATGGCGAGAGCAAAGGCGATGGAGATGGTCGTAACGATGTCCATTGAGATCCGCGCCCTCGGAAATGGTTTCCACGGCAGTTTACGGTTTTTCCATGCGAGCCGGGTCAGGCCCTGCTCCCGGCCTCTGCCGGGTGGTGATTCCGGAATTCCTCTTGGTAATAGCGCCCAAATCGCGGTCCGCGAAGATTATTGTCGCCGAGGCGCGTCCGGGGGATCACGGAACGGGTCTCGATCGATCGCGCCGGTTCCGATCGATCAGCGATTTCTTCCGCGGCTGAAGCGGCCGACGATCTCGTCCCGCCGGTGCAGAACGACGTCGAGCGGCATTCCGCCGGGGAGGGAGTGGGTGGCGCACGCCAGGCAGGGATCGTAGGCGCGGAACGCCATCTCCACGCGGTTGAGGAGCTCGTCCGAGAGGTTGCCCTCCTTGATGAGCGATTGGGCCGCCTTCTTGACCGACATGTTCATGCCCGCGTTGTTCTGCACCGTGGCCACGATGAGGTTGACCGACTCGACCATTCCGCGGGCGTCGGTCGTGTAATGGTGATAGAGCGTGCCCCTGGGAGCCTCCACCACGCCCACGCCGGATGTCGGCTTGTCAGTGGGCAAGGTGCGCACGTCAGGGCTGGTGATCTCCGGATCGCGGGCCAGGGAGAGAGTCTCCTCGGCCGCGTAGAGGCACTCGATCAGCCGCGCCCAGTGAAAGGCGAGCGTGTGGTGCACCGGCTTCGCGTCGGCTCGCGTCGTCGCTCCGAAGTGATCGAAGAGGCGCTCGTAGGCTTCTTGCGCTCGCGGCGTCGCCATGCCTTTGGCCACGTTGAGGCGGGCGAGGGAGTTCACCCTGTACACGCCGCTTTCGGCGCCGTCGACCATTCCTTGCCAGCCCACCTTCTTGAGGTAGGGGAGCTTCAGGTAGGACCAGGGCACGACCCGCTCGGCGATATGGCTCTCGTATTCGGCCGGCTCGAAGAGGGCCGTCTCCGAGCCGTCGGGCGCCACAACACGCACGCGGCCGTCATAGAAATTGACCCGCCCCTGGTCGTCGACGAGGCCGGCGTAGTGGGTCTCGTGATAGTACGTGTCGCCGCCGATCAGCTCCGCGTTTTGCGGTACGGAGA
Organism: uncultured Phycisphaerales bacterium; assembly: GCA_964620445.1. Lineage (GTDB taxonomy): Bacteria > Planctomycetota > B15-G4 > B15-G4 > CAYZWU01 > CAZUHB01. The sequence continues at coordinate 12,525 of CAZUHB010000107.1, forward strand.
GAACGTCCTTTTCGAAGAGATCGACCGCTGTCTGGGCGAAATCGACGAGGCTGCGCGCCATCGCCTCGATCTCGGCGCGCTCCGCTTCGTCGAGCGGCTTGGCCATCCCGCCCGGCAGGGCGGCCACCGGATGAATCGGATGGCCGGCGATGATGCCCTGGATCTTCTGGGCGTAACCCCGGTTCTTCAAGACCTCGCGCCCGATGTCGATGCCGACCCGGTCGATGAGGCCGAGCACGTTGCGCTCCGCCTTCGGAGCCGCGGCGCCGGGGATGAAATCGGGCGCTCCCAGGGCGAAGAAGTGGAGCAGATGGCTGTGGGCGATGTGGGCGTTCAGGTAGAGCTCGCGCAGCTTGCGAGCCGCCGGCGGGATGGTCACGTTGTACAGGGCATCGCACGCCTTGGCTGACGCCATGTGATGGGCGCCGGGACAGACGCCGCAGATCTTCGGCGTGATTCGGCAGAGCTCTTCCACGGGCCGCCCCTCGCAGAACTTCTCGAAACCGCGGAGCTCCACGACCTGGAGGTAGGCGTCTGCCACGTTGCCGTCGTCGTCGAGAAAGATGTCGATCTTGCCGTGCCCCTCGAGGC
>CAZUHB010000108.1:0-13095 GCA_964620445.1 uncultured Phycisphaerales bacterium
CACGCCTGGCCCGCCTTGAAAGGTGCGAAGAAAAAATGATTCTTCAGAGCTGCCCGCCGGCAGGGATGATTTCCGCTTGAGTTCGGCGCAACCCTCGGGTTAGTGTCAGCCAGCGAGGAACGCGACCATGAAAATCGCCATCGATGCATCCTGCCTGGCACGACCCGACCGAACGGGAGTGGGTGTGTACGCCTTCAACCTGGTTCAGAACCTCGCCCGGATCGATGGGGAGAACGAGTACACCCTCTGCTACAGGCTCTCACGGCTGCGGCGGTTGAAGCACTTCGTCCGGATCAGCCAACCCAACTTTCGCACACGCATCATCCAGGAGCCTTTCAATCTTCTGCTGAAGCGGTCGGTCGATCTCTTTCACGGGCCCGACGCGAGGCTTCCCGAGTTCGAGCGCGCCCGGAGGGTGGTCACCGTGCACGATCTCTTCTCCCTCGTGAGCGACGAGTTTTCCGATCCAGCCTTCATCAGGAAGAAGAAGGAGCGCTACGCCGAGCTCGCCCGGAGCGCCGACCGGATCATCACCGTGTCCGCGTCCACGCGCGGCGACATCGTGGAGCGGCTCGGCGTGCCCGAGGAGCGGATCACGGTGGTGCCCCTCGGCAAGGACGAGATCTACAGGCCCGTGGACAGGGTCGAGGCGCGGCAGGTGGCGGAGCGCCACGGGATCGACAGGCCCTACCTCTTCTTCGTGGGCAACCTGTCGGCGCGCAAGAACCTCGTGCGCATGCTCGAGGCTTTCGGCTCGCTGCGGTCCGGGATCGGCGGGGACCTGCTCTTCGTGATGAGCGGCAACGTGACCTTTGGCGGGGACGAGGTGATGGCCGCCATCGACCGGTTGGGAGTGGCCGGCCGCGTCAAGGCCCTCGGTTTCGTGCCGCGCGACGATCTGCCGGCGCTCTACTCGGGAGCCGAGGCGTTCATGTTCGCCACGCTCTACGAGGGATTCGGCATTCCGATCCTCGAGGCGATGGCCTGCGGCACGCCGGTGATCGCCTCGAACATCTCGGCCCACCCCGAGGTGGCGGGGGCCGCGGCCCTTCTCGTCGATCCGCGGGACAGCGCCGCGATCGGCGATGCCCTGGAAAGGATCCTCGACAACGGCGGGCTCCGGAAGGATTTGATCGAAAAAGGATTGGCCCGGGCAGCCCGCTTCAGCTGGGAGGCGATGGCCCGCCGGACATTGCGCGTTTACGAGGAACTAATCCAGTGACCCGTCCACTCTCAGGTCGAAGTAATCGAACGATTCGGGACGGAAGAGGGCAGGTCCCTCGGCCGTGGGTCCCTGGCCGTGGGGGAAGGTCTGGCTGAAAGGAAGCGTGTCGAAGTCGATGCGCGCCCGGTTGTGTCGGAATCCGACGCGCACGGGCCATGCCTCGCCGCCGCGGCCTTCCATGTACTTCATGGTCCAGTACCGCTCGAGCCGCCTCTGGTGGCTGTTTGCGGCATCGCTCTGGAACTCCATCTTCTTGGCCCGCACGAGCAGCTCCGACCCGTCGTCGAAATGGGGCAGCGCGCTCCGGGCGAGGGTGCCGAGCTGGCGCTGATTGATCAGGTCCGCGTAGCGCCGGAGGGGAGAGGTGGACCAGCAGTAGAACGAGGCGCCGAGACCGGCGTGCTCGTTCGGGTTGATCGACAGACCCGCCACTGTTCGGGCCGCACCGCCCTCGGCACCCACCACGCGCTGTGTACGGTAGATGGCCGGAATACCCGCTTCGGCAAGCAGAGCTGCGTTGCGGTTGTTCGTGAGAATCATCAGCTCGCTCACGATACCCTCGGCGAGGCTGTTCCTCCGGCGCTCGGAGATGTGGACGGTACCGTCGCCGTCCACCTTGATCTTGAACTCCCGCCTGTTGAACAGGGGCGAACCCTCGGCGCGCCGCTCCAGGAAGAGATGCCGGGCCAGCGGCACGAGACGATCGACCGCGTCGTGCGCCGGCTCGGGAAGGGTGCCGGTTTTGGCCCACGGGAAATCGCGCGGATCCTTTTCGAGCCACGCCATGACCCGATCGGGCTCATCGTCGAGGAGTTCGAGTTCGGGGATGAATCCGCCGTCGAGCCTCGACTCGATGGCACCGTACGTGAGATTGGCCGCGACAGCGATCGCCTCGAGACGGATCTCCGTTTTTTCGAGCTCGAAGGTTTCGTCGGCAAAGGTGTAGTAGGTGGACAGGGCCGGAACAGCGGGCCCCGCGTCGAGGGAGAAGAGCGCGATCAGCTCCGAGGGAAGCATGGTCCACTTGAGATCGGGCTGGTAAACGGTGGTGGCCCGCGCGCACGCGGCGGCATGGATCCGGCTCTCCTCCGCCACGAAGAGGCCGGGCGCGGCGATGTGCACGCCGACACGAAAGCGCTCCCCGTCGATCGCTTCGACGGAGAGCGCGTCGTCGATCTCCTCGGTGGTGGCGTCGTCCACGCTGAAGGCCTGCGCGTTGAGAGGCGCGGGCAGAGTGGCGAGCCCCTCGCTCACGCGCGCCGCGATCTCATCGAGCTCCTCGCTGGGCGCTTCGGCGTGGAAGTTGCGCCGCTCGGCGAATCGTTCGAGAGGCGCGCCACGCCCCAGAAAGGTGCGATGGAAGCGCCCCATGTGCAGAGCATACGCTGTCGGCAGGGCGTTGGCCGCCGCGAGCAGGTCGCGCACGAACTGTTCGCGGCTGATACCGCTTTTGGCGATCGTCCCCTCCACGGCATCGTTCAGCGCGGGCCAGTCGGAGAGCGGCTTCTGCTCCACGAGGTGGGCGAGGAGACAGTCGAGCGCGCGCGATTGGAGGTCGTCGTCTTCGCCCGGAGCGCTCCGCCCGTTGTCCATGATCGCGCGAAAGATCTCCTCGAGACGGGCGCATTCCGCGTCGCGCCGTTCCCTGGCGGCGGTCTCGTGCCGCCACCGCTCGATCTCCTCCTCGCTCGCGGCATTGACCTTGCCGCTCCGGTCGACCTTGAACCAGGGCAAGCCGTCGACGCATGCGGCGAGCAGGATCGACAGATCGCGATCGGCCGCTTCCTCCTTGCTGAACCAGGCCGCGGCCAGTTCTCGAAGCGAGTAGGTGTCGCCCGGTTCGAGCGCGCCATGAAGCAGCTCGGCGTCGACGTCGGCGGCTTCCGCGTCTATTTCGGCAAAGTAGTCCTCCGCCGCGGCGGCTGTCTGGTGCCGCAGCTGGAAACGCCCCGCCTTGATCGACAGGGTCCGGCCGGTGAGGGACACGACCTGGAGCTTGGCCTTGTCCTCCTTCTTCACCGTACCCCTGACAAGGGTCGATCCGTCAAGCCATTCGATCAGCATCAGGACCGGTCACCAAAAAGATCCACGAACTCGGGTAATATCTCCCCCGCGGGTCCCTGGCAGAAGAAGCCGTCGCTCCGCTCGGCCATGGCCGAGAAGGGATTGGAGTCGGGATTGACGTCCACGAGAAGCGCGCCCTTCTGCGCCGCGATCGCACCGACCTGCATGGGAAGGTTGGTCGCGCCCGACGTGCCCACGATGAGGAGCATGTCGGCCGCCACAGCGGCCTGGATCGAGCTGTTGAAGCGGTAGTATTCCTCGTCGTAGCACTCGTCGAACCAGAGAACGTGCGGCCGAGAGCCCTTCCCGCAGTGAGGGCAGACGAGCGCGGCCCTGTCGGCGTCGGTGAGCGGCTCGTCCTTGCCCTTGGTTTCGACGCTCTCGGGCAGGGGAAAGACATCGCTCGTGCACCCGGCCGTGCACCGCATGAATTCGATGTTCCCGTGGATCTGAAAGGTCCGTTCCAGCGAATTTCCCGCCCGCAGGTGGAGGCCGTCCACGTTCTGCGTGATGAGCAGGAAACGGTCGCCGAGGAGCCGCTCCAGCTCGACCACGGCGCGGTGCCCCGCGTTCGGCTCGCCCTTGCGGCAGACCCCGAGGCGGTAGAGATACCACTGCCAGACCTCTTCCGGGCTGCGCGAGAACATGGCGAAGGTGGCCATCTCCTCGGGCCGGTACTCCTTCGAGCCCACCGTCCAGTAGCCCTCGGGCCCGCGGAATGTGGGGATTCCCGACTCGGCCGAGATCCCGGCGCCTGTGAGCACCACGAGCCGGCCCTTCTTTTCCGCCACGCCACGGATCGCATCTCTCAGTTCGTCTTTCATTGGTCCCGTCCTTCGGTTCTGGCGACACGCTTCGCACTCGAGGCCGCGCGCACCGGCCTCGAGGAGCTCGATCGATTCATCGTGCACGCGAGGATAGCATGAACGGTCGGGGAAGAAAACAAGCAGCCGCGCGCGGAGGCGCCCGAACCCCGAAGGTCCCGCGCCGAGCCGGTTTCCCATGGACACCCCTTGGGTGATCCCATAGAATTTCCCCCTTTGCTCATCGCCGCGTCACACCGCTGGAGACAATTTATGAACGCCCCACCCAAGGTCCGCGTTTCGTTTTTCGAGCAGATCGCCACGATGAAGTGGAACTTCTGGATCTGCAACGTGATCGAGGCCTTCGAGCGGCTCGCTTTCTTCGGCGTGCGCGCCGTGCTGCCGATCTACATGTTCGGCGCCGACTCGATCCTCCAGCTCTCGATGACCGAGAAGGGATTGATTTACGGGATCTGGGCCTTCATCCAGTGCATCGTGCCCATGGTGTCGGGCGGGTACACCGAGTCCTACGGGTACCGCAAGACGATGTGCTTCGCCTTCGGCACCAACATCCTCGGTTACTGCCTCATGGGGAACGCGTCCGGCTTCTGGTCGATGCTGGCGGCGGCGTGCCTCGTGGGATTCGGCACGGCGGTCTTCAAGCCGCCCGTGCAGGGGTCGATCGCCAAGTCGCTCAACGAGGGGAATTCGGGCCTCGGTTTCGGCCTCTTCTACTGGATGGTCAACGTGGGCGGATTCTTCGCGCCCCTGATCGCCGCAATGGTCCGCGGCACGGCCGACAATCCCACATGGGATTATGTCTTCTACGGCGCGGCCGCGGCCACGGCGTTCAACTTCATTCCCACCTTCCTGCTCTTCCGCGAGCCCGATCTCGATCCGGAGGCGAAGAAGAAAAAGCCGATGCAGGTCTTCGCCGACACGATGGGAACCCTCTGGCGCGACCAGCCGATGCTCCGATTCCTGCTGATCATCTCCGGATTCTGGTTCATGTTCATGCTCCTCTGGGATCTGTTGCCCAACTTCATCAACGAGTGGGTCGACACGCGGGATGTGGCGGTCTATCTTCCCACGGTCGAAGCGTGGACCACATGGATCCCCGGCGTCGGCGAGGGGTGGACGGAGGGATTCCTCAAGGATGACGGCGCTGTCAAGCCCGAGCTCCTCATCAACATCGACTCCTTCACGATCCTTCTCCTGGTGATCCCACTCTCCTGGTTTTTCGGGCGTTTCAAGATGATGACAGCCCTGGTCATCGGCATGCTCGTATCGCTCGTCGGTTTCGTCTGCGCCGGCCTTTTCATGGCCGGAACGATGGTGGCGATCATGATCTTCATCTTCGCCATCGGCGAGATCATCTGCAGCCCCAAGTTCTCCGAGTACATCGGCATGTCGGCGCCGCCCGACAAGAAGGCGATCTACATGGGGTACTCGAACATCCCCTACGCCATCGGATGGGGATTCGGCAACGCCTTCTCCGGCCCGCTCTACGATATCCTTTCGTCGCGGACCGCGCTCGCCAGGGACTACCTCGTGGAGAAGCTCGGCATGGCGAAGGATTTCGTCATGGACGAGACGCGGCTCCAGGCGCAGCACGTCATGGAGGTGCTCACGGCCCGGATGAACGGCCAGGATCAAGGAATCCTCGAGGAGACCACGAAGACCCTGAACACGGAGCTGACCAGGATCGAGGAGCTTCTCGAGGCGAAAGAGATCACGAAAGAGGAAAGCCTCGAGCTGATCAAGACCGCCACGCAGCCGCTCGAGGAGCTCGCCTCCACGGCTGTCGAAGGAGTCACCGCCGCGACGGGCCCCTTCGAGGCCACCGCGATCCTCTGGAACGAATACAACCCCTGGATCATCTGGATCGTGCTCGGCGTGATCGGCTTCGCCTCGGTCGTGGGGATGTGGATCTCCTACAGGGCGTCGCAGGCGAAGTAGGAGGGTGGTGGGCTTGGTTGATCAGGAGGCCGGGTGAGGTAGCCCTGACGGCGGGAGCCCGAGGAATTTTTGCGGTCTCTACAGCTCTGGTCGCGGGACCTCCGAGCGATAGAATCCAGGCTCGAGTACGATCGACCTGAAACTCGATGGGTGAACCGATCGAGCAGGGAGGATTCTATCCAACGGAGTTTCCGGCTCCCGGCGCTATCATGAGTCCGCAAAAACACCTCGGGCTCCCGCCGGCACGGGACCGAAGATCCGCCCGCTTGCCCGCCTCAGCCGGCACGACCAGCCGCAACGCCAGACGCTCGGCCCTTCGGCTCTCCGTCATCGAACCGATCGTGATAGAACTGACGTGAGCTCCAGTGAGCCGCCGGGACACCGAGCGGCAGGGATGGGACAGCGCGCGAGGGGCGGACGATGTCAGGCGCGTTCGGCTCATCGTGTGTAGCGGCGGATCTTCGGTCCCGCGCCGGCCGAGAGGCGAGGTGTTTTTTTGGCCTTATGGTCGGCGGAGCGACCGCGAGACCGTTCGGGGGAAGACCCGTTCTCAGGTTATTGATCCGACCCGTTGCGGTATCCGACAACATCGTCATCTTCCCCCGAAGGGGCTCGCCGAGTGGAGCCGCAAAGACCAAAAAAATTCCTCGCCTCTCGGCCGTCAGGGCTACCTCACCCGGCCCTCTCCACCACCATGACCCCACCAGACTCCCGCCCGTGCGATCAGCTCTCGAGATAGGTGTACCCCTCGAGCCCGCGCTCGTAGGCCTTGAGGAACTCGGCCGACTCTTTCAGCGTGATCCGCTTGGCGCGCGCGCTCCGCTCGAGCGCCTTGCGGAAACGGTTGACCAGCATGGGCCGGCCGTAGTCCATGAACCCGAGCACGTCCTCCACCTTGTCCCCGTGGATCAGCTTGTCGATCGAGTAGTTGCCGTCGTCGAGCATGGAGATGTGCACCGTGTTCACGTCGCCGAAGAGGTTGTGGAAATCGCCGAGCACTTCCTGGTAGGCGCCCATGAGAAAGACGGCCAGATAGTAGGGCTCGCTCTCCTTGAAGGGCGGCAGGGTGAGCACATCCTTCATGTCGCGCAGATCGATGAACTGGTCGACCTTGCCGTCCGAGTCGCAGGTGATGTCGGCGAGCGTGGCGTGCCGCGTCGGTTTCTCGTCGTGCCGCTGCAAGGGCATGATGGGAAAGAGCTGCTTGACCGCCCAGTGGTCGGGCAGGGTCTTGAAGACGGAGAAGTTGCAAAAGTAGGTGTCGGCCAGAAATCTCTCGAGCCCCTCGAACTCGTCGGGGATGTATTCGAGGTCCTCGATCACGCGCGCGATCCGGCGGCAGGCATTGTAGAAGAGGCTCTCGAACTGGGCCCGGCCTTCGAGCGGCAGATAGCCGAGGTTGAAGAGGTTGCGCGCTTCCTCGCGGATCTGGAGCAGGTCGTGGTAGACCTCCTGAAAGTTCTTGCGCGTGATCGTGCGCGAGCACTCGACCGCCTCTTCCACGATAGGGTGGGTGCCCTTGTCCACGGTCACGGGCAGGGTGGGTGCGCCCACCTCGCTCGTTCCGAGCACCTCGAAGACGAGGAGCGAATGGGCGGCCACGATCGACCGCCCGCTCTCGGAGATGATCGTGGGGTAGGGCACCTTGGCCTCGGCGCACGCCTCGCCGATCGTGTAGACCACGTCGGAGGTGTACTCGTCGACCGAGTAGTTGCTCGACGATGGGAAGTTGGTCTTCGACCCGTCGTAGTCCACGGCCAGTCCGCCGCCCACGTCGAAGTACTCGATCCGCAGCCCCATCTTGAAGAGCTCCACGAAGATACGCGAGCTTTCGGTGAGCGCCGCCTTGATCGACTGTATCGACGTGATCTGCGAGCCGAGATGAAAGTGGATCAGCTTCAGGCACTTGAGCATCCGGTTCTTGCGCAGGATCTCGACCGCCTGGATTACCTCGTAGATGAAGAGGCCGAACTTGGACGTGTCCCCGCCCGAGCTCTCCCACTTTCCACGCCCGCGCGCGGAGAGCTTGAGCCGGATCCCGATCTGAGGTTTGACCTTCATCTTCTTGGCCGTGGCGATCACCTTGCGGAGTTCGGAGAGCTTTTCGATCACGATGATGATCTTCTTGCCCACCTTGGCCGCCATGAGCGCCGACCGGATGTACTCGTCATCCTTGTAACCGTTGCACACGATGAGCGCCTTCGAGTCCTCCATGAACGAGATGCCGAGGAGCAGCTCCGGCTTGGTGCCCACCTCGAGGCCGAACCCGAACTGCTTCCCCTCGGAGATCACCTCCTCGATCACCTCGCGGTGGTGGTTCACCTTGATCGGGAAGACGCTCATGTACTTGCCCTTGTACTTCCACTCCTTGATCGACTTCTTGAAGCAGTCGTTGAGGTCGTGGATGCGCGCCTTGAGCACGTCCGAGAACCGGATGATGAAGGGCGGCAGGATCCCCCGCTCCCTGAGCTCGTCGACGAGTACCTTGAGGTCGAGCTGGTTCGTGCGCGTCCTCTTGGGGCGCACCACGACGTTGCCCTCCTCGTTGATGTCGAAGAAGCCCATGCTCCATTCCGCGATGTGGTGCAGGTCGCGCGCGTCGCGCACGGTCCACTCCCGCGGGGCCTTGGTTTTCTTTGTGCTCTTGACTTTCATCTGGTCAGCCTCGCTTCAAGCTGCCGTGGTTCGCGTAGAGTCCAGAGAGGATAGCATGATCGAATGGGGAAGAAAACAGGGAAGCCGGCGCTTGCCGCCTCGAGCTTGCTCGCATTTCGCTGACCGATCGGAACCGCCGCGGATCCCTCAGGCTTTCGTCTGCGGGGCGTCGCGGTAAAGATCACAACCGAAGAGGAAAACACGATCCTCCGGCCGGAGGGATACAAGGTCTGTCTGTCGGGTTAGGGGCGGCCGGCGTTGGAACTCGCGCGCCTGCCTCCCAAAAAAATGAGCGGCCGCCTCGCCCGCGAGACAGCCGCTCCAGAATGCTCCAAGAGATAGTATCCAGTCCCTCAGCCAGGCAGGCTAGGGAATGGTGTTCAACCAGAGTGGATCAGACGCGTAGATCACCGGTCTCACCTTTGGATCGTTGGTGAGCACGTAGGCGAAGGTGAAGCTCTTCCCCACGAGGCTGCTGCTTCCGTTGGTGATGGAGATCGTGGCGATCGCCTGACCCGATCCGTCGAGAACGCCGAGCGTGTTCTGGAAGATCCCGCCGTTGGCATAGGTCATCGACATGATCGAGTAGTTGTCCCAGTTGAGATTGATGTGCACGCCATCGATGTTGAAACCGGGATGGCTCCCGGCGCTCGCCAGGACGAGGTAGTCCTCCCCCGCGTTGGAAGGGCCCGCGTCGATGAGCATGTCCACGCTGCCGTTGCTCGAAATGCTGATGTTCGGAGGCGACGAGATGAGAAAGTCCGTGCTCACCGGCTGGAGCTTGATGTTGTCGAAGTAGTTCCGGCAATCGGTCTGCGCAGCGTTGCGATAGTTATCAAAACTGAAGGTGTGCGGACCGGTCGTGGTGGCCGTGTATGTGGCGGAAAGATGTACACGAGTGGGAGTCTGGTTGTTGGGAAGGTATCCGAAATTGTAAGTTGCGATCAACGCCCCGTTGATCTCGACGTCGACATGGCCGCCGTCTGATACGCCGCCTCAGCAAGTGGCGACGCCGGCGATGTCGGCGTCGAAGGCATAGGTGCGGCCTGCTTCGAGATAAACGGTCGTCTCGAATCCGCCGTTTCCGTTCGGGGTTCCCGGTTTACGCTTCAGGCACCAAGACAGGTTGTTTTCGAGGACCGTATACTTGATGATCCCCGTGTTGCCGTTGTTGCCTGTCGTTGTCCACGTGCCGAAATCTTCTAGCTCGAAATCGCTGTTTCGGACAGTGTTGTTTTCCCACGTCTGGGCAAACGCCTGTCCCTGGGAGAAGATTAGAAGGAGCGCTGCACAGGCACAGGCTCCGAGAAGCTGTTTTTTCATGACCATTCTCCAAAATCTCGATGTTCGGGCGGAATTAGACTTATGTACTTATTTGATTATATACTTACTCGATATGAAAAATCAAGCTTCCCTGCGCGGATCTGTAAATGTACGTATAATCCCTGACTCGATCAGGCGAAAACGTTCCGAGGCAGCGGTCGCCGGAAAGTCAGGATCCGGGAGGCGTTTGATCGACCACGCCTACCCGCCGTGCTTCTTGAGAACCTCGAAAAGAGATCGACAATCGCGCGCTCCCGGCGCTCTCGAATTCGGCGATCGGACAGGAACAAAGGTGCGTTACAGCCCGGAAGTCACGGTCTATACGTTGGTGAATACGATTCCAAAACACGGACCACCCATCAAAACTCAGAACGACAGAGATCGATCACGGAGGAGATCATGCGGTACATCCTCGTCTTGGGCGCATTCCTGTTTTTTTCAGGACTCTCATTTTCCGCCACCCTCGATGTTCCCGGAGACTTTTCGACGATCCAGGAGGCCATCGACGCGGCCGCCGAAGGGGACACGGTGCTCGTCGACCCGGGCACATATGTGGAGTCGCTCGATTTCGGGGGCAAAGCGATCACGGTGACGAGTTCGGGCGGGGCCGCCGTGACGACCATCGACGGGAACCGGACAGGGAGGGTCGTGAAGTTTGCCTATGCTGAAGGGCTGGATACGGTTCTGGACGGATTCACGATCACCAACGGCCTTGTCTCCCTGAACGGCGGGGGTATCATCTGCTACTACGCTTCGCCCACGATCACCGACAACATCATCTGCGGCAACCAGGCGGAACGGGATGGCGGCGGGATCTTCTGCCAGGGGACCGCATCTCCTCTCATTTCCGGCAACATCATCGAGAACAACCTGGCCAGCGGGAGTACCTTCGGCAGCCGCGGCGGCGGGATCGCCTGCTTGAGCAACTACTGTTCTCCGACGATCTCGGACAACGTCTTCACTGCCAACGCGTCACGAGAAGGCGGCGCGATCTTCTGCGACCGGTCCTCTCCCACCATCACCGGCAACGTCATTTCCGAAAACCATGCAGAGTGGGACGGCGGGGGAATTTCCTGCTACTGGGAGGCTTCCCCCACGGTCGGCGGAAACACGATCACGCGGAACTCGGCAGACCGGAGCGGCGGCGCTCTCTCTTGCTACTACTCTTCCCCGGACGTGGACGGCAACATTATCACGGAGAACACGGCGAGATACGGGGGTGGGATCCACTGCGTCGACTCGGCCGCCGTGATCACGAGCAACACCGTCGTCGGGAACAGCGCCGAATATGGAGGAGGCTTCCTGTGCGGCCAGGAATCCTTCCCGATTCTGGAGAATCTGATCCTGGCCGGAAACCGGGCGGAGTACTGGGGCGGCGGGATCTACTGTTCGGGCGACAGCTCTTTGAATGTTTCCAGCAGCACCATCGCCGCAAACACGGCCGGCGAATGGGGAGGCGGGATCTTTTCCCACATGAACAGCTCCCTGACCGTGAAGAACAGCGTTCTCTGGGACAACGCGGCCGCGCAAGGGCCCGAGATATGGGTAGGAACGACCGCGTGGCCCTCGTCCCTCTCCATCAGCTACAGCGATGTCGAGGGTGGGCAGTCGTCGGTCCATGTCGATCCCAGATGCCTCCTCATGTGGGGATCGGGCATGATCGAATCCGATCCTCTGTTCGTCGACTCGTCGGTGAGTGATTTCCATCTGAGCTGGCTCTCGCCCTGCATCAACAGGGGTTCCGATTTTGCGGCACCGCTTCACGATATCGACGGCGATCCGAGGCCCTGCATGGGAACGATCGATATGGGAGCGGACGAGTTCGATGGGACCCACGCGCTGGGCGCCGATCCTTTCTCCATTTCAGAATCGGCGGGAGGTACGGTGGATTTCTTCCTCTTCGGCGGTGCGCCGAACGGCGGCCGCAACTTTCTCCTCCTCGGCTCCCTCTCCGGAACCACGCCAGGCCATCCCCTTCCCGATGGCCTCGTTGTCCTGCCCCTGAACATCGACTCCTTCACCTGGACCGTCTACCGGAATCTGAACACACCCCGGTTTCAGAATTTTTGGGGCGGTCTGAGCTGGGGAAGCAGCACGGCCACGGCAACGTTCGATACTCTCGGTCCTCTTCCACCGGGATCGGCTGGCTTGACGGCGAGCTTCGCTTTTCTCCTCGTCGGACCTCCTTGGGATTTTGCGTCCAACCCGATCAACGTGAAGGTCGTTCCCTGATGTCGAGCGAGTGGGCCGGTATACGGTCCGTCCGGATCGGAATAGCCAGCGTTGAACGGCGCGCGCCTCTCGCGGCGGATCTCGATCCACGGATCCAGGCGGGATCCCCCGAAACGGCATGAGCGGCCGCCCGAACACGCCTATCCGCCGTGCTTCTTGAGAACCTCGTAAAAGTAATCGATGATCTGGCGCACATAGCGCCGCTTCATCGCGTACGTCCCGGGATAGAAGGAACGCTTGAACCCGTTCACCACCACATCGCGCAGCCTTTTCTTGTCGAGGTCGAGATGGGTCACCGCCTTGATGAGCTCGCCGGTGACCGTCGTGTTCGACATGAGCCTGTTGTCGGTGCAGAAGGTGATACTCATCCGGTGGTCGAGCATGTTGCCGGCCGCGTGATCCTTGAGGTCCTTGAGCTCCGGGATCGTCTGAAGGTTCGAGGTGAGGCAGGTCTCCACCGTGACGCGGCGGTCGGCGATGTACTGGGCGAGCTCCTCGCAGTAGGTGTCGCGGTCCTTGCCGTCGCACGACAGCACCATGTCCGGCCTGAAGAGGTGGTAGCAGTGGCCGATCCGGTCGGCGTGGAGATCGGTGATCGCCTGAAAGATGCTCTCCGGTCCGTAGGCCTCGCCGGCATGCACCGTCTTGGGCAGAAAGTGCTTGTGCGCGAAATCGTAAGCCTCCACGTGGTGCTCGGCCGGAAAACCCGCCTCGCGGCCGGCCAGGTCGTATCCCACGATCGGAACGTTGAGGTGATCGCGCAGGCGCAGCGCGGCCCTCGCCAGGTCGAGCGACGCCATGGCGGCCACTTCCCGCTCCGGCGTGAACCGGTGG
>CAZUHB010000109.1:0-12889 GCA_964620445.1 uncultured Phycisphaerales bacterium
TGCCATCGGATCAATTGTGACAAACATATCCGGACAACCGTGCTATAATCGCCGCAAAGCCCAATATTTCGAGGAGAACCACCCGCACCGCCTTGTAATGAAAAACAATGGAGAATCTGCCATGTTCAATCGTGCGAGAATCCTTTGTCCCCTTTTGATCGTTTCCGTTCTGGCCGCGCTCTGCTGCGCCGACGCGACGGCGGCGTCGAAGATTCCCTACGCGACCGCGCCTGCATGGACCTCGTCCGACACCCAGGTCGCCACGGGCTGCGGATTCGGCGACATCGACAAGGACGGGTGGACCGACCTGGTCGTGGCCAACGGCAACGACATCTATCGCCAGCGGCTCACCGTCTACTACAACCAGGGCGACGGCACCTATCCGTCCACGCCCGACTGGTCCTCGTCGGACGTGGACTATCACGGCCACCTCTCGATCGGCGATGTGAACGGAGACGGCTGGCTCGACGTGGCTGTTTCGGTCTACCTCGGTGCGAACGGGTTCGGCGACCTTGGCCACGCCAAGCTCTACCTGAACAATGGATCGGGAACCCTTTCGAGCAATCCGTCCTGGGAGTCGCAGGACGAGTTCTTCTCCTTCTCGTGCGCGCTCGGCGATGCCGACGGTGACGGCGACCTCGACCTGGCCGTGGCCGTGGGCGAGGCCTATTACGGTTCGCCCGATCGCAACCGCATCTACTACAACAACGGCGGAACACTCGATACCCTCCCGGGATGGTACTCGACCGAGTACGACCACAGCTACGACGCGGCCTGGGGCGACCTGAACGGCGACGGCGCGCTCGACCTCGCCTTCGCCAACGCAAAGGCGCCGCTGAAGATCTACTACAGCACGGGCGGTTCGATTCAGAACGGCGCCGGCTGGACCGCGGCCTATCCCACGCAGCCCGACGGCAACACCCTCTCCCTCGGCGACATCGACCTGGACGGGTTCATCGACATCGTCTTCTCCGACAACAGCCAGCTCTCGGGCGGCACGGGGAGATTCTATGCCTACATGAGCGACGGGCTCGGCGGACATGGCACTTCGCCCGCGTGGACCTCCGAATACGTGGGCTACGTGTCCGGTATCGTTCTGTGCGACGTGCACGGCGACGGCTGGAAGGACGTGGTCTGCGGCAAGTGGTGGGGCGCGGTGCGCATCTACGAAAACGACGGCGGAACGCTCAGCACGACGGCCGACTACACCTCTTCCACGTACAGCGTGGTCGAAGCGATTCCGCTCGAGGACGCCGACAATGCAGGTCTGAAAAACGTGAACGGCGAGATCCACGCCGGCGACGGGGTGCGTAAGACATTCTATCTCGCCGAGGCGCCGGTCCGGTCGATCCAGCTCGTTTACGTGGACGGCGCCGCCGTGCCCGAAAGCGGCTACTGCTTCGAACCCGAAACGGGTTGGCTCAGCCTGGCCCAGGCGCCGCAGACCTACGTCTATCTCAACTACACCACCACCACGTCGATCGATTTCGCCGTGAGCAACTGGGACAGCAGCATCGGCAATTATCTCTTCTATCGCGACGACATGACAGTGACCGCCGTGCCTCCGGCGAACACGAGCATTCCGCTCGGATCGTCATTTCCGGCCACGGCGATTGTCACCAACTACACGAGCACGCCCGAACCGGTCACGCTCGTCACCGAGTTCGAGCTGCCCAACAGCAATCTCTATCCTTTGGATTCGATCAACGTGACCCTTCCGCGGCACCTATACCACACGGCAAACAAGAACTACTACATTCCCATGTACGCACCGCTGGGAACGTACGAGTTCATCGTCACCGTGAAGAAGGGGATCACCGTGATCGACACGGACAGCCACTCGTTCACAGTTGTTCCCTGACAGGTTCCCTGAACGGGGACGTACCGACCGTGCGATCAGGGAACGATCTCGATCGGCACGGCGTTCGAAGCATAATCCCAGGGATTGGCCGTCGCGAAAGCGAAGTGGAGCGTCGTTCCGATCCAACCCGCGCCCAGCGGCGGCGCGTTCAGCGTTGCCGTCGCCTTTCCCGACGAGTCGAGCTGCCCCCAGAAATCGTCGAAGAGGGACGTGTTCAACCGGGCAAGAACGAAATCGGTGAACCAATCCCTGTTCAGCGGAATCGTCACCAGTCCACCGGGGAGCAACGTTCCGGGTTCGGTTCCTGACGTGCTTCCGGTGACAAGGTAGTTCCGCCCCCCATGAACGGTTCCCGCGTCGAGCGTCAAATCGACGGAGAGGCCCGAGGCTGCCGAGATCTGATTGTGGCTCACCGCGAGCGGCGCCAGCCCCGGGTAGAGGTAGACGTTTTTCACGTAGTTGCCGAGCAGGAGGTCCGGCCTGCCGTCCCCGTCCCAGTCGGTGAAAAAGACGGTCGTGTCGGTCTGCCCCGACGGCCACTGGATCGGCGTGCCGTCGCTCTTGAGCTTGCTGATCGTACCGAAGAGGGGTGCGGCGTGGGTGCCCGTGTTCTCGAGATAGTAAACGGCACCGTTGTCCTCGCCGAACACGACATCCTTCTTGCCGTCCAGGTTGAGATCGATCACGTGGGGTACGGTGCGGCTGTAGTCGACGGGCGATCCGTTGACCTCGACGAGCGAATAGGTGGTGAAGGCGTGAACCGCGGGAGTGCCGCTGTTCAAGTAGAGCCTGAGGTTGCCCGTTTCGTCACCGACGACGAGGTCGAGGAGACCGTCCTCGTCCCAGTCGACGACGAAGGGAGCCGAGTTGTTACCCACATCGATCGTCCCCCCGTTCGCCTCGATGTCCGGTTCGGCGGTGAGAGTGCCGTCGAGTTTGCGCCTGAAGTAATTGACGAAACCGTTGCGCTCGCCCACGATGAGATCGAGAAGGCCGTCGTTGTTGAAATCCACTCCTTGCGGATTCGTCGCGCCCGTGCATCATCCGTAGGAGACAGCCAGATCGACACCGTCGGCCTGCATGTAGGAGAAGGTCGTGAAAACCGGCGCGATATTGCTCCCCGAATTTTTGTAGAAGCGGATCTTTCCTCCCGAATACTGGCCCACGAGAAGGTCCTTCAACATGTCGCCGTCCCAGTCGACCATGCAGGGATTGGCATGGCCGATCGAGAGCTCGATCGGCGTGCCATTGGCCTCGACATACTGCCACGGTCCGAATTCCGGATCGGCCGCGAAGAGGATCGCCGAAAACAGAAGGCACAGGATACAGGTCGAAACGGATCGAGTGCGTCTCATTTGTTTCTCCCAGGCTCGTGGAACAGGAATTGGATTCAGATTATACATTTATATAAACTAATATCAAAGGCGGGCAGAGTCCAGATTTTTTTGCAGATTCGCACTTTCCTGCGGGGGGCGGCTCAGTAGTTGTCCGAGTCTCCCTTGGCAAGGTACCAGTTGGTCTGATCCTCGCCCAGGGTCTGTGCACGGCAGGCACCATCGCCGCCGAAGGGCGTGAAGAGCACGTCGCGGCCATCCTTGAGGCGCGAAGCGAATCCGAGCGCGTCGAGACTCTCGAACAGGTGGGAGTGGGCATAGAACCAGCACTTGACCATGGCGGCCTTCCGTTCGCGGAAGCGATCGATCGCGTGGGCCACCAGGCAGCGGGTGGCCGCCTCGCTCCCCTCGCGCGGTGTCACCACGTCGAAGATCTGCCCGATCGTGTAGCCCTCGTCGCTCTCGCCGAGAACGGCGAATCCGGCGATCGCCCCGGTCGCCGTCTCCTCGAGCGCGTGGATCTCGTAGCCGATGAGCGCGGCGTCCACGTATCTCCAGTTGAGATAGACGCTATCCCGCTTCGTCATGATCGGGTAGTCGTCCTTGATGCGCTCCCAGAACACGTCGAAGCGCTCGTCGAAACGATCGATCTCGATGAGCTTCATTCCGTCGGGGATCTTCGTCTTCTCGCCGTACTTGATCCGGAGCGCGATGTTGGCCGCGGGCGACACGACCCGCGACAGAGGACCGGCGGAAAGCTTCTTCTTGAGGAGCGGATCGGTGTCGAGCACCTTGATGAGGCGCGGGATCTGGCTGACTTTCTTCGACACGTTGAAGATGCGGGCGATCTCGGAGGTGGTGCCGATGGCGAAGGTGAAGCTGAAGTCGACCTTCGCATCCCTGTAGATCTTCTTCTGCTCGTTTGCCAGGCGGAGAAAGACGTCGAATCTCCTGTGCGACTCGTACATGGCCACATCGAGTTCCTGAACGGCCGTCACCTCGGCGCCGTTCACGCGGAAGCGGATCGGGATCGATCCGATCTGGCCGACCACCCGGCCGTCCTGGACGACCACGGCCGAGAGAGCGTCGCCCGCGGGATTCCGAAAATACTTGTCCTTCCAGTGGTCGAGATCGATATCGACGTCGAGAACGCTGTTGATCAGCTCCGACACACTTTCGAGGTCGTTCTCTTCCAGTCTGCGATAGGAATATTCGCCCGCCATCTCGTGTCAATCCGAGGTTGGTGTCAACTGTTGAGGTGCTTGTAGAGGAACTCGACCACGTCCGAGACAGAAAGATCGCTCACGACCACATCCTCGTCGGGCATGAAGAGGTCCTGGAAGGGAAAGTCCTGCCGGCCATAGATCTTCTGCAGGGCCAGCATGTGCTGAACGAGGTTGATCGACTTGAGCTCGAGGTCCGCGCCAAGCATCGTTTCCAGACCGATCGAACTCCCCGACTCCATCTCGAATTCGGAAGAGGTCTCCTCCAGGATATTGACCACGTCCTTGAGGATGGCGTCCTTGCTGTATCGTTCCGTGCCGCTCGATTCTGACATTTGCTTCACGCGCTCCTTGAATCAAATCAGACAACGGAGGTGGCAAAAGCCACGCTCTCGTCGTGCCCCGAATGGGCGCTGAGTATCTTATCGACATATGGGGGAAATTGCTGGGCTAATCCACCAACGATTTTCATATCGACGCGGCCCGTTGTTTTGTCGAAGCCCTGGATGACCACATTGAGGGGCGATCCCATCAGCCCCTTTCCGAGAGCCTTGGCGAGCGCTTCCTTGGCACACCAGAAACGGACCAGCCACCCTTGCGTCTCCCCCGGCTCGAGTCCGGCGAGCAGGGCCTGCTCCTCCGGGTGGAAGGCGCCTCTCATGACCTTGCTGATGTCCCGATCGAGGGCTTCCACGTCGATGCCGACCCCCTGGCAAGCGCTCCCGTCCCCGGCGAGGGCGACCGCGCCGCGGCTGCAGTGGGCGATCGACACCTGAACGGCCAGACCCAGCTCGTTCAGCGCCTCGCCGCCCGCGACGGGGCGGTTGTTCTCGTTGTTCACGATCTCGATCTCGGTAGGACAGAGGTCGACACCGTACTTGCGCTTCACGAAGAGCCGCACCGCGTCCTTGGCGGCGAGCCGTCCCTGGAGCCACTCGCGCTTGCGCTTCTCGATCCCCTGCAGGTTCAGCCAGATCGGTCTCTCACGCCGGCTCAGGATGATGTAGGCCACGACCCTCTTCCAGAGCTCCGCGCCCGACTCGTCGCAGGCGCAGGCCGCGAACCCTCCCGCGGCAGGGAGCACGTCGGTGACCGGAAAGGGCGCGCTGAGCATGTTGCGGCAGGGCACCTGCATGGCGTCGACCACCTTACGCGACCAGTCGAGGAAGCGCAGATCCTTCCACGCCACGTACTCGAGAAGAAGTTTCCCCTGGCCGTCGACCACGTAGATGTTCGACGAAAACTGCGACTCGTCGGGAGCGCTGGTCGCCACGTAACACTTGAAAGGCCCCGAGCCCGGCTCGATCGCACTGTAGACATTCAGCTGATCGTAGCCGGTCGGAAAGCCCACGAATCCCTCGTCGAACCGCCCACCCGTCCAGAAAATCACGAGCTGGCCCGCCACGTCGAGCAGTACGAGTTCCGTGAGAAGGTCGGGATTGGGATGGGATCGGAAAAGGCCCCGTTCAGCCGGAAGGTCGATGGTGGCCTCGATCCCGCCATCGTCGATCTTGTCGATCGAGCGCACACCCTGAAAAGCGGGGCCGTGGAACATGAGCTTCGTATAGTATTCATCCGGTGCGAGCGGATAGGGCCGCGACGGATCGATCGCCGGAAGCGCGACCTCCGGGGGCGCCGGATAGTCGTCGCCGAAGATAATCGTGCCTGTCACGAAAGGAGCGCCCGCGGGGCGGGAGCCGTTCGTGCCCCCCTGCCGCGGACCGCCCGCGGCCTCGGCCATCCCCACGTCGACCTCGTTCCCGGAACCCTCTTTGAGCTTGGCGGTGAGAAAAAGATCGAATGGCTGTTCCTCGGTGACCTCCACCCACCTGGCGGTGCGCAAATTGCGCATGCCGATCACCTTCTTCCCCGGGCAGAGGAGCGCCGCTGCCTGGGCGAGGATCTCGGCACTCATGGTCAAGGGCACCACGGGCAGCCCGAGGAGCGTCTCGTCGCGGTTGGAGAGGAGGCGGCCCAGCGTGTGGTGCATGAGGAACGTGTGCTCCCTCACGTCGAGCCGCAAGGTGACCTTCACCTCCCGACCCGGGATTTCGGCGATCATCTCGAAGTCGAAGGGTTTCGTTCTCGGCCCCGCCTCCGGCCGGCCTCTCCGCCGGAATGCGGTCATCACCGCTTCCTGTGTCTCGAGAAAGCGCTCCATCGTATCGAGGTAGTCTTTCATCATGACGGCGCGCGGGCTGTGTGCGATCCGGCCCTCGGTCTCCGTCGTTTCCGCATCCGACGCCGCGGCCGGCTGATCGATCGCCGCGGCAATCGGTTGCGCAGCGCCGGCCGGTATCTCTTCCGCGGGCTCGGGCGCCGGGCTGACGGCGCGCGCGGCCGGGGCCTCTTCCGGGAGCGGCTCACCCGGTTCGGGTCCGTCGACTTTTTCAGCAACGGGCTCCCTGTCCGCAACGGGCGTCCTGCCCTCGAAGGGATTCTTTTCCAGCCCCATGTGGGGCAGGCTCAGTTTCAGGTCCATCCTCGGACCGCGCTTCTTCGGCTTGGCTGCCTGGGCTCCATCGTCGAAGCTCAGCCGATGAGGTTCTCGATACTCGTAGAGGTGGTCGAGCCGCATGTCGACACCGTGCGCGGCGAGCATCCCCACGAGATGGTTGACCTGGGTCGTGGCCGGACGGAAGGGCACGTTGGAGGGCACGGCCACGTAGGGCCTGTCGGTCAGGATGTCGTTGATGAAACCGATGAGCGCGTCCCTGGGACCGACCTCGACGAAAATACGCGCGCCCGCGGCATACATCGCCTCGACGGTCTCGCGAAAACGGACCGCCATCGCCCACTGATCCACGGCCAGACGGCGGATCGCGTCCGGCTCGTCCGGGTAGGGCTCGCAGGTGGCGCAGGAAAAGATCGTCACATCGGGCTTCTTCGTCTCGATCGTCTTGAAGAACCTGAAGAACTCCTCCACGACCGGCGTGAACTCGGGTGTGTGATAAGCCCGGTCGAAGGGGAGATAGGAGCAGATCGCGCCCTTCTTCTGAAGGCTGGCGAGCGCTTCCTTGATCGTCTCGCCCGAGCCGCAGATGATGAGCTGATTGGGGCAGTTGTCCATGGCGATCTGAAGACGGCCGCCGAATTCTTCCACGAGCGCGTAGACGACCTCGGTGCCCGCCCCGCCGACGGTGAGGAAACTCGCCTTGGGCACGTTGTCCTTGAGAGCGTTCGCCGAGATCTCGGTGAGACCGCAGCTGTAGCGCACGAGCTGGTCGTCGTCATCCACGGGCACGGCGCCCGACGCGAGGAGCGCGCTGAACTCGCCGCTCGAATGGCCCGCGATGCACTGCGGCACGATGTCGAGATTTCCGAGAAGGGCGTTCATCGCCTGGGACGCGTTGAACATGACCGTCACGGCCATGTCCATCCCGAAGAGTTCGCTGTCGACGACGAGTTCCTTCGACGAGTCGTCGAGCAGATGGGGAAAGAGGACATGGCTCGGCAGCACGGTGCGGTCCGATTCGATGAAGACCCGGTCGGCGCGATCGAAGCACGCCCTCACCTCGGGAAAGTGAAGAGCCAGGTCGCCCAGCATGCCGGGGTACTGCGATCCCTCGCCGGGAAAGACGAAGGCCACTCCCCCCTGCCGCGCCATCGGCTCGTCGAAAAAGTAGATGCCGCTCCGGTCCTTGATGACCTTCACTTGCGGATCCTCGAGACGCTTGATGGCGAAGTCGAGTTTCTTGCCCAGCTCGCCGAGCGACTTGGACACGATCGAGAGCCGAAAGGGCGCGGACTCGTGCAACGGGCAGTTGAGGGTGAAGGCGAGATCCTTGAGCTCGAGATTCTCCTTGCCCGGCAGGAATTCGGCGAGCTCGCGGCACTCCTTGACCAGGCCGTCGCGCGACTCGGCCTGCAGGACGAAGACCTCCGTTTCCCAGCGATGGTGTTTCGAGGGGTGAGTCATTTGCCGTTCTCTCCAGTGTACTCCTCGAGAATCGCGTGTCCGTTGACGCCGCCGAAACCGAAGGCGTTGACCCCGGCGCGGCGCGGACCCTTCTTACCGTGAATCCAGGGGCGCGTTTCGGTGTTGATGTAAAAGGGCGTCTTCTCGATCTCGAAGGCCGGGTTCACCTCCTTGCAGTGCAAGGTGGGCGGTAGAACACGGTGATGGATCGCCAGCGCCGTCTTGATCAGGCCCGCCGTGCCCGCCGCCGGGATCGTGTGGCTGATCATCGACTTGACCGTTCCCACGGCGATCGTGGGCAGTCCGCTCCGGTCGCCGAAAATCTCCGACATCGACTGCATCTCGACCACATCGCCGACGGTGGTGCCCGTGCCGTGCGCCTCGATCAGTCCGGTCGAGCGCGGATCGATTCCCGACATCTTCCAGGCGCGCTTCATGGCGAGGACCTGGCCCTCCACGCGGGGCGCGAGCAGGCCGAGGGCCTTGCCGTCGCTCGATGTGCCGATCCCCTTGATCAGCGCGTAGATCCGGTCGTTGTCCCTTTCGGCGTCGGCGCGCCGTTTGAGCACCATCATGCCCACGCCCTCGCCGAGCAGGGTACCGTCGGCGTCCTTGTCGAAGGGCTTGATCTGTCCCGTACGCGACAGCGCCTCGATCTGGCAGAAGGTCATGAGCACGGGAGGCGCCGCCGAGGCATGCACGCCGCCCATCACGACCATGTCGCACCGGTCGGAAATAAGGTCCTGAACGCCCTGCTGGAGAGCGATCATCGACGAGGCGCAGGCCGCGTCGACCACGTAGCTCGGCCCCATGAAGTCGAGCCGGTTGGCGATCCGGTTGCAGAGGATGTTGGGCACGATCGCCGCGAGCGTATCGGACGTGAACGGCGGCAGGCTCTTCTTGAGCTCCCGCCTGATCTCTTCCAGATCGTCGTCGCTGTACTCGGGGTGGAGCGTCTTTAGAATCTTCAACGTCTGGTCGGTGATGAGCCCGTGCTGCAGCACCACGGCGAGACCGCGGTTGGCATAGGTGCCCTTGCCCACGATCACCTCGACCCGTTCGCGGTCGATCCTCTCCTCGGGGTTGCCCGCATCGTCGAGCGCTTCCTTGGCCACGCGCATGGCGAGAAAGTGGTCGGGCTCGCCCCCTTCGACGGAGCGCGGGATCGTTCCGAACTCCACCGGATGGTAGGTGGCCAGATCGCCGAGATATCCGCCCCGCCTGGTGTAGACGCGGTCGTTCCGGCCCGAATCGGGATCGAACACCTCGGGATAGCCCCAGTCCTCGGGCGGTTCGGACACGGAGTCGACCTTGTTCACGATGTTCTGCCAGTAGGTGGCCAGATCGGGCGCGCCGGCGTAGATGCACGCCATGCCGATGATGGCGATGTCCCTGTCGGCCGAGGTCATCAGCTTTCTCCCCGATAGGTTGTGACTTTACCTGCGAGCCTGTTCAACTCGGCGCTGCACGAGAATTCCATCTCCTCGAGTTCGGCCAGGAGCCGGTGGTTCTCGTCAACGAAGAAGATGTTCGTCATCAGGATGTGTCCGTCGCTGCTCGTCTTGGTCTGCAAGTGGCAGAGGAGCGGCGCGCGCGACAGCGATCCGTAAACGCGAAAGGACTTGAATCCGGACGGCAGCGGCGTCATGTCGTGATAAACCCGTTCCCAGAGAAGCGCCGGCTGGAATGCCGAATCCATGACCACCGGGTCGATCTCCCACTGGCCGGGGGGCAGATGGGAAAAGCACTCGATCGGCGCGTGGGAGCGGAGTCTCACGGCGATCCCCTGCTCGCTCGTTCCTTCGATCCGCGTGATCCCCTGGAAACAGGGGCCGTGGAAGAGCCATTGCAGGTAGGCTTCCTCCGTCGTCTTGGGGAATGGGCCCAGACCCTCGAGAAGCGCCGCGTCAAAGGCGGGCGGTTCGGGCAGGGTGTCGCCGAGCAGAACCACGGCCCTGTGGCTCGGGAGCTCGGGCTTCGACGCCTCGGCGATCTCCACCTCGACGGCCACAATCCCGTCGGTCCCGGGAGATTCTGTTCTGGGCCGCATCCTCACGAGGAGTTCGCGGCCCGGTCCGTCGACCACGATCCCTCGGAAGACGCGGAACGACTCCATGCCCACGATCTTCTTCCGCGGCCAGATACGGCGCACCGACTCGCCCATGAGCTCCATGCCCATGGCGAAGGGGAAGACCGGCTTGTCGTCGAGAAGGTGGTCCTTCAGGTAGAGGTCGAGCTCGGCGTCGAGGGGCCTTTTGATCTCGGGAAGCTCACCGCCCGGTTCGGCGGTTGGCGGAAAGGAGAAGCGGGCCAGGTCGAGAAGGGGAAAAACACCGGGGATTCCCGACGAGGACCAGAGGCCGTCGCCGAAGACGACGAAGACGTTGTCCTTGTGCCCGAACCTGATCTCCCTGTCGAGAAGCCGCGGGCCGGCGGCCTGGGGAATCATCTGCACGCCCTTCTGGGCGAACTGCTTCTGGACCTCGGCCGAGACCATGCCGGCCGCTGCCGGCGCCCACGGTCCCCAGTTGGCCGCGATGACCCTGGTGGGCCAGTCCGCGTTGAACCTGAGGCAGAGGCGCCCCACCACCTCGTTGGTGGCCGAGTAGTCGCACTGGCCGCGGCTGCCGAACTGGCCGGCCACGGAACAGAAGAAGACGAGGAACTTGAGCGAGTCGCCGCGCAGGTGGCGGCTCAGGATGAAGGCGCTGTCCGCCTTCGTGTCGAAAACGCGGTCGAACGATTCGGGGACCTTGTCCTCCACCAGCTTGTCGGCGATGATGCCGGCGCCGTGGATCATTCCGTCGATCCGGCCGTACTTCTCGTAGACCTGGTCGATCAGCCCGCCGAAACGGGCCTCGTCGCGCACGTCGACCTGAACGTACTCCACCGTGGAGCCCGCATCGCGCAGGGCGTCCACGTTGTTGCGCATCTCGCGTTCGCGCATGAGGCGGTTGAAGGCGGCCTCCACCTCGCCGAGCGTGAACGTGCCCTTCTGGCGGAACTGCTCGATGAGGGCTTTCTTCACTTCAGCGGGGTCCTCGATACCGGCCGTGGCCGCGTCCTCCCTGTCGCCCGGCCAGGTTTCGATCCCGGCGAGCACGAGGGTGGGACTGTAGTTTCTGGCCAGCTCGAGCGACACGGCCGCGGTGATGCCGGTGGCACCGCCCGTGACCAGGATCACCCAGTCGGAAGCGATTTCGATCGTGGGCTGCCCTGTCACATCGAGAGGTGCGAGGTCGGCCCTCAAGACGATGCGATCCTGCCCGCGGTAGAGGATCTCGAGTTCTCCATTCTTGAAGGCCATCTCGCGCAGGATGCACTGGGCCATGGCGTCGGGCGGCAGCGCCAGGTCGAAATCGAGAACCTTGCTGTTCACGTAGTACCACTCGGAGGCGATCGTCTTGATGAAACCAGTGACCCCCCCATGCTCGGGAGAGGTGATCTTCTTCGTCCCATCGGGCGCGGCGATCTCGGTCGCGCACGCCGCGAAGAGCCAACCACCGCCCTGACTCGCGGCCTGCCTGATATCGGCGCTCGCGAGCCGTGCCAGCAGGTAGATGCTCTTCACGTCGAGGCGCAGCACTGCCTGCCACTCTTCGAGGGACAGTTTCTCGTATTCAGGGCCGCGCTTCTGAAGAGGCGACAGATGAATGACGCCCGCGATCGGTCCCTGCTCACGAACGAGATTGACGAGAGTTTCGCTGTCGTCAGGATCGCCGAGCTTGGCCGTGTAGACACCTTCGCCGGTGCGGCTGGCCGCATCGCCCGGCCGGACCAGGGCGATCTGGCCGCCGAGGCGTTCGATCTCGCTGGTGAGTTTTTCAGAGATCCCTGTACCGTCGTCGGTAATGATGAAAACCGAGCCCTGTGCAATGTTGAGGGGCCTGTCCGGGAGGGGCAGATCGACGGGATTCATGAGAAACCGCGGAACGCCCACATCCGCCTCGTAATCGACCTCGGTGCGGTGAGCAGGCTCAGAAGCCGGAGCCGGCTCGGAAGCGGCCGGAGCGGGGGTCGAAGCCGACGGCGCGGCAGACGCTGACGACGAGGAAGAGTCTCCGTTCAGGTTGGCGCCGATCCAATCGATGATCCCGCGCAGGGTCTTCTGCCGGCCCAGCTCTTCCTGTGCCAGCTCGTCCTGGGCCTCGCCCAGCTCGGGAAAGTCCTGCTGCACCACGCCGAGGATCTCGACGCGCTTGATCGAATCGATGCCGAGGTCGGCTTCCAGGTCGAGGTCGAGGTCGAGCATGTCGGACGGATAACCGGTCCGGTCGCTCACGATCTCGAGAAGGCGTGACTCGATCTGGATCGTGGTCACGGCACCGGACGGTGCTGCTGTCGCTGCCGGAGGCGCTGGTTCAGGAACAGGCTCAGGTGCCGGGGCTGCCGCGGGCGCAGCGGGTGCCGGCGCGGGACTGGCCGGGGCCGGCGCAGAACCGGAGGCCGGTGCCGGAGCAGGTGCTCCTTCCGGGCCGGTTTGCAGGTTGGCGCTGACCCAGTCGATGATCCCGCGCAGGGTCTTCTGCCGGCCCAGCTCTTCCTGGGCCAG
>CAZUHB010000110.1:0-12386 GCA_964620445.1 uncultured Phycisphaerales bacterium
TCTACTTCTGACCGCCAACTGGGATTTCATGGACGTCTACAAATTGCGGCCCTCGGCGGAGTGCACGAAGCCCGACATCAGCTGCTGGCCGCAGCGGATCCGGTTCAAGCCCACGGGCGGTAAAAAAAGAGCGGTCTGGGTGCAGAACAACAGCTCCCTGCCTCTCGACGTGACCAGTCTCTATCCGTCCGATCCCTCGATCAGTTTGACGCCGCTGTCGCCGGCCGTCGGCGGCACGATCAATCCGGGCGGATGGTCGCGCTTCTTCGTGAGCTACGACGGTTCCGCTCCCCTGGAGGGTGCGGTCGGCATCTACAGCACCGATCTGGATGAAGATCCATTCCCTATCCAGGTTTTCGGCGATACCGCTTATCTCGACCCGAGTGAGCCGGCCATCGATTTCACCTTCCCCATGATCCGGAAGGATCCTCAGGGCGGGTTTATCGAGGAACAATTCACCCTGTCCGATCATTACGGCAAGGTGATCTGGTTCAACTTGTACGCTTCGTGGTGACCCTATACTCCGCCCGCAGTTGCGGATATGCAGAACACGATCATCAAGGAGTTCGAGAACCACCCCCGGGTGCTCACATTCATCTGGGACCAGGGAGGCTGGTTCGAGGAGACGCGCGACTGGTGCGAGATCTTCTGGGACAACTACTACCTGCGCGGCTCGATCCTCTTCGAGGAACTGGGCGATGTGGGGTGGATGTACAACCACCCGCAGATCGGTATCCCCTTCGGGAGAAGCTTCATCATCGCGCCCGATGGTACGATTTATCTGCCTTACTTCGGCCACCACCCGCAGCGGATCATCCAGGAGATCTACGAGCTCCTGAGAGTTTTTCCTGACCAAAAGAACGCGTCCTTCTAAGCCGGCCTAGCCCGCGCCTGAAATTACCGACCGGGAGCGCCCTTGCAACAGAGCACGGGCGTTCCCGGTTTTTTTATGCAGGTGGTTGGGAAGAACTAGGCGGACGCAACGCGCCTGGCGCGGGACGAAAGGAACGACGCGCTCCCGACCCAGAGATAACCGACCATGAACAGGCCGAGGAAGAAACCGGTCAGAAGCTGGCCGTGGGAGAGGGCGATGCCCGTGATCAGGATGAAGTAGACACCGAGAAAAATCTCCAGGCCGACCCAGGCCGCTTTTTGCGGCATGTAGCGCTTTTTGCCGCGCGCCGTACCCTTTCGGGTGGCCGAGGTGACATCGTACTTGGGAGTGCGGATGAACGTCACGTCTTTGCCGAAGGCTGCCTCGAGCACGGCGCGGGCATTGTTGACAGAAAGCCCGATTCCGAGCGAGAGAAGAAGAGGGAAGTAGACGATCTGCCTCTTCCAGTTCTGATAGGCTTCCCGCTGCGAGACGAGGTAAAAGCTGAACACCGAGGTGGTCGCCGCCATGAAGATGCTCACGTCGAAGAGCAGGCTTCGAGCGGCGCTCGTGTCGTTCAGCCGGATCAGAAGCGCGGGGAGCATGAGAAGGGACACGATCACCATGAGCACATAGTTGATGTTGCTCGTGAGATGAAAGGTCGCCTCCATCTTGGTTTTGAACGGAATGGGGCTCTTCCAGATGTCGCCGAGGTTCTTGCGCGCCGTCTGGATCGAACCCTTGGCCCACCGATGCTGCTGCGACTTGAAAGCCTGCATCTCGATCGGCAGTTCGGCAGGTGCGACCTGCGGAAAATCGTAAACGAACCGCCACCCTTTGAGCTGGGCGCGATAGCTCAGGTCGAGGTCCTCGGTGAGAGTGTTGTGGTGCCACCCGCCCGCGTCGACGATGCAGGAGCGGCGCCACATCCCGGCCGTTCCATTGAAATTGAAGAACCGTCCCGAGCGGTTGCGCGCCGTGTGCTCCACCACGAAGTGGCCGTCGAGCAAGATCGACTGCAGCCGTGTCAGGAGTGAAAACCGCCTGTTCAGGTGCCCCCAGCGGACCTGGACCATGCCGACCTGGTCATCGGTGAAATGATGGATGATGCGGCGGATCATGTCCGGCTTGGGCAGAAAGTCCGCGTCGAAGATGGCAATGTAATCCTTGTCCGAGTGCCGGAGCCCCTCGGCGAGCGCTCCCGCCTTGAAGCCGACCCTGTCGGTCCGGTGGATGCGGGAGATGTTGTATCCTTCGGCCCGCTTCTGGGCCACCTTGGCCTCGGCCACCGCGCACGTTTCGTCCGTCGAATCGTCGAGGACCTGAATTTCCAGCTGATCACGCGGATAGTCGAGGGCACAGACCGAATCGATGAGCCGATTGACCACGAGAGCTTCGTTGAATATGGGAAGCTGAACGAGGACGCCGGGCAGGTCGCTGAACTGTTCCTTGGGCTGGGGTACGTGTTTCTTGTGGCGGTAGTACAGGTACACGAGATAATAGCGGTGGATTCCATAGACGGAAAGCACCACCATGATGGAGAAATAACAAGCTAAGATTATGATCTTCCAAGTTTCCATGGGAAATTGTGCCGGGACACCGCCTGATCGGTTTGAGCACCCTAATCAAATATTAATAAAACCTCGTGTCAGCCGCGGCGCGCAGCTGTTGCGGGGGATTTACGTAAAACACGTTATCAGGAATGATAGGTTTGCCCCTTCCCGCATGTAAAGGACTTTGAGAAAAATAAATGCTTAATCGAGCCTTCATCTTTTGATATTTATCCCCGATCGACTCGAACCGACGCCGCTCGTACTGTTTCAGCCAGGAAAAGAGCATAAATGTGACAAACCTGATGGATTATGATTATGATCTCCCCGAAGAGTTGATCGCTCAGATTCCGGCCGAAGAGCGTTCCCGGTCCAGACTTCTCGTGCTCGATCGGCAATCCGGCGCGCTCACTCACGGCCGGTTCGAGGAGATCGCCGCCTTTTTCCAGCCGGGAGACTGCCTCGTGATGAACGATACGCGCGTCATACCCGCTCGCATCGAGGCGCGGCGCGCCACAGGGGGGAAGGTGGAGCTCTTTCTTCTCCAACCGGTTGAAGAGGATGCCCAACACGAGTCGCACGAGACATCATGGATCGTCCTGGCCAAGCCCTCGAGCCGCCTCAAGGAGGGCGAGGAGCTCGAACTGGCCCGGGGCGGCTGCGCCCGCCTCCGGCGGTTCGGGGACGGCGGCCGGTGGGAGGTGGATTTTTCCGGTGTCGGCGGCGCCCGGGGACTCTTCGAAAAGGGCCGCATGCCGCTCCCGCACTACATCAAGCGTTCCTGGGAAAAGGATGAGAGGGACAGCATCGACAGGGCGCGGTACCAGACCGTGTACGCCGCGCGCGACGGCGCCGTGGCCGCGCCCACCGCCGGGCTCCATTTCACTCCCAGCCTCCTCGACATGCTTCGCGCGGCAGGGGTGCGAACGGCCTTCGTGACCCTCGCCGTCGGCGTGGGCACCTTCGCGCCGGTGCGCGCCGATGATTTTCGCAGCCACGTCATGCACGAGGAGGAATACGAAATCTCTCCTGCCACGGCAGAGGCGATCAACGAAACACGGCGCCGGGGCGGCCGGATCGTGGCCGTGGGGACCACGTCGGCCCGCGTCCTCGAGACCGTGGCCCGCGCCGATCGTCTGGTCGAACCGGGGCGCGGCCGGACCGGGATCTACATCTATCCGCCCTATGCGTTCAAGGCCGTGGATGCGCTGATCACGAACTTTCATCTGCCTCGATCCACGCTGCTTCTTCTCGTGTCGGCTCTTGCCGGTAGGGAGAGGATCCTCGACGCATACGCGGAGGCCGTGGCTCGGGGCTATCGTTTTTACTCCTACGGCGACGCCATGCTGATCGTGTAGAATCGGGACAGGTTGGTTCGGAGGGACGCAATGGCCAAGAAGAAGTCCGATCGGTCACGCGCCGAATACGATGCTCTCAAAGCCGAAATCCTGGAGCATGACAGGCGCTATTATGTTCTCGACGATCCGGTTCTGTCCGACGCTGCCTACGACCGCCTCATGAGCCGGCTTCTCGAGATCGAGGCGGCCCACCCCGACTGGGTGGACGCCACCTCCCCGTCGCAACGGGTGGGCGCGGCGCCTCTCGCCGGGCTCGAGTCCTACACGCACCGGACGCCCATGTTGAGCCTGCAAAATACTTATGAGGCGAGCGAGGTCGGCGAGTGGCACGGGCAGCTTCTCAACTATCTCGAGACGGACGACCTCGAGTCGGCGTTCACCTGCGAGCCGAAGCTGGACGGACTCGCCGTGGAAGTGATCTACGAGAACGGGATCCTCGCCCGCGGCGCCACGCGCGGCGACGGCCGGACCGGCGAGGACGTGACCGAGAATATCCGCACCATCCGGTCGGTTCCGCTCGCGCTGAAGACCGCCCGCCCGCCGGCACTTCTCGAGGTGCGCGGCGAGGTCGTGATCGGCCGCGACGCCTTCCGCGCTCTGAACAGGCAGAAGGCCGGGCGGGGGGAGGAGCCTTTTGCCAACCCGCGCAACCTGGCGGCGGGTTCACTCAAGCAGCTCGACCCGAAGGTGACCGCGTCCCGGCCCCTGGATGTCTACTTTTACGGCGTTGGCGCCACCAGGGGGATCTCCTTCGAAAGGCACAGCCAGTTCATCGACGTACTTCCCGAGATCGGTCTCAAAACTCTCAAGAGCCACGCGCTGACCGGTACGCTCGACGAGGCCCTCCGCCACTACGACTCGATCCTCGAGCGGCGGGAGCAGATCCCCTTCGAGGTGGACGGCGCCGTGATACGCGTCGACCGGCTCGATGTCTGCCAGCGTCTCGGTGTGCGGTCGCGGTCGCCGCGGTGGGCGATCGCTTTCAAGTTTCCGGCGCGGCAAGAGGTGACCCGCCTTCTCGACATCACGATCCAGGTCGGCCGCACGGGCACACTGACGCCGGTCGCGCTTCTCGAGCCCGTTCAGGTGGGGGGGGTGCAGATCGCTCGCGCCACGCTCCACAATCAGGAGGAGATCGAGCGCCTCGACGCACGCGTGGGGGACAAGGTCCTCGTGGAGCGCGCCGGAGACGTGATCCCCCACGTGGTGAAGGTCATCAAGGACATGCGGCCATCGGGTACGAGGGCCTTCACCATGCCGTCCCGCTGCCCGGTGTGCGGCACGGCGGTGGTCGGCGATCCGGACGAGGTGGCCGTGCGCTGCCCCGATCCGGCCTGCGCGGCGGTTCTCAAGGCCCGGATCCGGCACTTCGTTCAGCGGACAGCGGCTGACGTGGAAGGCATCGGCGGCAAGCTGATCGACCAGCTCGTGGAGCGGAAGCTGGTGCGGCGGCTCGCCGATCTCTACGCTCTCGACCGGGAAATGCTCGCCGGTCTCGAACGGATGGGGGACAAGTCGGCGGAGAACATCGCGGCCGCCCTCGAGAAATCGAAAACCCTTCGATTGAATCGTTTTCTCTTCGCTCTCGGAATCAGGCACGTGGGCGAGACGGCGGCCGAGACTCTGGCTGTTCATTATCATGACCTGGACAGGCTCCGAACGGCCAGCGTCGAGGACCTGGAAGGCATCAAGGAGATCGGCGCCAAGATGGCGGCGAGCATCACAGCATTTTTCGCCGACCCGAAGGCCGCGGCCGACGTCGACGCGATTCTGGCGGCGGGAGTCGCGCCGCAACCGCTCGAACCAGCCGCCGGCGGGGCTCTGGCTGGAAAGGGTTTTCTTTTCAGCGGGACGCTTTCCAGGCCGCGGAAGGAATTCGAGGCCCAGGTGAAGGCCGCGGGGGGGCGCATCCTCTCCGGTGTGAGCCGCAATCTCGACTATCTCGTGGTCGGTTCGAAACCGGGCTCCAAGGTAAAAAAAGCGCAGGCCCTGGAGATACCCGTGCTCGACGAGGACGAGTTCGTCGCACTGCTGCAGGAGTGAATCGAGCGATGACGCAGAAGCCGAAGTACTACGATATCCGCGCGGAATTCTGGAAGGCGCGGTTCGCCGGGGCCCGGCCTCTCGAGGAGTATCTCGAGAATTCGGAAGAGGTCCACGCTGCCAAGTGGAACGCGATGGGCCGCGCGCTGCGCGATCCGACCGAGGAACAGAAGGCGCGGATCAGCGCCCACGGCCGCATTCTCAATGTGCTCGTCTACAGCGGCGTCTGGTGCGGTGATTGCGTGCGCCAGGCGCCGATGATCGAGGCGATCGCCCGAGCGTCGGGGGATCGCATCGCCGTTCGATACATCGAGCGCGACGAGTCGCCGGAGCTCCAGGACGAACTGCGCATCCTGGGCGCCCTGCGCGTGCCTGTCGTGCTTTTCCTCTCCGAGGATTTTCACGAGGTGCTGCGCTTCGGGGATCGCACGCTGACCGCCTACCGCCGCAAGGTGGAACAGGAAACCGGCGCGGCGTGCGACACGGGCCTCGTTCCTCCCGGCGCGGATGAGCTCGCCGCGGAGCTGTCCGAATGGGTCGACATCTTCGAACGGGCGCTCCTCATGTTGCGCAGCGCGCCCCCCCTGCGCGCTCGGTACAACGACTAGCCCGCCCGGGCTCAGCCGGTTTTTCCTTCGACGAGTGCTTTTTTGATGGCCGCGGCCCGTTCCTCCACGTCAGCGCCCGCGATGATGGCCGAGCAGACCGCGGCGCGCCCGCAGCCGGCCGCGGCCAGCTGCTCGGCGCCGGCCCTGTCGATGCCGCCGATGGCAAAGGCCGGGATGGGGACCGCTCTGCCGATCCGCGCCGCCTCGTCGGGTCCGATGACGGTCTTTCCTCTTTTCGTACCGGTGGGGAAGACGGTGCCCACGCCGATGTAGTCGGCACCCGCATCCAGGGCGTCCCGGGCGTCGCCCATGGACGAGGTGGAGAGTCCGAGGATCATCCCCTCATCGAGGATCCGGCGCGCCGCGGCAGGTTCCATGTCGTCGGGACCGAGGTGAACGCCGTGGGCGCCCGCTTCCACGGCCGCCGCCGGATCGTCGTTGACCAGAACCGGGATGCCCGATCCCCCGAGCGCGCTCAGGGCGCGGCGCGCGAGTGCCACGCGTTCGTCGCGACCGCCCTTTTCGCGGATCTGGACGAGATCGACACCGCCGCGCACCGCCTTTCGCAAGGCGTCTTCCAGGGGAAGGATCGAAATCGAGTCGGTATAGATGAGATAGACGCTGGCGCTCCTCAAACGAGCTTTAACAGTCATGAGAGCTTTCCTTCAATTCGGCCAGAGTGTATAAAGAACCGCGATCGAGGCACCATCAGGCTTGGTTACCGGAGAGCACACGTTGGAACAGGTATTCACGGGCGGAACTTTTCACCTGGGATTGGCGCTCCTCGGTTTCGCCACGGTGCAGTCCTTCGTGGGGATCGTTTTCTTCAGGCACTGGGCGGCCCTGGCCTGGTTCCTTTTCGAGTCGTTGCTGCTTTTCGGCACTGCCGTGGCGATCATGGTCCTGCCTGCCGGCCCGGGGCGTTTCGCCGGCTGGGCGGGAGCCGGTCTTTTCGCCCTCCTCTTCGTCCTCGCATTCAGAACGTGGCGCACGCCCAAGAGCTGAGCGTTCGCGGGGCCACGACTATTTTCTCATCGGAAAACGGGAGATGACCTTGGCCCGCTCGCTCACCACGAGACGGTCTCCCTTCTTCACCGCATCGAAGGCCACGGCCGGCGGAACCTTGCCGCCCGGCGGCAGGGGGAAGATGGCAAGCCGCGAGTTGATCCGTGCGAAATTGGAGTCGATGAGAGCCATGCCGATCTGCTTGCCCTTGACGAGGACGCAGCTCGTCACGTGACCGATGAACCGCCCCGACCGCTCGACGACCACGTCGCCCGGCTTGACGGTGCGCGGCATCTTGGTGGTGACGCGGAACCGGACGATCTGTTTCTTGCGCGGTTTGGTCCACCGCTGCAGCAACGGCCCGCGGCCGATGAAGAAGGGCTTGTGAAACTTGACGAAGTAGCCGTAGCCCGCTTCGATCGGATCGATGTCATGGTCGCCGGCGAGTTCGTGGCCGTAGAGCGGAAGGCCCGCCTCGCAGCGCGTCGAGTCGCGCGCGCCGAGACCGGTGGGCACGACGCCGCTCGACGCGCCCGCCTCGATGATGGCGTTCCAGAGCTCGACCGCGCGATCGGGGTGTACGAACAGCTCGTAGGCTTGATCCTCGCCCGTGTAGCCGGTGCGCGAGGCGATCACGTCGAGACCGGCCAGCTTCACGTCCATCAGGTGGGACTTGGGGAGCTGGCTGAACCGGTCCTTCACGGCACCGTCGTCGATGAGCTTCTGGAGAACCGCCGTGGAGAGCGGTCCCTGAAAAGCGATGTCGATCAGCATGTCGTCACCGCTCGATCTGTCCCGCAAGTCGCGGATGGCCACCGTGCCCTCGATACGCGCGCCCGGATTCTCGCGGCTCACGACGAACTCGCCCGAGTTGACCGCGTTGAACCAGGCGAAGTTCTTGTCGAAGTTGACCGCGTTGCAAACGATCATGAAATGGTCGCGCCCGCGACGGTAGACCATGATGTCGTCGAGCACCTTTCCGTCCGGATCGAGGATGTAGGAATACTGGGCCTGGCCGACCGCCATGCGCGTCACATAGTTGGTGGTGCAGAAATCGAGAAAGCGCGTGGCATAAGGCCCGGAGAAGTCCATCACTCCCATGTGGGCCACGTCGAAAAGACCCGCCGTGGTGCGAACCGCCTGGTGCTCGTCGCTGACACGGGTGTACCAGACGGGCATCTCGTATCCGGCGAAGGGAATGATCAGGTTCTTCTGGGTCAACTTCTTGTGGATGTCGTAGAGAGGGGTTCTCTTGAGCGGACCTTCCTCGGGCTGCCAGTGATACTCCTCGCGGCTCTCGGGCGCGGGGAGCTCCTTGCAACCGAGGAACCAGGGTTTGCTCAGATCGAACGCCTCGGGAAGAGTCTCGATGAGAGGAATGGCACCCGGCCCGTCGTCCTCGCCGAAGGGACACCCTCCCTCGGCGGCGGTCTTCTTGATCGCCGAGTAACCGGCCGGCTTGACCCGGCCCTTGCTCTCGCTCAGGATGTGGCGCCAGAATCCCGGCGCCTGCACCGGGTGCATGATGATCTCGTACCCGCCCACACCGAAGAGAGTCCTGTCGCGCGCCACGCGCAAGGTCGTGCCGCCGCAATCGACATCGATGAACGATCCAACCTCGAGACCGACGGTTTCGTGCAGGACCTCGGCGGCCACTTCTTCCGCTTTCGGGCCGGCCAGAGCGAGGCGGATCCTCTGGTTCAGGGCATCGCTGGAGCGCCGCAGATCGGCGACCACGACCGGCCCATCGGCTTTCTTGTAGGGATCGTCCTTGTCGAGGAGCGTGTATCCGTCGGAGAGCCCCCTGAGCCAGGAAAGCGCGGTGAAGCTGTCCAGCGTGTCGAGGGCGAGGAGATAGTGGTCGAAGCCGTTCTCGTCCCGCTCGAGACGGTAAACGAGCAAGCTCGTGATCATGCTCCCTTCCGCGTCGAACATGAATGCACGCTTCACGCTGCCGGGCTTCATGGTGACCGCATCGCAGGTGAGCGCCGTCTGCACGAAATGGGCGGCCCGTTCGCCCGAGATTTCCAGCAAGGGTGTCTGACTCAGGTCGACCAGACCGCAACCGTTTCTGAGAAAATCGGCTTCCTGCTCGGCCTTGCCGAAAGATTCGGCCACCGATACTCCGTCCTCGATTCCCGCCCGGGCACCCGACTTCTCGAGTTCGCTCATGACGGCCGAGACAGGATTGCCGCCGCGCGCCGAAAAATGGGGATAGAGCGGCTGCTTGTCCGGGTAAGCGGGGCTCGTTGTTTCGAGGAGGTCGCGTACCTCGGATTTGACTTCTTCCATGACGCGGAAATCGATCTTGCCGCGGCCCATCTCGTTGCCCGAACCGATGTAGTGGAACGGGGTGATGTTCGCCAGAACCTTGTGAATCAGGTCGGCGAGGCGGTCGAGCTCTGCGTCGCCGAAACCGCGCTGCGTGATCCACGTCGTGCCGATCCGGATCCCCGACGGGTGGGCGGCGTTCGTGTCGCCCGCGATGGTGTTCTTGTTGAGCGTGATGTCGCACAGATCGAGGATCCTCGAGGCGACCTCGCCGCGGAGCGGATAGTTCTGCAGACCCTTGAGCGTGTTCAGATCGATGAGGAAGAGGTGCGAGTCGGTTCCGCCGTAGGCGAGCTGGAGCCCTCTCCGCTCGATCGCTTTGGAGAGATAGAAGGCGTTTCGTTTGATTTTTCGCTGCAGCGCCTGGAACTGATCGGAAAGCGCGATTTCGAACGCGACCGCCTTGGCCAGGATCGAGTTGATGTGGGGTCCGCCCTGCTCGCCCGGAAAGACACCCATATCGATCGCCTTGGCCAGATCGGGGCGGGTGGTGAGCAGGATGGCGCCGCGCGGACCGCACAGGGTCTTGTGCGTCGTGGTCATGGTCACGTCGGCGATGCCGATCGGGCTCGGGAACTGGCCCGCGATGATCAGACCCGCGGGGTGGGACACGTCGGCCAGCAGGATGCAGTCCCGGCCGGCCGCGTCGGCTGCTTGACGCAGGGCGCGCCAGTCGATGCTCCAGGGGTAGGCCGAGAAGCCGCCGATGATCATGCGCGGCTTGTGCTCCCGGGCCAGATCGATGATCTGGTCGTAGTCGAGCCGTCCCGTGGCCGGATTGACCGAGTAGGGGACGATGTTGAACGAAATACCCGAGCGGTTGACCGGACTGCCGTGGGTCAGGTGCCCGCCGGCCGAGAGGTTGAGGCCCATCACGGTTTCGCCCGGCTTGACAAAAGCGTTGTAGATCGCGTTGTTGGCAGCCGCACCAGAAAGGGGTTGTACATTGACGAAGAGTTCGCTCGCCGGAACCTTCGGACCGGCCACGATCTCTTCATCGAATTCAGGGCTCCCGAAGCGTTCGGTGGCGAAGAGCCTGGCGGCGCGCTGCTTGCAGAGCGATTCGACGAAATTGATGTAGTCGCAGCCCTTGTAGTAACGCTGGTCGTAATAGCGCCTGAAAAAGGAGAGATGGTGGTCGAAGGCGCCGATCGGCTTCTCTGCCGATTGTGCCATCCGGGTGGACGGATACCCTTCGGCGTAGAGATTGGAATAGGAAGTGCTCAAGGCCTCGCGCACGGCGTGGGGACAGACGCTTTCCGAAGCGATGAGAATGATCTTGCGGATCTGGCGTTCATCTTCGAGATCGATGAGGCGGTTAATCTCTGAATCTGCCTGGGCGAGACCCTTTTCGAAAAGGAAGGTCTCGGGGCTGGTGCCGTTCTGGGGAAGATCGGTCATTTTGGTCGCTCCGGAGTGATGATTCGTTCCGCTTATCGTCCTGCCTGGACAACAATCTGGGGATTCTAATGTGCGAGCGACAACGGGTTCAAGCAGATTCTGTTCCATTCCGCGCCGCCGCCGAGCGGATCTCGATCGGGGTGTCAGAATGACACGCTCCCTGTCCGGTCGCCGAGTGTCTTCTGCCAAAAAGGCATGGCCTTCTGGCCGGAGGAGGTTGAAATTTGTTTAAACTGTTCTGTTTTAATAAATTAGGTCAATAACTCCAGGGCGGTACAATTGGCATTCCTTTTGTTATCTGCACCAATCCTGGCATTTTTCCGGTACCGGCCTCAGATTCTGGGTCGGCCTGTTTGAATTGCCACTTGTTGTTGTAAGTATAAGTTTCTTCAAAGCAGATGGTTATGGACATCGAAACGCGCACGAGACTCTACCGCTCAATGCTGTCCATCCTTCTTGCCGAGGACGATGACGCGCTCCGCGAAAGCCTCGCTTCCTTCTTTATTTCCGAGGGATTCAAGGTATTTCCGGCTCGTTCCGGTGTGGAGGCCGTGGAAATCGCATTGAAGAAACAGATTTCGTTCTCCGTGATGGACATCAACATGCCCGGACTCTCGGGCATCGAGGCCTTCCGCTCCATTCTGGACGAGAAGGGGGATCTCCCTTGCATCTTCATGTCGGGCGATGCTTCCAGGGACAACATGCTCCGCGCGCTCGAAGCCGGCGGATTCTCCTTTTTGAGCAAGCCGATTCAGATAGACCTCATGAAACGTTCGGTGGAAAAACTCCTCTCCAAGTTTTTTTACAGGGAGTGATTCTTCCCGCGGCGATGATCGTAGAACAGCGAATCAAGGAAACCATCAAAAGGAACTTATTTCGATAATTTCACACAAGCAGGAGGAAACCATGACCCAACAGATCAAGCCTCTCAATGACTATGTCCTCGTCCGCAGGGTCGAGGCCGCAACCACGACCAAGGGCGGAATCGTTCTTCCCGATACGGCCAAGGAAAAACCGAAGGAAGCGGTCGTTCTCGCTCTCGGCGATGGGGCTCTTCTCAAGGACGGCAGCCGTCAGAAATTCCAGGTCAAGCCTGAGGATCGGATTCTGTTCTCCTCGTACGCCGGTACGGAGATCCAGATCGAAGGAGAGGACCTTCTCCTGCTCAGGGAAGAGGAAATCCTCGCCATCATCAAGTAGACGCTAAACCTCGTTA
>CAZUHB010000111.1:0-9872 GCA_964620445.1 uncultured Phycisphaerales bacterium
TGCCCGCGGGGTCATCATGTTGATATTTTTCAATATCTCGATTATAATCACCCCCGATAGGCAAGACCCGTTGAGCTCCTTCCACGATCGGAGAACAAAGAATGCTCGCCACCGCCATGAGAAAGACGTTCTGCATCCTCCCGCTACTCCTCGCCTGCGCGACATCGGGCACAGCCTGGTGCGGCAGCGATGACTCGCCCGCGGGGAGCCGGGTGTCCCTCGTCTCCCGATCGACCGGCCTCCAGAATCCGGACAAGGAGGAAGGGAACACGGAGTTCGAGATTCACGACATCAACGGTGACGGCCACCTCGATATCGTGTCGGTGGGCGATCACGGTTCGCCCTACGTGAACAGCGGCGAGCACGGCATCATGGTCTGGCTCGGCAACGGTTCGGGCACATGGACTGTCCATCAGTCGGGCAATTTCGGCTACGGCGGATGCGCCGCGGGCGACCTCGATCTGGACGGCCTCGTCGATCTGGCGTGGGGAATTCACCACGACTGGGGAAGCGGCGGCTTTGGCGACAGGCTCATGGGCGCCGCCCTCGGCGACGGCACCGGCACATCGTGGACGCCCTGGGGAAGCGGGCTTGCGACCAACGGCGAGACGTGGGGCATGTTCTGCACCGCGCTCGCCGATTTCGACTGCAACGGACTGCTCGACATGGTCTCCCAGTCTTTCGGCGGCAGCAACGGGCTCCACCTCTACGAAAATCATGGCGATGGAACATGGAGTCAGGCGTGGGCGCTCACGGGCGGCTCGGTGGGTTTCACTCTCGAGGCTGCCGACATCAACGCCGACGGGTTTCCCGACATCGTGTCGACCCGCTCCGGATCGAACGTGCTCCTCGGCGACGGCGCTTTCGGTTTCACGCCCTGCATGACGGGGCTTCCCACGTCGGGTACGATCCGCGGCATTCACACGGGCGACATGGACAACGACGGCGACGGGGATCTCGTCTTCGGCCTCGGCTCCTCGGGGGTCCGCTGCTACACCTACGAGGCCGGCTCGAACAGCTTCACGTCCGCGTCGAACGGCCTGCCCACGTCGGGGACCTGTTATCTGTCGCAGTTCGGCGATTTCGATGGCGACGGTTTTCTCGACATCGTGTTCTATTCCGATCCCACGGGGTATGTCTATCTCGGCGACGGGGCCGGAAACTGGAGCTTCGACACGTCGTGGACCATGCCTTCGCCCGGGGACGCGTCCGCCTTGCGCGTGGACGGCGATGTGGATCACGACGGCCGGGAGGAC
The DNA here is from genome assembly GCA_964620445.1 of uncultured Phycisphaerales bacterium. Lineage (GTDB taxonomy): Bacteria > Planctomycetota > B15-G4 > B15-G4 > CAYZWU01 > CAZUHB01. The sequence continues at coordinate 1,257 of CAZUHB010000111.1, forward strand.
ATCGCCGTATCCGCCTCGAAGAGCGGCTTTCCCTTCTACCGCAATCAGCTCCGGCTCTATTCCCCCTGGCTCGCCCCGGCCGATCTGGCCGGCCGTGTCCGTTTTCCCCAGGGGGGCGAGACGCTCGTGAACGGTTCGATCCGCGAGATCCGGTGGCTCGCCGCTGTGCCGACCGCGCAGGGGCAGGCCTCGGTCGACGTCCAGCTCTCGCTCGCGGGGCCCTCAGGTCCCTGGACCACCATCGCTTCGGGCCTGCCCGACAGCGGTTCCTTTCAGTGGCTCGTCGACTCGGCCGGTTCGACGGCGTGCCGGATCAAGATCATCCTCACCACGGCCACGAACAGTGCGAGCGCCGTCTCACCGGCGGACTTCGCCATCGTGGGCGGCGAGCAGTCGCTCCTCGCGTCGGCCGGCACCCTTCCGGCCGCGGGTGGAACGATCGACTTCTCCCTGGACGCGGGCAGCAGCCAGGCGGGCCGAAACTACCTCCTCTGCTCGAGCCTGAGCGGCACCGACCCGGGCACCCTGCTCCCGGGCGGCCTCGTGGTGATTCCCCTCAACAGGGACTGGTTCACCGACTACGTGCTTGCCCGGCTCAACACGAGCACCTTCTCCGATTTTTGGGGAAGCCTCGATCCGGCCGGAACGGCGCAGGCGCAGCTCAACGCGCCTCCCATACCGGGTTGGGTGGGAACGACCCTCCACTTCGCCTTTGCGCTCAACGCACCCTGGGATTTCGCGTCGAACGCGGTCGCCGTGGAGGTTGTGCCATAGGAGGCCCCACTCCTTCGAGAGCCGCTTGAAATCCCGTTTCCTTTTTCATACTATACAAATAGGAAACAAGGACCCGATCAGGAGGCTCGCATGGGCACGATCACATTCGAAAAGAACGCCTACCAGGTCGACGCCCATGGCTACCTCGACCCCCCCGATCAGTGGGACCGGGACTTCGCCATCGGCATGGCGCGACACCTCGGCATGGACGAGCCGATGTCTCCCCTGCAGTGGGGGGTGATCGACTTCATCCGGAACTACGTGAGGGACAATGACGATATTCCCTTCCTCCACCAGACGTGCAGGGAATTCGAGCTCTCCCTCGACGGGATGCGCGAGCTCTTTCCGCCGGGCTACCACCGGGGCGCGTTCCGCATCGCCGGTCTGTCCTTTCTGTTCATGGTGAACACCAACATCTGGTTCACTTACGAAACGACCGCCCTCAAACGTGACCGTACACCGACGTGCACCCTTGGCTTCCTCAATGATCCTTCCGACTGGACCAGGGAGTACGCCGAGCGGGTCGCCGCGGACCACGAGATCGAAGGGGGGCTCACGGGCGCCCACTGGCGGGTCGTTCGATCGATCCGGGCGCGCTTCGAAAAAACCGGGGTGATTCCGCTCGTCTGCGAGGTGTGCGAGCGCAACGACCTGAGCCTCGGCGAATTGATGGAGCTTTTCCCGAGAGGATATCACAAGGGCGCCTGCAAGATCGCGGGCCTCAATCCCAGATCCTGAGAATCGTGCCGCCAGGAAAAGAGGCCCCCGCCCCGGGGCTCGAATCCCGGGGCAGAGACCCTTCACGGTGAATCCCGACAGGCTCGCCACTGCTACTCGTAGATGATTGCTCTCGATACGAGGTCGTGCAGGCCGCCGGTTCCAACATCCATCTTGTGATGATCCATGAGTTGGGTGAACTGCCGCTTGCAGTTGGAGCAGGGCGATGCCACGTAGGTGGCGCCCGTGGCCCTCACTTGCTCCACCTTCTTCTTGCCCGAAACCTGCATGCGGAAATCCTGGATCGAATCCATTGCCGAAAGGCCGCCCCCGCCGCCGCAGCACCAGTTGTCCGCGCCTGACGGGGTCATCTCGCGATAATCGGCGCAACAGGCCTTGATGATGGTACGGGGCTCCTCGGTGATGCCGCAGCTCCGACCGAAGTTGCACGGATCGTGATAGGTGACCGGATCGGGATTCTTGCTCTTGTCGAACTTGAGCTTGCCATCCTCGATCGCCTTTGCGGTGAACTGGAGAACATTGGTGATCTCGAAGGGGAGTTCGCCCCACCATTCGGCCTTCTCCATCATGAACTTCATGATGCGGTGGGCATGGCCGCACTCGCCCATGATGAGCGTCTTGCACCCGATCCGCTTCGCCTCGTCCACGTAGAGCTTGTTGTCCTCCTTCATCGCGGCATCGTTGCCGGTGAAGAGACCGTAGTTGGCACCGTCGAAGGCCTTCGACGACATGGTCCAGTCGATGCCCAGAATGTGGAAGACCTTGGCCGTGCCCATGATCGCCTCGGGATTGACCAGGATGTCGCCCGACGGCGGAACGAAGAAGACCTCGGCCTTTTCCTTGTCGACGGGAATCTTCACATCCACGCCGTCCTCCTCGAGGATCTCCTCCTCGAGAAAGGAAGCCGCTTCCTTGAGCGCGATCGGCGGCGCGCCGTCGGTATTGCCCGTCTGCAACGACGCCTCGATCACCTTGAGGAGGAAGGGCGGCGTCTTGCCGACCGAGTCGAGCAGAGCCCGTCCCTTGCGCGTCACCACCGAGTTGTCGAGCCCCATGGGGCAGAAGCGCGCGCAGCGGCGGCAGGCGGTACACTCGTAGAACGCCTTGGCCCACTCCTCGAGCTCTTCGTCGGTGACAGCCCCGTTCTTGCCGTTGAGAAGGCTCTTGAGCTTTCCGCCGGGTGTATAGAACTTGTCGTATATTCTCCGGATCAGGTCGGAGCGCGCCGCCGGATTCAGGTCCTTGTCGTCCTTTCCGTAGTAAATGGGACATTCCTTGGCGCATGTGCCGCACTTCGCGCAGATCTCCATGGCCAGTCTCAGAGCGGCTGGCGCATCCTTGATCGCCTTGACGCCGTTGACAATTTTTTCGCCTGATTTTGTGTCACTCACGATTTAACTCCTGTGAAGTGCGGTTTGACTGAAAAAGATCCCGCCGAAGTGGAGGATCTTGCTGAAGGGGATGTAGACGAAGAGCAGCTGGCCGAGAAGGGCGTGCCACACAAAGGCGCTGCCCTCGGGCGCGGTGACCGCGGAGAAGGTCAAAAGCGCGGCGAACCACTCGCGCGTCTGGTTCAGGTCGAAGTGACCGCCGAAGCGCATGAGGTTGCCCGTGATCAAGATGCCGGCAACGAGCAGAAGAGCGATCCAGTCCCCACCGGTGGAAATCTCCCGCACCCGCTTCAGAAAAAGCCGCCTGAAGATGATGGCCACGACCACGGCAAGGATCACGATCCCCGCCGCCCCGCCGAGGGTGGCCGACATGCTGTCCACGTCGGACGGTGTCATCCCCAGGGCGTTCCAGAGAAAGGCGAAGTCGAAGATCACCCGGAGATGGCCCAGTGCGACGAGGGCGAGGGTCACGTGAAAGATCCACGCCAGGGTCCAGAGAAGCTTGTCCGATTTGAAGAGCTTGGGAAAGAAGAACACTTCCGTGACGATTCCCTTCTTCGTCCCTCCTCCCGGCTGCGGAAAAAGCGTGAGCGACGGCTGGGGCAGCTTGGCCCAGACAGCGATGCGAAAAGCCATTCCACCGAGAAAAAGGACGATCGCGAAGTAGGGAAGATAGGCAATGACGAAACGATCGAATCCATTCATCTCACAAAACCTCTCAATAGTGTGAACGTCTGAAAACAACTACCTTTTGAATCTGCAATCTGGGCGGACCGAGATCTCCCGGGCTGCTTAGATGCACCCGGGCGGCCTCGGAAGGCCGGCGAGGCGGTACCCGCCCCGCGCCATGCCGCAGGGAAAGAGCTCGCAGATCTTCTTCATGCTGAATCCGGTGGCCTTCGAAACCTTGGCCACGGTTGGTCCCGTGCCGCAGTTCAGGTAGAAACCCCGGATGTAGTCGATCACCTTCCAGTGGTCGTCGGACAGCTTGTCGTCGACGATCAGATTCTTTCTGGCCAGGTATTCGGCCAGATCTTTGGTCCACTCCTTCTCACGGGTGAGAAACCCGTCGTTGTCCAGTTCTGCCCTCTGCTCGCTACTTTGCATGCCCAATGCTCCTTTCTTCTGACCGGTCATCGTGCGGTGATTCATCCTTGAGATCGACGATCTCCTCGCGGCGCAGCTTGCCGGGGCGCCCGTCCTTGAAAGGGATGATGATGTTGCCGTGAAATCGCTCGTGGACCAGTTCCTTGAGATAGTCCATGAGGCTCGGAAAGGGACAGGTGTCGAATTCCTCGCAATCCCTGCAGCGCTTCGGAATCTCGCCAATGTCGTTCATGAACCGACCTCGTTCGAAAGATGATTCTGGGGAGAGCAGGGCCTGGATCGGTGTCTCGATGAGAGTTGGACCAGGAGCGTTGAGGCCAATAAAAAAAGCCCGCCTGGTATCTCTTCTCCCTGAAGGGAGGTTGATGCCATGCAGGCCCTACTCTCGCGGTTACCTATCAGCACAGGAAACTAAATTTTTGTCAGATCGACGACCTCCTCACGGCGCACCTTCCCGGGAATACCATCCTTGAAAGGGATCACGATGTTGCCGTGAAATTTTTCATGGACTTGCTTTTTCAGAAACTCCATCAGTGTCGGAAAAGGACAGGATGCAAACTCCTCGCAATCGATACACCGCCTGGGAATCTCGGTCCTGTTTCTCACAACAGCGACTCCCACTCACGTGACTCATTTGCTCAGAGATCGGGCCGGTTCGACAAACCGGCTACTTCCTGCAGTCTCCTATTTTATTTCTTTCCTACCAAATTACAAGGTTTAAACCAAAAAGGACGAAAATGGTTGGCGGTCTGTATTTATCTCGTTTATGGGAAGTTAGTTAACTGAGAGCAGGATCTTCTTGAACGGATCCGAATGAATCGCCGAACAGCAGAATTCTTCAAAGGCGGGGCGAGTGGAACCGCCGGCCCGGAACGGACCATCAAGCCTGCTCTCACTCACCGCACATCTCGCCGCAGCACGCGGTGCAGGGCAGTTTCCCCCGATCCTTGGCTTGTTGCACGGTCAGGCCCCTTTTCGTTTTCCTGTCCATCTTGCCGCACCCCCAGCGGTGGAAAAACCGGTCCTCGCCGTTGTCGTTGACGTAGACCGTTTTTTTCAATTCCTTTTCGCTGGTGGGCCAGCGCACCTTGCCCGGGGCGCCTCCTGCCGCATCGTCGTTTTCGTCCTTCATGCCGCTCCCCTCGTGGCGGCCTGTTTCATTCAGGTAGTAACACGGTTCTCCGTCGGCGTTGAAGAACTGGATCAGCGGTCTCTCCTCGATCGACATTCCCACGAAGAGTCGGCCCTTCCCGCCCGGTTCGATGAACCAGAGCCCCGGCGTCTGTTCCCTGGACATCTCGAAGTAGGCCCTGTCGCGATCGTTGACATCCTTCAATCCGAAGCGGTTGGCATAGTACTGCCCGACGGGCGCAACCATGGCGACGGTGAACAGGACGAGCAGACAGAGAGCCAGAAGGGATATTCCCAGGCGGAGGCGGCGGTTGCTGCTCTCCAGAAGGTCGAGACGGTGTTCGGTCGACATGACTCCTCCTTTGAAGGGCGGCTGGACATTCCAAGATGCCGGCCATTTTATCAGATCGCGGCGGCATCCAAAACAGCGCGGGGCCGATCCGCTCCCGAGGCGGAATGCGGCCAGCCCGCTCGCGAGTGTTTGACTTCGGACCTCCCGACCGTTATATATTTACGAGATCGCACCCTTCAAGAGACCTTTTGAAGATCCTGTCTCTCGAATTCCGGCCGGGCCCCGCCCGGTTCAGACTTCAATCCGATTCAGACCGTTGAAGAGTTCCTTCGATTCGTGGGAGTATTTGCAATGACAACGACCTCGGCTCTACTCAAAGGCTTCTCGATCTCCTTCGCCGCAATGGCCGCCCTCCTCGCCGCATTCTGTTTCGGCGCCGCACCAGATGCACGCGGGAACGATGCCGACCTCGACTGGCCCCACTGGCGCGGCCCGAACCGCGACGGGATCTCTCTCGAAAAAGACTGGCTCGGAGACTGGCCGGCCGAAGGACCCAAGATCCTCTGGAAAGCGTCGCTCGGCACGGGATTCTCGTCGATCGCCGTGGACGACGGGCTCATCTTCACCATGGGCAACACGGCGAAAAAGAAAAAAGACGACAACCAGCGGGACGTGGTCTTCTGCTTCGACGCGCTCACGGGCAGCCTCGAATGGAAGCACGAGTACCCCGCGTTGCTCGAGCCCCTCTACTACAACGGCGGCCCGAGCGCCACGCCCACGATCGAGGGCGACAGCGTCTACACTTTCGGCAAGCACGGCCAGGTCTTCTGCCTCGAGAAAAAAACGGGAAAGGTCAAGTGGTCGCGCGACGTGAAGAAGGAAGAAGGCCTCGTTCCGCCCAAATGGGGATTTGCCGGCTCGGTCCTCCTCGTGAAAGACATGGCGATCCTCAACGCCGGCAGCGCGGGGATCGCACTGAACAAGAAAACGGGCAAGACGATCTGGAAGAGCGCCAACGAGGGAGCCGGCTATTCGACGCCCCTCCCCTTCGAGGCGGGCGGCTTTGAAGGGATCTCCCTTTACGGCGCCAAGAAGCTGATGGCCCTCGACCCCAAGGACGGCAAGGTGCTCTGGAGCCACCCGTGGATCACCTCGTACGACGTCAACGCCTCGGAGCCGATCTTCGTCGGCGACGAGGTCTTCGTGTCCACCGGATACAAGACAGGCTGCGCACTGCTGAAGATCGCCGACGCGAGCCTCACCGAAGTCTGGCGGAACAAGGAGATGAGCAACCAGTGCAACAGCTGCGTCCTGTGGGACGGACACCTCTACGGCTTCGACGGAAACGTGGGAGGCAAGGGGATCCTCAAATGCGTCGAGTTCGCCACGGGTGAGACCAAGTGGGCAAAGAAAGGTCTCGGCACAGGCTCGGTCATGCTCGCCGACGGAAAGCTGATCGTGCTCGGCGAGGGAGGCCTCCTCACCATCGCGACGGTCACGCCCGACGACTATGTCGAGCTCCGCCGCGCGCAGATCCTCAAGGGCCGGTGCTGGACAGTGCCCGTTCTCTGGCAGGGAAAGATCTACGCCCGCGACGCTGCCGGCAACATGGTCTGCGTCGACGTCAAGGGAGCCGCGCCCGAAGAGGGCGACGAGCAGGAGTAGGAGGAGAGAGATCCGATGACGGAGCCCACAAGAATTCTGCTCTGCGAATGCGCCCGCGGCAATGCCCTGCGCCCCGAGGAAAGAGAGCTGGCCAAGGACACGCTCTGCAAATCGGGGACGCGATTCGAGATCGTGTCCGATCTCTGCACCCTGGCGGCCCGACGCGATCCCTTTCTCGATCGATTCGCCGAGGGAAAACCGACGCTGATCGCGGCGTGCTATCCGCGCGCCGTGCGCTGGCTCTTTCACAGGGCCGGCGCAGATCTCCCCGAGGAGACACAGATCGTCAACCTGCGCTCCGAGGGCGGGGCGGACATGATCGACGTCGACGAGAGCGGCGGGGCCAATGCCTGCTGCTGCGGGCCCGCGGCCACCGGATCGGATGACGGCGACGGCTGGGTACCCTGGTTTCCGGTCATCGACTACGACCGGTGCACCGACTGCCAGCAGTGCCACAGCTTCTGCCTCTTCAACGTGTTCGCCCTGACCGAGGACAGGAAAGTGGTCGTGCAAAATCCGGCCAACTGCAAGACGAACTGCCCGGCGTGCGCGCGCATCTGTCCCGAGGTGGCGATCATTTTCCCCCAGTACGGTTCCGCTCCGGTGAACGGAAGCGACACGATCCCCGAGGGATCGAGCGAGAAGATAAGGGTCGATCTCAAATCGCTGCTCGGCAAGGACGTCTACTCGGCCCTGCGCCGGCGGGGGGGCGGGCCCAAGAAACGCTTCTCCTCCCTGTCCGACATGACCAGGTCCGCTCGAGAACGGAAAAAGAGCTCCCTCGATCCGAAGCTCCTCGAAGAGCTCGGCGTTCCGGAAGAGATCATGCAGAACCTCTGCGGCGGCGGATCGGGGCCGCGCCCCTGCTGCGCCGATGACTCGAAAGAAACGAAGGGCAAGTGCTGTGGCGACTAGAACCCTCGAACCGGCAGTGATCCTCGTGGCGGACCGCACCCTGAGCGGACGCTACACGATCCTCTTCGAGGGAATCTTCGCCACCATGCAGACCACGCAGGTGCCCGAGTTCGCCATGAAGCGGCTCGTCTCCCCCCCCATGCCGCTCGACGCGCAGGGCCGGGCACGGTCGGCCGCCCTCGGCATCCGCCGCATCGAGGCCGCCCTCGTGGCGCAAGGCGTGGTCGCCGGGGACGAGGTGGTCTGCACCACCCCCGAGGGTCTCGATCGCCTTCTCGGGCCGTGGGTCAAGGTGGTCGGGATCTCGTCGAGCGATCCTCTCGGCCGGGCCATGAGCAACACCACGACCAGGCACTTTCTCGACGGCGACCTCTACACCGCGGTGTGGACCGACGCGATGATGAAACGTCTCGTCCGGGCCAAAGACCGGTTCGGTTTCAAGATCGTGGCCGGGGGAGCGGGCGCGTGGCAGTGGGCGCTCGACCGGACCGCCGCGGCGCGCCACGGCATCGACGCGATCCTCGACGGTTACGGAGAGGAGTCCGGAGTCCGGCTGATCGCCGATCTGATGAACGGCGGCGGCTCGCAAGCAGAACCGCACAC
>CAZUHB010000111.1:9972-12361 GCA_964620445.1 uncultured Phycisphaerales bacterium
ATCGATCGTACCGATCCGGGGCGCGTCGCTGCTCGGCATCGTCGAACTCTCGCGCGGATGCGGCAGAGGCTGCGGCTTCTGCACGATGGCGCGCAAGAAGATGGTCCACCTTCCGGTCGACACGATCCTGTCCGACATCGAGACGAACGTGAAGGCCGGCATCGGATCGGTAGTGAGCGGCAGCGAGGATCTCTTCCGCTACGGCGCCTCGGGCAGCCGGGTCAACTTCGATGCGCTCCACGATCTCCTCCGCGGGATGAGGGAGATCGACGGTCTCAGGTTCATGCAGATCGACCATGCCAACGTCACCTCCGTTCTTCAGCTCGACGACGCGCAGCTCGCGGCGATCAGCCGCCTCCTGCAGTGGCGCGAAAGGAGCGACTATCTCTGGGTGAACATGGGCGTGGAGAGCGCCAACGGTCATCTGGTGGCGGCCAACAGTTCGGGCAAGGTCGCTCCCTTCGATCCGGCCGACTGGGCCGACATGGTGCGCGACGCGGTGGAACGTCTGAACCGGACCGGTTTCTTCCCCGTCCTGAGCATCATCCTCGGCCTGCCGGGAGAGACGCCCGCCGATGTGCAAAAGACTCTCGAGCTCGTCGGTGAAATGGCCCGCGGGCGCGCCGTGGTCTTCCCCATCTTCCACGAACCGGTGGAGCCCGCGGCGATCGCCGCCGGGCAGAGTTTCACCCTGGAGAAGATGCGGCCCGACCACCTCGAGCTCTTCAAGCTCTGCTACGAGATCAACTTCAAATGGGTGCCCCGGCTCTTCTGGGACAATCAGCGGGCGGGCGGCGTCCCCCTCGTCAAGCGAGCCCTCATGCGCCTCCTCGGCAAATCGGAAATCAGGACGTGGCGGCGAAAGTTCTCCCACTACGGGGAACTGATGCAAAAGCGGACCTGTTCGGAGGAATGTTGCGAGACGGCCGGCGAGGCGCCCGAGGCCGCCGCGGGCCGCGAACAAGGATCTGAACATGCGCAAACGACCTGACAGAAACGCCAAGACATCCAAGGAGCGCGGCTCCATGAGCGGACGCGTACAGGATGGGATCTGCCAGACCCGCGCCGAGCGGGACAGGGTGCGCGATGTCATCTCCGAGACGGTCGGCGCCTTGGATCTCGTACCGCCCGTTCCGAAGGACGAGCTGCGCCGCATCGCGCGGGATGTGGCGCGCACCGCCGGCGTGGACAGCGCTTGCGGGGACTACCTGGCCGTTCTCGTGAACAACGAACTCTGGCGCGAATCGGTGGCCCGGATTCCGGTCGATCGGCGCCTACTGCTCCTGCCCCGATGCATGAGAGACGAGGCTGCCTGCCAGGGCGAAATGGACGAGTTCGGTCTCCTCTGCGCCGAGTGCGGCAGCTGCGTGATTCACGATTTCAAGACCGAGGCGGAGCGACTCGGCTACGTTGTTCTCGTTGCCGAGGGATCGCCGCTGGTCATGGCCCTCATCGAGACGGGCCAGATCGAGGCGGTCGTGGGTGTGAGCTGTCTTTCCGTTCTCGAAGAGGTCTTTCCCTACATGGAAGCGGCCGCGATTCCCGGAGTGGCGATCCCCCTTCTTCACGACGGGTGCGCGGGCACCCATGCCGACCTCGACTGGATCTGGGATGCCATCTACCTCACCGCTGACGGACACGCACCGGGCATCAATCTCGAGCAGCTCCGCAAGGAGGTGCAAAACCTCTTCGATCGTCCCGGACTGGACGGGGCGCTCGGACCGGAGCGGAGCGAGACCGAAAAGATCGCCCGCGACTGGCTAGCGCAGTCGGGAAAGCGCTGGCGGCCCTTTCTCACGGCCTGCGTCTTCCAGGCTCTGCAGGAGAACGGGCGCGCCGCTCTGCCGCCGTGGATCGACAAGCTGCTCGTGGCGGTGGAGTGCTTTCACAAGGCATCGTTGATCCACGACGACATCGAGGATGACGACGAGGAGCGCTACGGCGAACAGACCCTCCACGAACGGTTCGGCATCCCGGTGGCGCTCAACGCGGGCGATTTTCTCGTGGGCGAAGGCTACCGCCTGATCAGCGAGCTCGACCTGTCAGCCGAACAGAAGGCCGCCATGCTCGGCGTGGCCGCGGCCGGACACCGCACCCTGTGCATGGGCCAGGGTGCCGAGCTCTGCTGGCAGCGCAGCAGGCAGTGTCTCTCAGTGGCCGAAGTCCTTTCGATCTTCCGTGAAAAGACCGCGCCCGCCTTCGAGGTCGCCCTGAGGCTCGGCGAGATCGCAGCCGGTATGAACCAGGACCTGGGCGATGTCCTCCACGAATACAGCGACGCGCTCGGTGTGGCCTATCAGATCAGGGACGACCTCGCCGACGAGTTCGACGCTTCGTCGGCCGAGTTCGACGCCCCGTCGGCCGAGTTCGACGCCCCGTCGGCCGAGTT
>CAZUHB010000112.1:0-12229 GCA_964620445.1 uncultured Phycisphaerales bacterium
TGATCATCGATCGAACCGGCCAGTTCGCGATTGAAATTGGCGCGGGACTGAACGACTTTACCTTTCTGGTAAAAATATATGCCTTTATCGGCTTTGTCCGTGTATGTTGCCGAACAAGCCGACAGGACAAGGACAACGATAAAAAGGGTGGCTAACCTCGACTTGAACATCATAGCCTCCTCGCACTCTATTTAAAATTTGCAGAACCTTTGTTTCCTTCAACGAAATTGAATCTCGATAGATGCCATTTTTCGGATGTTTAACTTTTCTTTAAAAGTTCCACGACTTTATCGTGCTTGTTTTTCTTCGCCAGATCGGTGGCCGTTTTGCCTGATTTGTCTTTAAGCCGTTTATCCGCTTTATATTGAATTAGCAGCCTGATGACGTCTTCTTTTCCGTTCAACGATGCCCACATCAGCGCGGTTCTTTTCGCGTTTGTCCTGGCGTCCACCTCCGCTCCCCTAGATAGAAGGACCTGTACAGCGTTCTTGTGACCCCAAGCAGAGGCTCGAATCAAAGCGGTCGTACCATCGTTGGTTCGGTGAGAAATATCCGCACCCCTCCTCAAAAGTTCTTTGATAACAAGATCATGTCCCTTCCACGCCGCTATGATTAATGCGTTTGACCCAGATTCTTCCTCTCCTGTGTCGAACACAGCGTGCAAGTCCGCGCCTTTGTCGAGCAGCAATTTAACCGTACTCAATTGACCGTTTTGGCAGGCCAGCATCAGTGCGGTTTTTCCATTGTTATACTTGTCGTTGGGATTCCCCCCGTGTTTTATCAATTCCAGGAGTATGTTGTCGCTGCCGTTCCAGGCTGCTTGCATCACGGCCGATAGACCTTCGTTGGTTTTTGCCCGAACATCTGCACCGTTTTCTAAAAAAAGGCTGACAAGCTCGAGATTGTTTTTTTCAGCGGCATATATTAAAGGGGTAGATCCTTTTTCATCCCCGAGATTTACGTCAGCTCCTTGGTCTAAAAGAAGTTTTGCGATGTCTGTTTTGTTCCAGCCGGCAGCGAAAAGCAGCGCTGCGCTACCATCATTCCGCTGTATATTCACTTTTGCCCCGTGAGCGAGGAGTGTTTTTGCGATTTCTACTGATCCGCCTTGCGCGGCACACATGAGTGCCATGTGTCCATCTTCATGGCGAGCGTTCACGTCAGCCCCTGCGTTCAACAGGAGCGTCACGATTTCAGGATGATTGTTACGACAAGTATACATCAGCGCACTTTTACCTGTGTTGACCGCAGCGTTCGGATCAGCGCCTCTTTCGAGCAAATTTTTTGCGATCTCCGTAAATCCTTTATAAGAAGCCACCGTCAGAACGCAGTGGGATTCATTGTTCTTGGCGTTGAAATCGGCGCCGCTGTCGAGCAAGATGTCCACAATGCTATTGTTGGAATTCTCCACCGCGTAAAAGAGCGCCGTTTTTCCTTCGCCGCACCTTTCTTCCAGATCCAGGTACGGTGCTATGGTTCTTACGTAGTCGATATTGTTGTCTCTCGCGGCGACCATCATCGCCGTCAAGTTTTCGTCGATTGTTATGGATTCCTTGGCGTTTTTTGATTGCAGGATTTTCACGACGTCATCGTGTTTGTTCTTCTTTGCAATGGCGAGGGCCGTTCTATTTCCATTGTTATCGGAATAAGGATTGGCGTCCGCTCCATGCTTCAGAAGTAAGCGAACGATACTGGCGTGTCCTTTATTTGCCGCCGCCCACAACGCCGTCGCGCCGCGATACGAAATGTCGACCTCGGCCCCTCGCTCAAGGAGTAGCTTGACGACGTCTTCGTCCCCGTTTCCCGCGGCGCACATCAAGACTGATATGCCATCCACTTCAAAAGGATCGTTGTTCATAATGGAATTTACGTCTGCGCCGTTATCCAGAAAGAAGGTCAACATTTCGATCCTGTTTTCATCCGTGACAACATCATCATCGACTACCAAGTAGAATATAGGCGGAACCCCGCACATGGGTGGAGATGGATTGAGATCTGCCCCTCTCTTTACCAGCATTTTCACCATACGCAGATCTTTGAGATATAACGCCCCGTAAATCGGGAACACCTGATTCACGCGCGCGTTGGGATTGGCGCCGGCATTGATCAGTTTATAAGCTTTGGATCTATCCTTGTTGTCAAAAGCACGGATGAGTTTCTGCTCTGGAGTCAAGCAGGATGTCAAGGAAAGGCACGAAATGAGGATCAAAGAGCGAACAGTAAAAGCGATCATGACGTCTATCCCCGATAAATACGGATATTCTAATTTATTCCCTGCGATCAATTAATCCTATCTGTTTCACCGAAAAGAGATAAAGAGGGCTTCCCGAAGATGATGCCCTCTTCATGATATTCTCCCAGCATTTTCTGGAGTTGTCCAGATCATTTCTCCTGCGATAGATTTCGGAGTCGTGGATATATTTGACGATCTCCTTTTTTAACGGAGATTCATTTATCTCATCGATAACGTCTCTCTGACTGTTCGTGACTTCCCTCTCGTTGGATATCGACAAAATGAGTTGAACGACATCGTTTTGGGTATTGTTCGTCTCTTTTTCCTTGTCCGAGAGCGCCACGACAAGGATGATCCAGATGATCAACCACACGGGAAGAAGAGCAAGAAGGAGTTTTTTGTTGCCTGTTAATTTGGATCTTTTTGCTTCACCTTTTGAATCCGATGGAGACTGATCCGACTCGCGGCCGGTCAATTTCGACGTCCGCGCACCGGGGGTACGAAACCTGAGCTTGATTCTGGTTCCCAGCAGAATCGTATCGCCGTCTTTCAAGGCGACAGGATTTTCAGCCACCTCCTTTTGGCCCACTTTGGTGCCATGCGTGCCGTGATTGGTTAACAAAAAATTACCATCGGCAGACCGGAGGCTGGCATGAGTCCTGGACAGGACATTTTCCGCGTCCGATAGCCTGATCTCGACCTCCTCTCCCCTGCCGATCCTCGTTACCGGCCCGGTCAGAGGAAAACACTTTCCCCTGTCTTCACCTTTGGTTACCTCGAGATAGGGTTCAGATAGTCTTGGTTTCGCCATGAAAGACTCGACAATTCCTAAAGGTACGATCCGGTCATGTATCCAAGAACCATTGGCCCGAGCAGAAGGATCACGATCGCGAACAGGATCAGCAGGGAGGGGCCCATCATTCTCGCCACTGCCTCGCTCGCAGCCCGCTCGGCACGTTCCGATCGTCTCTGCTTCGCGCCATCGGCATTCGATTTCAATACGTCCACGAGAGGCGTTCCGAGTTTTTCGCCCTGAATGATCGACGAGATGAGCGTCTCGACCTCCGCTATTTTTATCCGATTCGCAAAAGACGACATGGCCTCGTGTCGTGTCCGGCCGTAACGGATCTCGTGATTGATACGACCGACTTCCTGAGGAAAAGGCGACGACGAATCGGTGCGTTCCACCGTCTCGAGCGCCTCGTTGAACGAGCCCCCGGCCGCAAGGCAAAGCGTCATCAGATCGAGGCAGTATGGTATATCCGCTTTCAGACGGCGGATTCTCGAGTCACTTCTGGCTTGCAGCTTCGTGCGGGGAACAAAGCCGGCGGCAGCACCGATGAAGGCGCCGAACAATCCCCCCAGAATATTGGAAATCAGAAAGAAAAGAACCCCGCAGAGAAGGGAGCCGGCGACAGTGAAAGAAACGCACTTGCCGATGCACTCGACAGCGCTTGTTTCGATATCCAAACCGGATCGGCCGATCAGTCTTTCGAACTTGTCTCTCGTTCCTCTGGCCCATTTCTCGGAAACGACATGGCCAAGCCCGGTGTAGAACAGTCGAAACGAGAATATCCCTCCCGTTCCGGCCGATAGCTGGGGAAACTCGTACTCCGCGATCTTGACCATCCGTCGATGGTAAAGAAAAAGGGAGTAGAAAAACGCCGCGCAACAGAAAAATACAGCTACCAACGCGATGATTCGAGCTGTAGAGGATTCCAACGAAACCTCCTCAAACGTACTGATTCAAGATCGATCGCGCCCAGCAAACGGCAACGAAAACGAGAGCGATCACGATCGAGAGAATCGCCCACCCGAAGGCAGTATTGAACAGGATCTCGATACTCTGGGGATCAGCCCCCCAGAGGACCAGCAGCATGAAAATAGGCGTCACGAGCATGACGCGGATCGAGAGGCGCGGTCCCGAAGTCGATGTGCGGATCTTCTCACGCAGGCGACGCAGTTCGGAAAGAGCGGCCGCGATCCGAATGAGGATCTGCGGCAGCGGCCCTCCCCGCTCCTCGCAGATGACGAGCGCCTCGACAACGAGTCCGAAATTCTTGCTCTGCGTCTTTCTTTGAACATCGAACATCGCCTCGGCAAGCGTTCGCCGCAGCTTGTAGGCGCTGATTGCCGATGAGATGACGGAATAAAGCGGCTCCGGGGCCTCTTTCATCAAACCTTCCAGCGCCTGCGGTAAACCGAGGCCGGCCTTGATGCCGTTAGCCAGAGAAGGAAGGTACATGATCAACTGGTCCTCGAACTGTTCCTTAAGCCTCTTCTCTTTCTTCGCGAGGACGAACAAACCGATCGCGGCCGCGGACAGTGAGGTCAAAAGACCGTAAAAAACGCCGCCGCCCATCAGCACGATCAGGACAAAGACCAGAGGCAGCGCGAGCGTCATGATGAACAGGCTTTTCATCATCCGCGGGTGGATCCAGAGCAGCCACGAATAATTCTTCTCGAAGAAACCGGCGAGGCCATCGCCGAACCGGCTTCTCGAGGATCCCGCGAGATAGACGATGAGCGCGGCCGCGATAAAAACCAGTGGTGCCCAGATCAGAAAGCTCATATCTTCAATCGTTTATACCTGGAACAGCTCCTCCATCGAGAGCAATCCCTTGGAAACGAGTTCCGGCGCATAGGAAGGCATCCTGCCCGAGGAGCGCAAATCCTCGTCCGGCGCGTCGGTGCGGGAGAAGAGGTTTACCATGACCATCTCGCCCGTATCGGGATCCACGTTCAAAATCTCGGAGATCTGCAGGATACGACGCTCGCCGCCCGCCAGGCGGGCAATGTACACCACCACGTCGAGAGCGCTCGCGATCTGCTCCCTCACCGCCGGCAAAGGAATCCCATGGCTGCCGAGCACCATCGCCTCGATGCGGCGGATCGCGTCTTCGGCGGAATTCGAGTGAACCGTCGTCATCGATCCGCTGTGGCCCGTGTTCATCGCCTGAAGCATGTCCACCGCCTCGGCACCGCGGCACTCTCCCACGATGATCCGATCGGGGCGCATCCTGAGCGAGTTTCGAACCAGATCGCGGATGGTGATCTCGCCGACCCCCTCCACGTTGGGTGGACGCGTCTCCAGGGTGGCGACATGATCCTGCAGCAGCCTGAGTTCGGCCGAATCCTCGACCGTCACGACGCGCTCCGAGGCGGGAATGAAGGCCGCCAGGACATTGAGCAGCGTCGTTTTTCCCGAGCCGGTCCCCCCGGCAACGAGGATGTTCTTCTTGCCGATCACGCAGGCCTTCAGAAAGGTCGTCGTCTTCTCGTCGAGAGTCTTGTATTCGATCAGGTCGTCGATCGTGAAGGGCTCCTCGGGAAATTTCCGTATCGTAAGGTGGGGCCCGTCGACGGCGACCGGCGCCACGACCGCGTTGATGCGAAATCCCGATTCGAGCCGCCCATCCACCATCGGACTCGATCTGTCCACGCGGCGTCCGAGAGGCGCGACCATCCTTTCGATCACGTCGAGAAGATTCTGCTCGGAGATGAACTTGCGCCCAACACGCTCGATCTTTCCGTTCCGCTCCACGAATATCCTCTTCGGGCCGACAACCATGATCTCGGTGATATCGCCCCGTTTGAGATAGTGTTCGATCGGTCCGAATCCGAGAATGATATCCTGTATCTCCTCGTGGAAGTACACGCGGACCGCGTATTTCTGGAGCTGGAGATCGAGCTTCGAAACGGGTCCCGGCAATATCTCCTCTTTCATCTCCTCGAAGCTATGCAGCAGGTTGAGCGTGTCACCGGGGGTGTTGGCGACGATATTCCTCTTGATCCTGTCGAGAACCGGCTTCATTTCCCTTTCGTAAGCGTCCAGCCGGACCGTTTCGACACGCTCGGAAGATCGTATCGTGGCCCAGTCTCCCAGACTGAGGACGCTCCGGATATAGAGGGCACAGGTGCAATAGGCGTTGAGAGTGTCTTTCCCCGATCTTTCGATCGTCCGCTCGATGATTTCATCCAGCTCGGAAAGGACGGTCTTCTTCTCCTGTTCGCCGGCGTTCGGATTGAGTTCGTAGTGCCTCTTTCTCAAGCGGTCGACGAGCTCGGCGTGAATTTTTGCGATCGCCTCGGAGCCCGCTTCCTGCCAGGGCAATTCGTTCGCGGAGGACCTTTTCCGGTGGGTGGGCTTGATGCGGAGGCTGTACTCCCCGAGCATGATCTCGACGCCCGGTTCGAGCAGAACCGTCTCGCCCTTCTTGAGTTCCTGATCCCCGAGATAGCAGGGATTCATGCCAAGGTTGACGGCGGAGGCGTCCTTCTTGTTCCAGGTGAGCTGGATGTGATGGCGCGAGATATAGGGGCTCACGAGAACGATGTCGTTGTCCTCGTCCCGTCCGATCAGGATCTTCGGCCCCCTGGCGCGAACGACCTGGCGGCTTCCGGTTCTCGAGTCATTGACTTCGATGTCGACTGCCATCGTGATAACCTAATTCTCTTCCTGGCCACGCAGGACCAGGGTCAATCCCTGGCGCGATTCGAGTTGTGCCATATCAAGAAGTATTTTTTCTGCGTCCTCGGTTTTGACGAGAATGGTCACGGTCTCGTAGTAGTCGGGCTGGCTTTCGAAGTCGAGAGCCTCCATCTCGTTCCCGACGGCGAGTATTTCCACATCCTCTCCAACCTTTTTCACGCTGAGCGTTCCCGATCCCTCGGAAAAGAAGTTCCCCGACTGAGCCGTACCCAATACCGCCAGGATGTCCACCCTGTCCCCCGGCCGGATGAGGTTTGCGACCGACGTGACCTGGCTCACGGGGATGGCCATCGCGCGGTGCTCGGAATCGATCTTGTGGAGGATCGGTCGGTCCTGCTCGGGCTGGATGTCGGAGTACAGGATCAAGGAGTCCTTGTCTATCTCGCGCTGGGCGGTCACCCGTCCTCCGGCAAGCAGCGCCTCGTACTCCGTCGTAATCGCCCCGGTGGGCTTGAAGCGATCGGGAATCGCCACCTTCGTGAGGTTGTCTTCCGGTGAGATCACGTCACCCTTTTCGATCCTGGAGCCTGCCGTGAAGATCTCGACGAGACGGTAACCCTGGGTGAGCGCGTTTTCTTTCGAGCTGATGTAGATCTGTACGGCGACGATCGCCAGCACACCGGCAGCGATAGCAATGAGCAGCAGCTTCTTTTCCATAAAATTACCCTTCACCGATGTGGGAGGAGGCTTTTTCCCGGATTTCGACCGAACACCAGAGCGCTTTCTCGTCTCCTCCTGTCCATACAGTACAAAAGACCGCGCCCCTGCAAAAGCAGTAAATCGGCGACGAGTCCTGGTGCTCCCCCTCGGGCTTCCAGCCGGAAGAGATCAGCGAGGAGCGCCATTCCCTGGCCGATCGTTCCGCACCGTCATTCCGACGTTGATACCAGGTCGTTGCCCTGTTGCCCGGCCGCACCGACGCGATGGAGAGGATCGGGCGCCACCCGGGAGGAGGATCGATCCCGTCGGGCTCTTCCACTTTAGAGAGCAGAGGGGCCTCGCCATCTTCCCTGTTGAGATCTTCCAGGATTCTCATGCGCATGATGAGCAGTCTTCTGTCTCCGGCCGGCGTGATCAGCACCACCTTGCTCCGGATGCGAGCATCGCTCATTTCGTAGCGCACGAGGCAGGCGCCTGTCTCTTCCGCGATCTCGTGATCCCACGACGAGGACCGATCGCTGCCCGGAAACATCGATTCCGTCCACCAGCCGGAGTCTCGAATCTCATCTGCACACCTTTCGATTCCGGCCGCGCCGTCTCCGGGAACGTGAACGACCTGCCGTTCCGCGAGGAGACCGTTGAGGCGAACGGTTTCCGCCTCTTGGGCGTTTTTCTTACCGGACCGTCCAGGGTGTCGGAATGTACGCGAATGTTCGGTTTGCGGGGTATCGGTCACCGAGAATGGCGCGAGGATGTTGTCGGCCTGTCCGGCTATCCAGACGATGACCGCGGTCAACACACCGAGGGCCAGTACCTCCCGAAAAAACGACCGGCTTTTTCTTCTATCTTTTCCAGGAGCTCTTGACGCCATCGACTTCCGTGTTCATCGATCCGAAATAGTTGCCGAATATACCCCTTATCCCTTCCTTGATCTGACTCCTGTCCCAGAACCCGCGCGGCACCGAGAAGCTCTGTGTATTCGTGACGCTGGGTAGAACCTTCGGAAAAGGCGACTCGACCTCGGCCTCGAGCGTGACCTCACGCGACAGTGGATGGATCTTGTCCGAGATGACCCGCGCAATGAGCGCCGTGATGTCGAATTCCGAGCTGCTTCCGCTCGAGACCCGCCGCACCTTGGCGCCGATCATGGCGGCCAGCCTCTTCTCGTCCACCACCTTGTCCGTGCGCGCCTCGTGCCACGCCGCATGGCGCACGGCGATGGTCGTTCGTTCGTTGATCAGGTAGCCCTTTGCCAGACAGAAGAGCGTACCGAGCACCGCCAGAAAGATCGGAACGCAGAGGAGCACCTCCATCGTGGCGATGCCCGCGCAATCACGCAATCTGGAAGGCTTGAACCCGGCGCGGGCTCTCGCTATCTGATCCGGTTCGATACCAGGATTGTCAGACATAAATTTTTCTTGTTCCCGAGTCGTGGACGCGGTCCGGATACGCTGAGTTTCCTGATTCTATTCCTTTTTTCGCGCCTTTCATAGGGGCAAATCCGGGAAGCCCGGTCTCCGGCTCCTGCCGGCATCCGTGGATAGCCCGTTCCAAAATAGGGGCGATTACGCTACCATGCCTCTCGAACACGGGAACATCAGCGGTTATCTGCGACAAGAATCCCCTGATACCGGCCCAAGCGAGGAACAGACTCATGATCAGAATCGGCAACCGTTACACCCTCGACCCAGAACCGATCGGCCGCGGCGGCATGGGTGAGGTCTATCGCGGCACGGACGAGCGGCTCGGCGGCCGCGTGGTGGCTGTCAAGAAGCTGGCGCGCGAGCTCTGGGGCGAGGACCGGGCGCTCGAGCGCCTCATGCGCGAGGTCGAGCTTCCGGCCAAGGTGCGCGACAAGCGCCACATCGTGGAGGTCTACGACGTGGTGGAGGAGGGCCACCACCTCTACGTGGTCATGGAGTACGTGGCCGGCGGCCGCTCCCTGGAGGACCTTCTGTCCGACGGCGGCGTGGGGACCGACGGAGCCCTTTTGGCCGGCGAAGCGCGGCGTTACCTCGAGCAGGCCTGCCTCGGCCTGCGCGCCATCCACGGCTCGGGCATCGTGCACGGCGACGTGAAGGCGCGCAACTTCCTCCTCTCCGAAGAGGGTGTGCTCGAGCTCGCCGATTTCGGCCTCTCCCGCCTGGCGACCAATCCGATCCTCACGACCCGCCCCTGGGGCACAGCGCGTAACATGGCGCCCGAAGTCTACGAGGGGAAGATGTCGATCGGTTCGGATATCTACGGCCTCGGCTTCACCTTTTACGAGGTCTACGCGGGCAAGAAAGCCTTTGCCCAGGAGTTCAAGGCCCAGCTCGACGCGGCGAGCCCGCCCGTGGCCTGGATGCGCTGGCACATGGATCTCGAGAATCAGGTCACCCCCCTGAAGGAGTCCTGTCCCGCCGTGCCGGCCGCGATTTCTGATCTTCTGGGGCGCATGATGGCCAAGAAGGAGAACGACCGCCCGTCGATCGACGAGATCCTCAAGACGGTCCGATCGACCGATCAGGCCGGCGGACCGGGGATCGATCCGACCCGGCCCATGACCGCCGGTACCGGCTCCGCCAGCAGGCGCGGCCGATCAACGTGGGGCGTCAAGGTTCTGGCAGCCGGGATGGTCGTCCTCCTGGCCGGTTGGATCTTCCTCCTGATGCAGGTCCTCGATCAGCGCTCCGAGCTGGATCGGATCACGGGCGAAATGAGCTCCCTCTCTGCGGCGGCCCGGAGCGTGGACAGGGTCGACAGCGACCTGTCCGCACTGCGGACCTCGGTCGAGACCGCTGCCGGGCGTATCACCGGTCTCGAGGGAAACCTCCCCGGGTTGCGGCCCGACCTGTCCGGTCTTGCCGGGAATCGGGAACTCGAGTCGCTCAGGGAAGAATGTAACTCCCGGATGAGCGCTCTCGATCAGAATATCAAGGCTCTGGTGGAGGCGGAAAAATACCTCTCGATCATGCTCGGCGCATTCGAGGCCCGCGACAGGGGGGATACGGCCCGTGCGAGGAACGGGGTCCGCGACGCCTTGGCGCTCAGACCGGGCGATAGCCTGGCCCGGGATCTGGCGCGGCAGCTCGCCGATCTCGAAGAGGAAGGGACGAAAAAGACGACCCCGAAACCGAAGAAAGAAGCCAGGCCCGAACCGCCCGGTTTCAGGTATCTGAAAGAGGAGACCTTTTCTTGCGGAGGGCAGACGAACGCGGTTCACATTTACAGGCATGAGAAGACGGACCTCGAGTTCGTTCTCGTTCCCGGCGGGACCTTCGTGATGGGCTCCGACGAAGAAGACGAGGGGCCGCCCCACGAGGTCACGATCAGAACGTTTTTGCTCTGCCGTACGGAGTGCACTCAGACTGCGTGGGACAGGGTCGGCGGAATCGACGAGTGCAGTTGGCGTGGGGGGGATCTGCCCGTAGAGAACGTTTCGTGGTCGGACGCCGCGGCCTGGTGCGGCCGGGCCGGACTTCGATTACCGAGCGAATCCGAATGGGAGTACGCTTGCCGGGCGGGAACCACGACCCGCTACTATTGTGGAGACTATGAATCATCTCTTGGATCGTACGCCTGGTACTCGGACAACTCGGACGCCAAGACGCATCCCGTCAAGCAGAAGCGTCCCAATGCGTTTGGACTTTACGATATGCTCGGCAATGTTTGGGAATGGTGTGAAGATAAGTGGCATGATAGCTATGATGGGGCTCCAACCGATGGCCGTCCCTGGTCTGGGGGGGCTCAGTCAACCGGGTCAACCGGGGCGGTAGCTGGTACGTCTCTGCTAACCTCTGCCGGTCTGCCTTTCGCGACTGGCACGGCCCGTCGCGCCGCTACTACTACCTGGGCTTCCGCCCCGCTTTTTCCTTGCCCTAGAACTCTTTGGCCTTTTTGCTATTTTCAGTAGCACCGCCAGAAGCACGGCTCGCTGCTCAGGATTTCGCGCTGGAATCAAGATCGTCGCACTCCCTATCATGGCAGCCGGGCAAGCTGACGAATTTCGGCATACGTAGGGAGACTTCGATGAGCAGTTCGGCGATCGCTACATTCTCGATCCCCATCTTGGCCGTTCGGTTCGGGGGCGAGCGTTTAACGATTGCCGATCCTGATCAAGAGTCTCTTCCTCTGAAATCGGTCTATCATGAATTACGCGGATTATCTTTTTGCCAAAACTCTATCAAATCGATAATACACCTCAAGGGATAGTGTACAAAGAGCTGTAGCGTAGACTCTTCCACCGTTATCGCTCCAGGGAGATCTCCGAGGATCCCATGAACCACGTTCGCAACCTTCTCTTAGTTGGTTATCTATGATGGCCTTCTCCATTGCGGTCTTCCAAACTTGCCAGTCTGTTCCTCCCAATTGGAACATGGCATATGAACCGTAATACCAGTAGTAGTAGTCGATGCAGCCTTTTTCTTTGTACCATTCAGGAAGCCGTTTGCGCAGCAGGACGGCGCCCGCCTCGATAGACGGAACCTGGGATTTCATGTCGCCGAGCACATTGCCGGCAAGGACGCGGCAGAGCATTGCCGCAGCAGTCATGGCCTCGGTATTTTCGAATGGCCATATGTTCTCGTCACCAGCCGTACGCGAAGACAGCCCGCCTTTTTCTTTGTAGCCGGTGCGGCCCGTGGCCGTGTCGGTCATCTCGTCGAGATAATGGAGGGCATCTTCCAAGTCCTTCTTGTGGTATCGCAGCTTGAAGTCCTCGGCGGAGACTAAGCACATTATCATCCACGCGGTTACAGATACGTCGTTCTGTTCCACGGGATCGATCTCGCCGTTGTTGTAGCGCCATGCCTTGCCCGGATTCTTGCTCTTGTGGACGTAGTCGAGCGCCCGCTGGGCGTATT
>CAZUHB010000113.1:0-11821 GCA_964620445.1 uncultured Phycisphaerales bacterium
TATGAAGCGCTAAGGCCGACGAATTGAGCCAGGCACCGTATTACTTCGGTATCGGTCCTATCGCATAGCAGCGCGAACCGAGGCAGAAGTAGTAGGGATATCCGAGAGAAGCCATCTCGGCAAGCTCATCGTTATTCGCGAGATCGTCGGGATCGAATCCGCCCTGAATCAGGCTGTAGCCGATCCAGGCGTCACCGGCGTTGTAAGCGGTATCCAAGTCCACGGGCGCGATGTACTGGCCGTGCTGGAGTGTCACGCAGCAGCCCACGTAAAACTCGTCCACCACGAATACCACATCGCTCAGCGGAATCTCGTTCATGTAGTCGGTGTCGATGTTCTCCACCTGGAACGCCTCGCTCGCCAGCAGGATGCAATCTTCGGGATTGCCGTCGTTGTTCGGATCGATCCATACGAACGCATCGCACGGTGTGCCATCAGGTGGGCCGTATCCCGGCATGGCGGCCGAACCGAATATCGTGTCCACCGTCTCCACATACTCGCCGCCAGGGAGCGCATCGAAACGATGTATCCAGCAGAGGTCGCCGCCGGGAGTCAATCCCATCGACGTCTCCGACGAGCCGTCGTCGTAGAAATGGATGATCTCGGAATGGGGCGGCCCGGCAGGAATATCTTTGATCTCCGCCGTTGGCACAACAAAGTTGCGGCGATGGTAGATCTTGTCGTCCGCGGCAGAATAGACGAGGTGCATCCAACTCGAGTCGTCCACTCCGATGTCGGCGGTCGAGCTCCTTCCGAGCGTCGAGCAGATCAGAGTCTCCGCGTTGGGCTGAACGGACAGGTAGAGATCTTTGTCGTCGCGGGTGAAGGTATTGCAGCCGTAGTCATCAAAGTGGCTGTCTGCCGCCACCTCGGGACGGCTGCCGCCGTTTCCGAGAAATATGTCGGACGACCAGGCGGTTGCCGCACCCCAGTTGGTGTTTTTTTTCTGAATAGGGCCCGGCGCGCCCGCGTTCCGATCGACGAAGACCTTCGCACCGAACGCGGCGATCGAAAGTCCGTAACTGGAGTAGGACGACGCAGGATCGGACCAGAGGGAGGTGATCGTTGTTTCCCAGGTCGCACCGTTGTCGTTGTTGCTCCGCCTGAAAAGCGCAGTGCAGAAGGTCGGATCGTAGTCCCGGCTATCCCAGACCATGTAGACCCTCTTGCCGGATGCGGCTATCCGGGCGGTCTCGTACGCGTCGGTCGCGACGATCGTGGGCGATGCATCCCAGAATCCGGGTGCGCCGTTACTGGTATTCCGTTTGAAATAGACATAACCCGGATTGGCGAAGTTGTCGATCCAGATGAGGTAGACATAACCGTCCACGGTGGCCACGTCCGGGTCAAATCCTCCGGTTCCGAGATCGACGCTGGATTCGAAGGTCACGCCATAGTCGGTGCTCCTGCGGTAAGAGATTCCGGTTCCCGAATGCCACACGATGTGAACGTATTGCCCGTTGGCAGCGACCTGCGGAAGATCGTTGCATCCCTCATTGAAGGTATGGACCGTGGAATCCCACGTCCTGCCACTGTCCGTGCTTCTCCGGTAAATCAGAACGCTCTCTGACCAGTCGCGCCAAACGACGTGAACATGATTGCCGTCTACGGCCACGTGAGGGTGACACCAATTGTCGCCGCTCGAGATCTCCACGGCTGGCCGCCAGCCGGGGTAGACCGCCTCCCTGGGCGGACCTGGCTGACACAGGGCGGACGTCAGCGCCAGGCAAAGCGTGATCGCCACGAGCATACAGATCTTGGTTCGTCGAGAATCGCTCGTCCACACCGGAGCCCTCGAGCTGTCCGCACGAAAAGCACTCGCGCGCAAAAAAGGACTCTTCCGTCTTGTCGAATTCAACATGTGACACCTCCTTTCGAAACAACGTGCTGGTGTCCGGTCATGGCTCGTTTCACACAGAGATTTGATCGAACCATGTCCACATTTCAGGCAGCCTCCTTTTCCTTAGCCACCCAAGAGAATGTTTTCAATTTCCTTTGCGGCCTCTATAATTTCTAGACGCAAAAGAGGGCAGGACCGTCTCACTCGGCTCGGCAATTTTCTTTAATCCCCTTCCGAGGAAAACTCCCATGCCCCGATCTCCTGAAAACGTTCCTGAAGATGTCACCGCGCTCCTGGCGGACGTGTCCGCCGGGAAGGCAGACGCATGGAACAGGCTGCTTGCCGTGGTGTATCAGGAGTTTCACTACCTGGCGCGCAAGGCGATACGCAAGGGGCGGCCGGGCCAAACACTGCAGACCACGGCGCTCGTGAACGAGGCCTACATCCGGCTCGTGAAGAGCAAGGAGGAGCGGTGGCAAAACCGCGCCCACTTCTTCAACGTTGCGTCGCGCGCCATGCGCAACATCCTCGTCGACGCTTACCGCCGAAAGAAGGCCGCGAAGCGGAGCGGCGGCAAGCAGCCTTTTTCACTCAGCGAGCTCGACGGGATCGACGAGGCCCTCACATGTCCCGACAATCCTTTCCACGACTGGGAAGCGCTCGATCGCGCCCTCGACAAGCTGGGCACTGATGAGCGCCACCGCCGGAAGTGCACCATCGTGGAGCTGCGCTTCTTCGTGGGCCTCACCCACGAGGAAACGGCCGAGATCCTCGGTGTGTCGCCGGTGACGGTGAAGCGGGACTGGGAGTTCACCAGGAGCTGGCTCTACAGGGAGATGAGCGAGGCTGAACAGGATGAACGCGGAACCGAGCAGGAAAGCTGAGGAGCTTTTTCACGCTGCCCTGGATCGTGATCCGGCAGAGCGGGCCGCCTTTCTGGACAAAGCCTGCGGCGGCGATAGGGCGCTCGGGAAGGAGGTGGAATCCCTTCTGGCCGCCCGCGACAAATCCTACGATTTTCCAGAATCCTCGGCCCTGGAAATTCTCGCTCGTCAATCTCCCGATGAATGCTCCGACCTTGACGCATTCGAAAAGGATCTCGTCCTGCCCTTTGAACAGCTCGGCGAGTTCCGGCTGGTCCGCAGGCTGGGAGAGGGCGGCATGGGCATGGTCTACCTCGCCGTGCAGGAGTCGCTGAACAGGCAAGTGGCTCTCAAGGTGATCCGGCCCGAGCAGATCGGATCGGCCGAGGCCGAAACCCGATTCAGACGGGAGGTGGAGGCTGTTTCCCAGCTGCACCACACCAACATCGTGACCGTTTTCGGAAGCGGCGTGGACAAGGGAGTTCACTACTTCGCGATGGAGCTGGTGCCGGGGAGCGGCCTGGACGAGATGCTGAGCGAGGGATCTTCGGACGACGCCGACGCGCGGCCGCGTCGGGCCGGCGGCACGCCGCGCGGCGTGGAGCTTCCCCTTCCAGAGGTATTGCCCTGGATCAGGGACATCGCTCTCGCTCTGGACAGCGCCCACCAGGCCGGCATCATTCACCGCGACGTGAAACCGTCCAACATCCGGATCTCACCCGAGGGGCGCGCCATGCTTCTCGATTTCGGCGTGGCGCGGCACAGCAAGCTCTCCACCATGACGTTCACCGGCGAGTTCCGCGGGACTCCCCATTACGCGTCCCCGGAGCAGGTGCGCGCCACATCGCACGAGATCGACGCGCGCACCGACATCTACTCTCTCGGCGTGGCCCTCTACGAGGCCGTGACCGGAAGGGTGCCCTTCGAGGCCGAGACCACGGCGCAGGTCTTTCGCAAGATCCTCGAAGAGGAGCCGGTGCCGCCGCGGCGCGTGAACGCTGACCTGCCGCGCGATCTCGAGACGGTGATCATGAAAGCGCTGGAAAAGGATCCGGACCGCCGTTACGCGGCCATGGCGGACTTTGCAGTCGATCTGGAGCGCGTGCTCGCCGGCGAACCGGTCGCGGCAAAACCGGCCGGAATGATCAGGAGGGGGAGCAGGTGGTTCAAGCGCCACAGGTTTGCGATCCTCGCCGTTGCATCGGCTCTGCTCGTCGCGTCCGCGGTGGTGATTTCTCTTCTCGTGCTGGCCCGGCAGAAAGAGGAAAAATTTCAGGAGGCCAGAGAACGTTTCGAACCGCTGAGAAAAGCGCTGGAGTGGACCGATCTGCCCTACGTGGCTCCTGAAAGGAAGTGGCTCTGGAAGGTCGACCCCCACGATCCTGCAAGCTCCATGCTGGAGGCCTTCGTCGACATCGGTTTTGAAAATTTTGCAAACGCCGCCGCTCACCTCGACGAGTGCATCGCGCTGTGCGGCCGCCGTAACGAGCAGAGCCTCGAGGAGGACGCCCGCTACTTGCGGGCTCTCGTCGCGATTGCCATGGCCGAGCAACCGGATATCGCTTCCGAGAAGAAACAGGCCCTGCGCCGGGACGCTCGGATCGCGCTGGACGTGCTGGGAGAATTCGATGCGACCTCTCCCGAGGCGTTCATCTGGCGCGTGGAGGACCATGACGTCCTTTTGGATGGCGATCCGCTGAGGAACATCCTCGATATCAGGGTGAACAGGGAACATTTTCTGGTCCACCTCTACCTCGGCGTGATCAACGGCTTCGGATTGTTCAAGGGCGGGGAGATCACGGAATTCAAGACGGTCATCAGTGATCTGGAAGAAGTCTTGAAGAGGCGGCAGGAAAATGTGATCGCTTTGCTCACCCTGGGCCGGACCTACTATTTCTTTGTCAGGTTCTACGACTATTTCCATTTGATCCCGAAAGCCGAGGGGTTGTTGCGGCGGGCGTTGGAAGCGGCCGGTGACGAGCCGTACTACATGATCGCCAACACGCGGGGAGCCTTGTGCCTTCTCGTGGGGAAAAACGAGAAAGCGCTGGAGTTCAACGAGAGGGCACTCGCAGCGGCGCGGGTTCAGAATCCCGAGGACTTGCACAATGTGTTCGGCGGCATCGCGTGGTGCAAGGCCCGTCAAGGTTCCTTCGATGAATCTCGAGCCTTGTTCGGTGAGGCATTGAAAAAGAATCCCTTCGATCCCCATGTTAACGCGGCCATGGCGGAGCTCCACCTGATGCAGGGCGATCCCGATGAAGCCCTGAAGCGCCTGAGGCGCGTCCTCGAGCACCGCACCGACCGACCCACCTACGAGAAAGAGGAAGCGCTTCTCGCCAGAATCTACCTTCTCGAGGCGCGCATCCATCTGAAGCGGGGAGACCACGGCGAAGCGGAAAAGTCTCTGAGAGAGCTCTATACCGTGGCGATCCACTCGGCGCGCGATTTCGGTCTGGCCTGCCTGCTCGTGGCCACCTTTCCCGAAGACCGGCTCGCACGGAAGAGTTCACCCGATGACGAGATGCCCGACCTGGTTTTCCTGGCACAGAACCTCTCGCGAAAGGCTCTGGAGTTGAGTCAATCGGAAGAGACGATCCCGCCCATCTGCCACAGCACGCTGGGAGCCGAAAACTACCTCTCCCGGAGATATGCCGAAGCGGCGGACGAGTTCACAACCGCCATCGAGGCCAGAAAAGCATGGCCCCAGAATGCGAGGGAGTACTACTGGACCGACGATGCCCGCGACATGTACTTCCTGGCCCTGATCCACCGCCATCTCGCGGACGGCGCTTCATCGGCGACGGACCACCTGAAGAAGGCCCGCGACTACTTCAACAGGGCGGAGTGTCTGTTTCAGGAGAAAAGCCCCCCCCTGGAGTCCGCCGACCTGATCGAGCGCTTTCGCGCCATGTGAATACGGTGCCTGGCACCGCATTCACAGGTCTTCTTCGACCTCGACCATCAGCTTGTAGGGAAATTTCTCGTCGAGGCGGTGATTGAATTCGATAGTGAAACGAAAACGCCGGTCCTCGAAGGTATACACCGTTCGAAAAGTGGCCGCTCCCTCCTCTTCAATTTTCAGGGTGCCTCCGAATGCGGGTCCGTCATTGGCTGAGATCTCGATCCGGATCGTCCGCGCCGTCGCGGAAGGATCCCCCTCTGCGGTCTCGATCCCGATCCTGTAGGACAGGTTTTTTCTCGGTAGGCGGCTCGCGAATGAATGGGTTGCGGGCGACGTAAGCGACATCCGCGACAGCCTGTGCCACGACGGTTCGACAGGATCGTCCAACCTGATTTCGGGTAGAGCGGTGAAAAAAAGACAGTCCCCGTACAACCGGTCGGCGAGATAGAGCGCCATGAAATTGCACCCCGAACAAAAATCTTCCGATCGATCGCCCATGATGCGGTCGTGCATGATGTGTTTTCCGTCGAAGTAGGCGTCGGAAAAAACGTAGTCGAGCAGTTCCATCGCCTGGCGCCTGGCATCGCCTGTCGGATCGGCCTGGGCCAGGTCCGCGAAGGCGTGGATCAATGCCAGGTGCGCCGAGAGGACATCGTGATACTTCTCCCCTTCAGGCAGGCCGATCTCGCCGGTCCCGGGATCGAAAGCGGGCATTGCGCGTGCGGCCACGGCGCGCGCCCTTTCGAGATCGCCCTCGCTGCCGGTGGCCCTGGCGATGGCCGACCAGGCGATGGCATGGTAAACGATTCCGCTCCGATCATCGAGCTTGCCCGCGAAATACCGCGCCTGGTCCAACCGATCCGCGTGTTCTTTTGGATCGATGCGGTACAACTCGGCGAGCAGAGCCGCCATGCCGGCGTTCTCGCGCGACCTGAGGGCGCGATCCCAAGCCTTTTCGACAAAATCATCGATCGCCGTGGAAAAGAGCCATGCGTGAAAGGCGTCATCGTTCAGAGCGGCGGAAACGAGCAGGGCGGGAAGACCGGGAATCGCCGCGTCGTGGGCGTCGAAATCGCCGAAGAGCGCGTTCCAGAAGAGTGTACGGAGGGCCGACGATTCGGCGGCAGCCGTGACCTCGCCGATGAAAACCAGATCATCCCGGCCGCGGCGCAACCCCGAGCGGAAACCGAACTGAGTGGCCCAGATCGTGGAGCATCCCGGGGACATCTCGTCGCGCCATCTATTCCCCACCATTCCCTTTTCGAGCAGGTTGGCGAGGATGACGTCGGCCTTTTCGGAGATCGGCGCCCGCACGACGTGGTCATCCGGCGCCAGCTCTCCCGGACCGGAGCACGCCGTAAAAAGGACCAGGAGGGCCAGGAACATCGATCCTCTGAATCTGGTTGCCGTCTTGAAATCCTTTTTCCCCTGAAAAATCTCGACGAGAAAATGCATCGGCCTGTTTCCGTTCATATTATCGCGCCTTCATGATTCAACAGACTCATTTGGACCTTTCCCCGGTAAAACGTCAACTAGGCGGCCCTTAGATCGCGACGCCCCCCGATGGGATCGGGAGCGGCATCGGCAGGTCAGCCGCACGTGCAACCACCGGGGAAACGCATATAAAACTCAATTTTTCTTCAAGGGGCCGAGCAGAATTTTACGCGTCTTTAACCGGTTACAGCCTGACGCGTTCTTTCAAGGGAGACGCTTGCAGGTTTCATGACGCAGTTTTCAGAAGCGGCAAGTAGATATTTATCGAGGAGGAAAAGCCATGAAGAAGTTAACCATCGTTGTTTTGTTTGCTGTATCGCTCGTTGGTGTGACCCTCGCTCAGAACACCCTTCCCGTCCAGAAGGTTGATGGCGTGAAGAGCCTTGGGGCCCAGCGATACGGTGATGTGATCTGGGATAATTTTTCCGCTACCGGATGGTTCAGCTCCATGACACCTGGCTACATGTGGCTCGACTGGGGTAAGTTGCTCGATGCCGGCAACATGATGCCCGATGAGGTCATCGACGGTATCGGTTTCTCCTACGCGACCGACGCCACGGTCGGCGGCATCAGCTGGGACATGTACTACTTCGACAGCTGCACCGGATGGGCGGACTACTCGATCGTCCAGGAAGCCGGCTTCGCGTTCACCGGACTTCCCGATGCCACGAACCTGCCCCCGGGATATTACTGGGGCTGGATCATTCATGTCGACCTCGAAGGCACCGGCTACGAGTTCCTCATGGGTTACGACATCGGTATCGGCCACTCGCTGCAGACGGCCGGCATCACCTGCGGTCCTCGCCTCACGAAGCCTCCGCTGACCGGTGGCAACAGCAACACCCTGACGGAAGACGCTTTCAACATCGTCGACTCCCTGGGCAACACGCTGGGTACGTATTGGTTCGGTGGCTATCCGGCGAACCCCTATTCGTCCTTCTGCGCCCGGCTGATGGGCGGCTCCGATCCTTCGGCGAACTGCACCTATGGAGCCATCCCTCTCCAGGGTAACAACACCGGTCTCTACTGCGTTGGCGATTGGGAATTGGGAGGCTACAATCTTTTCCTGATCCGCATGAATCAAATGTCGGCCGCTGGTGGTTTGTTTTTCAACTACACCCAGGGTTACCGGTGGCACAATAGCATCGGAAAATCGACAGTGCCCACGGTGCCTGTGCCTGCTTTTGCCAAAATCATCTTTCAGACCAGCTACGTCGGTGACTATCTCATCTTCCCATACTATTGCAAATCCGGCGCGGTCAGTATCAAGTGGTACATCCAAGGAGCAATCTCCAACAGATTCTTTAATGTCCCACCCTACAACCTTTATCCGCTCGACGCGTCCATGGACGTGATCGAGACCCCGTAAACGGATCACCCGGACAGGGCGTCCGGCCATCGAGCCGAACGCCCTGTCTCGTGTCGCAACCTTCCGCATCGGTGATCCGGGGATTCCGGCAAGTAGCCGCGCCATGTGCTGGCCGGCCGGCGCACGAGCTGATCGCGCGCGCTCTCACTCCACAACAACGGTGAGCAGATTCGTCAGGTGTGCGCAGGGAACGCCCCAGGGGCCGACGAGCGCCTGCATCGGCGCCTTGTCGCCGGGATTCCAGTTCGGCGAAATCGTCACGGGCACGGACAGAATCCCGTCGGGGGGGATGTCGCCCACGATCCCGGACCAGACGAGGGGCCAGACGAAGAGATCGCCGTGCTGGGTGGAAATCGCCGGATCGACAACGGCCTGTCCCCATGCGAGCTTGACCGGCGCCGAGGGGTAGCCGACGATCTTGAACTCGACCACGGCGCCGGGAAGGACGTCGCCGCTGCAGTGGAGGTGGTAGTAGTACTCGTCGGCGCCGATGTCGACCTGTCCGAAGGCGATGCGCGGATCGCCGTCGACATCGTCGTCGCCGGCGACGGCGCCGTTATCGCCCGCCCCGCGGCAGGGCGAAGGCCAGGAGAGGCCGAAAGCGCCGCGGCCCACGTCGACGAAGAGGGGATCGGCGTCGATCATGCCGGGGCCGACGTCGAGCGTGCAGCCCGGATCAAAACCCACCGAGCCGATCCCGCCGCCCACGTCGGAGTGGCTGATCGCGAGCGCCGAGGGGTAACCGTACTTCTCGCTCAGATAGATCTCCTTTCCGAATGGGGCGGTGTCGTTCCAGAGGATCGTGTTGCGGATCTCCACGTCGGAGCCGTACCTCACATAGATCCCCCCGCCCGATTCGCTGGACGAGTTCGATGCGATGGTGTTGTTGATCAGACGGAGGCTCGAGAGGCTCCCGAGGTAGATGCCGCCGCCCGCGTCCGCCGAGGTGTTGTTGAAAATGACGTTGTCCGCCAGTTCGACGAAACCGACAGAGAAGTAGATCCCGCCGCCCATACCGCCCTTGATGCCGTTGCTCGGTGCGGCGTTCTGGCTGATGATGTTGCGCCGGATCACTCCCGAGTTCAGGGCGCCCATATCGATTCCGCCGCCCGACCATTCGCCCGTGTTCTTCGTGATGATGTTGCCGGTCACCTGGGGGGAGCCCGCGCCCATGGCGAGTCCGCCTCCCATGCTCGCGTGGTTTTCGGTGATCAGGTTGCGCGTGATGATCGGGTCCGAATCGACGCTGCTGATGCCGCCGCCGCCGTGGCTCCTGTTGGCGCGAAAGGTGTTGTCCCTGATGACCGGAGAGGAGAGGATGCAGAACATTCCGCCGCCTTCGAGCGACACGGTGTTCTGCTCGATGAGGTTTTGTTCGATCGTCATCGAAGAATCCCAGCACCAGATGCCGCCGCCCTCGACGCAGTCGTTGTCCTTGATCACATTATTCGTGATCGTGGGCGACGAGAATTCGCAGTAGATGCCGCCGCCGCGGAAGTCGTCCCGGCCGCTGCCGTTCTGGATGGTGAATCCCTCGAGAATGGTATCCGCGTCCTCCCCGCCGTCGAATGTGACCACGCTGCCGTTCATCATTCCGTCGATGATCGTGTCCGTCGCTCCCATCTCGCTGACGAGCCAGGTCTTCTTTCCCGCGAAAACGATGTTCTCCGCGTACGTCCCGGGCCGGACATAGACGACGCTGCCGTCGGCGGCGCTGTCGATGGCGCCCTGGATCGTCGCATGATCGTTGGGGACGGTGAGGGTGTTCGTCTCGGCATGGTGAAAGCCGAGGTCGACGATGCCCGAATCCTGCCAGCCGCTGAGGCTCGTGGATCCGTCGATCATGGGCGACGCGGGATCGCCCCCGTCCACGCAGCGGTTATGGACGCCGCTGTGGGTGGCGGCCTGTTTCAGATAGTAGTATCCCTTTTCGGCCGCCAGGAAGAGGGGGCTGTCGGCGATCATTCCCGCGCCCACATCGAGAGTGCAGCCCGCCTCGACGTGGATCGACGCGGCACCTCCCTTTACGCACGAATAACGGATGGCAAGGGTCGGGGGATCGGCCACGTTGTATCGAAGATAGATCTCGGCACCTTCGGCCGCCGCGTTGTCCCAGAAGATCGAATTGAGAATCGTCGGATCGCCGTACTTGCACGACACGCCTCCGCCGATCCCGGGCGTGCTGTTGTCGAAGAAGGTGTTGTTCCTCAGCGTCGGGCTCGCATAGATCGCGATGCCGCCCCCCTCGACACCGGCCCAGTTCTCGGCGATGACGTTGTTCGTGATGGGCGAGTTCGACTGGCGGTAGCAGAAAATCCCGCCGCCGATGCAGTAGGCCGTGTTCCGCCTGATGATGTTGCCCGAAATCTCGGGCGACGCGCTGATATCACAGTCGATGCCGCCGCCGCTGTTGGCCACGTTGTCGATGATCACGTTTCCCGAGATCGTTCCGTTGATGTCGCCCACGCACAGGATGCCGCCGCCCTTTCCCATCGCCAGGTTGCGCGCGATCAGATTTCCTGCCACTTCGGGCGCCGAGTACCAGAGGACCATCCCGCCGCCGTCGCGGTTCATGGCATGATTGTCGGTGATCTCGTTGAAAAAAACCTTGGGAGAGGAGTCGCCCTCGCAGAGGATCCCGCCGGCGCTGTGCTGGAGAGAGACGTTGTTCGTGATCGTGTTGTAGGCGATCATGGGCGAGGCGTTTATCCGGCAGTAGATCCCCCCGGCGCCGTCGGCGCGGTTCGAGGTGATCACGTTGTTGATGATCGTCGGCGAGGATGAGTAGCAGAGGATGCCGCCTCCGCTGGGATCGCAGTAGGTTCCACATCCCGTTCCGTTGCAAAGCGTGAAGCCGTCGAGAATCGAATCGAGCCCCTCGCCGTTTTCGAATATCACGACGCTGCCCCGGTCCGGATCGACGGGATTGCCTCCGTCGATGAAGGTCTGACCGGCGCCCTGGTCGCTCTTGACGGTAATCGCCTTTCCGAGAAAGTCGAGGTTCTCCACGTAGGTTCCGGGCCTCACCAGAACCACGTCGCCCGGGGCGGCGGCGGCGATCGCGTCCTGGATCGTGGAATAATTGTCGGGCACGTAGATCACGGTCGCGTGAGTGAGTGAGAGAAGGGCAAAAAAGCAGATCGTCGTCGAAAGAAGAGATCTCTTCGTCATGGCACACTCCTTGATGGTTCGCGGCTTGTCCCGGTTGTGTCTGCGTGGTGGATTTCCCGAATTCTAACACAAGTCTATAGGCGCTTTTCGGGCGGAATGTAACCGATTTTTGGAATACGGTGCCTTGGAATACGGTGCCAGGCTCAATTCGTCGGCCTTAGCGCTTCATACGGTGCCAG
>CAZUHB010000114.1:0-11587 GCA_964620445.1 uncultured Phycisphaerales bacterium
CGGTTGACAGCGCCTACTCGCGGCGCTGCGCGCCATGCCCGGCGCACCAAAAAAAAAGCTGACTGCCATTGCGGGCAGTCAGCTATGGGTTTATCCGGATCTGGTGCTCTGTCAGCCGACGAGTTCTTCCACTTCGTCACAGGTGCTACGAACGGCGGAGATCGAGTGATCGAGGGCGGCCTTCTCGCCTTCGGTGAGGTCGACTTCGATGATCTTCTCGATACCGTTCTTGCCGAGGATGCAGGGGACACCCACGAAAAGACCGTTCACACCATACTCGCCCTCGAGGAGCGCGCAGGCGGCCGTGATCTTGCGGCGGTCGTAAATGATGGCTTCCGCCATTTCGAGAGCGGACCACGCCGGGGACACGAAGGCAGAGCCTGACCCGAGCAGGCCGACCACTTCGCCGCCCGCCTTGCGGGTGCGCGTCTCGATCGCCTCGAGTTCGTCGGCGGAGAGGAATTTCTCGACCGGCATACCCGCGATGCGGCAGCAACTGCGGATCGGCACCATGGTGTCGCCATGTCCGCCGAGCACGACCGCTTCCACGTTGTCGACCGACACGTTCGCGGCCTTGGCCACGAAGTAGCGGTAACGCGAAGAGTCGAGGACTCCCGCCATGCCGATGAGCTTGTTCTTCGGCGGACTCATCTTCTTGTTCAGGGTATACACGATTGCGTCGAGTGGATTGGCCAGGGAGATGACAATCGCGTCGGGACAGTTGTCCATGAGTCCCTTGGCGACCTGGTCGGTGATGTTCAGGTTGGTGCGAAGCAGTTCCTCGCGCGTGGGGATCGTGCCGTCGGGGCGTTTCTTGCGCGGTACACCGGCGGTATTGATCACCAGTTCCGAACCGGCGAGAACGTCATAGGTGCGAGCACCCTCGACCTCGATGTCCATGGAGACGATTGGGCTGCCCTCGGCGATATCCAAACATTTGCCTTTGGCGAAGTCGGGTTCGACCACATCCATGAGCGCCACACTCTTGGCCAGCTTTCTTCTTGCTGCTTCCTGGACGAGAACTCCACCGATATTCCCGCCGCCCACAATCCCGATCTTGTTCAACATAGCTCTGTCCTCACATCAAATAAAAAAAGGTCAAAAGAGTCTCTAAGCCCTTTGAAAATCAATAACTACAGCAAGAGCTGATCACAGTTCCCTTCTGAGTTTTCAAAATATTGAGCCCAGGATAAAGGGCCATGGTACTCCTCCCAAATTGTGAATTCAATGGAAAATAGCCCCCAATTCGGCGGCTTTCGAAGGGATACGAAAGAGAAGGCTTGAAAAATTTCTCTACCCATTTGACCCTTTACGAAAAAGGGCGTCTATATTTTCGAGAGCAGTCACCAAGGCGCCAACATCCCGGTTCTACAAGGGAGACACCTCGATTGATACAGGCAGAACCAGACAAGGGAACGGCCGATCGCTCGCCAGGAGCCTCCCTCGATGACATCAGCCTGATCGCCCGTTTCAAGAGGGGTGACCGGAGCGCTTTCCGGCAAATCGTCGGACGATATGAAGGCGTGGTGCGCGCCGTACTCTACCGGCTCGTTGGCAATGTAGACGATGCGGAGGATCTCGCCCAGGAAACCTTCATTCGCGTCCACGGCCACCTCGAGAAATTCCGCGGTGACGCTTCTTTGAAAACGTGGATCGCCAGGATCGCTTCGAATCTGGCCAGGGATTCCCTGAGACGGCGCAGGCGGCGGCCGGAGACGCTTCCCTTCGACAAGGCCACGTTTCAGATCGCACAGAGCGCTCCAGGTACCGCTCCGGACGAAACGCTCACGCTCCAGGAAAAAAGCCGTGCTCTTGCCACGGCGATCGAGAGTCTTCCTTACAAGCAGCGCGCCGCCCTGGTCCTGAAGATCATAGGCGATATGAACTATGAAGAGATCGCGGCGGTTCTGGGCACGACACGAAATTCGGTAAAAGCCAACGCGCACCTGGCGCGCCGTAAACTGATCGCCTTGCTCGGAGACCGTATCTGAGAAGGCCCATTCGAGGAGTGTAAAAATGGATGGCTGCAGAGCGCAACGCCGACAGATGATGCGCTATCTCGACAACGAGCTCGACGCCGAAGCGGTGATCCACTTCGACGAGCACCTCAAAGACTGCACCCTGTGCGCGTCGTTCGTGGAGCGGAGCCGCAAGCTCGATGAACTTCTCGAGAGCACTCTGGCTCCCTCTTCAGATTCCGCTCAGAGCGCCGATTTCGTCAACCGTCTCATCGACCGCCTCGACGGCGCCGGAACCGAAGGAGTCGGCGAGGAGGTGCACGAGACAGCCACTTCCACGCCGATCCGAAAACTGTTGTGGCCTCTCTCGGCGGCCGCGGCTGTGTTGGCTTTCCTTCTCTGGGCCTTTTTCGCGACCGATCAGAGAGGCGGTTCAAAAGACACTCGCCCCGAACCTCTCCTGTCCGATGCCGGTCGTTCCCTCGACGAGAACAGGATCCAAACCGCCTCGCACCTACGGACCCTGCCCGTGAGCGGCCTGATGCGAGACCGAGCATACGCCGAACTGAGCCAGATTCTGACCTCACTCGATCAGTGCCCCGAGGACGAGCTGATCCGTCGTTTCGAGGAGAAAACACAACCGCTCAGCGAACGCAACTGGCGCGCGGACGCCATGCTCGTTGGCGCCCTCCGCCGGGAGGAAGGTCCTGCTCTGCGCTGCGCGGTCCGACTCGTGGCGCGCCTCCCTCGCACCAGCCGCCTGCCCGACGCAAGTCACGCCCTCGAACGATTGGTCCACGAAGACCGCTGCGCGTCGAGCGCCCTGGCCGCCCTGCGTGCCCTCGGTACGGAGCGCGCGATCGGTTCACTGGGCCGTATTCTCCACGATCGGACTTATCGAACCGAGGCACTCGGTCTGCTCTCCTCCATGAATTCGAGTCGCGCCCCGGACGAGGTCGTGGCGTGCCTGAGGGGGGAGATGCACCGGGGGACTCTTTCCCCCTTCGGTATCGAGTGCGTCCAGGCCCTCTCCCGCATGGGCGAGACGGGCGCGGCCGGGATCGTGGAGGCCTGCGCCCTTTCGAGGAGCAGCCGCGGATTCGCGCGCGCCCTCGCCCTGCCGACGGATGAGTTCGCCTCGCAGCTCTTGAAGAACCTCCACCGGCTCGAAGGCTCGACTCTGGAAGC
Organism: uncultured Phycisphaerales bacterium; assembly: GCA_964620445.1. Taxonomy (GTDB): domain Bacteria; phylum Planctomycetota; class B15-G4; order B15-G4; family CAYZWU01; genus CAZUHB01. The sequence goes on from CAZUHB010000114.1 coordinate 3,147, forward strand.
GGGCCTCGCCCTCGCATCGGCGCTCCGGATCAACGACGCCGTCGAGGTGATGCGAACACTCTATACCGACCGCGACTTCAAGGCGAACATCCCCCACCTCGTTGCGGCCGTCGGTGGCCCTGCCGCTCTTCGCACGCTCGTCGACCTGTACCAGGAGCCCGTTTCTCTCAGGGAGAGAAAGAGACTCATCGCGGCGCTCTGCGGCATCTTCGAACACTACCCCGACGAACTCGATGACACCCTGGCAGCGCTCTTCGAAGAGATCGAACCCGGTGCCGACGAGGTTTTCCTCGAGATGCTTTCCCATGGAGAGACGGACGGCGCGTGCAGCGCTCTCTCCTGGATCGCCACGAACAGCCCACGTCATGCGCCGGACGCATCGCTCTGCCTGGCGCGCACCGGCTCCGATGCGGCGCTCGACGAAGTGCTGCGCATTCTGGGAGATCCGCGGCTTTCGCGGAAGGCGCGGGTGGCTGCGGCCGCGGCAGCGTTCCACCTCGCGGGCCCCTCGATCCTCGACCGGATCATGGAGAGCCTCGAGGCCGACCAGGCCTTTCTGTCCGAAGGAGGCAGTCCTCTACCGGGAAGCGTGGACCCAACGAGAAGGTCCCGGCTGACCCGTAACGGATTCCGCAAGATACAAGACTACATTCTGACCCGAATCGAATAGACACGTTCTTAAGTAAGAGAGGAGCTTGAAATGAAAACCCGAATCCTTCTGACGATTCTCTGCTCGGTGGCGGGACTGGCCGCACCGGGTTTCTGCCTCACGACCTGGGACCAGCTGCCTGAGGGAGACGGCGAGATCCTGACACGGGTCTACGACATCGCAACTTTGAATCTTCCTTTTCGAACGGAAGACACGAACGTGGAAACCTTGCGGCTCGCTCCCTACTCTCCCGGCGAGTTGGAACTGACAGCACTCGCGAAGGAAAGGTACCCTCGTTTCAACGCCGATACGATCCAGTACCTGCTCCACTCCATCGTGGGAGAAGAACAGTTCGAGTACGAGGGGATCTCGATCGGATCGCTGAATAATGAAAGACTTCTCGTCACCGGTCCGGAATCGATCCATAGCAGAGTGTCCCATGTACTGGCGGTCGTGGAGAGTTTCTTGAACCGGAAGATCACGATCGACGTGGAGATCTATACGGCCGAGTCGGAAACGGCTCTCGACAAAGACGATGGCCCGTCGATCAGACAGGCAGCCGAACAGGGCGCGCTCCGGTTGATCTTGAAGCAACAGTGCTGCACCGTTCCCGGAGGCTATTGCGAGATCAACACGGAAAAGATCCGGTCGATCGTCCTGGATTTCGATCCTGAAATCGCACAAGCTTCGATCGCGTACGAACCGATCGTCGCTGATATCGCCACCGGCCTCAGCCTTTCTCTCCGGCCTTTCGAGATATCCGCCGAGGGTACGCTGCTCGTCGGCATTCACGGGCTCTTCTCGAGGCTCGTCGATTCTTCCCTGGAACGTGATTTGAAATTCAAAGGCCGACTGGCCACGAACGACAAGGTCGAGATCATTCCGGTGAGCAATACCGTGGATAGCCCGGCCATGGAGTTTGCCAGCCTGGCCACTGTCGTTCCTCTCGAACCGGAAAAAACGGCGGTCCTTCGATCCGCCTTTCCCCACCAGTCGGGATCGGGAAGCTTGGTGATCCTGCTCACCGCCCGCTCTTGTCAGACGGCCGACCGGCTCGACCTGGGCCAGGGGCTCTACATGAGCGCCATCGATTTCGGATTCCTGTCGGCCGAGAGCCTGCTTCCAAGCAGATTCGACAAGGACGGCCCTTTCTCGGAGGAAAACTTCAGGGGATACCATCCAAAAGAGGACTGCACGCTCACCACCCTCGGACGGCGGGGAAGGATGATCCATCCGAGAATAGGAGACGTCTTCGAGCTCATGCTCGACGAGTGCCTCCCGCCCGACGCCGAGTACTATTTCGAAGGCGATTCGTTCTCCTTCGAGGAATCTCGGGGTTACCTGCTCGGCAACCTCGTGGTCCTGTGCGCCAAGAAGGAGTACATCGACAAGGCGATCGAATTCAAGCGCCGCATGTCGGCCACGCAGTCGGCTCCGCTGCACATCGCGGTTCTCTACGTCGAGACGAAAGGGCCTGCCGTTCTGACTGCGGCGGAACAGATCCTCCGCGAAGGGCGGCTCGTGGGTGCACTGAGGGTGCCCATGGTGCCGGGCGGCCGGGCGATTTCGCTTGCAGGTCTGGAAGGTCTGATGATCCACCACTACGATGTGGATGTGGCCAACAATTCTTCCTGTCCCGATCCCAGGATCCGGCGGTACCTCGACGGGGCCTTCGTTCGTCTCGTCCACCAGCCCGCGCTCTCCGCTTCGTCAGGAGCCGGAGTCGTTCAGACCGAGTTCTACGTCAACAAACTGAGCGGTCCCATGCCAACGCGCAACCTCGGCGAAAATGGCGGAATGCTGGGAGTGATCGATCAGCCCGAATTCGACCACACTCTTTTCCAGACGCGCGTCCCGATCGACAGGGAACTCCATGTCGTCGGTACGGTCATGACTGAAACAGGTGGCAGGACGAACACGATCTACATACTCGCCGGCGGCGAACTGGACTGATACGAACCGGATCCGGACAGAGGAGGGGGCGCGTGCCGCCCCCTCTTTTCACTTCCTTCCGTCCACTCCTTGACAGCCACCTGCCTTTGGTTTATCAAGCGGGGAACTCCGTCGTTCACTGATCGAACCCTGTTTTTCTGAAGGTAGAGGCCCATGTCACCAGAAAGATCCCTTCGTACCCTCTCGCTCCTTCTTGTATTTTTCGGTCTGGCGGCCCCTCTCGGCAGCCCTGCGGCCGCGGCATCGGAGGAAGCGGGTTGGACCCGCCACGACCTCGAAATCTCGCTGCATCCGGACGAACACCTCATCGACGGTGTCGACGTCATCACGCTCCGCGAGACGAAATCCCGTCTCGAGATCGTGATCCACGGCGGGTTAGCCCTCGATTGCACCACCGAGGGAGTGACCCTGATCCCCGCCAACAGGAAACCGCCAGCCGACCACCTCGTTGTCTACGATTTGAAATCCTCGACGGAAGCCGCGCTTCCAAAAAAGATCGCTTTCACTTTCAAGGGACCGATCGACCATCCCCTCAAGAGTCGGGGCGAAGAGTATGCGCGCTCCTTCAGCGAAACGCCCGGCATCATCGGCAGCGAAGGTGTTTTCCTGACCACCGGATCGGGCTGGTTCCCGTCCCTTGGAGAGGATCTTGTCACCTTCACACTCTCCGTTCGCCTTCCGGTCGGGCTCGATGTGGTCAGCCAGGGCGTCCGCACGAACAGCGGGACTGTTGGCGATACGCGCCATGTGACCTGGCGCTGCGTCCATCCCCAGGACTGCGTCTATCTCGTCGCCGGGCCGTTCACCGAATACAGCCGTGCGCTCGGGGAGGTCACGGCCCAGGCTTTCCTGCGCACGCCCGATGCGCCGCTGGCCGCCAAGTTCCTGGAGACCACTGCCCAGTATGTCGAGATGTACAACCAACTGATCGGCCCCTATCCCTACAAGAAGTTCGCCCTTGTCGAGAATTTCTGGGAGACCGGTTACGGCATGCCGTCCTTTACCCTGCTCGGGCCGAAGGTGATCCGCTTCCCCTTCATCCTGCACTCCTCCTATCCGCACGAGATCCTGCACAACTGGTGGGGCAACGGTGTTTTTGTTGATGCCGAGAAGGGCAACTGGTGCGAGGGACTGACCGCCTACCTGGCGGATCACCTGATCAAGGAGCAGCAGGGACAGGGAGCCGCCTACCGCAGATCGACTCTGGAAAAGTACGCCAGCTACGTGCGGGACGAAAAGGATTTTCCTCTCACCGAGTTCCGGTCGCGGCACAGCGCCTCGACCGAGGCGGTCGGATATGGAAAGTGCCTCATGCTCTGCCACATGCTGCGCCTCCGCCTGGGCGACGATCTCTTTCGGAAGGGGATCCGGGCGTTTTACAGGAAACACCTTTTCGAACACGCGTCGTTCGACGATCTCGAGGCGGTTTTCTCCTCGGTGAGCGGGCAAGATCTCGGACCTTTTTTCTCGCAATGGGTCGAGCGGAGCGGCGCGCCCTGTCTGGAATTGGCCGACGTCGCCGCCCGAAGGCTCGCCGATGATCCGAATCCTTACCGGCTCATGCTGCTCATTCGTCAAACCCAGGACGAGGAGCCGTACGACATCGATATTCCGGTGGCGATTTTCGTCGAGGGGGAAGAAAGCGCCCGGATGCACCTGATTCAAACAGCTCACAAAATATCACAAGCCGAGATCGCTCTTTCCGGCCGACCTGAAAGGATAGAACTCGATCCGCGGTACGATCTCTTCCGGCGTCTCGATGTGCGCGAACTGCCCCCTTCGCTGGGACGTCTCTTCGGCGCCCCCAAGTCGGTGATCATCCTGCCTTCACGGGCGTCCGAGAGCATGGCGAGCGCCTGGCGGGGTCTGGCCGAGAGGTGGAGCAAGGGGAGCGAGTCTGTCGAAATTGTGGTCGACCGCGAAATCGGGAAGCTTCCCGTCGATGCATCCGTCTGGATCTTCGGCCGGGAAAACATCTTTTGCCCCGCCGATGCATCGGACCTGAAGAAACGGGGCGCTCGAATCGGCGGGGACAGCGTGCAGCTTGGCAAAAACGAGTACCCCCTGGCGGACCACGCATTTGCAATGGCCATCCGCCATCCGGCCAGCGATGAGCATGTTCTCTGCTGGCTTGGCGCCGGACTGCCTGAAAGCCTTCCGGGCCTCGGCCGGAAGCTCCCCCACTACGGCAAGTATTCCTATCTCGCCTTCGAGGGAACGGAGCCGACCAATGTGGCGAAAGGGCAGTGGCCGGCTCTTGATAACCCGATGGCAATGATCCTGGCCGGGGATGGCGCTCCCGATGGCACGATTCCGTCGTCGCCGCCCCTGGCTGACAAGCCGCCCATTATCGATCCCGCAGATTTCAAGAGCCACATCGAATTCCTCGCCTCGGACGAACTCAAGGGTCGTGGCGCCGGAACACCCGAACTCGATCGGGCAGCCGAATACGTGGCCGGTGTCTTCGCGGAGTGCGGACTCTCTCCCGCGGGTGATGAGAATTCGTTTTTCCAGACCTGGAAAGACACCTATGGACCTGACGGCGCGGAAAACACCCTCAAAAACGTTCTCGCTTCTATCGAGGGGACCAAGCCGGAGCTCCCGTGCCTCGTGGTTGGCGCTCATTACGACCACCTCGGCCTCGGCTGGCCCGATGTGCGGGAAGGACATGAAGGTGAGATCCACAACGGCGCCGACGACAACGCTTCCGGCGTGGGGCTCATGCTGGAAGTGGCGAGGCTTTTGAAGAAGGGCGCTCAACCGGCTCGCACCATCGTCTTCGCCGCCTTTACCGGAGAGGAAGACGGACTGCGCGGCTCGCGCCATTTCGTGGAGTCGATCGGTGCCGACCCCGCTCAGAAGGTTTTCGCCATGATCAATATCGATTCCGTGGGCCGGCTCGAGGGACGAAAGATAAAGGTCCTGGGTACCGGGTCGGCAAAGGAATGGATCCACATCGTCATGGGCGTGGGTTTCACCACGGGCATTCAGGCCGAGGCGATCGCCAAGGATAGCGGCGGCGGGGATCAAGTGTCGTTCTTGATCGCGGGCATCCCGGCTGTACACGTATTTTCCGGATTGCACACCGACTATCACCGGCCGACCGACGATGTGGACAAGCTCGACCTCGACGGCCTCGTGAAGGCGGCCGTGCTCGTCCGCGAAATGGCCGCCTACCTCGGGGACCGTCCCGATCCGCTCACATCGACCCTCGGGGAGAAAAACATCTACCGGCTCCCGGGGGGGGCCGAGACGGAAGCAGGCGAGCGCTCCAAGAAGGGAGAACGGCGTGCGTCCCTCGGCACCATGCCGGACTTTGCCTACAAGGGCAACGGGGTACGCATCGCGGCCGTGATGCCCGAGTCGCCCGCCCAGTCGGCTGGTCTCGAAAAAGGGGATGTCATCACGGCGATCGACGATGAGAAGGTGAACGATCTGGCCGGCTTCGCGGCTCTTCTCAAATCCTTCGAGCCGGGCGACACCGTGACGGTGCACTTCGCGCGCGAAGACAAGGCCCACGCCATCGACGTCGTTCTCGGTGCGCGGTGATCCCGATCGTTTCCATTTCCCTGAAAGAAAAACGCGGCGCCCGGACCGGTCCGGACGCCGCGTGTCGTGTTTGAATCAACCGATTAGTTGATGTGGACATCCACGGAATCTTCGAATGTCCCTTCGTAGGAATTGTTGAGCTGGTCTACGGCAAAGACGAACTCCCAATCCCCCGCCTGCAGGTTCGACGACGATCCGATCGGATAGTCGTTGAGCGTGATCAGATCGTAAGCGATCGCCCGTACCGGAGTGCCGCTCTGCTGCCAGTTACCGGGGTAGACCCAGTAGTAGGGTGAAGAGAAGTTCCTCTTGGCCCAGATCCACCAGTCGTAGGTCACGCCTGCCTCATCACCCGGATCGAGGGAGATCGTGAAGCTGATCGGCTGACCCGAATAGAGCGTCAGGGGACCGTCGGAACCATTGATTTTGGCATCGGGCACCGGATCCACTCCGCCGCCGCCGCCACCGATCACGAAGGGGAAGACGTTGGAAAGGGACGAGTGTCCCGAGGCGTTCTTCTGGACCATGATCATGCCGTCGCGCGCCTGGCTCGGCACGGTCACGTCGATCCGTGTCCCGCCGCTGTATGACGAAACGCCGGTCACCTTGTAGGCGGATCCGCTCGATCCGTCGCGCGTGAACCAAACGTCGTTACCCGAGGAGGAAAAATTGGATCCTTCGATCGTCAACGTGCCGCCGTAGCTCGAGTTTCCCGAATAACCGTCGATGGACGGTTTGCTCCCCGACGCTGATCCATAAATGGCCTTGACTCCGTTCTTGTCGTCAGAGTGGAGATCTCGCGCATCGCTGCCGGCACCGGAGGCGTAAGCGTACATGGTGGCGGCCGTGTAGGATGTGTGGTCGAGTCCGAGCGCATGGCCGTACTCGTGACAGATGATCCCCTGGATATCCATCTTGTTGCCGCCGCCGTAGACATAACCCGGTCCGTCGTGCCAGACCCAGGGCTGGTCGTAACAACGGATCTGCCATCCGCCGCTGCTGGGATAGGTGTAGGCGATGACACCGCCGCCGTTCTGGTTGATCCAGGACATGATGTTCCCAGAGTAGCCGCCCGATGAATTTGTTTCACCGACGTAGATGGCGTCGAAGTTGGCACCGCCCGTACCCCACGTGCTGTTGCCCATCAGCTCGGAACCCCACTCGACCACACCCTTGCAGCAGGCAAGAATGCCGCCGTCGAGATTACCGAAATCAGGATCAGCGGTCGTGTTGTCGTCGGCCGTCGAGTCATTACAGTTCATCCAGACCCGGAAATCTCTCTGGCTTGTCCCGAGCGAAAAGCCGATGAGCGAATAGCTGAGCAATGACCCACCTAGCAGAAACAAAATCAGTGCCGTGAGCACTCCGACTGTGAGTGTTGATCGTGTCAGTACTTTTATCATCGTTCCATTCCTTTTGTTTTTGATTCTCACTGTTCCACTCGGCCCATCCTACGGGAGATCGATCCCGCGGGGTGCGCCCCGAAGGATGTCAGCCTACTTCCGCTTCTCGGCCAGAAGTTTCTGGTGAGTGCGCGCCACCTCCGCTTTCAAGGCGCTGAGCTTGATGTTCTGCGGAACAGGTGAGCCGACTCCCATGCTGATCACCGTGGGATCGCCGGCTCCTTGAAGCACCTGAAAGACGTTACCGAAATGGAATATCTTGTTGGCGCCCACGGGCGTGAGACCGGAATCGAACCAGAAAAAGGCGACGATCTTTGCACCGACACGGGTCTGATTCTCCTTGGGAGCGGTGTTGGGAGCCTCGAGAACTCCGCTAGAAACCCCGCCGAGATAGTAGAGATCGACGGTCATCTTCTCGCCTGTTCTCAGCTCCTCTCCCTCGACTGTCAGGCAGGTGTAGAGTTCGTTCTGCACATCGCCCACATCGAATCTGCAAACGTCTTTATTGATGATCGTACCGTGGATCACCCCGGTGGTGATCCTCATTGTTTCCTCGAGGTTCATAGCCTTGACAGCGGCCGTCACAGGAACAACAGCCACCGCCACTGCCACCAGAACCAGTAGCAAAGTGAAGGGGGATTTTAATTTCGACATACTGCTACACTCCCAAAAAAGGAAAAAACGGCTAAAAAGACAGAATCAGGATATCTTGCTGCTAAACTTGAAGTCGGCTTATTATCTCATCTTTTATAATTATAGAACAACTCGCATACATTTCAATACCTAAGAGGGTTCTCGACGGCGATTTATCCGGCGCGCGGCCCCTCAATGATCCCCGAGGGGCGGCAAACAGCGGGTTCCAGGCCCTCCCCGCTGAATCGCCGGCA
>CAZUHB010000115.1:0-10619 GCA_964620445.1 uncultured Phycisphaerales bacterium
CTATCGCGGCTCTTCGCGATAACTATCGCGGCTCTTCGCAATGGCTATCGCGACTCTTCGCGATCCCAATCGCGACTCTCGGCGATGGCTATCGCGACTCTTCGCTATGGAGGGTACGACTACCAGGACGACCTGTCGTTCTTACGCGGGCCGCGCTCCCGAGCCTCGTTCACCTTCAGGGTCCGTCCGCCCATCTCGAAGCCGTTGAGCGCCTCGATAGCAGCGTCGCTCCCTTCACCCTCCATCTCCACGAATCCGAAACCGCGCGGGCGGCCGGTCTCGCGATCGTTGATCAGCTTGACCGAGACGACCTCGCCGTGTGCGGCGAAAAGCTCGCGGATCTCGTCCTCGGAAGCGGAGTAGGGTAAATTTCCAACATAAATATTCTTCACCATTCGAAAACTCCTCAAAAGTCTCTGTGACGCTCCCCAGTAAAAAGACTGGTAGCGGTGGCCCAAAAGGCCTGTTCTCAACCTCTCCCAGGAGAGAGTCGATGACTCCCTGGAAGAAAAAACTTCTCCCCCCGCAGGAGGAACTCGATGCCTTTTCCTTCTGCAGCAGGTGCTGCTGTCCGAGAAAAGGCAATAAACGATACTTTAATAGCCGAAGCGGTTACCAGCTCGGCCGGCGGTCGCGTCCGCCCCCAGGGCCGCCGCGGCGTTCGCGGGCTTCGTTGACCCTCAGGGTTCTTCCGCCAAATTCGGTTTCGTTGAGCGCCTCGATAGCCGCGCTGGCATTCTCCTCGTCCATCTCGACAAAACCGAAACCGCGGGGGCGGCCGGTCTCGCGGTCGGTGATCAACTTGACAGAGTGAACCTCGCCGTGCTGAGCAAACAGCTCGCGAATGTCATCCTCGGATGCGCTGAAAGGAAGATTGCCCACGTAGATCGTCTTGACCATTTCTGAAAACTCCTTAGAAACACGAAAGCCATCAGGCGATCTCCTCGGCGGAATCAGCCCGACTTTGCGAAACAGGCCGATAAGTGAATCCGGAAGATCGGCAAATCTTCTTCGATCAACACGGCCTTGCTGCTATGAATCGCCAGGTAAGACGCGATGGTCAAGGCTCCGTCAACAATCAAAGGACCGATTCCCTAGCCCCCCATCTCGCTGGTTGCGCGATAGGCGACATGCTACCCGATGCCTTCCATGCGTTTGGAGAATAGCTGATATTCCCGGTGGGTCCTGATAGATGGTGGTCTTTTGAAGACTCGTGCAGGCACAAACAACGCTTGAAAAACCTCAGAATACCAGCAGCTCGCCATGAGACTGCTGCGCAAGGGGATCGCCTGCCTCTAGTTCGGGAGGTGGCAATTCACATAAACATCAAGGGAAAATCTATTAAGTATTCACCTGGGTGTCAAGACGGGAGTCATTAAAAAAAAAGACGTTACATACCAACAAATCAATATAGAAATATATTCGGTTCATTCGGAGCCGCTCTCGGCCGGTCAGGATCTCAAATAAGACGCACCGTTTATGTCCACGATGCCTCCCGAAAGAAAGAGTGAACGGTCGGATGCCAAAAACAGGACGGCGTGTGCGACTTCTTCCGGTTTTGCCACGCGGCGAAAGGGACTCTGCTCGCGAATCGACTCGCCATCGGGTCCGGCGAGAAATTCCGCGGCCATGTCGGTCTCCACGAATCCGGGCGCCACGGCGGTGACCGAGATATTGTGAGGCGCGAGCGCAATGGCGAGGGATTGGCTCATGGCGTTCAGGCCGGCCTTGCTCGCCGCATAGGCCGGCCCGTCAGGTTCGCCGCGGAATGCACCGCGCGACGACACGTTCACGATGTTGCCTCCTCCCCGGGCGATCATCTGACGGACGGCGTGAAAAGTCACGCTGGCCGGGCCGAAGAGGTTGACCGCCAGAGTGCGTTTCCACACGTCGAGCCATCTCTCGAAGGTGACATCGGCAATCCTGTGCTCCTCCCAGATCCCGGCATTGTTCACCAGAACATCGATTCCGCCCAGTTTCTCGACCGTGTCGTCGACCAGGGAGGCGGCCGCGTCGCAATCGCCGAGATCGGCCTCGACCACACAGTGCGCTCCTCCCACGAGGGACGCGACCGTCTCCTCGGCGGCCTGTCGATCGCGACCGTAATGTACGGCCACGCGGGCGCCCTCCTTTGCGAAGGCCTGGGCAACGGCCCGTCCGATGCCGCGTGACGCGCCGGTCACGAGCACCCTCGTCTCCTTGAAATTCATGCAAGTTCCCCTGCTCGGCTGTTCAATCGAATTCAGGTATCATCCGGTTTCGGGTGTTTCAGCGGCCGGCTGTTCGTGTGACCCGGCTGCGTCGAGACACGATCAATCCTCGTTCAGGTCGGGCGCGCCCATGGATGCGTGCCACTGCGCGATGAACCAATCTCCCTCGCGCTCGACAAGAACCCCTGTCTGCCGCAAGGGGAACCGCATCGCGCGCCCCCCCGTCTCTACATGGGCCACGCTGTCGGCAGCGACCCAGGCCACATCGCCCTGGACAGTGATCGAATGCCAGCCGATTTCCTGGAAAAGGCTATCTGTCTGCGACCAGCTCTGCTCCGCGTGGTCGCAGATCTCGTCCAGCCCGATCCTCCGTTCATCGGCGCCGGTCCCGTAAAGAACCACATCGGGATCGGGCGCAATGAGATCGACGAGCGCCTCGAGATCCCGCTCGGACCATGCTTCGTTGAAACGTTCGAGCACGGCCATCACCTCGGCCTGAGAATCTGTTGCAGACTTCATCAGTGGATCCTCCCATTTTGACAAATAACCGCCGAATCCCGCGCGAGGTCGTTTCCGGAAGGCCCGCGCGCGAAAGGACCGCAACCGGTCCGCTCATTCAGCATAACGCGCCATCCCCGATGTGGGAAGGGGACATTTCTACTTTGGGTGTGCAACCGGGCACATGGGAAACATTTTAGACCGGGCAGGGTCCGATCGGGTCCGGACCGCGCGTCAGAGCCACCGGTCGGTCAGAAATTTCCAGGCGGGATTCGAGAAGAACTCCGATGGGGCGGACCGGACCCTGGTGCGAGTTTTATTTCCCGCCGGTGTCGGATGGGGGCTTCCAATTCGCCACGACCGGGCTCGTGCGCAGCGTTTGCCAGGCCTCCTCGACATGCCGCGGCCCGGTCTGGATCTGGCCCACGCTGAGCCGCAGGCAGAATCGCTTCTCGAGGCGCGTGTGGGTGATGAAGATCCGCCCGGAATCGTTCACCTCATCGAGAAGCCTCTTGTTCAGCGCCTCCAGCGCACTCTCGTCCGGTTCCGATTTTGTCCGCTTGCAGGGATTGAACCGGAAACAGACGGTCTGCACCGGTACGGGCGCCATGACCTCGAAGTCGGAACTCTTGTCGACCCAGCCCTCGAAGTCGCGGGCGAGCGCGAGGTGGGCGCGAAGACGCGTCCGAAGTCCGTCGATTCCGAAGGAGCGCAGCACGAACCAGAGTTTGAGAGCACGAAACCGCCGCCCCAGCGGAACGCCCCAGTCGCGGTAGTTGGTGACCTCTTCGTCGCGTGCGGTCTTGAGGTACTCGGGCATGATGGTGAGGGTGCGGATCAGGGTCTCCGGTTCGCGGCAGAAAAACGCGGAGCAATCGAAATTCGTGAAGAGCCACTTGTGCGGGTTGAACACGAAGGAGTGGGCCCCTTCGACGCCGTCGATCAGATGGCGCATCTCGGGCAGGATCGCCGCGCTTCCGGCCAGGGCCGCATCGACATGGAGCCAGAGATCGTGTTTGCGGGCGATAGTGCCGATCGGCCCGATCGGATCGATCGCCGTGGACGACGTGGTTCCCACCGTGGCCACGACGCAGCAGGGAACATGTCCCTCCGCGCGATCTGCAAGGATCCGCTCCTCGAGCGCCACGGGATCCATGGCGAACTTCCCGTCCAGGGCGATGGTTTGCACATTCCGTGCACCGAACCCGGCGATCTTGGCGCCTTTTTCGACCGACGAGTGAGCCTCGGACGAGACGTAGACGCGCAGCGCTCCTCTCTCGCGCCACTCTGCCGGTCCGCGTGCGTTGACACCGAATTCGGTGGCGACTTCGCGGGCGCAAAGAAGAGCGCAGAGCGATGCTGTCGACGCCGTGTCCTGGATAACACCCCGAAATTCCGGCGGAAGTTCGAGCAGCTGCCTGAGCCATTCCATGACCACCTCTTCGAGTTCGGTCGCTGCTGGACAGCTCTGCCACACCATGCCGTTCACGCCGAGTCCGGCAGAGAGGATCTCGCCCAGGATCGCCGGGCCGGAGTGATTCGCCGGGAAATAGGCAAAGAAACGGGGGTGGTTCCAGTGGGTCACCCCCGGCATGATGATCGACTCGAAATCGTCCAGAATGTCGTCCATCGGCTCCCCACTCCGGGGTGCCGAGAGAGGAAGCTTCTTCCGGATATCGCCGGGCTTCACGCGTGAAAGCACGGGATAATCCTCCACGGTCTTCATGTAGTCGGCCACGCGATCGATCACGGCATGTCCATAGCGGCGGAATTCTTCAGCATCCATGAGCTCTCTCCATCGGGATGATTGCGGCTCCATGTTAACGGGCCCTCGATCGGGAAGGAGCAGGAAAGGTGAAAAAAACAGACAAGAAGAGAATTCACATGTTATTAAATATTATTCAAGGATCGGGCCGTACGACCGGCGCGCGCGATCGAGCCCGACTGCGGCCGAAATTGAAAACCTGACACTCACCCCGATCGGAAGGGAGAGGAGAGATGAAGATACCGGAAGGCATCTACCGCGAGGTCTTCGACAATCTTACCGAAGGGGTCTATTTCGTCGACAGGGCGAGGCGGATCACCTACTGGAGCAGGACTGCCGAGAAGATCACCGGATTCAGGAAAAGCGAGGTCGTCGGTTCCAACTGCATGGACAACATCCTCAACCACGTCGATGAGAAAGGGATCTCGCTCTGCGCGAGCGCCTGTCCCGTGGCAAAATGCCTCGAAACAGGGAATCCCCTCGAGGAAAAAATCTATCTCCACCGGAAGGACGGCCGCCGCGTCGATGTGTCGGTGCGCGTGGTGCCGCTCAGGGACGAATCGGGCGCGATCGTCGGAGCCCTCGAGACCTTTGCCGATCAGACAGCACACAGCGCCGCTCTCTCGCGGGTGGCCGAGTTGCTCGAGATGGCGCTCATCGACCCCTTGACGCGGCTCGCCAACAGGCGCCACACGGAGAACACGATCAGGGAACGCCTCGAGGAATCGCGGCGATTCGACTGGAACATGGGAATTCTTTTTATCGACCTGGACGATTTCAAGAGGATCAACGACACCCTCGGCCACGACGTGGGCGACGACGCGCTGCGGGTGACGGCCAGGACATTGACGAGCTGCCTGAGGCCCTTCGATCTCGTGGGCCGCTGGGGGGGGGACGAGTTCGTGGCGATACTCGTGAATATCCAGCACGGGGACCTTTCCGGCATTGCCGAGCGCACGCGTAGCCTGATCGCCGACTCGATGATGTTCCTCTTCGAGGCCAACCCGACGGTCACCGTCTCGGTGGGCGCGGTCATGGCGAATCCCGACGACACGGTGGGCCTTCTTCTGAAACGGGCTGACGAACTCATGTACCGCAGCAAGAAAGAGGGAGGAAATCGAGTGACCGTCGGAGAGGGGCCGGCCGGCCGCGAACGGGGCGCTTGACGGCTCCGGGCCGGTGGGATCAGGTCGAACGCCGGAGTTCGATCAGGCCGATCTCCGGGCTGCAGAAGAAGCGAACAGGAACCATCGAACTCCCCACGCCGTTGCTGGTGAAGCCGGACATCTCCTGGAACCGCCACGCCCCCCGCGTATATCGCCGCGGGCAGGAGGCGTTGAGCATGACCGCTCCCAGAAGTGGAATACAGATCTGGCCCGCGTGGGTGTGGCCGCAGAGGTAGAGGCGGCAATCCATCCTCGCCGCTTCCTCGTAGATCTCGGGCGTGTGAACGAGCAGGATCCTGAACGCTTCGTCGGGCACTCCGGCGAGGGCGCCGGGGAGATCGTCGCAACCATAAAAATGAGGATCGTCGACACCCACGAACCAGAGGCTGTCTTCTCCGCGGCGCACCTCGTGCGATGAGTTGACGAGCATGGTGACGCCCATCTCCTCGAGCATGGCGGCCGCCTCGGCAAAGTCATGGTTGCCCAGGATACCCACCGTTCCCAGGGGCGCATCGATCGCTTTCACTATCTTGGCCATGGCGTGTTCGGCGGCATGGTAGGGTCCGTAGATCTCGAACCGGTAGTCGCCGGTGAGAACGCAGAGGTCGTATTCCAGGTTCTCGATCGCCTCGCAAATGCTTTCGGCAAGCCCCGCCATACCGTCGGCGTGGATGTCGGAAAGGTGAAGTATTCGAAAACCGTCGAACGCCTCGGGAAGGTCGTCGAACTCGAAAGTGACCGATCTCACCGTCATGGCGAGCGCGTTCCGCTCGCCTCTCGCACGCAGTCCCACGCACCGGAGAAACCTGTCCACAACAACGCGCAACCAGGAGCAGTTCTCGAAGTGATACGATCCCTTTCCGTGAGTGAGCCACGATTCGAATCGACCCACCTCGATCGACTTTCTTTTTTTTGCCAGGTCAACCATCTTTTCTATCACCCAGTTTTTGAATATCTATCGGCACAGATCAACAAATCCTGAAGCGTACGGTCCCGAATTACGTCTCTTCAGGCCCTGCGCCGAGCGAGTGCAGCCGGACAGGGGATAAAACAGTTGAACCGATCAGGAAATATTGTTACAGTTTTTTGTCAGGCACTCGCGGCACGAACAAAACCAACCGATTCCTTGCGAAGACTCCACGGGCCGGGACACTCAACGGAAAGGATTGCTGCAATGAGATTCAAGATCACACTGATTCTTCTCTTCTCCGCCGCCTTTTTACTGCTCGGTGCGAACGGTTTCGCTCAGGACCAGAACGCCAAGATCATCTCGATTTCCGACGAGGCCGATCCTCTGCCCGGCCGTGCCGTGATCAGTCCGTACAGCGGTCCACTGCCGCATCCCCCCTCATCCGGCCGCACCATCGGCCAGATGACGGGCTGGCCGATCACCGTGGGCGGCAACCCCAACTTCTCTCCGTCACGCGGCCTCGTCTTCGCGGACCTGAACGGCGATGGTCCGCTCGAGATCATCACATCGAGTACGGACGGGTACATCTATGCCTGGGATTACACGGGCGCGTCCATGCCGGGCTTTCCTTTCTCCACGATCGAGATGCCCCAGAATCCGCCGAGCGTGGGGGACCTGGACGGCGATGGCGACATGGAGATCGTCCAGTTCACGCGCGGCATGACGAGCGGCGGACGCTTTTACATCCTCGACCACGAGGGCAATCCCCTCCCCAACTTCCCGGTGAACATCAACAACAACAACGTGGGCCGCGCTCCCACTCTCTACGACCTCGACAACGACGGCGACATGGAGATCCTCGTGGCCGAACGCGCCTACCCGCTCGGCTACCAGCACGTCTTCGAGATCGACGGGACCGAATGGGGCGGCAACTGGCCGGTGGCCCTCGACCATGTACCCACGGGCACGGCCGCCGTGGGCGATGTGGACAACGACGGCGACGTGGAAATCTTTTTCCTCTCCTACGACAGCATGTACCTCGTCGAGATCGACGGCACCCCCTTGGCCGGCTGGCCCGAACAGATCGCCAGCGCCAACTTTAGCTACCAATCGGCGGCTCTGGCCGACCTCGACGACGACGGCGACCTCGAGATCGTGGTCGGCGCTCACAAGGACGCTGCCGGCTGCTATGTGTTTCACCACGACGCAACACCCTTTGCCGGCTGGCCCAAGCTCCTCGGCACGTGGACCTACTGCGCTCCCACCGTGACCGACCTCGAAGGGGATGGCGAGCTCGAGATCCTCGACGGACGGGCGGGGGGATTCAGTGGATACAGCAACTGCTTCTGGGCATGGACCGCCTCGGGCACAACCAAAACGGGTTTTCCCTACAGGTCCTCTCATGGCGGCGGATCGGAAGGCCCGCTCACCGTGGCCGACATCAACAACGACGGGCTCATGGAGATCTTCGCCGACCACAACATCACCTCCTACGACGATGGTTATCTCTTCGGCGTGGACGCCTTCGGCAACGACCTCCCCGACTTTCCGCTGAGACCCCGCGGTTTCACCTACATGAACGGCGCCACCATCGGCGACGTGGACGGCGACGGAGACTACGAGCTGGGTGTCCTGTCGACGCACGACTACGGTGTCGATGTGAATCTCTATGACCTGACCGGCACCTATCACCCCGCGGACGTTTCGTGGGAAACCTATCACGGACGCAACCGTCGCGCCGGGTTGCACGGGGGGCAGGACCGCCTCCACCTGGGCGGCACCTTCGCCATCAACAGCCCGGTGACTTTCTACATCCATGACGAACCGGGACACAAGGCGTTCCTCTGGATCTCGCGGGGTATCGCGCGGAACCACTATCCACTTCTCGGCTGGTTCTATCTCGACTGGGCCCAGGTCCTCAACCTGAAGCTTTACAACGCCACGATCGGCGCGACCGGCGAGATCGCGATCCCCTTGACGATTCCGAACGACCCGGGGCTCGTGGGGACGACTTTTTGCTTCCAGGGGCTCACTGGAGCCAATCCTTTCGTCGGCGCGGGCACGGTGACGAATCTCCTGGGACGAACGATTCAGTAATTTGAGTTGACTAGAATCGATCTAATGGTTAATAGTTGAGCCACTGTTTTTGGGCCTGGGTATTCTGTTTTTGGCGAATTTTGGCGCAGCAACCTTTTGACGAACATCAGCGGCGGTTCATATGGTGCCTCCGAAAGGCAGGGCGGACTGTCTTTTCAGATACCATAGATCGACAAAACAGAACCCGTGTCGCGATGGTGGGGCACATTGATGCGCATTCTGGTTCTGAACAACACGCGGACCGAACTGGAGCAGTGGATCGGCGCACTGCGTCGCGCCGGCCATGAACCGGTCTGTCACTTCGTCAACGACGAAAGCGACCTGCTCTCGGCGCTCGAGGAACGTTGGGACATGATCCTGAACGAGGGTGATCCCTTCTCCACCATAGACCGGATGCGGCGGCTCAACGAACGTTTGCGCTCGACGCACGAATCGCTGGGCGCCACGATTGCCCGCAGGCTTCACGATGACGTGGGCCAATCCCTCACGAGGATCAAGATCGATCTCTCCCTGCTCGGCAAGAAGCTGCAAGACAGTGCCGCCCACATCGACGAAGAGGTCGCAACGATGGGAAAAGAGATCGACGCGCTCTTCGACACGATTCGAGAGATCACGTCGAAATGTCGAAAGGGCATCCCGAAAAATCTCGAACTGTCGGACGTGATCGTGTGGCACGCGCGGGAGTTCGAAACCGATACGGGAATCAAGTGCGCCGTTCTCGACGATTCGGGACCGGCCGAAATCGATGGTGAGATCGCGCGCACGATCGTGGGGATTCTCGATGAAGCCCTGGCCAACGTGGCCGACCATTCAGGGGCAACCGAGGCATTGATCAGGTTGAATTTCGACGGCGACGATCTCGTTCTCGTTGTCGAGGATAATGGGAGAGGGATCAGGGAGGACCAAATCGCCTCTCCCCGATCGACGGGCCTTTTCCAGATGAGGGAGCTTGCCCTTGGAAAAAAGGGTACTATTGTGTTAAATGGGATTTCTGGCGGGGGAACGACACTGAAAGCGGTTTTACCGTCGGACCGCAAGGTCAAAGAACTGTCGTAATACAGGGAGACACGGAGATGAAAAGAATACTCATCGCAGATGACCACCCGGTTGTGCGGCAAGGTCTGAAAAAGATCATTGCCGAAACCGATCGCTTCGAGGTCATCGCAGAAGCCGGCACGGGGCCCGAGGTGCTGAACGCGGTCCGCGAAAACGATCTCGACGTCGTGCTCCTCGATCTCTCCATGCCTGGTGCGAGCGGCCTCGACGTGCTCAAGCAGGTCCGGTCGGAGAAACCGAATCTACCCGTTCTCATTCTGAGCGTTCACTCCGAGGAGCAGTACGCGGTGCGGGCGCTCAAAACCGGAGCATCTGGGTATCTTTCCAAATCGAGTGCAACAGACGAACTCATCACCGCGCTCGACACGGTCACGGAAGGACGCAAGTTCATCACGCCCACCTTGAGCGAAAAGCTCGTCTTTCATCTGCAATCATCAGAAGACGGGAAGCTGCCTCATGAAATCCTTTCCGATCGGGAATTCGAGGTTCTCTGCCTCATCTCCGAAGGAAAAACGGTGAGCACCATAGCCCGGGAACTCTTTCTCTCTCCCAAGACTGTGAGCACGTATCGCTCCCGCATCCTGGAAAAGATGGCCATGGAAAACAATGCCGAACTGATGCGGTACGCGATTCAGAACAACCTCGTCGATCTCGCATAGTATCATCTCTTTCGGCTGCTTCCCGCGCATCTATCCTCTTTCCGCATTCTGCCCCATGTCAGAACAAATCCTACGGTAACGCCAGATATTGACCTACGTACAATTCCGAGAGGTGCCTACGAAAGGACTGTTGACCTTATCTGCAAATATTTCCGATAGTTAGAAACAAAGCAATAGTGCTCTTTCGGCGATCGACTTTGCGGGATAACGTACAGTTTGTTTCGCACATTCAAAATTGATTTAGGTAGATGGGTAGCC
>CAZUHB010000116.1:0-10360 GCA_964620445.1 uncultured Phycisphaerales bacterium
TTTTGGGGGTGTGGCGGAATTGGTAGACGCTCGGGATTTAAAATCCCGTGGCCGAAAGGCCGTACGGGTTCGAGTCCCGTCTCCCCCACAACAAATTCCAGCCCTCGAAGAGAGCTTCCAGGATCGTCTCAAGGGACCACCATGATCCGGATTTTGAGGATCGTCGGCCGCATGAACGTTGGGGGGCCGGCCCGCTCCGTGCTCAACCTCGCCAGAGGACTGAACAATTCCGAATTCGAGACGCTCGTGGCCACGGGCCGGCCCGGACCCGGCGAAGGGGATCTGACCGACCGGATCGGCGCCATCGGCGTTCCGATGGAGCGTATCGCCGGGATGGGCCGGGAACTTTCTCTCCTGAAGGATCTCACCGCGTTCCGCGCGCTCAGGAAACTCGTGGCCTCGTACAGGCCGCACATCGTTCACACCCATACATCGAAAGCCGGCGTGCTCGGCCGTCTGGCGGCGGTCCTCTCCCGACCCCGGAAGGATGGGGGAGACGCGCACGGCCCGCGGACGATCCGGTTTCCTCGAGCGGTTCACACATTCCACGGCCATGTGCTCGACGGGTATTTCAGTCCCTGGAACTCGTCATTGTTCAGGGAGGTGGAGAGGACGCTCGCGTCGCGCACCGACGTGATCGTAGCCGTGGCCGAGTCGGTCCGGCACGAACTGCTCATGAGGCACGGTGTGGGACGGCCCGGCCAGTACAGGGTGATTCCATCGGTCGGGCAGGTTCCTTTCGAGGCGCGGGAGCGATCCCGGGCCGGAGCGCTGCGCGCCGAGCTGGGCCTGGGAGCCGGTCCGGTGGCCGGTGTGGTGGGACGCCTGGTGCCGGTGAAGGGCCACGACCTTCTCCTCGCCGCACTCCGCGAGGTGCCCGCGCTGACCGTTCTTCTCGTGGGGGACGGCCCTCTCAGGAGAAAATACGAGAAGAGTGCCCTTCGATCGGGGCTGAGGGACAGGCTCCATTTTCTGGGAAACCGGACCGACATGGAACGGATCATGCCCGCCTTCGATTTCCTCCTGCTGCCCTCGCGCAAGGAAGGGCTCCCCACGGTGCTCATCGAGGCGGCGGCGGCCGGAGTGCCGATCGCCGCGGCGCGGATACCGGGCGTGACCGATCTTTTCGAGGATCGGGTCTCGGCACTCCTCTTCGATCCCTCATCGCCCCCGGCACTCGCCAGGGCAATGATCCGGCTCTGCGAAGACGAGGCTCTCGGCCGGCGCCTGGCGGCCGGGGCGCGGCGGACGGTGGAGAAAGTGATGACCCGGGAGGAGGTCGTGGCCGCTCATGCAGACTTGTATAAAAGCCTCTGTTCTGAACCGATCGAAGATGTATGATGGCGCCATGAAGAGACAGACGATACCTCCCGGATACGTTGCGGCCGCCGCCCTGGCCCTCGGCCTCCTCTGCAGCTGGAGCTGCGCGGCACCCACGGCGCGCATCGTCGACGAGACGGGACATCCGGTCGCCTCCCTCGATTCGATCTGGGAGCTGGTGAACAGCACCTTTCCGGGCGGCCTCGAAAAAGGGGTGGTCGTCCGCTTGATCGACAAGAACCATTCAGGTTTCGAGATCGAGCAGAACGCCGTTGTGGTCTCCCGTTCCTACCCTCCGGCGGTGAGCCGGGGGAAGGTCTGCATGGGGCTCACCCACCTGGCACTGCACAGACTCTCCGGTGGCGATGAGAAGCGCAAGGGGCGATGTTTCGACGACGACAAGCGCTTTCTGGAATATGCCGTCGCTTCCTACATGGACCGGACCGCCGCGGGATCCCTCGGGAAGGAACTGCACCGGTCCTACGACATCGCGTCCCGATTGTTCCGGGAGCAGAAGTTGAGCGTGCCCCTTCTTCGAAGCTGGGAAGCCTTCTGCTATCAGGGACGATGGGCGGACCAGTTCGAGGAATGGAACCTGGAAGGATTGGGAGCGCTCCTCACGCTGGGGCACTTTCTCGTGAACGAGAAGAATTGGCTTCTCGCGGACCTGGGCCGGGTTTTCGAGGAACTCGCTGAAGAAGAGGTGACGCTCGAACAGGCGTTCTTTTCTGTCCTGGGAGCGGATATGAACGCCACTCTCCTCGAATGGCGCGAACACGTGATGGAATCAGCGGGCCGAACAGGATAATCTAGTAGATGCCGGGAGGGGCTTCAAGCTCCGGTGACACCATGCCCATAGACACGAAAATTCTGATACAAACCCTTTCTATCGGAGTGGCACTCGCCTTTTCGGCCCTCATCATGCCGCTCTGTCTTCGCCTGGCCCTCCAGCTGGACATCGTGGACAAGCCGGGTGGCCGCAAGGAGCACCGGAAGGTCACCCCACTTCTCGGGGGCCTCGGTGTATTTCTGGCCTGCTTGCTCGCCATCGTTTTCATGTGGGCTTTCTTGAAGGACCGCTATCTCGATGATTTTCCGGCAGGGGCCTGGAACAACAAGTTCACCACCGTTTTCCTCGGCAGCACGATCCTTTTCATCACCGGATTGATCGATGACGTGATCAAACGAAAAACCGAGATGCCTTACTATTACAAGCTTCTCGGTCAGGTCGCGGCCATTTCACTTGCCATGCTCGTGATGGCCAAAACTCACATGGACGCGGTTTTTGTCGGCGAAGGGACGGCCAAGGATTACGTCTATCTTCTCTTCTTTCTCCTCTGGCTTCTCACGACGATCAACTCGTTCAACTTTTCCGACAACACGAACGGCCTCATGAGCGGTCTCGCCGTCATCGCCATCCTGACTTCGGTTGTTTATCTCGACCGGCTCGACAACAGGATGATCATGCTCGGCCTGATTCTGGTCGGCTCGATCCTCGGCTTTCTACCCTACAACTTTCCCAGGGCCAGGATATTCATGGGTGATGCGGGTTCGATGTTCGTCGGATTCTGGGCGGGGATTTTCACGTGGCCGTTGACCTCGGGACTTCTCGTGGACAATCAGTTCCCCTTCGGTGTCGATAATCTCCTCCCACCCTTCCTGTTGCTCGGAGTCCCGCTCTATGATGCCTGTTTCGTCCTCATCCAGAGGCTCAGGGAGGGGCGGCCCATCTACCTCGGCGATAACCAGCACCTTTCCCACCGTCTTTTGCGGAGCGGATTCAACGTGATGGAGACGTCGCTCATCCTCTGGGGAGCCGCGTTGATCCTGGGCGGAATCGGTGCCATGGCTTTCGACAACGAGGTCTGGATCAGGATTCTCACCTTCTTCATCGGCCTCCTCTTCCTCGTGGTCCTGACCCTGGTCATCATGAGAGCGGAAAAAAAAGGAATGGCCGCCGGAAAGTGACAACCGGGGAATGGACGCTTCCCCGTCCAGAGCGCAAGGAACGCCGGATCCAAGAGGGTCCTGGCCGAAGCACCTAGAAGGATCCGAAGAGGTATGACCCGAGGGAGGTCAACGGCGCCGCCTCGCGGGCATCCTCGAGACTCATGAGCGCCTGATCGAGCAGGGCGTTCACCTTCAGAGCCAGTTCTTCGTCGGCGAGCAACGATCCGAGCAGGCCTTTTCCTTCCTGCAGGTTCTGGGCGATCGTACCGAGGGATGCGGAGACTTTCTCGAAGTTCTCGACAGCGGACTCGATGTGGGCGCGCAGATTCTCGTCGTAGAGGAGCAGTCCGAGAGGCCCCTTGCCCTCGCGCGTGTTCGACACGATCTCGGTGATCGTTGTTATGAGCTCGGTCACCCTGTCCGACCACTCCTGATTGTAGATGATCTGTCCCAGCAGACCGTGGCCTTCTTTGACCTCGCCGATGATGTCGCGGGTCGTGTCCATGATCGCCGTCACCGTCTCGGGCCAGTCTTCGTTGTAGAGTATCTGACCCAGGACGCCGTTCCCTTCCCGCACGTCGGCGATGACCTGCCGGAAGAGTTCCACGCCGTCGCTCACATCGGCGATGGTGAGCCTCACCCTGTCGGCCATCGTCTTGTTGTAGATCAGGTCGTGAGCCACGCCGTCCCCCTGGCGGATATCGTTGGCCAGGGAGGTGACCTCGCTGGCAAAGAGATCGACGTTTTGGATGATCCTGTCGATTTTGGGACGGTTCTCGCCGATCAGATCGCCCACCTGCTCGAAAGGGTCGGCCGTGGCGAGCCCGGGCAGGCCGCGGGCGACGGTCTCCTCAGAGACCGCCTCGTCGCTCGAACCGAGCTCGATGTCGACGACCTTGCCGCCGAGCATGTTGGAATTCCGGATCCGAATGACGTAATCGCGTCTGAGAAAACTCTGTACCGGAACGTCGAGAGTCAGTTTCGCCTTGACCCACAGATCGTTGACCACCTCGGGCAGGTGGACGGGGGTCGCCAGAAACTCGATCTTCCGCACCTTGCCCCGGATCACACCCATGACCCGGACGTTGTCGCCCGCTTTCAGCCCCGACGCCTTGTCGAAGTAGGCGGTCATGTCGTGTGTCGTCCGGAAGAGATCGAAATCGGTCAGAGCCACGGTCAGGAATCCGAGACCGACGAGTGCGCCGAAAAAGAGGATTCCCACTCCTGTTTCCTTGACTTTGGACATTCCCTGTATCTCCTGTTCTATCGCCCGCTCATGATGGCGGTGTCGTCAAATGGTTCTCCGCTCAAAAAGGCCTGGACCACTGGATTTTCGCTCTCCTTGATCTCCCTGACCGTACCGACCTCGATGATCCGGCCCTTGCTGTGCATTCCGACCCGGTCGCCGACTTTCCAGGCGCATTCCAGATCGTGGGTGACCACGATCGACGTGATCCCATGCAGTTCCTGCACGCTCCTGATGAGATGTGCGATGTTGTTCGTCATGATCGGATCGAGTCCAGCCGTGGGCTCGTCGTAGAGTATGATCTCCGGCTCCATGACCAGTACGCGGGCCAGAGCGGCTCTCTTTTTCATCCCCCCCGAGATCTCGGAGGGCATCTTGTGGTAAGCCCCGTCCATTTCCAGTTCCTTGAGGGCCGTTGCGGCGCGGTTCACGATCTCCGTCCGATCGAGAGCGGTGTGTTCGCGGAGGGGAAGTTCGACGTTCTCGCCCACGCTGAGCCAGTTGATCAGAGCCGCCGACTGGAAAAGGTAGGCAACCTTCCGCCGGATTCTGAACAGGGTCTTGTCGTCGGCGTTCGTGATATCCTCTCCATCGACGACCACCCGTCCCAGATCGGGCTTGAGGATGCCCACGATGTGCTTCAGGGTGACGCTCTTACCGATACCCGAGCGCCCGAGGATGACCATCGTCTCCCCCTTCTTCACGTCGAGGGAGAAATTCTTCAGAACCGTCTGGTCGCCGAAGCTCTTGTAGATGTTTTCCAGCCGGATCATGGTTCAGAATCCTCAACGATAGAAGACCCACGTCATGTAGTAGCCGAGTATGATGATGAGCAGGAAGGAATTGATCACCGCCGTGCGCGTCGCCTGGCCCACGCCGAGCGCTCCTCCCTTGGCCCTGAGCCCGCTCGAACAGCCCACGATGGCGACGACGATACCGAAAACGAGCGCCTTGAACAGGCCGGTGTAGACATCCTTCGGGAGGCCGAAGAATTCGGGATCGCCCCCGAGCGCTTCGAGGACGTTCTCGAAATAGACCTTGAAGGAGATGTCGAGCTGGGTCTTGCCCACGAGCGCTCCGCCCAGAACACCCATGAAATTGCAGAACAGGGTCAGGATGGGACACATGACGGCCAGAGCCAGAACGCGCGGCGCCACGAGAAAGTCGGTCGGATCGATCGACATGACCTCGAGGGCGTCGATCTCCTCCGAGACCTTCATCGTGCCGATCTCGGCCGCCATTCCCGATCCAACAGAGGCGGTCAGGATCAGCGCCGTCATGAACGGCCCCATCTCGCGGCAGAGCGCGGTGCCGATGATGCGCGAGATCGATGTCTTGAGCCCGAAGTCCTGCAGTTCCACGCCGATCTGGAGGGCCAGAATCATTCCCGTGAACACGCCGACCACGAAGATGACGGGGAGCGGTTTGACGCCGGCGATGAACATCTGGTCGAGCACGAAACGCCTTCTCTTCCAGCTGTTCTTCATGTAGTAGACAGAGAAGAGGAGGAGGATCAGTGTGTAGCCCGCTCCCTCGACCATGTTGATCAGGAAGCGTCCGGTCATTTCGAAAAAGGCCATTCCACTCTCCGGTCTCAGCGACCGATTCCTCCGGGGTACATCGTCCGCTCCGAGGAGCTGACGATCGGAATAAACAAAAACCTCATGTTTCTCAAGCCGCCGTCATCGCCCTCGATAGTGATCAGCTTCCACAGAAAGTTGTGTTCCCATCCGACACTGTCCACGTTCAGGTAGTTGTAGAGAAGCGGAATGCTGAAGCGGCTCTCGGTACCGTCATGATAGGCGGAGACGAGGTTGAACAGTGCCTTGTGGCGCGTGGCGCCGGTCGGCTCCTCCTGATATCGGTAGATGTTCCAGAAGGGCCAGAAGAGCCGGTCCACCGATTCGAGAGGTTTGGCGAGACGTGATGGCAACAGACTCAGTGTGGAGAAATCGTATCCGCCTTCCGCGGTCGAGTCGGTATGGAACAGAGGCCAGAGCTGAAAATAGAGGTCTTCACCCCGCTTGTCGGCGTAGACCTTGTGGATGCGCGTCATGAGGGGGATAAAGAAGAAATCGGATTTCTCGTACTCCTTGTTCTTGGAGTTCCTGAGCCAGACCAACGGAGGCAAGAACGCCTTGGAGTCGAAGGACGATGTAGCCCCTTCCTCCACATAATGGGAGTAGAAGGGAAGGATCCGGAACCGTTCGAATTCACGCGTCTTCTCGATGCGAACCAGGGGCCAGGGCACGTCGTAAATGTAATAGGCGTTGCGCTCCCGGTTCGGTTCTCCCTGCCACCTGTCCGGCACTTCGCGCCCTACCTGCACCAGGGGGCCGAGAAAGATCACGGGGCCGATGAATCCGTGGCGGTAGTAATTGTCGGCGCTCTC
The DNA here is from genome assembly GCA_964620445.1 of uncultured Phycisphaerales bacterium. Lineage (GTDB taxonomy): Bacteria > Planctomycetota > B15-G4 > B15-G4 > CAYZWU01 > CAZUHB01. The sequence goes on from CAZUHB010000116.1 coordinate 6,909, forward strand.
GAGGTGGAAGAGGGGCCAGAAACCGTACGCCTTTGCCGGATGGTCGGTATCGAGCCCCTTCTCCTGGTAGTGGAAGAAGGGCCAGAGCACGGAGTATTTCCGGTATCGGCCCTTCCAGATACTTTTCATGTAGAACGGCAAGGCATGCCATGAGCCGTCGATTCGGCCTCCCTCGGACCAGCCGAAGAGGAGCAGAAAGCTGGTCGATCGCCTCCGTTCTGTTGCCGAGAGTTTCTTGGTCACCCTCTGGTAGAGCGGCCAGAGCACGAAACTGAACGATTCGTAGGACAGGAACTCGCGGATGAAGCCGCCCAGCGGGAAAAAGGCGAAGTAATTTTCCCCGCTCGCCGAGTGGCCGCCGAAGAGGAGTGGAAAAACGGTCCAGTCCACATCGTCGCCATCGGACCGCGTCACCCTCGAATAGGAATAGAGCGGCCAGAAGCGGAATCGCGCGCGGTCGCCGTGGCGGAAGTATCGCCCGAGGGGCGGAAGGAAATCGAACTCGGTGAAATCTTCGCCATGGTTCCGGCGGTAACCCATGAGGGGACGGATCGCCCACTCCGATCGCTCCGGCGTGCTTCTTTCCGCGAAGATCGGAACGAGCAGTTCCGTCTCCGATTCGTTGGCTGAACGGTGAAAGCCGGTACGCAGAAGGGGCGAGAGATCTGCACCGGGGCCGGCGGTCAGGCAACCGGTCAGGATGATCGCTGGAAAAACAAGCGCTGTGAAGGCAAGAATCCTCGTCAAACCGGATACTCCCGCCAATCGGAAAATCGGTTTTACCGCCGCGATCATCATAGCATAAAATGACTGTGTCACGTAGAAATCGAAAATGAAAAGAGAAGCCATGAGTTGCAGTAGACGAAGAAGTTCGCCCTCCTCTGCACCCTCCCTCGCGGAGCGCCCGGAACGCGACACGTCCCGGTCCGCGGGCGCTTTCGTTCGGATCGTGCAAACCTTTTTATGCACCGTTCTTCTATCCGCGGGATGTCTCGGTCCCGTTCCCCTGCCGCACGAGGCGCTCTATCCGGCAGCGTTTCTCAGGACACGCGATCTTCAGGATCGATTGACCGACGCGGGACGGGTCGACGAGGCGCGTGCCCAGGCGGCCGAACTCCTGAGCGGGGAGCGCTCCGCTCCCAACCTGACGCTGGCCGCGCGGATGGAGGATGATCCATCCGAGACGATCGCCCTTCTCGATGAAGCGGTTGCTGTCGATCCGGCTTTCGCCTGGGCGCGCTATGGCCTCGCGTTCACCATCATCAAGGAAGAGTCCATGGAGCGCTACGAGGAGTCGGCCGAGCATCTCGAGTGGCTCCTCGAGCGGGACTTCACCCAGGAGCGGAATCCCGACCTGCGCACACGGCTGCTCCTGATCGAAAATCTGTCGCGCCTCGGGAGATCGGTGGAGCAAGCCGAGGAGATGGAGAGATACCTCGAATACTCGCCGAACGATCTGACGACCCGCTACGGTCTGGCCCACCTCTACTGTTTCAAACTGAAAGATCTCGACGACGCCATGAAGCAGGTGGAGACGATTCTGACGAGCGATCCCGACGCACTCGATGCTGCCATGCTCAAGGGGCGCATCCTGTGGGACAGCGGTGAGCACGGCCGCGCGGCCGACGTTTTCGAGTCCCTCGTCGCACGCCACCCGAACGCTCTTCTCAACCTGGGATTTCTGTGGGAACGGCACCTCGACGATCGGGCCAGGGCTCTCGACTATTACGAGCGATATCTCGGATACGACGGCCCCAACGCGGACCAGAAAAGATGGTACGACAGGACCTTCACCGTGCCGAACCGGATCGAGATCCTCAAAGGAGAAAATCCATGATCGCCGTGCTGCAGAGGGTGTCGGCGGCGAGTGTCACGGTCGAGGGCGACACGAACGTCGCGGTCGAGAGCGACACGAACGTCGCGGTCGAGAGCGACACGAACGTCGCGGTCGAGAGCGACACGAAGGCCGAGATCGGCGCCGGCTTCGTGGCGCTCGTCGGCGTTCGCAAGGGAGACGACGAGCATGCGGCCGAGCGCCTGGCGCGCAAGGTGGCGACCTTGCGGGTCTTCGGCGACGAGAGGGGGCGTTTCAATCGCGATATCCTTCATCCCCTGGTGCAGGGCGAGATACTCGCGGTGTCCCAGTTTACCCTTCTGGCTGATTGCCGGCGGGGGCGGAGGCCAGGATTCGACGCGGCCGAGAGTCCCGAGCGGGCCAGCGCGCTTTTCGATCATTTCGTTGCCGCTCTCCGTTCCGAGGAGGTTGCCGTCAAGACCGGCGCGTTCGGTGCGGTCATGAGGGTGGCGCTCGTCAACGAGGGGCCGGTGACGATCATTCTCGATACGGACAAGCTCGCTGGTCCGAGGTAGTCAGGTCGCATCCTTCCCGATGTGCGCCGCCAGGACTCTCACCTCGGCGTTCATTCTGAAGGTTGCCATGTAGGCGAGCAGAAATCGCAGCCTGTCCGTTCTTGACGCGCCCATACCCACATCGCGATCGAGGTCGATGAGATCTCTCAAAAAGGGGCGTCCTGCACCGGGTTGTGCCTTCCCGCCCGTGGCCGCACTCGAATCGATCTTGGAGAAAAGGAAGCGGCTCGTTTCCGTTCTCGATCGGCCCGTCCGAGGCGGTGATCGGTGCACGAGAATATTCCGCGCAAAGAAGTCCCTGTCGTGGAAGCGCCTGTCATGAATCGCCCTCACCCAGCAACCGAGATCGGCGGCGAGTTTCCGCCGCCGCGCGAACGGCCAGGTACGGAATGAGCGCGACAGGAGTACGTCCTCGAGTGTTTTCGTGCCGGGGAGGTATTCGGTCAGGATGAACGATCTCTCGAGGAGCCGAAGCGTACGGGCCTCTCCAATCGCAATCGGCCTCACGAGCGAGCAGCCCACGCTTCCGAGGCGCGTCAGGCTTCGGAATTCCCTTGCCGCCCGACACATACCGAAAAATGTGTTTCGGAAAAAGCCTTTGAGACGATCGGAGAGCCTCGGGTACCAGTATCGTTTGAGAACAGCCCGATGATCGTGTTCGGCCGCACCCGGGATCTGGACGATCCGCACGTCGGAAGTTCTTTGCGCCGTGAAAATCTGAATCGGCTCCGAATTCCAAATCGATTCAAAATTACATGTCGAGGACCTCTCGAAAAGGTGCGCGAACTCCGGGTTGAAAACGGTCTTCAACATGGTCAATTCGTCCGGTCCGGCCGCAAAGGGTCCAAAAGAAAAAAGATTATAGAAGGTATCATTTCGGCCCGGCGGTATGTGTTTTTTTCTCAACATTCCTTTGATAATACAGACGCAAAAGGCGCTCGGAAGCCGATGCCAAGGGCGCTCGGAGGCTGTAACCACGGGGGCCGGACGCCGCCGGTGTCCGAACCGGATCCCGTCATGGACCCTTTCAAAAAAGAAATTCACAGTTGACAAGGCAGAAACGACATAATTAATTTTATGTG
>CAZUHB010000117.1:0-10006 GCA_964620445.1 uncultured Phycisphaerales bacterium
ATAACTAATGCTACCATCTGCGAGAATCGCGAGGCGCTTCCAGGGAGAATCACAGAATCCGGATTCGGCCGGAATGCATGGACGGCGTTTTCCTTTTTCCGGGTAAAGCCCTTGAGTCGTCAGAAAGTGTTTTGAAAATTCCAAGAATTCACCAGCGGATTTGGTGAAAAAACGACTTGTGCCCTTTTCTGTTGATTGATAACCGGAAAGATTAGACTGTTCTATAAAATCGCGTATGAATTCTTCTTTTGCGGAATAATAGTCTTCGTTTTTTCGTTCCTTATTATCATAGATAATCTGAATTCTGATTGATTGAGTCGTTTTCTGGCGAGTCCACATTTTCACGTAGTCGATGACACGGTTTACATATCGTTCATAATCTAATTTCTTGTGGCGCTCTGAAAGCTCCGTGGCGGAAGTAGAAAGAGTAATCGTCAAATTCATGTCGAGATCAAGAAATTCGGGATTTAGAAGGGATCCATTGGTAGCCAAGGAAACGGGAAGGCCGTGTTCATTAACCAATTTTGCCATTCTATGGAATTCAGGATGTAGAGTGGGTTCGCCGTCTATATGAAGCCGAATCGCCTTTCTTGTGATCCCGGGAAGTTGACGCACGATACGTTTGAATAGCTCTATCGGCATGTCGATCTTTTTTCTTTCTTTGAAAGAGCTACTACAATATGTGCAAGAAAAATTGCATCTCGATGTAATCTCTACCAGAACCTGCGGATCTCCCACACACTGATTCAAAAAGTCACGATCCAATTGATACTTACCCGGTTTCGGCTTTTCTCCCACCTCCGAGGGGTTGGGAGAAATGATCTTTTTTAATTTCTTGAAAATGTTAAACATGGAACAAATAAACCTGATACTTTGTACTAGTCAATACCACACTTTCAGTCTTAAACGGATTCAAACGCTTACCGGTTCCTACCATACGGAACCATTTATAGCATCATTACATATTGGGATTCAAGAGAACTTGTCGTATAGTACAAGCCTTTGATATTTGGTTGGAAAAGTGCGAAAATACAAAGTTTATTTTCTGAATGACAGACGACCGGAAGACTTTGCAGAGCATTATTTGGAGAAGGACGTGACTGGATTTTTCATCGAGACGAGGCATACAAGGTTACCAGTGGTTGGCGTTCTTTTTCTTGCAGCGTTTTTCGCTGCTTTTGTCGGCTGCGGGCACAAAGAGAAGACTTCACCCCTTGGGGCCGGACTTGTACGCATCGGTCGCTGTAAGCCTCCTCTGATGGTTGATGCCTGGACCTTCGAAGGAGAGACGGTTTATCCTGAGAGTCGCTTACTTGAATCGCAAAGCGAGATTGAAATCCTCCCGTTGGCTTTTGGGCCAGAGCGGAAGGGAGCGCGGTTCGAGGGTCACCTGCGTTGTGACGGCGGCGAAGAAAGTCTTATCCTTAGTGTGGAGCCGATCTTTTCTGAATCGGAGTTCGCGGAGGGGGAGACCGGTTTTGATATTATCTCACAGAGAGAACGAATCGATCTCTCCCGCTGGACAGGGAGACGCGTTTCTCTGCGTTGGACCTTGCGTGTTGGGGATCGGCCTCTATTTGGCGCCGTGGCTATGCCGGTCATTCGCGCACAAGTGTCATCACCCAAACACACGGGAATAGGGCACGAGGGTGATCTACCACAAATCCTCCTGATTTGTTCAGACACGCATCGCTTCGATCATGCCTTCGGTGCTGAAGGAAAAGAGTTGATGCCGACGCTACAGAGGATGCGCCAGAATGCAGTCTTCTACTCTCGGGCTTACAGCAATTCGAGCTGGACCATGCCCTCTATTTCGTCGACACTTACGGGATTATTTCCGCGCCATCACACCACTGGTTTTCGTTCCGGCACAATGTCGTTGGAGGAACTAGAGGCTGAGGGGGCGCCGACAGGATGTTTTGCCTTCAAACTCAAGACCGGTTGCCGCATTCTTACAGTATACCCGCAGCAGCTTGACACAGCAGCGGAAATTCTGCGGTCGGTCGGGTATCGAACTGCTATGATAGCAACCAATCCACTTTACACCCTCTCGGGCATTGCGGGCGATGGTCAGGATGTCGTGGTTCGCACAGGTGTGGTTCCCTGGCAGGAAGTAAACCATGCGGCCCGTGGTCTGATTGCGAAGCGGCCAAAGGATCGCCCCTTTTGTCTGCTTCTGCACTACATGGATGTCCACCAGTGGAATCCATGGTACTACAGCAAACGCTGGCCCGATCGCGCGGCCGCTGATAATCCGAATGGGGTCAAAGAATCTTATGCGGCCGCCGTGCGAGACTGTGATAAAGCACTGGAGGAGCTGCTCAATATCTGGTCGCACGAGGTAGGGCTGGAGAGGAGCTTGGTTGTTTTTTACTCCGACCACGGCGAACATCTTCTTGCCGGTGACCATCCTCGGCTGGGCCACGGCAACAGCCAAGATGAGGCTTTGCTACATATACCGCTTCTGGTCCGCTATCCAGACGGCTGGGGTATCGATCCCCGCGAGGACGACCAACCGGTTTCCCTCTGCGACCTCTTTCCGACATTCCTCGATGCAGCCGGCATAACACCTCCAGAGCATATCGACGGGACGTCGTTACTTAGATTGAACGCAGAAAGTATGCCTCGGCGCTTCTTCTCCGACAGTCAGCTTGTCGGCGACGAGATGGCCAGCGTACGCGAGGGTTCCTTCAAGCTGATCCTAAATTTCGCGGACGGAAGTCGAACGCTCGTGGATCTAAATGTGGCTAGCGGAAAGGCTGGTGGAGTTGCTACTGGGTCTGAGCACCAAGATACCCTTCGGCGCCTGACCGAGGCCTACGAAACCTACCGTGTAAACGCCGAGCGGCGAACAAGAGGCCTGATACCGGAGACAACCGTCGATCTTGAGGAGGTGCAGGAGGGAATGCGACAGCTCGGATACACTCGTTGATGAGCCTGTAAAAAACGTGTCCGGAACCGGTAGGGCCACTGACATTTAATATAAATAAATTTGGCCCGAATCGCTCGGTAGCCCGCGCTCCCCGCCCCCCACCGCCGGAAAGCGTTGCATTCGCCACTCCACAGTCTATACAATCAAGCAAAGGATCGCCCCACCGACCGCAACACCGCGCTCGGCGGACGTTTTCCGCTCGGCGGACGTTTTCCGCACGGCGGGCAGATCCGGAAAGAAGGGAAGACGATGACCTTTACCCAATTCATGCTACTCATGCTGATCGGTATCGGCTCGGCAACGGCCGCTCCCGACGAATCGGCGGACGAGCAGGGCCTGAAACCGCTCTACTTCCGCGTCGAGACCGATCGAAACGGCATCCATTCCATGGTCGTCCGCATCGACTCTTCCACCGAGAAGGGCGAGATCTACGACCGTGTCACGGCCGACACGGACGGCGATGGCAAGTACGAGAAAGCCCTGGACGTCGAGTTCGACGGCCCGCCCGACGACGACGACTCGGAGATGCTCCTTCGCTTCCCCCTGGGAGGATTGGAATGGAGACTCGATCTCATGGGCCCCTTCTGCGGTTCCTTCGCCGGGAAGGTCTATTTCCACTGGACCTACATCGACGAGGAGATATTCGTCTGGTTCATCAACGGGACCGCCTCTCTCCATGCCTCGGCCGCTCAAGCGGCCGAGGCGCAGGCGATCCACCTCGGTCCCCCATTCCATTACGATGTGCAAACCTCCACGCGCGGGCCGAACGCCCTCTTCAATGTGGGGCTGGTCGACAAAAATGGGGCCACCATGCGCATGGCGTCCACGCGCAAGACCGAAACGCGCGAGGGGTCGGAACTGAACATCACCGTGACCTTCTCGCAAGAGTCCGAAAAGCGGTCGTCGATCGTGGCCGAGTATGGTTGAAGCGGGACGTGCGACGTGCCGGTGGCAGAGCCATCGGGCGAATACACCGCGACCTGCTCGGTCGACCTCTCGCCAGCCTTTGGAACGATCGTCAGCGAACGAAAAATCACAATTACGCGCCCCCCCGCCGACATCCTCGATCGACGCCTCGAAGAACTCCGCTCCGAAGACGAAAACACCCGCCGCGCCGCGGCGATCGATCTCTCCTATTTCGAGAATGACGGGGAGCGTGTTTTTCCCGCGCTCCTGGAATGCTTCAAGAGCGCAAAGGGGCCGCTGCGGTCGACGGCGCTCCTGTCGATGGGAAGCTATCCCGAGCAGATCGCCGCACAGAGCGCTCTCTTCGTGAAACTCCTGCTCGACGAAAAGGAGTCGGAATCGATCCACCGCAGCGCGGCCTACTATCTGGCCCAGTACGCGCCGATCGATGGGAACGTCCAGAAGGCTCTCGACAAAACCAAAGAGGCCTACAAGGAATCCCGGTACAGCGGCACCTTCGAATATTACGCGAACCTGTACAAGAAGCGCGCGAAGGACGCGGACGGTTAGCGGATCCCGGGGAGGTCTGCATGAAAACAAGGACAGGCACGCTGATCGGCGTCCTCGCCGCGATCTGCCTCTTCTGCGGTTTCACTGCCGCGTCGGCGCAGGGCGACCACATCAAAGTCGCGATCATCAAGTCGTACAACACTCCCTACAACAACGAGGACGCCTGCTTTTTCATGGCCGGCGCCCTCTACAATCACGGCATCACGCCGGCCGTCGTGACCTATCAGGAGATCGACACGATGAGCGAGCTGCTCGAGTTCGACGTCTTCATCTTCGGCTCCTGCGGCCACTACCTCGGGGACCGCGACTCGGGCTACGGTGTCATCGAGGCCGAGGTCAGGTCCTTCGTCGAGGACCACGGCCGCGGTGTGGTCGGTGTGGGCGGCGTCAACTACACCTGCGCCGCCAACCGCTACCACGACTACGACGCCATTCTTCCGATCCACGCTCACGTGACCTACGGCTATCTCTGGGGCTACGACATGAACATCACCGAATCGGCGCACCCGATCACCACCCAGGTGAACAATTTCGGCTTCGGCGCCGAATCACTCGCCGAATGGCCCCCGGGCGGTATCGACACCGGTGCCTCCGTGCTCGCCGAATACGTCCAGAACAATCGCGAATCGGTGGTCTACTGGAGCACGGGCCCCGCGCTGGGGCGGGTCGCCTACGTGGGGCCCTTCTTTCTCGCCGACAATGACAATTTCGCCACGCTCGAACTCTATCAGGATCCCGACGCGGTGCGGCTTCTGGTCAACGCGGTGCGTTGGGTCTCGTCCAGGGTCACCCTCTCGATCGACCGGCTCGCGCCCGCCCAGACCACGACCGTGACCGTGGTGAACGCAACGCCCGGGGCCTGGGTGATCACGGCCTACTCGACTTTCGGCGCCGGGCCGGTCAACTCGCCCTGGGGCGAGATCCTGCTCACGCCGCCCTACTTCGCCCTCCCTTACCGGAAGGCCGATCAGCACGGCATGGCGCGCTTCAGCCGCACCTGTCCCAACCTGCCCGGATTGGGGCTCTGGTTTCAGTCGCTCGATTACGAAGCGGGTATTCTGTCCAACGGATGGGACGGGGTGATCGAGTAGAGGTCGTGAAACGGATCCCACGATCTTCGGCATGGCGGGTTCCTCGCTGATTCCGGGACGCGCGCTCAGGTCACGTTCGTCTCCTGCTTCCAGATCGCCCGCATGTCGACGTGCGCCTCGAGCCGCGCCAGAAGCGCCCGCACACCGTAAAAGCAACGGCTCAACCAGATGTTCACCGGTAGCGAGCGCGTGTAGCGCCTCTTCATCAGCTCGCCGTAGAGCTCGGTTCCCCGCTTGAAGTAGTCGGGATCGCCGAAATCGAATGGGCCGTCGTGCACCATCGGTTTCCAGACCCACTCGGCCCACTCGCGCATCGCGGCGATCCGCTTCTCGTCCCTTGCCTGGCGCGGCGTCATGTCACCGGCGCGGATCACCGCCTTGATCACGGCCTCGTCCGATCCCTCGACGGCGCGCTCCCCCTCGGCCATGTAATCGGTATCCTCGTCGGTGAGTTCGACGCAGCACCCGAAGTCGATCAGGCCGAGACGCCCGTCGTTCATGAAGAAGTAATTGCCCGGATGAGGATCGGCGTGAAGAAGGGCGCGACTGTACTGGAGCCGGACCGAGGAGAGAAGGATCAGGCTCCCATACCGGTCGCGCTCCGCCTGAGACGGCTTGGCGGACAAAAAATCGTGGAGGTGAACGCCCTCGAGATAATCGGTGGTGAGCACCCTCTTCGTGGACAGGTCGCGATGAACGCGCGGGATCACAATATTCTCGTCGTCGCCGAAGGCGCCCGTGGCGATCTCCATGTGGTGCGCCTCCTGCACGTAGTCCACCTCGAGATCGAGCATGCGGCGAATCTCCTCGAAATTCTCCTTCAAATTGTCCCAGTCCGAACTGAGCCGCATCGGAAAGAGGAGGGCCTGCATGTTGCGGAAATCATCGCGGATCGTGCGCGCGATGTTGGGATACTGGATCTTGACCGCCACGCGCCGATCGGAACCCTTGATGCGCGCCCGGTGGACCTGGCCGAGCGACGCTGCAGCGAAAGCCTCGGTCTCGAAATCGTCGAACACCTCGTCGGGCGCGGCACCGAGCTCCTTGCGGAAGAGCTCGCGCAACATGGAAAAGTGCATGGGCGGCGCCTCGAAATGGAGCCGCCCGAGAATGTCGGCGAACTGCTCGGGCACGACATCGGGATAGCTGGCCAGGATCTGCCCCACTTTCATCACCGCGCCGCGGAGGTAACTCATTCCCCCGAGAAGTTTCACCGCGGCCTTGAGGTGGGTCTCGTTGAGCCGCCTCTGCTTCGCGTCGAGGCCGGAAAAACTCGACCGCACCCAGTGAACGAGGTAGGCGGCGGCGATCTTGGCCTGCAGCGTTCCCAGAATCCAGAGCCGGTTCAGCGCCCCCACCGGGACTTTCTTGCTCCCCAGCTTTTGAATCAATGCCTGGAGAGCGTGCTGCGGCGACGCGGACCTGTCATCGTCGATCGGTAAGGAATCGATCAGTTCATTGATGTTGACACTCATTGTTTCACTCCGTGCGGGACTGGTTGCTGTCGAGCGAGGCCACGAAGAGGCGCATCGACTGATCGAGCAGCACCAGTGTATCTTCCTGATCAGGGGAGGCGTCTTGCGACCAGAAGGCGAGCACACCGAGATAGAGAGCCCAGTAGAGATGGATCGCCACGAACGAGGGCTGGCCGGTCTTGGCGTGATCGCTCACGATGGCGGCCACATCCTCGAGATGCTCGATCCGAACGCGCTCCCCGGTCCGGTTCGCCTGGGAACCGGTAAAAGGGCTGAGCGCGGACTCCACCACCGACGAAAGGTAAGCGCGGTGCGGCTTCAGCTGATTGAGCCCGGTGATGGCAAAGAGAAAAAGCTCCTCCTCGAGCGATTCCGAGCCGCGGCGCAGGGCAACGTACTCCTGTCGCCCCGATTCGAGCGCCTCGGCGATGATCTCCATGCCGAGCGCTTCCTTGCTCGGAAAGTAGTTGAAGAGCGTCCCGGCCGCGATCCCGGCCTGCGCCGCGATGTCGCGCGTCGTGGCTTGATCGAATCCTTTTTCCATGAAAAGGTCCCGAGCCGTCTCCACGATCTTCTTGCGCGTCTTTTCCTTGGTTTCTCTTGAAACTCGCATAGACCTGCTTCCTTTATGAGCGCGCTCACATAATACCCATCCTATCGGCCCGGTCAACAATTAAAATGAGCATGTTCATAAAAAATTTACTTCCCCCACGAGAAGAGGAGATTTGCGTGATTTTTCGATGATTTTTGGGTGATTCCGCCCACGGGGAGACATGTTAGACGTTCGGGAGGTACCAGCGACTAGATCCGGGCATCCGGTGATATCTCGGCGCGCCACTTCAAAAATTCATCGAGAGGCCGGGACAACACCTCCCAGTCGAGGTGAACAAACCCTTTGCGAAGAGCAAGACCCGCGCTCCGGCGCAAGACGATGGAGAGCGCATCTCCCAGAGCCGCGCTGCACCGGCCGGGAATATTCGAAGCCATGAACCACCACTCGATCTCGGCGATCTTCTCGAGACGGGTTTCGGGGCACTCCGCCTCGAAGAAGAAATCCCACAGACGGCCGAGATGTCCGAGCAGGAGAGGAATCTCCTCGTTGCGCGCGTGGTGGATGGTGATCGTATCGGGGGAAGCGGACCTGGTGATCCTGTAGCACCACACCGGACGCCTCGCGCCGCGCGACCTCTCCTCCAACTCATACTCCTGGCGAAATTCCTGCTCCGCCCGATCGGTCGAGACGATCCTGTCCCTCAAGCGCGGACTGGCAAAAAGATCGCGGTCGATCTTCTCGAACAGTCCAGCGAGCGGACCCTCCGGCGTGACCCGCGTGAACGTCTGCCCGAATTTGTGGCTCAACCTGATCCCCTTGGACCGCACCTTACCGAATTCCACCAGCGTGGTGACCGCGTGATGGTCCCCGTCCTCGAGAGCGGCCGCGATGCGCGCTGCGATGAGGTGATCGAGAACGTCGACGAAGTGGCCCGGCCCGGGCTCGGCCGTGACGATCGCCCGTGCGAGCAGGTCGGCGAATCGACTCCCCTCGGTATGAAGAGGGCTGTCGCCTGCCGCCGAAATGATGCGAGCCACGTCGGTCCAGTCGTCGCGGGATGGTGATCGTTCCTGTTCATCGGGGTTCGACGATCGGTTCCCCATGGCGATCAAATCCTTCCGGCTCGGTTGCGGTCACACCTCGAGATCGTGTTCCCGGTTCTGCGCGGTGAATATTTGGAAGCATTATACTTTGGGCTGACTTCGATTTCCTGGCAATATGGGGCGGGCCCGAGCTGATTTCTGCTCGACCGGACCGCCGGTCCCGGTTTCGGGCGCAGGCACGACTGCCCTGGGAGACAGCGATGGCGGAAAAACTCAAGGACCTGCTCTTCACACCGGCCACGGTCAACGCGATGGCCGATGTGCTCGCGGAATGCGCCCCCTCTTTCGTCAGGAAACGGTTCATCGCCCTCGTTCTCGACGACGCGTTCGAAGGGATGGAGCTCAAGGCCCGCATGCGGCACACCACCCGGTGCCTGCGCCAGGTTCTGCCGCGCCCCTTCGAAAAAGCCCTCGCCATCCTCGAGAAGGCCGCGCCGCGGGTGAAAGGCTTCGAGGCGATGTGCCTCCCCGACTTCGTGGAGCTCTACGGCCAGAACGACTGGAAGCGATCGCTTCCGGCTCTGGCCCTCTTCACGAAGTACTCGTCGTCCGAATTCGCGATCCGGCCCTTCATCATCGACGACGCGCGGCGGGCGATGGCCTTCATGGAGACGCTCGCCGACGATGACGACGAGAAGGTGCGGCGCTTCGCGAGCGAGGGATGCCGCCCGCGGCTGCCCTGGGCCATGGCGATCGGCGCCTTCAAGAAGGACCCGCGCATGATCCTGCCCGTTCTCGAAAAGCTCAAGGACGATGATTCCCTGTTCGTGCGCCGCAGCGTGGCCAACAACCTCAACGACATCTCCAAGGACCACCCCGGCGTGGTGCTGAAGCTCTGCAAGGAGTGGTCGGGAAAATCCCCGAACACCGACTGGATCATCAAACACGCCTGCCGCACCCTTCTCAAGGCGGGAAATCGCCGCGCGATGACGCTCTTCGGTTTCGGCGATCCCCGGACGATCGCCGTGAAAAAGCTGAAGGTGGACAAGCCGAAGGCCGCCATCGGCGAGACGGTCCGTTTTTCGTTCGCCCTTAGCGTGGGCACGGCCAGGGCGTGCAAGGTGCGGCTCGAATACGCTGTCCGGTTCGTAAAAGCGCGGGGCAAGGTGTCGCGAAAGGTCTTCAAGATCTCGGAAAGATCCTGCCCTCCCGGCGAACGGGTGATCGAGAAGAAACACTCCTTCGCCGACATGTCCACGCGCAGGCACTATCCGGGCGAGCACCCGATCGAGATCATCGTCAATGGAAAGACCAAGGCGGAGACCTCCCTCGTGCTGACAGACCGATAGGGCCCTCGCCAACCCGTTCAGCGGCGGCCTGCGGGCAGCCCTGAAGAATCAGATTTTCCTCGCACCTTTCAATATGAGCCAGATCTG
>CAZUHB010000118.1:0-9208 GCA_964620445.1 uncultured Phycisphaerales bacterium
TTGGTTTCCTATGAGCTGCAACTGATTCAATATTGGCATCAAGCAATGAAACAGGTTTGAATAACTTTCCTGCACCTGAGCAGCCCTGACGGTCTCAATTTCCGTAATAATCAACTCCACAAGCTGCTTTGTGACCTTCTTCTTTAAAAGGTCTGCCATCCTAGTTAACCATTCCTCAAGTTCATTGCTTAGATCACCCGTTCGATGTTGCGAATACAAGTCAGTATAGTATTCGAGCCGGATACAGCCGATCACATCGTTCCCTGTTTCCTCTTGTGCCGTTCTTTCCGAGTTATTAAATTTGTCAATATCGTCAGCGTCTTTTGAAATCTCCTTCCTTAACAATATCCAAGCAGCGTGATGGCTTTCATTATTTGAAAAAACGGAATCGTCGTCTATAACCCGGCTGTGCGCTTTTATATCATTGATATCCTCTCTACTTAGCATGTAGTACGGAGGATTCTCTACTTCTTTATCTCTTTTCATGTCGGTTGATTTCTTCTGAATGACCCGACCGCTGTCCACTTCTGTTTCCTTGCCGTTTTTTTCTGGAACCAGACCGTCCATCCATTTCGAATCACCAAGTACACGACAGAAAAATCCAGTAATACCCTCGTTCTCTATTTCTTGATTTTTGTAGTCCTTGTTCAATATGTCTTTCTGTAAAACCAAATATTTCATTGGTCTTCGCCTGTAATCGTAATTCCATCTTGTTTTACTTGGATCCCGCTCAGAGTGATCACAAAACCTCAATACCTTTATATTTTTTGTCAGAACATTTAGTGCTTTCTTTATTTTATCATCCTTGAGATCTAATCCACCTCTCTTATAGTCTTCAACCAATTGTCTCAGGCTACCTACCTCCTTGAAGAGCGTATTGTCTATCACGCTATCATAAAAATGCTCGACTTTTCCTTTAACCATTTGCGATTTACTTATCAGGTTAAGTATCTCGAGACCTTCTACATCGCTCTCATCGATATATTTGTAGAGAATAGCGGTATCGGCGCGGAGCATCAACATGATGGAATTAAGAAGTGCTTCTATTTCTGTACTGGTTTCGATTCTGCTTTTTCCCATGCCTGCCATCCGAATATCAGTAACTGACTTGAGGGACCTATTTCAGCAATATACGAATACAATGTTGCCAAGCGATCGCTTGGATAAGATATCAAATCGCAAATGTCACGATATAGAGTTCTTCCCTGATGACTTATAGTCTATTGTTTCAAAAAATACAATCTGAATGGAAAATAAACAACGTTGACAGATAGATATGTTACGCGTCTAAGAACAAACCTTACAACAATCCTCAATAAGGATGCCGTTTACCATAAAAAGGACTCGGGAAATTAATAATTTCGATAACTCATCATCGAGCTTTCACAAGGGATGTTTCTTGGCGAGAACCACACTGTTGTAATGTGATCTATTGCAGAGATCCACACCAACATTGATGGATTCCAGGCTATTCATATTTAGAGTGAATCGTGATCTGCGTGAAGGGAATCACCCATTCCTCGCTGTTGCACGTGTCGACCAGGATCCGCTGGATCGCACGGCTGAGCTCGTCGTACTTCGCCGCGACCGCCCCGTCGAAGTCGACGAGCGCCGCATAGTCGAGCGACGAGGCGCCCGCTTCCTTGAACTCCACGTTCACCTTGCGGATCGCCTCCTTGCCGGTCTGCGCCTCGAGCCCCGCGCGCAGCGCGGCCTCCATCCGCTCCGGCACGATGGTGGTGCACACCGGCTGGTGGTCGTAGTCGATGCCGAAGGTGATCGAGAGCCTGAAATCAGTGCTGAGATTGCGCGGGTGCAGGCTCAAAAAGTCGGCCGTGGGGTAGGTCACGCGCGCGCCGCCCAATTCCACCATCTGCACGAACTCGGGGCTCTGGTAGACCACGCGGCCCCGCTTCCCGTCGCCGAGCAGCACCCAATCGTCGACGCGGCAGGGAAACCAGAGCTCGTCGGGAGAGCACGGCCGCGAGTGGAGCGTGCTCAGCGTGCGCACCGGCAGCCGGATCTCACCGCCGGTGAGGGACGGGTTGCGCAAGTTCGTGTAGACATTGAGCGACACCACGTGCCAGGGGATGCCGTCGAAGACGAGACGCTCGTTCTCGCGCACCGGTCCGAGGTTCAGCAACATGCGGATGTCCTCGAGCACATGGGGAAGGGTCTGGCGCGTGGTCCACGCCAGGCCGAAGAGGATGATCAGCGCAAGGCCGAGGAGCACCCAGTCGCCGGCCACGTAGAGCACCGACAACCCGGCGACAACGGCCGCGCCGAAAGCGAAGAAAAAGAAGACCACCGTCATCAGCCGCGACATGAAGGTCCGCACCTTGAGTGGCCGGATGCGCTGGACGCGGTGATAGACGAGGCGCAGCCCGAAGAAGACGATCAGAAAGGCGCCGAGCGACATCAACATGTTGAGGCCGCGGTTGCGAAAAAAGTCACCCAGCAGGCTGTGAGTCGATTCGAGGAGCGACTTGCGCTGGCTCTCCTTGGCCTCGAGCTGGTAGTGGGAGACGGTCACCTGGTTGGCGAGCTGGCTCTTCCGTTTCTCCCACTCCTCGAGCGCGGCGCCCAGGGCGGCGAGGAGCTTCGCATCCTGCGTGGCTGCCTGCAGCTCCTTGATATGTTCGGTCGCCTGGCCCGCGAGGCCGAGCCGCTCCTCGTGGTAGGCCACGTCCTTGCGGAGCTTGTCGATCTGGCGCGGGTCCTCGGTCGCGGTCTTGAGCTCCTGGATGATCGGACGCAGCAGGTCTTCCAGTTCCTCGCTCAGGGCGAAGCGCTGGTCGAGCTCCGCGCCGAAATGCTCCATGTCGAGGCCTGTTGCGACCGATTCGAAATCGGTTTCGAGCTGTCTGATCGCGCCCTTGAGGGTCGAGATTTCAGCCGAGATCCGCTCCTGCTCCTCGCCGTCGCTGGCCGCGTCGAGCTTGGCCTGAAGTTCGGCCAGAACGGCCCGCTTCTCCACGATCGTTTCGTCGATCGCGGCGAGCGTGTCGAGCGAATCCTGCATCGTTGTCCGCGATTGCGCCTCCTGCGCCGCGGCCGACTGGATCGCAAGGCCGAAGCAGAGGAGCGCCCAGCCGAACAGCGCAGCCGGAGATCTCCTTGATTGTGCTCGATGCATGGCGGTCCTCCTTTTTCCTTTCTGAAGATCCCGTGGCTCCTCGCGAGAGCCCGCTGACGTGAGCGGTTCCCCGTGCGAGCGCGCCGGTCGCGGTCGATTCCGCCGCGCCGCGAAGAGCAATGAATCAAGAATAGGCAACGCACGCGCCGGTCTCAAGCAAGATCCGTCCGCCCCCGGACCGGACCGGTTCGACAACTGGTCGAGCTCAATGCGGCAGGAGCAGATCGTCCGGCTCGAGACCGCTCGATTTATCAGGAAGGATAACAGTAGAGACAGTAATGCTTGCAGGGGTGTTTCTTGTAGTCGCCGATGTCGATGCTCGCCGTGCAGAGGCACGACGTGCGCAACGGCATGGGCGCCTCGGAGATGCGGTCCGCCGATGAATTGGCGATCTTGTTCAGGAGGGCGCCGTCGATGCAGCTTCCCTTCTTGATCCCGAAGATCTCCCACTCCTCGTTGCAGCTCACGATCGGCATGCCGCCCTGGTTCGCATGATCGGCAAGCGGCAGAAGGGTGTCCTCGATCATGGCCCTGTGCGGCGCGATCAGGGCGAGCCCGGCCTTCTTCAAGCGCGCCTCGGTTTTCTTGTAGGGGTCGACGATGCTGACGATCAGCCGGTTCACACCCTTGCGCTTCAGTGCATCGAAGAGGTACTTGAACCTGTCGAACTCGTGATTGGTGCGGACCTCCCGGCTGCCGATCTGCCTGTAAAAAACGATCGGGTCGTAACGCCACGACAGCGAGTCGGCGCCGAAGCGCTCGATGATCCTTCCTGCCTGGTCGATCGCCTTCTCCATGTCGAAGTCGTAGGGTTCGATAAAACGATCGCGGGGCAGGATGGTGAAATGGAAATAACATCTGTACGGCTCGAGCCGCTTCAGGGCGTCCGGTTGCAGCAAATGCTCGTAGTTCCTCGACCAGAAAACGAACCACCGCACGCTGTCGGGAGTGAGCGCGACCTTTCTCGATTGGATTCGGTCGAGGGGGTTCTTGACCTTGACCCAGCCCTTGGCGAGGCGATCGAAGAACCAATCGCAATAGAAGGCCGGGATGTCCGACCTGCGGGAGCATGAGATGACCTGTGGTTGTGCATTCAAAGTGTAATCACGGTCGCTTCGATCGCCCCACTCTCAATTCGGCCAAGCGATAGGCTGCCCGCAACCGTCCTCCGGTTGCCTGCCAGCTTCATCGGTCCCTAATCGATCCGACCCTCGATTATATGGATTTTGCCGGTCTTTGCCTCCCCCCACTCAACTTCCTTTCTCAAATCATCCTCGTGATAAAGGCCGCCGTCTGTGATCGATTGCGATGCGAGTAAATTGTTGTCGTACGGGTGCGTGTGCATCCACGTAGTGCCGGTCTCGAAGGCGTGACCGTGGGGGGCTCTCGGCTGGCGGAACGATCAGTAGAGCGTCACGGTGATGCTGTCCTGGTACGATCCCTCGTAGCTGTTGTTCATCGCGCCAAGCGCAAAGGCGAACGTCCACGTTGCAGCGGGAAGAACGGCATTGGTGGCCAGCGGATAGCCGTTCACCGGAATGAGTCCGATCTGGAGGACGCGTCGCGGCAAAGGCGAGTTGATCCAGTTGCCCGGCCACCGCCACCAGAAGTAGGATACGGAGTTCTTCGCCGCGACGATCCACCAGTCGTAGGGAATGTCGACGCGGCTCGCGGGATCGAGTGAGAGTGTGAGCGTGAGAGGCGTTCCCTGTGGCGCGGAGAAGTCGTCGTCCTGTCCATTGACCTTGATATCAGGCGCCGGCGGATCGAGAACGAAGGTGTCGGTGACTCCGGTCCATTTGCCGTCATGGTACGCGCCGGGAGCCCCGGCCACGACGAGGTTGATGTTCAGCGCAACCCCCATCCCGAGACGATCGTAGGTCGTGCCGTCCGAGTTGATCAACTGACGATCTTCCGTCCATGTCCCGCTGGCTCCGTCGTAGCGAAAAACAACGTCTCGAACCCCCTGTAAACACGATGGTCTGTTCAATTCCGAGTCGACGTTCAGTCCGGCTCGAGGTCTCTTCAAACTTAAAGAACAACTTAAGTCGATCGGAAAATTATTCATCTTTTTTCAAGTTTCCGCCCCGTGTCTCACTCCGATTCCAGACATTGTTGTGTTCAAGACCGGCTAATTCGGCGCACACAGGGAGGCTCGCACTACAGAGGACATTTGAATCCGCAAAAATTGAGGCCAATCTCTCGAATTTCATCCCACCCATTCATCTTCCATTAATCTTCGTTCACGTATGCTATCCCCGCACGCTCGACGAAGACATGTCACTTCGCGGCAAAAACAGAATTGTGGATCTTTTTGTGGAGGACAGAAAAATGAAGAAATTGTTACGAAACACACCCGCGCTCCTGGCCATCATCGGGGCCTTGCTTCTTGTTCCCACGGTCAGCATCTTTGCCGGCGGGGGATTCAGCCAGGATTTCACCGATGATTTCCCGCTCGACAACTGCCGTATCTCGACCAAGGGGGACAACCTCTACTTTCCGCTGAAGCCGGGGACGCTCTTTTACGAGGGCGACGATGACGGCGAGTGGGTGGAGCTGCAGATCACCATTCTCAGGCGGCATGAGATCGTCAACGGCATCAAGTGCCGCATCATCGAGGAAGTCGAGTGGATCGACGGCGAGCTGGTCGAGATCTCGCGCAACTACTTCGGCGCCTGCAGGCGCGACCGGGGGCTCTACTACTTTGGCGAGGACGTGGATATCTACGAGGACGGCGAGATCGTGAGCCACGAGGGCGCCTGGCGCGCCGGCGAGAACGGCGCCAAGCACGGCCTCATGATGTCGGGCCGGCCGCTTCTCGGATCACGCTACTACCAGGAGATCGCGCCCGGCGTGGCCGAGGACCGCGCCGAGAACCTGAGCCTGACCGAAACCGTGGACACGCCCGCGGGCACCTTCACCGATTGCCTCATGGTCGAGGAGACGACCCCGCTCGAGCCGGGCGAGGTGGAGTACAAGTACTACGCCCCCGGTGTCGGCCTCATCCAGGACGGACCGATCAAGCTGGTGTCCTACTTCTATAAATAATGGCCCGCGAGCAGCCGCGCCCGCTGGTTGTTGGTGCGGCTCGCTTCTCTGATCGAAAGACCAACCTCCTGTCGAATCCCGGTCGGGCAGAGCGTTTTCTCAGACGCGGCTCGGCCGGGGTTTTTTCGTGGACTCTAGTCGGTCACGAAAACCTCCACGGGATTCGACGCGTAGTCGTAGGGAGAGGCGGTGCAGAAGGCAAAGTAGACCACCCGGCCGCTCCACCCCGGGATCGGGGGCGCGATGAGCTCGGCGGTCGCCCTGCCCTGCGTGTCGAGAGTGCCCCAGAAATTCGTGAAGGGCTTCGTGTTCAGCCGATCGAGAATGTAATCGGTGAACCAATCCCTGTTCAGCGGAATGGTCGCCAGACCGCCGGGGAGCAGCGTGCCCGGATCGGTGCCGCTGAGCGATCCGGTCAACAGAAAGCCGCGGTCGGCGTGGGCCGCGCCCGCGTCGAGGACGAACTTCACCGTGCCGCCCGTGCCCTCGGGGAACTGATCCACTCCCGCCCACAAGGGCGACGGCTCGAGGTCGTAGAGGCACACACTGCCGCCATAGGTTCCGGCATAGAGCAAACCCTGTTTCGCGTCGATATCGAGGTCGTAGATGAGAAGCACGTCGAGCCCCTCGTTGATCGCGACCCACGTGGCCCCCCTGTCTTCCGATTTGAACACGCCCCGTCCATAGGTTCCGGCGAAGAGGGTGTCGGTCACGGTGTGATGGACGATTTTGTAGGTGAGAGCCGCCACCGATGTGGCGCTCCAGCTCGCGCCCCCGTCGGCGCTGGCGAACACCCCGTTGGTGGTTCCCGCCACGAGGAGGTCGGGATCGTCGGGCGCCACCCAGAAGGAGCGAACATAATCGTTCGACGAATGCATGGTCGTCAGATCGCCGGTGATGTCGTCCCACGTCAGGCCGCTGTCGATCGAGCGGTAGACCGCCACCTGGTCGTTCTCCACGCCGACGGCGGTGATGATCGACGGGTCGCTGTGCGCCGGAACGATTTCGTAGCACGTGGTGCGGCTCGAAGGCCACGGGTTGCCGATCAACATCTCGTCCGGCCATGTGGCTCCGAAGTTGCTCGACCTGTAAGCCACCATCTGATACTGGCCGCTCGTGAGCTTGGTTCCGCCGAAATAGACGATTCTCGCGTCAAAGGGGTCTTCGGCAAGGCATTTGGCTCTCTTGAGAGTCATGATTTCCGTCCAGACGGTCCCTCCGTCCGTGCTCCGGTGGAGCTCGCTGTAGCTTCATCCCGCCTCGAGCGCGAGCACGATGTTCGGGTCGATGGAACAGACCTGAAGCTCGCAGATGGTGCCGCTGCACCCGGCAGGATAGGTCTTCTCGTGCCACGTGGAGCCCGAGTCGTAGGACGCCATGAGGGTGGAGGCCGAGAAGATGTCGGCATAGAGGATCTCCGGCTCGGAATCGGCGACCGACAGCGACGCGATGTTGCAGCCATGGACACCCGACTGCGCCAGATTCCATGTGGCACCCGAATCGAGCGACCGGAAGAGCCCCCCATTGGTGCAGGCCACGAAAATCGTGGATGGCGCCAGGTCGACCACCTCCACGTGCACCCCTTCGCCGGTGAGGACATCCTCGTGGAATGTCCACGTCTGGCCGTGGTCGGCGCTCACGAACATGTCGCTCCTCGACGTGGCCATGTAGAGATTGGCCGTATCCGCGGGATCGATGTCGAGATCATAGGCATCGAATGTGTGCGTCGTGTCCTTCGCCCAGGTGGCGCCGCCGTCGGTGCTCTTGTAGAAATAATTCCCGCCCGTGTAGACGACGTTGTCGTCGTTGGGATCGATTTCCACGGTGTAGAGATAACAGTACTGCGCCGTGTCCACGGAGGCGGAAATGTCGGTCCAGGTCAGGCCGCCGTCAGCGCTCCTGTACAGGGCGGCCGAGTAGACCGAACCGGCCTGCTGGTTGCCGCAGATGTACATCACGTCGGGATTGGATTCTGAAATCGCGATATCGTAGGCAAAGGTGTATTCGGAATCGATCGTGGTCGATGTCCACGTCTGGCCCCCGTCAGCGCTCTGGAGAAAGAGCAGTGTGTCGATCCCCCCGGTGAAGGAGTAGCCGGCCGAATAAACTAGATCCGGATCGGTCGGGTGCACGCAGACGCAAAGACCGACCCCGGCCGACGAGGGATATTCTCCATAAGACCAGTTCGCTCCCCCGTCGGTGGAGAAGTAACATCCATAGAAGGCGTTGGCATAGAGCCTCGAAAAATCGAAAGAGGCCACATCCCCTATGTTGGCCTCGGGGATCGATCCGATCCGCGACCAGTTCTCCCCCCTGTCATTGCTGCGGAAGACGTTCGACGGCGACGGATAGGCGGTGATGGCGACGACCGCGTCAGCGTTCGCCGGGTGGGTCACCACACCCACGAAGCTCCCGCCATCGGGTCCGGCGCTCTCCCACTTCTGGGGCAGCGCTTGCGCTGGAATGAAGCCGAACGTCAATACGGCCGTGATGAACAGGATCGCCAATCGTGATTGACGCGTACGACCGACCGACCGGAGAATCCCTGCGAGTCTCATGGTGACCTCCTAACGTGGATAAGCTGTGTTGTTTCCTAAATACCCAACTTATCAATATTTTTAACTTTTTCGCAAAAAACATCAAGGGTTTTCTTGGAAGTGCGCGGGGCGACTCCAGGAACGGGAGCCGTGGGCCGGGTCGATATGGCCGACCGGTGAGGACGGGGGATCAGTATCCTCTGTTCAACGGTCGTGACAGCTTGATGATTTGGTGCGGCGGATAGGCGGGCTCATTCCAGTACCCGGTCAGCGTAACACGGGAGGCGCCATCGAGGAGATCGGCCTTCGGCGAGCGGTCAGTTCTCGGGCGTCTTCTGGAGAACGCTCGCGTAGCGTCTGACGATTTCTTCTCGGAGGTCCCTGAAGAGCCGATCCTTGTCGATGGAGGACGGATGGTTATCCACGGCCGAGACGCTCTCCGTCTCCGGGTCCGGTTCGTAGTTCTTGGGGGCGTAGATCTCGGCGG
>CAZUHB010000119.1:0-8465 GCA_964620445.1 uncultured Phycisphaerales bacterium
TTTTCCGACGAGACGACCTTCCCGGCCATTGTGGGGCCCGACCTCACTTACAATGGATATTATGACGCCTTCGTGGCCAAGATAAACACTCTGGGAACGGGGCTCGATTACTGTGGATATATCGGCGGGAGCGACCGTGACTCAGGCGACGGCATCGTCGTGGACGGCCTGGGCAATGTCTATGTGACGGGATATGCACGATCCAACGAGGCGAGCTTCCCGGTGGCGGTCGGGCCCGACGGAACGCACAACGGGGACGCCGACGTCTTCGTGGCCAAGGTGAACGCTCCCGGGACGGGGCTCGATTACTGCGGATACATCGGCGGCGTGAGCAATGACTACGGCTACGGCATTGCGCTGGACGGACAGGGTAGGGCCTATTTGACGGGGATGACACGGTCCGACGGGGCGACCTTTCCCGTCGTGGTCGGACCCGGCCTCACCCACGGCGATCCCTACTACTACGACGCCTTCGTGGCCCGGGTGAACACCCAGGGAACGGGACTCGATTACTGCGGATACATCGGCGGCGCGATCGACGACCAGGGCAACGACATTGCCGTCGACGGCCTGGGCAATGCCTATGTCACGGGGGACACATGGTCCGACGAGACGACCTTTCCCGTGGCGGTCGGACCCGACCTTATCTACAACGGCGGGACGGCCTATGGCGGCGACGCCTTCGTGGCCAAGGTGAACGCCCCGGGAACGGGACTCGATTACTGTGGATATATCGGCGGAGACGACCAGGATCACGGCCAGGGCATCACCGTGGACACACAGGGAGTTGCCCATGTAACAGGCCACACTTGGTCCGACGAGACAACCTTCCCCGTCAAAGTCGGACCTGACCTCACACACAACGGTTACAGCAGCGACGACTGCTTCGTGGCCCGAGTGAACGCCCAGGGGACGGATCTCGATTTTTGCGGATACATCGGCGGAGGCTTTGATGACTTCGGCCACGGCATCGCCCTGGGCACCCAGGGCAGTATCTACGTGACGGGCTGGACGTTGTCCAATGAGATGAATGGCTTCCCGGTGACCGTGGGGCCCGATTTGACTTACAACGGCGGTTACTCGGACGCCTTCGTGACCAAGGTCGATTATGCGCCCGACCCGACTCTCACGATTCTGCCCAACCCGCTCATCGCGGGCCAGGCCGGCACATTCGGCGTGACACACGGCAAACCCGGCTCGAACACGTGGCTCGTCTACAGTTTCAACGGCCCGGGCTCGGTCTGGGTCCCGATATTGAACGTAACCATCGACCTCACCAATCCGAAACTGGCCAGAGGACCCACCAAGACCAACGGCAACGGAACCGTCATCTGGAGCTTCGTCATCCCCAACGGCGTCGCGGGATTGAACCTCTGGATCCAGGGCGTGCAGTACGGTCAGACAACGAACGTCGTTGCGATGACGGTACAGTGATCGGATTCTCGATCATACAAAGGATCGAAACAAGCGGCGACCGGTATGGGGACCGTTCCGGGAGTCAGGCGAAAAGGTCCGAGACGACTTTGACAGCGCTCTGTTATCGATCACGCGGGATTATCTCGAGGGTCGCCTCGCGGTTTGCGGGAAGTGAAACGCCGCGGCTTCTCTTCTGAACGGTCGACCGGATCGCGGCCTCCCCCCCCACGACGGTGATTTTGCCGATCTCGAAAGGCACATCCACGCTGAGTGATTGCTCCCTGGCGGAAACGAGGCTGACGAGAACCCGCTCGCTGTTCCAGTCGAGCTTCTTGATCTCGATCTGCCCGCGACAGAGCACACCCTCGATCGTGCCCGACGGCCAGACCCTCGGGAGCGCGGGGAGCAAGTGGACTTTTCCGGGCTCCGATTCGGCCAGCATCCCGATGATCACCGCCGGCATTCCGCCGCTGATATCCATGTTGAACAGCGATTTGTGATTGTGCATCGAGGCGAGGTTGTGCAGCCAGTAGCGGGTCGCGAGCTGCTCGACGCAACGATAGGCCAGTTCGCCCTCGCCGAGGCTTGCGGCCGCCTGTCCCAGTTGAACGATTCCGAACGACATGAATCCCGATCGTTCCGGGCTGTAGTGCTCGTCGAGCTTGATCTCGATCACCTTCCTGAAGGCCTCTTGAAGAGCCGGGTCAGCGGCGATCTCTTCCGGCATTCCGTAGTAGACCGGGTAGAGCTGGGACGAGTGCCGGTGGTTGTTCTGGTTTTCCAGTGCAGGTGTGAGCCACTCCTTGATCACTCCCTCGTCGTCGATCATGTACTCGGGCATTTTGTCGAGCATTGCGCGCCACAATGGAATCTTGGATTGATTGACACCCAATTCTTTTGAAGCCGCAATCGTGTTTCGCAGGAGCTCCCTGGCGGCCGCGACCGACATTGTCGCGTTGAACGAGCCCTGTGATTTCGTATTGCGCGGCGTGTTTTCCGGGGACTGCGTCGGCGAGAAGATGAGTTTCCCGTCATCCCCTTCGTACAGATAGTCCTCGAAGAAGAGCGCTGCTTTTTCCATGAACGGCAGAGCGTGCTCCGACAGGAAGGCACGGTCGCCCGTGTAAAGGTAATAGTCATAAAAGAAATGGGCCGCCCATGCGGCGCCCCCCACCCAGAAGCCGCCCGCGAATCGCGGCGCCAGGGCATTGTTGAAACCGTTGGTTGTCGAGCGCGACGGCAGCACGACGCCCCTGCATCCGAACATGTGCCGCGCGTTGATCTCGAGGTAGGGGACGATCGATTCGATGTAGGAGGTGTAGGCGAGCATGAGTTCCGGCGTGTTCCCGTTCAAGAGGCTCGCGATCGCCGAGGGCACATTGCCGTTGTGCGTGAAATCGCTCGCCCATCCGGGAACGTAGGTCCCCCCCCACACACCCTGCAGCGTGGGGGGAAGCGCGCCCACGCAGGAGATGATGTTGTACCTTCCGGCATCGAACTCCTTCTCGATGAGCGCGTTCGAGATCCGTCCGTTGTCGGCCTCGGACAGGAGATGCTCCGTTGTCGAACGGTGATCGTCCGGCGTGCCGCCCAGATCGAGCCGCGTGCGGTTGAAGAGCTCCCCGTGAATCCGGGCATGTCGCTCGAGCAGCCCGTTGTAACTGGCCCGCAACGCTGCCAGACCGCTCTTGAGCGTTTCGATGCCAGGTTGATCGGGGTCGTACACCAGGTTGATACCGACAAACACCAGCACGTGATCGGCCCCGCTGACAACGAGTGATTTTTCCCGCGGTGTGACCGTGCCTCCGCTTGCCACGACCCGAACCGCGGCTTCCAGACTTTGAATGCTCCCGGGATAGGCGTGTTCGAAGCGGTTGCAATAGGTCAAGGTCGACCCGTCGGCCTCCACCACGATATCGCGGATGTTCTCGTTGAAAACCTGGTTGGAACGTTCGATCGTCCTGTCATCGAGATCCTCGCTGAGCTGCCGCGGATGAAGTTCCAGCCGGCACTTGACCGAAGCCCGCTCCGACCCGCTGATCAGCAAGACGGCGACGCCGTCGGCGCGCGAGACGAACAGCCGGCGCTCGAAGAGCCGGCCATCCTCACCCTCCCAGCGGACCGTGGCTTCTCCGGTCTGGAAATCCACGCAGCGACGGTAATCGTTAACCGCTTCACCGGTTTCCATTTGAACGGAAAGATCGAAGGCGGGCACAAACGGATCAGGGTACATGAACCCCTCTTGCCCCGAGAGGTCGAAGGCGAGTTGCGTCGCCTGCCGGTACAGCCCTCGCTCGATCAGCCGGCGGATCTCGAAGAGCCGCGTCCCGGTGGCGGGCGGCGGCATGACCGGTTTCCCTCGCGGCATGAAGAGTCTTTCGTGCGTGAAGATCACCGTCTCGTTCAAGGGACGGCTCAACAGATTTGCGCCGATGGTGCCGTTGCCCGAAATGAGTCCCTGCTCCCACGTTTTCGCGGGCCGGGTGCTGATGAAACCCCGCTGAGGCGCCGGCGGATCGGCCGATAGGACCGGGAAATCGTCAGCCTGGACAAGGGCAAAAGGGAACAACGAGATCAGCATGGAAAAGCACACACAAACCTTGGTCACAGGGCACTTCCTTTCCGTTCTCAGGCTCTGATGCGCTCCATTTTCGGATCGAACATGGGTTTCAGTGAAACGTCGACCGGGTGCCGCTTGCCGGCGATGTCGACCTCCCACTCGCCCTCTTTCAGGTAGGCCTTGTTGATCGGCTCGCCGGCTTCGATCATGGCCAGGCCGATGGCGCCCCCGAGGGTGAATCCGTAGCTCGCCGCGCGGATATAGCCGACCGCCTTGCCGCTGCGATAGACGACCTCGGCGTGGTAGAGCAGCGGCTCGGGATCCTTGACCAGCACCTGCAAGAGGCGCCGGCCGAAGGCGGGCCCTTGGGCTTTCTTCTCCACGCAGTGAGCCTTGCCGAGAAAGTCCGGCTTGGACAGATCCACGAAGAATCCGAGACCGGTCTCGTAGGCGTCATCGGTGTTGTCGATATCGTGACCGTAATCGCGATAAGCCTTCTCCATGCGCAGGCTGCCGAGGGCCTTCAGGCCGGCGTGGCGCAGGTCGAATTCCTTGCCCGCCTCGATCACGCGGTCGTAGACGTGCACCGCTTGTTCCGACGGGATGCACAGCTCGTAGCCGAGCTCTCCCACGTAGGTGATGCGGGTGCACAGCGCACGCGCGAATCCGATGTCGATCTCGCGCGCCGTGCGGAAGGGGAAGGCCTCGTTGGACAGGTCCGTCGAGGTGAGGGTCTGCAAAAGCGCGCGCGACCTGGGGCCTTGCACGTTGAGCTGGCCGATGCCGCCCGTGATGTCGGTGACGAAGCAGTGGGCGTCGTCGGGGATGTGGCGCTTGATCCAGGTCTCCACGTGGCGGTGCATGGTGTCGGTGACGACGACGATGAAGCGTTCCTCTGTCTGCTTGGTCACGGTGACGTCGGCTTCCAGCAGGCCGCGCTCATTGAGGAACTGGGTGTAGGTGATCGTCTCTGCCGGACCGTTGACACTGTTGGCCGAGATGAAGTCGAGCACCCGGCCCGCATCGCGCCCCTGCACCAGGAATTTTCCCATGAAGGACATGTCCATGACGATGACCCCCTCGCGGCAGGCCCTGTGCTCCGCTTCCCAGTAAGGGAACCAGTTGTGGCGCCCCCACGAGAGCTTGTCCACCTCGGGTTTTTGCCCCTCGGGCGCATACCAGGCCGGGCTTTCCCAGCCGCTCACGTCGGTGAAGTAGGCGCGCTCTGCGCTCAGGCGATCGTGGAAGGGCGAACGCTTGCAGTCGCGCGCGGTCTGGGGCACGCGGGTGGGATAGTGGCGCCGGTAGACCAGCCCCAGCGTCTCGACGACGCGTGTTTTGCGGTATTCGGGATTGCACTGATAAGGGTGGAAGCGATCCACGTTGATGCCGGTGATGTCCGCGCCCGGATCGCCGGTGGTGATCCACTGGGCCATGATCTTGCCGAGGCCGCCCCCGGTGATGATGCCGATCGAGTTGAGCCCCGCGGCGACGAAGTAGTTCCCGATCTCGGGCGCCTCGCCGAAGGCCACCCCCATGTCGGGCGTGAAACTCTCGGGGCCGCAGAAAAACTTCACGAGGCCGGCCTCCTTCGAGACCGGGATCCGGCTCATCGCCTTTTCGACGAAGGGCATCATGCGATCCCAGTCGGGCGGGATCTCGCCGAAGGAAAAATCGTCGGGGATGCCGTTGACCTTCCACGGGGCGCAGACCGGCTCGAAGAGGCCGATCATCAGGCCGCCGCCCTCCTCCCGGTAGTAGCCGTGACAGGAGGGATCCTCGATGATCGGAAGATCCCGCGTCATTCCGTCGATCGGTTCGGTGATGAGATAGTAGTGCTCGGTAGACTGGTTCGGGATGCTCACGCCGCTGAGAGCGCCGAACTGTCTGGCCCACATGCCGGCGCAGTTGACCACGAACTCCGTCTCGATGGCGCCCCGCGTGGTGGTCACGCCCGTGGCGCGACCCTTCCGGATGGTGACGCCCGTGACCGACACGCCCTCGACGATCTGCACGCCCTGATTCCGCGCGCCCTTGGCCAGGGCCATGGTGGCGTCCACCGGGTTGACGCGTCCGTCCTGCCTCAAATAGAAGCCCGCCTCGATGTCGTCCACTTTTGCCAGGGGAAAAAGCTTCTTGATCTCGCCTGGGCCGATCTCGACGACGTCGTTGCCGCACATCCGGTTGAAAGCCGCCACGCGGCGATACTCCTCCACACGGTCCCTGTCCGCGGCCAGCTCGATGAAGCCCAGGGGCTCGAAGCCGGTGGAGTGCCCCGTTTCGGCCTCGAGACGCCCGTAGAGATCGCGCGTGTACATGCGCATCGCGACCGAGGTCTCCGAGGTCGAGCCGAAGGTGGTCATCAGCCCCGCCGCATGCCAGGTGGTGCCGCTCGTCAGCTGGTCGCGCTCGAGCAGGACCACGTCGGTCCAGCCCAGGTGGCCCAGATGGTAGGCCACCGAACATCCGATCACACCACCGCCCACGATCACGACGCGGGTCTTTCGAGGAATATCTTCATTCGCCATGAAAGCTCCTTTGTTTGTTCTTTCGGAGACTCTACGCGTCCCTGGTCAAAGGATCAACAGAGCAGACTCGAAGGAGCTCAGGGCTTCAGACCTTCGAGGTCCGCTTCCATCCTCTTGCCGCTCTTGACGATCTCCATCCAGGTGACCTTCCGGCCCTCGTACGCGGCTGTCCGGCCGAGCACGGTCACGAGGTTGCTGCGGACGCTCGGCGCGACCGTTGGATTGTCGAAGTTCCCCTTGGTGATATTTTCATGGAAGGCCGCGATGTTGACGACAGCGCCGTCCGTGAATATCCCGGGGCTCTTACCGCCGGTGTAAGCATTGTGCCCCCGTATGATCACCTCTCCGCCGTACCGGGTTTCCAGGACACCCCTGGAGCCGAACATCCTGTTCCTGATGCCACCCGGGCTGCCATGACCCTCGAACTGCCTGGAGCTGAAATTGATGCCGACCTGATCGGGATACTGGAAGAAGAGCGTGAAATGATCCCAGCAGGTGCCGATCGTGGGGCGCGCCTTGAGACCGCCGGAGCCAACGGCAAACTCCGGCTCTCGATCCATGATCCACGAGGCCACGTCGAGCGTGTGGATGTTCTGTTCCGTGATGATATCCCCCGATAGGGCGCGGTCCAGCCCCCAGGCCCGGAGGCGGTTCTCGGGATTGCGCGGATCCTCCTCGAGGAGCGTGTACTTGGATGTGAAGGGGTTGCCCGCGTGATAGCTCGATTCTCCGAAGACGAGCTCGCCGATCGCGCCGCCGTGGACACGCCCGAGGGCTTCACAGTAAAAGGGATCGACGCGGGTTTGAAAATCGACGAGGAAGCAGAGCTTGCTGGACGTCGCTTTCCGACCGCTTTCGGCGATGCTGCGGCAGCCGGGCCCATCCACCGCCACCGGCTTGGCCAGATACACATGACAGCCGGAATCCACCGCTTCGGCAGCCTGTTCAGGGTGAAAATAGGGCGGGCTCTCGATCGCCACGGCATCCACCTCGTCCAGCAGCTTGCGGTAACAGGACAGACCGGTGGAGCGCTTGTCCCTGTCCACACCGAATCTGTCGCCGAAAGCGTGAACCCTGTCCTCGAAGTAATCCGCGGCCGCCGCGATATGGTATCCGCCGTGTCGCTTGAACAGCTCGGCGATCCACGTTCCGCGGCCGCCGCAGCCGACCATCCCCAAAGCGATCTTGGAGTTGGCTTCAGTGCCCCGGACCAGCGCGGGTTTCATGATCGTGAACGAGAGGGTCGCCGCGCCGGCGCCGGCCATGAACCGGCGGCGTGTGACGCCCGTCCCGTCCTTGCCGGCGGGCGGCGTGTTTGGCTTCTTGGACATTCCCGATCCTCCTTCTTCGATTACGGTGTCAGGACAACGTGGCCACGATTCGGTGCCACTGAAGAATAGGACATTCGGTTTCGGCCGTCAAACCGGGAGAGCCGTGGTTCTTTCTTTACGGCCGCAATCGAAAGCCCTATCCTTCCCCGGGGAGGAATGCCATGCTGGACATGACGATCATCGTCGCCTATCTGATCGGGATCCTGGTCCTCGGGATTCTCGTATCGCACCGGAAGGGGATCACGAGCAGCGAATACTTCCTGGCCGGAAGGTCCCTGCGGTGGCCGCTCGTGGGGGCGGCTCTCTTCGCCACGAACATCTCGACGATCCACCTGGTCGGGCTCGCCGAGGCGGGTTTCAAGGACGGACTGGTCATCGGAAACTTCGAGTGGATGGCGGCCTTCTGCCTGATCCTTCTCGGGCTCGTCTTCGCGCCGTTCTACTTCCGCAACCGGATCTCGACCCTGCCCGAGTATCTCGAGCGTCGCTACAGCCCGGGGTCGCGGACCTTCCTGGCGTTCATCGCCGTGATCGGAGCCCTGCTCATCCACATCGGCATCAGCCTGTACGCGGGCGCGGCGGTGTTCGAGCAGTTCTTCGGCATCGACGTCTACCTGTCGATCCTGATCA
>CAZUHB010000120.1:0-8105 GCA_964620445.1 uncultured Phycisphaerales bacterium
CACGGGGGGACGTGCTCCACAACGTTTGAGATCACAATGACTCAAAAGCCCTCAAGCGGATAAGAAGTTCAAACAGCATTTTACCCCACCAGCACCCATAAGCCAGCATCAATTCGTACACTTCCCTCCCCCACCAGGAAGAGTTCGGGGCCTCCCTGCGCCACATTTTCCGCCGAAATGCGGCCGAGATCATCCAGTGGGCAGATCGGTTCCCCGGAAGTAGAGCAAGGCCGGGGGTCGACGTAGGATCGGGGGTGGCTACCCCACCGGTCAGGGAGGCCAGAGGGCCGGCTTCATTTCCGGGGGATCGAGCGGGAGCCCGAGGCATGCCAGGAAGAAGATCCTGGGCGTTCTCTGCAACTGGTGTTCCTACTCGGCAGCCGACTCGGCAGGGGCCTCCCATCTGGAACACGCGCCAAACGTGCGGGCCGTCCGCGTGATGTGCACGGGGCGGGTGGACGCGTCCTTCGTGCTTGACGCTCTGAAGGGAGGCACCGACGGCGTCCTCGTCTGCGGGTGTCATCCCGGCGACTGTCATTACATCAACGGAAACTGCAAGGCTGCCGGCCGCTTCCGGTTGCTGAAGAGAATGCTCGTCCAGATGGGGATCGAACCGGAGCGGATCCGCCTCGAGTGGATCAGCGCCTCGGAAAGCGAAAAATACGCCAGGGTCGTCGACCAGGCTACGGAGCAGATCCGTGCTCTCGGACCACTCCACTGGCCGTCCCTGGAAGAAGAGGCAAGGCAGGTGTCACCGGAGGGTGACGCGGAAAAAGAAAGCAAGGCCGATGAGCAAGTTGAAACTGGGACTCTACTGGGCTGCGAGCTGCGGCGGCTGTGAAATCTCCTTTCTGGAGATTCACGAGAAGATCCTCGATATCCTCGAGGTCGTCGACATCGTTTTCTGGCCCTGTATTCTCGACTTCAAGTACAAGGACGTGGAGGCGATGCCCGACGGCGCGATCGACGTCTGTCTCTTCAACGGCGCGATCCGGAACGAGGAGAACGAAAGGATCGCCCGGCTGCTGCGCCGCAAGTCGAAGATTCTCGTCGCCCACGGCGCCTGTTCCATGCTGGGCGGAATCCCGGGACTGGCCAATCTCTTCACCAGGGAGGAGATCCTTGATCGCGTCTACGTGACGACAGAATCGACGGACAATCCCGAAGGAACGATTCCCCGGGGAACGGCGAAGACCGGCGACGGCGGGGAAACAGAACTGCCCGACCTTTACGCTGCCGCCAGGGCGCTCGACCAGGTCGTGGACGTGGACTACACCATGCCCGGTTGCCCGCCCGCGGAGCACCAGACCTGGGCGGTTTGCCAGGCGATCGCCGCCGGCAACCTGCCACCGGCGGGTTCGATCATCGGTGCCGGCGAGAAGACGGTGTGCGACGAATGCACCCTCGTGAAGGAAGGGAAAAAGGTCGGGAAGTTCATGCGACCCCACGAGGTCCTTTCCGACGGCCGAAGCTGTCTCATGGAGCAGGGTATTGTCTGCCTCGGCCCGGCGACCCGTTCCGGCTGCGGCGCCCAGTGCATGACCGCCAGCATGCCCTGCCGGGGATGCTACGGTCCCGCCGGCGAAGGAGGCGACCAGGGTTCGAAAATGGTCGACTTGCTCGGCTCCCTGGTCGATTCGGACGAGGAAGAGAAGATACACGACACCGTCGACGGAGTCGCCGATCCGGCCGGGTCGTTCTACAGGTTCAGCCTGCCGACGTCCATCCTTGGCCGATCCAATAAACAGGAGTCCACGAGGCTTGAACAGCCCTCTGCGGAGGAATTGAAAAAATGAAAACGGTGACCATCGACCCGATGACGCGGCTGGAAGGCCATGGCAAAATCGACCTCTTCCTCAACGACGAGGGCGGGGTGGAGAACTGCAAGCTGACGATTCCCGAAATCCGCGGCTTCGAGAAATTCGTCGAAGGACGGCCCGTGGAGGAGCTTCCGAGGATCACGTCCCGCATCTGCGGGGTCTGTCCGGAGGCGCACCACGCGGCCAGCGCCAAGGCGGTGGAGGCGGTCTACGGCGCGAAGATTCCACCGACAGCCGAAGTCATCCGCCGGCTCCAGTACAACGCCTTCGTCGCCGGCGATCACGCCACCCACTTCTTCGCCCTCGGGGGGCCCGATTTCATTGTCGGGCCGGACAGACCGCCGGCGGAGCGTAACATCATCGGCGTGATCAAAAAGGTCGGCCTCGACCTGGCCAAGAAGGTGATTCGCATGCGAAAGGAGGCGCACGAAGTGGCGGCCATGCTCGGCGGCCGGCGCATCCACCCGGTGGGTATGATACCCGGCGGCCAGTCGAAGGCGGTCACACCCGAGATGCAGAAGCGCCTGATCGAAATCGCCGAGTACATGGTCGAGTTCAGCCGGCTCACCCAGAAGATCTTCGCCGACATCGTTCTCTCCAACAAGCGCTATGTAGATCTCATCCTCTCTGAAGGTTTCTCCCTCAGAACCCATTACGCGGCTCTGGTAAACGACAGGAACCAGCCCGACGTGTACGACGGCTCGATCCGCGTCGTCGATCCTGATGGAGCCGAGGTGCTCAGGTTTCCAGCGGAGGATTACCTGGAACACGTGGCCGAACGTGTCGAGCCGTGGACTTATCTCAAGTTCCCCTATCTCAAGGACATCGGATGGAAAGGGTTGGTTGACGGGAAGGACTCGGGCATTTACCGCGTCGCTCCCCTGGGAATGCTCAATGCTTCCGAGGGCCTCCAGACCCCTGTCGCCCAGGAAGAGTACGAAAAAATGTACGATACATTGGGAGGCAAGCCGGTTCACGCCACGCTCGCCTTCCACTGGGCGCGGATCATCGAGATGCTCTATTGCTCCGAGCTCGCCCTGCGCTATGCCCGGGACGAGCGGCTCACCTGCCCGGAGGTGCGGATCGTGCCGACCAGAACGCCCAGCGAGGGTGTGGGCGTCGTCGAAGCGCCGCGCGGTCTGCTGATCCACCACTACTGGACCGACGACAAGGGAATCGTGGAGCGCGCCAACCTGATCGTGGGCACGACGCACAACTACGCCCCGATCCACCTGTCGGTTCAGAGAGCGGCGGAGCAGATACTTGCCGGCAGTGTCGATCCGGAAGAGCCCCTGCTGAACATGATCGAGATGGCTTTCCGCGCCTACGACCCCTGCTTCGGCTGCGCGACACACTCGCTGCCGGGCGAGATGCCGATGAAGGTCAACATCCATGGTCCGGACGGCGAACTCCAGCGCACTCTGCAGCGCGGTCTTCCGAAGGGCGACTAAAGTAAAAGGTAAAAAACCGGTCTGAAAAGGAAGAGCAGCATGGCAAGAAGTGAAGGAAAAAACGCAAAGGCCAGGATTTACCTCTGCGAATGCGGACCGATCATCAAGGGAGGCCTAGATCTCGACCTGATCGCCGGCCGTGTCGGCCCACTCGAAAACGTGAGCAGCGTACAGAGGTACCCCACCCTCTGCTCGGAAGAAGGCCGCCAATGGCTTGAGCAGGAGATGGCCGCACACCTCGATTCCCGGCTGGTCGTGGCAGGCTGCTCGCCCCGCGAGCACGGTGCCACCTTCATGGAGGTCTGCCGGAAAGCAGGCGTCAATCCTTACCTGATGACCATGGCGAACATTCGCGAACAGTGCATTTGGGTGACGGCTGACAGCGATTCGGCGACTGGCAAGGCCGAGGAGATCGTCCGGGCGGCCCTTGCGCGGGTACTGCGCCAGAAGCCGCTGGAGGAAAAGGAAATCGACTGCTGCACGGATGCTCTTGTCATCGGTGCGGGTGTGACGGGGCTCACGACGGCGCGTTTGCTGGCCGACAGTGGCCGGCAGGTCTGTCTCGTGGAAAGCGCGCCGGCCATCGGCGGGCGCGCAGCCCTCCTCAGCGAGGTCTACCCGGGACTCGAGTGCGGATCGTGTATGCTCGAACCGCTCATGGACGAGGTCCTTCATCATCTCAACATCGAGTGTCTCACCTACAGCGAGGTGGACGAAGTGCTGGGCGATTTCGGCAACTACACCGTGAAGATCCGGCAGCGCGCGCGCCACGTCGATCCCTCCGCCTGTTACGGCTGCCGCACCTGTTCCGAGGCTTGCCCCGCGGAAGCTCCCAACCGGTTCGACGAAGGGCTCTCGCGCAACAAGGCGATCCACGTTCCCTATGCAGGTGCGCTTCCCAATGTGTCGCTTGTCGACAGGGAGAGCTGTCTCCGCTTCCAGGGCGAGGAATGCAATGCCTGCTCGGAGGCCTGTCCTTTCGGCGCCGTCGATCTGGACATGCCGGACGAAACGATCGAACGACGGGCCGGAGCTGTCGTGATCGCAACCGGAGCCGGGCTTGGCAGGGCAACCACGGCAGGCGCGGCTCGGACCGGGGAGGGGACGCTCCCCGAAGGAGTCGGGGAGGGGACGCTCCCCGAAAAAGTTCTGACAGCGTCGGCCTTTGAGCGGCTGCTCAACGCTTCCGGCCCGACGGGCGGCGCTCTGAACCTGCCCGATCGTTCGGAACCGCGCTCCATCGCACTGATCCACTGTTTCGACGGCGAAGGTACCGCTCCCGCAGAATCGTGCTCCAAGGTCTGTTGCATGGCTTTCGCCAAGTACATCGATCAGATCAGGCAGAAGCTCCCCCAGTGTGAAATCCACGAGATCCTGTGGGAGCGCTGTGCCGGCGGCAAGGGCTTCCGCGAATTCTTCACGTCAGCCGTGAACGGGGCTGAAACCTTGCGCCAGATATGGCTCGGCCCGGAGGACCGCTTGAGCGGCCTGATCGAAGAAGGCGGCAAGCTGCGGGCGTTCTTCTCGAAGGACGGGGCGAAGAAGGAACTCGACGTCGATCTCGCCGTGGTGGCTCCCCCTCTCGTGGGATCGCGCGGCTCCCGGGATCTTGCCCGGCTCATGCGTCTCGAAACGGACAGGCAGGGCTTCTTCCTGGAAGATCATGAACGCCTGCTCTCTTTCAAGACTCGCGTCGAGGGAATCTTCGTGGCAGGCTGCGCACAGGGACCCAAGGATATCCAGGAGTCGGCCGTTCAGGGAGCGGCAGCGGCGGGAGGCGTCATGTCGGCGCTCGTGCCGGGCCGTAAGCTGCTTGTCGATCCGGCCACGTCCGCGGTGGAGGAGACGCAGTGCGGAGGCTGCCGCACCTGTGTTCTCACCTGCCCCTACGAAGCCCTGCGTTTCGACGACGAGAAGAACGCGGCCGTGGTCAACGAGCTGCTCTGCCGGGGATGTGGCAGTTGCGCGGCGGCCTGTCCCTGCGGCGCTATCAAAGCGCGCCATTTCGAGGATGAACAGATTACTGCGGAAATAACTGCATTGATGAAATAGAAAATCGGACAACAGGAAAATTATTCGAAGGGAGTTTGAACGATGGCCGTTGTGAACATTGACGCACTTGGTCTCAAGTGTCCGCTTCCCATCCTGCGAATCGCTTCCAAGGTGCCGGAAATGAGTACAAGGGATATCCTGGAAGTGGCGGGGGACTGCCCGACTTTCGAGAAGGATGTGCGCAAGTGGTGCGAGCGCGAGAAGAAAACGCTGCTCGCCGTGAACAAGCAGGGAAGCGCAACTGTTGTGCAGATCCAGTTCTGATTTGATGGCGAAATAAGGGGATGAGTCCATTTCTCTTGATCCGGCGCGCCGGGCGAAGGGGGGGACTATTTCACGTGCGGGCTATATCCAGAGCGCGTTCGGCGGCAAGATCAACGGCTTGTTGAACCGGGGGTGTACACTCCTCCGAAAGGGTGCTGTCGTCGACCACCTGCACACCGACGATGTGGACCTCCGGCGGCACGGGCCGGCCCATTTCTCTCCCCAGCTCCAGGGCGGTGGGCAGATCGATCTGGTGGCCCGTCACGAGGTGGGTGGTCGCGGCAAAACGACCGACATCGAGTGCCACGACATCGCCCGGCTGGTGTCCCTCGAGGTGCACCGCATCGATGATCACGGCGCGCTCGTACCCGGCCAGCAGGTCGAGGAGGGCAAAACCGGCAATCTCGGCTTCCTCCACATCGATGTCGTCGTCCGGACGCAGCAGTTCGCCGGCCCGACGTGCAGCGTAGACACCCACACCATCGTCGCGGAGAAGCGTGTTTCCCAGCCCCAGAATGAGAGTTTGCTTTCCAGTTTTCATCGTTACAGTCTACTTGGAGCGGGATATCCGCGCAATAAGCGCTATCCGCGACCTGGCGTAATTGCTGAAGCTCGTGAACGGAGAGGGCGTCCATGTCGGCGGAGAGCTGCGCGGTGCGCTCCCCGCCGGCGATTGTCCCTTACTTGATCACGGGAGCCAGCAGATTGGTCAGCACGGGATCAGGCGTGTTCTTTCCCACCAGAGCCTGGAAAAAGAAGACGTCTCCCGACTGCGTGCCCGCGGGGATGTCGATCGAAACGAAGCTCGCTCCCTCCGGCGGGATCCAGCCCAGATGGAAAATCCCCGCCAGCGGCAGGGGGAGGCGGAGGTCGCCGTACGGGGTCGACAGAGGCGGAATCCGGACACCGGTGCCCTGGAGAAGGATCGGGCCGGAGAACGACGGCTCTCCCACCGTGCACAGCAGAACCCTCCCGCCGGGTACCGGGTCGCCCCGGAGGTAGAGGTGCGGATGGAACTCGTCGGCGCCGATGTCGCGCGCCTCCAGGTGGGGCCTGGGATCGCCTTCGAAGTCGCTGTTGAAGTCGAGAAAGACCCGGGCGTCGCCACTGTCGCGGCAGGGGGAATCGGCTCTGATGTGATAGTCCCCTGGCACCGGACTCATGAGAAGGGGATCGACTTCGACCATTCCTTCTCCCCAGTTGAGGGTTCCATGACAGTGCAGGAAGAAGATGTTCTCCGAACTAGGAACGAGCGCGGAATAGGAGATGGAAACTTCGGTCCAGAGATCGATGAGGATTTCGTTGCCCAGGGAGGACTTGTTGCCCCAGAAGATGCAGTTCGTGATCTGGACGTCTTCCGTGAGGATACAGGATACTGCTCCCCCTCCTTCGGTGGCGGTGTTGCCGAAGAAGGTGTTCCCCGTGATCCGGGGGGCCGCAAGCTCGATGTGCATGGCGCCGCCGCGGGCCGCGCTGTTTTCGACGATCACATTGGAGATGATTCTCGGCATGCCGAAATCGTTGCAGCAGATGCCTCCTCCAAACAGGGCCGCCCTGTTGTCGACGATCGTGTTCCCGCAGATGCAGGGGTTGGAGAAAAGGCTGGCGATGCCCGCTCCGCTGGTGGCCTCGTTGTCCCTGATCACGTTGTGCCTGATCGTGGCGCTGCACTGGTAGAAGCAGAGCACGCCGCCCCCTTCCGTCTCTCCGGACGAGCCGACCGGAGTCCCTGTACCGTTCGTGATCGTGAAACCCTCGAGGACGGCGCTGCGAGGTTCGCGCCCCGTGAAGGAGACGACGCTTCCGGAGCGGTTCCCGTCGATCACCGTGGCCGCGGCGCCGAACTGGCTGCGGACGACGATGTCCTTGCCGAGGAAAGAGATGTTCTCCACGTAAGTTCCGGGCCGGACGACGATCGTCGCGTGGGGGACGGCCGCATCGATGGCCTGCTGGATCGTGGGGTGGTCGTCGGGAACGTAGACGGTGGCCGGGGCCGCCGGGGGTGCGAGAGAGATCAGTACGACGAGGATAAAGATATAACGCATTGAATTCTCCTTTCAATGTCAGATGATTACAGGGTTGCTCTTCCTGTCCGTTCGCGGGGCGGACAGGCACCCCTGATCGATTCCCGCGAACCGCAGTCCGGTCGGGCATTCAGACCGTTCCGCGATGCGCGGCACTGTGTGCGTTGAATGCAAAGGGTGTGCCAACGGTCGGATTCACCGAAAGCGCGCCGAGAGCCGCCTTCGCAGGGGAAGAAGGCGAACCGGTACGACGCTGATCCGTGCCGGATCGCTCAATGATGTGCGATAATGCACCACACGCCGCCGGCCGCATCCTCGGCCGGCTCCTCGGCGGGGATCGCCTCCCTCTGGGCCGCCGTGGCAGCCCTGTCGCTGAAGATGAAGATCGGGATCGCGGCACTGCTCGCCGAGAGCGTGGGATATAAATATTTGGCCGGTCGTGCGGATAAGAAGTTCAAACAGCATTTTACCCCACCAGCACCCATAAGCCAGCA
>CAZUHB010000121.1:0-8078 GCA_964620445.1 uncultured Phycisphaerales bacterium
TCGGCATCAATACTTCCCGTACCCGGCCAACCGACCTTCACGTCGCAGAAGGACACATTGTTGCCCCAACGAACATATATTTCCGGATCATTTGGTGCGTCGTTATTCCACACGATCGAGTTCCCGATGGTTGGGGAATATTCTTCGCCGTAGATCCCCCTGCCGCTCCAACTTGCCGTATTTTCGGTGATCGTATTGTTCTTGATCTTCGGATTTTTGTGCTCGCAGTAGATCCCTCCGCCGCCCCATGCGGTGTTTCGCGAAATAATGTTGTTAGTGATGAGTGGTTTGTGGAACCCAGAGCAATGAATCCCACCCCCAAGTTCCCCGCCATCGTTCCAGCGGATTATGTTGCTCGTGATGGTCGCGTCGCCGCCGCAGTAGATTCCACCACCGTGGCCGCCACTGACGTGATTTCCTGTGACGGTGTTGTTCGTGATGGTCCCGTTTCCCCCATAGAAGATTCCGCCACCTGCCCATGAATCGTTGTTCCAGATGACATTGTTCATGATGATCGTGTCGCCGTTGCTGTAGATCCCGCCGCCCCCGATGCTTCCCGTGTTCTCCGTGATGATGTTGTTGCTAATGAACGGAGCTGAGGGGTAGCAGAAAATCCCGCCGCCGTGGCCATCGACGGCGTTTCCAGTGATGGTATTGTTCGTGATGGTCGGGGAGGACGTGTCGCAGAAGATCCCACCACCATCGAACGAAGATGTATATTAACTCGTTCCCGTACCATTCTTCAGAGTGAATCCTTCCAGTACGGAATCCGAATCTTCTCCGCTGACAAATGACGCCACGGTTCCGGACTGGTTCCCGTCGATAGTCGTGACAGCGGCTCCCAACTCGCTCTTGACGGTGGTCGCCTTCCCCACGAAGTCGATATTCTCCACGTATGTCCCCGGGCGGACGATGACGGTGTCGCCGTTGGAGGATGCGTCAATAGCTCCTTGAATTGTGGTGTAGTTATCGGGGACGTAGATGGTGGCGGTGAGACCCAAGACTGGAAAGAGTAGAAAAGCAGCGAAAAAACCGCTGGACTTCAATTCAAACCTCCTTTGGGCAGAAGCACTTACATCGGTCTTCTGATCCCTTGGTGACCGCAATCAATTATATCAAAAAAGACTTAATTCATTAAACGGTATCGACCCGGCCGGATTGCGCCATTTTTCCCCACACGTCCGAAAATGGCGCCTAATCAGAGAAACGAAAAGCCTGGGCGAGGTCAAAAAAAAGCCTCTCCGTTGTTCGAATGCGGAGAGGCTTGTTCTGTTATCAGAATCGAAAATGAATCTCAGCCGTTGACCACCTTCTCGATCATCGACTTGAGCACGCCCGGTTCCTGCTCTTCGAGCTCGTAGGTCACGCGCGTGGACGGCTTGTCGATCTTGATGATCCTTCCCAGGTCGATCGGGGTGCCGATGACGACGGCGTCGCACTCGCAGCGGCGGATCGTCTCTTCCAGGTCGGCGCACTGCTGATCGCTGTACCCCATGGCGGGAAGGACCACGCCGATCTCGGGGTAGATCTCGAAGGTCTCGGCCATCTCGCCCACCACGTAAGGCCGCGGATCGACGATCTCGGCAGCGCCGTGCTGCTTGGCGGCCACGGTGCCCGCGCCGATCTTCATGCCGCCGTGGGTGAGCGTGGGACCGTCCTCGACGACCAGAACGCGCTTGCCCTTGATCATGTCGGGATCGGTCACTGTCACGGGAGAGTTGCACTTCACCGTGACCGCGTCGGGATTGAGCTTCTTCTTGTTCTCGAGGATCGTCTCGACGCCCGCAGCCTCGGCGCTATCCATCTTGTTGATGATGATGGCGTGAGCCCTCTTGAAGTTCTCGTCGCCCGGGAAGTGTGTGAGCTCGTGGCCCGGCCGCAACGGATCGGCCAGGGTCAGATAGAGGTCGGCCTTGTAGAAGGAGGTGTCGTTGTTGCCGCCGTCCCAGAGAACGACGTCGGCCTCTTTCTCGGCATCGGCGAGGATGGCGCCGTAGTCGACGCCGGCGTAGACCACCGAACCGCTTCTGATGTGGGGTTCGTACTCCTCGATCTCCTCGATCGTGCACTCGTGCTTTTCGAGATCACCGAGCTCGCCGAACCGCTGCACAGCCTGCTTGGCCAGGTCGCCGTAGGGCATGGGATGCCTGATGGCGACACACGTCTTGCCGAGTTCCTTGAGGATGCGCATGACGTACCGCGTGGTCTGGCTCTTGCCGCAGCCGGTGCGCACGGCGCAAATGGCGATGACCGGGCGCTTGGAAGGAATCATGGTGGGGTCGACGTCGAAGGTCTTGAACGCCGCGCCCGCATCCTTGACGATCTTCTCCTTGGCGGCCACGTAGTCGTAGGAGACATCGCTGTAAGCAAAGATCACTTCCTCGACATCCTTCTCCTTGATGAGGGACACGAGGTCCTCTTCCGGTCGGATCGGAATGCCTTCAGGATAGAGCTTGCCGGCGAGCGACGGGGGATAGAGCCGGTCCTCGATATTCGGAATCTGAGTCGCCGTGAATGCCACGACTTCGAACTCCTCACGGTCTCGGAGGCAAGTATTGAACACGTGAAAGTCCTTGCCTGCCGCGCCCATGATCAAGATCTTCTTAGCCATAACCTGTTTCCTTATAAATAACTATCTAAAATCAACGACAAATGATCGCGTCTTTTCAGCTCTTGAAAAACAGTCCGTTCCATTTGCGGAACCATCCGAAGCATTAAAACTTATGAGTCTACTCATTCAGATCCCCAATTCAACGGGAAAGGGCCTCCCCCGTCAGGAAAATTTCGGCAGACTCGAGATCGGGGCAGATTCTTCGGGAAAGAAAAAGCAGAAAGCTATAATGGGACGATGATGAAAATCGCCTGTCTTGCCACGAGCCGGAATCATGTATCCCTACGCTACCGGACGGTGCAGTACATTCCGCTTCTCGAAAGGGAAGGAATCGTCGCGGAGGTCCTGGAGATCCCCCGCTCCTTCGGCGGCCGATTGCGACTCTTCCGGCGCCTGAGCCGATACGACCTCGTCCTCGTGCACCGCAAGCTCTTCAACCTGCCCAACTTCTTTTTTCTCAAGCGGGCCGCGCGGCGGCTGCTCTTCGACATGGACGACGCCCTATTCGTGAAGGACTCCCGCCAGGGGGCCGTGCCTTCGCGCACCCTGAGCACCCGCTTTCGGAGAACCGTGCAGGCGGCTGACCATGTGATCGCCGGAAACGATTATCTTCTATCGAAGGTCAGAAAACTCAATTCTCGCGCCTCGGTCCTGCCCACCGTCGTCGAGCCGTCCCGTTACGCGCGTCCGAGCAGGCGCGACCTCGCCGCTGGCCTGAACGCGGTCTGGATCGGCTCGCAGTCCACGCTCTTCTATCTCGAGACGCTCCTGCCTTCCCTCGAACCGCTCATCGACAGGGTGCGCGGTTTCAGGCTCACCGTGATCTCCGATCGGTTCCCCGAAAACACGCCGATCCCGGTCAGCCGGATCCCCTGGTCAGAAGAGGGCGAGACAGCCGCTCTCTGTTCGGCCGACGTGGGCCTCTTGCCTCTCTTCGACGACGCGTGGACACGGGGGAAATGCGGGCTCAAGATGATCCAGTACGGCGCGGCTCGACTCCCGACGGTCTACTCGCCCGTCGGAGCCAATCGATCGATCGCCAGACAGGGCGTAACCGGATTGGCCGCGCTCTGCGGCGAAGACTGGCGGCATGCGCTCACCAGGCTGGCGGCGGACAAAGAGCTCCGAAGCAGCCTGGGGCAGGCAGCCCGGGAGCGGATCGACAAGCACTACTCGGTGGAAAGTCGCTTTCGCGAACTGCTGGACATCCTCCGCGAGACCGCCCGAACGTGACGGATCGACCCTCCCCTCTCCCATCGGGAAGGCAAGAATCAGAAGGGGGCCTCGTTCCGGTTTTCGTCCGAGGCCTGCTCCTGGTCGGTCTCTTCCGACTCCCTGCCGGTCTCTTTCGACTCTCTCGGAATCAGCTCGGCCACGACCTTCTCCACCTCCATCTTGGTCCGTTCCAGCTTCTCCTTGCAGACCCGGATCAGTTCGGCAGCGGTTCGGACGCGATCGGCCAGCTCATCCACATCGACCTCGTTGTCCTCTATCTCCTTGAGGATCGTCTCGAGCATTTCGCGGGCTTCACCAAATTTCAAGTTGGTGACCTTTTTCTTGACCATGGGGCACCTCTTGGTTGATTTCTTTGATTTCAGTCCCGAGTTTTCCATCCCTCAGGTGGATCGTCAAGGGATCGCCTTTTTTCAAGCCGGCCACACCCTTCACGATTGCGCCGGTCTTCGCCCTGAGGAGCGCGAAGCCACGCCTGATCACGTTTCCCGGATCGAGGAGGCGGCCCTTCTCTTGGAGGAGCTTCAAACGCTGCTGCGACATTTCGACCGTTCTGATCGCGGTTCTGCTGAGCCGCTCGCACCGGCGTTCGAGTTCGAGGGTCGTCTTCGCCAACCGCGCCACGTGCCTGCCGGCCACGAGCCTGTTCACGGACCGGCCGAGACATTCCGTCTCGAGAGCGACCCGCCGCTGAAGCGAGGCCGACACCCGCTGGCCCAGATTCTGAAGAAAGGCGGTCGAATCGCGAAGAGAAGCGCCACAGCCCAGCCTGATCCGTTCAGCGCCCCTCGCAAGCACCTCTTCCTCGTGCTCGGTATACCGTGCTGCCGCGCGGGCGAGGTTTTCGCCCGTCTCGAGCATGTGCTCCAGATAAGCGGCCACCCTGGCCGTGATGAAGACGGCCGCCGCGGTGGGAGTTTTTTTACCTTCGCTGGCCACCATCTGGCTCAGGGTCACGTCGATCTCGTGGCCGATCCCGGTCACGACCGGCACGGAACAGGAAACGATGGGAAAGACGATCTCCTCCCTGTCGAACCATGAGAGATCGAGACGCGATCCCCCTCCCCTCACCAGCGCGATCAGATCGGGAGAGGCAGCTTCGAGAGCCCGGAAAGCGGCCGGCACGGTGATCAGCGATTCGTCTCCCTGCATGCGGGCGTCGCAGAGCAGGACCGTGAAACCATATCCCGAATCGGAGATCTCCTTGATGAAATCATTGTACGCCGCGCTGTCCGCGGAGGTGATCAAACCGATCCGGAGGGGGACCTCCTCGAGACGGTGGCGGGCATTTCGATCGAGAAGGTCTTCCTTCTGGAGCCGCTCGAGAAGCGCCTTGCGACGCGCCTCGAGTTCGCCGAGGGTGAATTCCGGATCGATGTCCTGGACATGAAGTGAGACCTTGCCGTAAGGCGGATAGAAATCGACCTTGCACAGGGCAAGGATCTTGGTGCCGTCCATGGGTGCTTCCCG
The DNA here is from genome assembly GCA_964620445.1 of uncultured Phycisphaerales bacterium. Taxonomy (GTDB): domain Bacteria; phylum Planctomycetota; class B15-G4; order B15-G4; family CAYZWU01; genus CAZUHB01. The sequence continues at coordinate 5,315 of CAZUHB010000121.1, forward strand.
ATCGAACACACCCGTGCACCGCCCGCCCGGGCCGAACAGCTTCTTTTGAATCCCTTTCCAGATCGTGGCGCCGAGGCGGAAGGTCGCGCCGTCGGTATTCGTCTCGCAGAGTTCGAAATACCAGTGGCCGCGATGACGATTGCGGTCGAGCCCCTGGATCTCACCCACGACCCAGACCGACCGGGGGAAGGCGCCGGCGATGGCGTCTTCGATGCCGGCCGAGACCTCTGAAATCGTGAGAAAATCTTTCGACATCATCATTGCCCTTCGATCGAGGTCCTTTCCTTCACGCCCTTGGCCAGAAAGGCTCTTCCAGTTTCGTTTCCACCGACGTAATCCCGCACCGATCGGGCCGCCATTTCGATCCGTTCCTCCATGCTTTCCAGTGAAAAAGAGGAGGGGGCAAAGAGAAAGACAAAAATCCTCGTTGTGCTCTCGTCCACGCAGGTTCTGAATGAATCACCGGTGGGATTGCCGAATCCGCCCAGCTCGTCGAAGAGGCCGATCCTTCCGTGCAGGTTTAGCCGGCCTGTGCCGATCCTGTCGTACCCCTCGTCGTCCCTTCCCAATCGAAGGAGGATGTCTCCCTCGATCTTGTCCGCGTCGTAAAGGCCGATGGGCAGCAGAAACCGCAGAGAAATGACATTGGCGGCATCCACGACGGAGTTGATTCTCGGGAGTTCCCCCCCTTTCAGAATACGCCTGAGCAGCGCTTCCGAAGCGGGCCGCATGCGGGTCGGATCGGCGCCGATGGAGCGGAAGAGTTTACGGGCGGCCTGGAGCCCCTCGATCTCCGATGGCTGCTTGCCGGAGTAGACGTGGCGCACCTCCCTCTCGGCAGCGCCGATCGCCGCTTCGAGTGCGGCGCCTCTTCCCTGCTCGACCTCGATGCCTCCATGCAAGAGCGCACCGACCACCAAATTCCCGGCAAGATGCGGGTCTACGCTGATCACCACCATTCTGTCTTTCCGATGCCCCCCTTGTGTCGATGCTCTCAGCCATGTCGAATCCGATCCTTCACATCATCAGCAGGCTTGTTATCATGACAGCAAATATCCTCGTCGTCCACAGTCGACATCGACCGTTCTCTTTTTGGAGAGATTGATATGAAGACCCGGCAAGAAGCCTGGCAACTCCTCACCGAGCACACATCCAATCCGAGCTTGATCAAGCATGCTCTCGCGGTGGAAGCCGCGATGCGGCACTTCGCTTCAAAGGGAGGCCATGATGAGGAGAGGTGGGGAATCGTGGGACTGCTCCACGATTTCGAGTATGAAAAGCACCCCACCATGGAGGAGCATCCTTTTGCCGGAGCCGAGATCCTGCGTGGATTAGGCTGCGACGAGGAAATCGTGCGCGCAATCCTGTCACACGGAAACCACACGGGAGTGACCAGGGAGAGCGAAATGGAAAAAACTCTTTTTGCCGTGGACGAACTGTGCGGATTCATCGTGGCTGTCACCCTGGTCCGACCCTCGAAGGATGTGCGCGACGTCAAACCCAAATCGGTGGTAAAAAAACTGAAAGACAAGGCTTTTGCCAGAGCGGTCAATCGCGACGACATCCAGCAGGGATTCGAGGAACTCGGATTGGAGCGCAATCCGTTCATCCAGGAAGTTCTGACCGCCATGTCGGGCATTGCGGCGGAACTCGGCCTCGCGGGCGGCGGAAACGGCGATTAGCGACTAGAAAGAAGCTCACAGAGAGAGGACCTCAAGATGGCCATCCGAAAAAAAAAGCCACCAGCAAAGAAAAACACTATTTCGGTCCCCCCCATGGAAAGCAAGGACCGCAAACTTCTCTTCAGTCTACTCGATCGCGAATACAAAGATGCCCGCTGCTCGCTCGATTACAAAACCCCCTTGCAGCTGCTCGTCGCAACGATCCTCTCGGCTCAGTGTACCGACGAGCGGGTGAACAAGGTGACCAAGACGCTCTTCAAAAAATACAAATCCCCGCGTGATTATGCTGACGCGCCTTCCGAGGAACTCGAGGAGGCGATCCACTCGACCGGTTTTTTCAGGAACAAGGCCAAGTCGATTAGCGGCGCCTGTTCCATGATCGCCAAAGAATTCGGTGGAAAAGTTCCCGAGACAATGGCGTCTCTCTTGACCTTGCCCGGAGTGGCACGGAAGACAGCGAGCGTGGTTCTTGGCAATGCGTTTAATATTGCCGACGGAATCGTCGTCGACACTCATGTGGCGCGGCTGTCTCGAAGACTCGGTTTGAGTGACAATTCTCGTGCTGACAAGATCGAGCGAGATCTCATGGAGATCGTCCCGCAAACAAAATGGATCCTCTTCTCCCACCAGATGATCCAGCACGGCCGAAAGGTCTGCAAAGCACGAAAGCCTGACTGCACATCGTGCCCGTTCTCGAAATTGTGTCCGTCGAAAGGACTCGAAGAATAATCCCCAAAGGCCGAAAACCGTGATTACGGCGTTAAATATAGCGGCAAAAAAAAGCCGCGAATCACTGATTGAGTGCTTCGCGGCTTTTTAATAATAAGTCTGGCAATGACCTACTCTCTCGGTTTTAGCCAATACCATCGGCTTGAACTGCTTAACTTCTGTGGTCGGAATGGGAACAGGTGTTTCCAGCTCAATATAATCACCAGACATTTTTTAAAGATGTAAGGTAAAGTGGGGTCCGCAGCCGCATCACACACCGAAATGGGTATGAGCGATTGCGAAACAACTTGTTCCAAAGTTGTTTCGAAGAAAAGTGGTCAAGCCAGTCGTCCGGTTAGTACCGGTCAGCTCAA
>CAZUHB010000122.1:0-7277 GCA_964620445.1 uncultured Phycisphaerales bacterium
GTCACCGTCCTGTCGGGAGAGCCGACGACGTAGACATCAAGCGGATCTCCGGCAATGACATCTCCCCTGCAGTAGAGGTGGACGTGATACTCGTCGGCACCCATGTCGACGGCACCGCCCGCAACCCGGGGATCTCCCTCGAAATCGAATTCAGGTACGTGGACCGCGCTATTGTTGCCCGCATCCCTGCAGGGCGAATCGTGCTGGATGTGAATATCCCTTGAGACGGCATGGATGAACTGGGGATTGGCATCGATGTTTCCCGTTCCCCAGGTGAGATTTCCATTGTCGTCGACGACTTCGAGTTGTCCTCCGTTGACATCGGAATACGACACATCCACGGACCCTAGACCGACATAGATCTCGTGGCCTTCAGGGGCGCTGTTGTCCCACAGAATGCTGTTGACGATGATCGTGGAGGTGTATCCGCCGCTATACAACCCGCCGCCAAATTGCGCCTCATTTCCCACGATCGTGCTATTGGCGAGTACCAGGGACGCCGAGTTCGTGCAGCGCAATCCGCCGCCGTATGGCGCCGCCTTGTTGCCGATGATCACACAGTTTTCGATGGTAAGGATTGCGTTATCGAGGTGCACACCTCCACCATAATAATTAGTGGCGTCACCATTCGTGAGTACGAATCCGGAAAGGAGCGAACCCGAACCGCTGCCGGATTCGAATTTAACGACGCTTCCGCTGGCCAGCCCGTCGATGATCGTTTCCATGGCCCCCATTTCGCTCTTGAGCACGATGTCGTGGACGGGGAGGGTCAGGTTTTCATAGTATCTGCCCGATTTGACGAGAATCGTGTCGCCGGAAGATGACGCATCGAGCGCACCCTGAATCGTGGAGTAGTCGTCGGGAACAACAAGCGTCGCTCCAAAAGCACCCGAAACAAGCAGCACCCCCGCAACGAGCATTGCCACACACTGTCTGGAAAATTTCTTCTCATCGATGTTCATGGCCGGTCTCCTTCTCTTTTAAATGGTCGAACAACAAAGGAATCGTGAAAACATTTTTGCGTCTACACCCGGTGGAGAAGAGGATCGGGCAGGAGCGAACGCTCTCTTTGAAAAAAAAAGTTCCTCTGCGGGATGATTCTGTTGTTGCGGTGGCTTGGACCGACTAGCGGAGAACAAAGCAGGGGGAGCAGATCTCGTAGCCGGGCAGGATCTCCGCCCTCTGTCTCCTGGCGGGATTCGCAATGTGGAGGGTATTACTGCGCCTCTTCGCGTCGTTGACGACAAAGGCGACGAGGTCATCTCGTGAAAGGGAAAAGGAAATGATGCTGCCCGGGCGCCCTATCTCGAAGAGCACACGGGATTCGCATTTCGCCAGGTCGTGGAGGACGACACCGTAGATCCCGTCCCTGTTCTCACCGCGCGCCCGAAGCGCGTAGATGGCGCCCCCATCGTGCGAAAAACGACATTTGAGGTCTTGCACCGAATCCCCGGTCAGTTGTCGCGGCTCGACGACGGCGCCGCCATCCCCGGTCAGCAGGGCGTGCCAGATTTCCCAGCTATGAGAATAATGGGCTCCGGGAAAGTGGATGAAGCAGATCATCGTGCCATCCCTCGAGGTGGAGGGTTGACCGAAGAACTGATTCTTCCTGTGAATCAGCATGTGCGGCACCTGGTCCGCACTCCCCTCCGGATCGATCCGACAGATCCTGTCCCGTCGATCATCCGCTCCGACACCCTTGATCCCGATGTCGATGGCGCGCGGCACGCGCCAGGCGATCGAATCGATACTCTTCCCCTCGAGCCTGCAGATTTCGGACACCGCCTCCGCCCCCACCGCGCCGTCGAGGCGCAGAACCTTGACAAGACTCTGTCGCAGCTTTCCCGAATCGTCGAACTCTCGCTCGACAAAGCACGCTCTTCGGCCGTCGGGACAAAGTGACAGATGACTCGTCGCCCGGCGGCCGAGAGTGCAGATCTCCCTCACGGGTATTTCAGAGAGAGGATCAAAGAGACAGATCGAAACAACGGCCGCAGGGCCTTCGGGCTCATCCGGCCCCGGGAGCGGCCTCTTGACCAGGAAGAGGATCGGCGCCAAGTCGCGATCACCCGCAATGTCCCGAGGATCGACCAGGGGCCAGTCCCAGACGCACAGATCCGTTCCGTGAGCGATCGTGTTCAAGCATCCAGAGCTCGGCTCATCGCCGCGATCCTCTTCAGGCGATCCGATCCACGCCTCGCGATCGGCGAGCGCGCAGGGGAGACGCGATCGCGCGTACGCAACCGGATCGACAGGAAAGTTTCTGACCGGCCCTCGCTCCGTGGCGGTCACGAAAGTCTCGCCGTCCGCCGCAAACTCGCCGAAACAAACAGGACCGTCGTGAAGAGCCTCGTAGAGCAGCAGGCCGCTGGACGCGTCCCAGAGCCGCGCTTTCTTGTCATCCGAAACGGTCAGCACCAGCGATCCGTCGGGCGACAGGCGGACCGCGTTGACCGCCCCCCGGTGATCGTCGAAGTCAACAGACGAGCCACCGTCGAGATCCCAGACGCGCGCCGAACGGTCCGCCGAAGCGGAGAGGAGCTGCTTGCCGTCCGGACTGAAGAGGATCGATTCGATCCTGTTTTCGTGCGCCATCTCGGGACCGGAGATCTCCCGGCGCGACGCGATCTCCCACAAGCGGATGCGAAAGTTCTTTCCGGCGGCAGCGACGAGCCGGCCGTCGGGGCTCAGTGCCACACAGGTCACCGGAACGTCTCCGAAACGGAACCGATCGACAAACGTTCCCTTTTCGCAGTCCCAGACGCCGACCGTACCGTCCTCCGACGCCGTGGCCGCGAGACGGCCGGTCCGGCCGAAAGCGATCCCGTTGATTTGCTTGTCGTGCTCACCGAGGCGGATCCCGTCAGCGTCCTGCGCCGCGACATCGAGAAGATAGAAGCCTTTGTTCGAGAGCGCGACGGCAACCTTCCGGCCCGTGGGAGAAAACTTCAGGCACGAAACGTCCCTGGCATGGACGAACTGGGCGGCGATCGATCCGGTCTGCAGGTCGAGCACCCTGATGATGTTCATCGTATGAAACGTCGCGAGCCGGGATCCGTCCTCGCTGAACGAGAATCCCTTGACCTCTGCCTCGCCGAGCCACGTCCCGGGGCCCGTGGAGTTCCGGGTCGTATAGGACTCGATATCGGGAGGGATGCGGTAGATCCCGTCCTGGTCGGAGATCTCGACCGAATTCCGGAAGCTCAAAGGCGAGTCGATCGACCTCTTTTCGGCCATGTCGTAGACGCGGATCTCTTTACGATCGACCGAGGCGCGCGCGACCCACCGCCCACCGGAGGATAGCGCCCCGTTAGTCATACCGCGGCGGATCGCGAGTCCCGCGATCCCCGCATCGATGCTCCAGAACCGGGCCGTACCGTCCGACGATATCGTGACGATCCGGTTTCCGCTCCGATTGCGGGCGACGGAGAGGACCGCACCCCGGTGCCCCAGAAGTTCGGTGCGGAGCCTTTCGGAAAGACATTTGCTGACCCTGTTCATCTTTTTGACGGGGGATAGATCGCCGCTCGTATCGGTCAGTACCAACCGTCTCCACTCATTGAGCGGCCCCGTGGCGATGGCCCGCACCGGCCCGTCGTCGAAAGCGGCGATCACACTCTCCTGATCAGGACTGAAGGTGATTGCCAGAATCCTGGCCTCGTCCGGGTCATTGAGCGGAACGGGCTCGTTCCGGTCGGCACGCGCCTCACGCAACTCGGCCTGGCCGCTTTCGTAGAGGATCAACAGTTCCCGGCTGCCGGCGGAGCAATCGAATTCGACGGAGACCACCGCCGGTTGCGCGTCGTCGAAAAGAAACTCACGCGCTTCGGTTTCGACGTTCCAGACACTGACCGTGCCGTCCTCGCAGCCGACAGCCAGCACGATCCCGTCGCCGCTGAAGCCGACCGATGAGACGAACCACCCGAACCCGGCCAAGGAGCCGGTCACCCGCCCGGTGGCCGGATCCACGAGATGGACCTGCATGTCGTCGCCGCCGACAGCGAGCAGATTGCCGTCCGGGCTAAAAGCGATATCCCTGATCTTCCAGTTCCCTTCGAAAACAACCCTCTCCGTCCAGGTCTCGACATCGAAGAGCCGCACCGTACCCGACGATTTCTTGCGGTCCCATGAACTCAAGGCCAATTGACCGCCCTCGGGGCTAAAAACCAGACCGGTGTTGTGCTGTCCGAAATCGCAGGGATCATCGATCTTCGCAGGAGACTCCCAGTCCCATACCGCGATCCGCCCGCTATCGAGTAAAGCAAAAACTCTGTCGCCACTCCGGTCGAACACGACCTGCCGCCCACTTCCCGTGGGAAGGATCCGGAGCTCGTGGCAACAGGCAAGCGCGGCGACGGTGGCGTTGTTCACATCCAGGTGGACTTTGTTTTCATTCTGGGAAATCCCTACCGCCTGTTTCGCCGCCTCGACCGCGTAAAGGAGCGCCGTGCCCGGATCGTCTCTGACAGTGTCGGTCGAGCCTTTCAACAGTTCGGAGACAACATTACGTACAGAAAGAACGTCCTTCTCGGCCTGGACGATCTTGTTCTGATTCAAGCTCCCGAGCAGCACCGCGAGCACGACAACGGCCACCACGGCCAGCCCCACGGCGGCGCTCAGGGCCGGATTCCGCCTGATCCTCTTGATCGCCCGCGTCACGGTCCCCGCGCGGCGAGCCTGGATCGGCTCGCCCTCGAGGAAGCGCCCCAGGTCGTCGGCCAGATCGGCCATCGACGCGTAACGCCGGGACCTTTGCTTCTCGAGCGTTTTCAGGCAGATCACGGCCAGGTCGCGCGGCACGCGGGCGTTGACCCTGCCCGGATCGCGCGGCTCGGCGTCGAGAATCTTCTTGAGCACCTCGCGCGTCGACTTGCCGTCGAAGGGAACCGTCAGGGTCAGCATTTCGTAAAAGGTCACGCCGAGGGAAAAAATGTCGGTCCGCTCGTCGATCGGACCGCGGCCGGCCTCGGCCTGTTCGGGCGACATGTAGAACGGCGTGCCCATGAGATCCCCAGTGCGCGTGAGGGCCAGGGCGTCCTCCACCTTGGCAAGGCCAAAGTCGGTCACCTTCGGCTCCCCCTCCGGCGTGAGAAGGATGTTGGAGGGCTTGACGTCGCGGTGGATCACCCCCGAGGAGTGGGCGTGGCCGAGGGCGTCGGCGACCTTGGCCACGAGCCGCGCCGCCCAGCGGAAGTACCCGACCGGCAGGTCGTCCACCGTCTGGTACCGCCCGATCCGGTCGGCAAGGGTCACGCCGCCGCCGACGAGTTCCTGGGCGATGAAGTGAATCCCCTCGTGCTCGCCCACGGCGTGGACCGCCACGATGCCGTGGTGGTTCTGGCGCCCGCCGGCCGCAGCCTCGCGCCGGAACTTCTTGATCGAGGCGTCGGAAAAACTGAGATGGGAAGGAAGGATCTTGAGCGCCACGCGGCGGCCGAGTGAAATCTGTTCCGCCTCCCAGACCTCGCCCATCCCCCCGCTGCCGATCCGGCCGACGATCCGGTAATCGTCGAGCAGCCGTCCTGAAGCCACCCCGGCGGAGCGGCCGTTCGGCAGGCTCCCGCCCCCATCGCGTGGAAAGACGTCGGTCACCAAGATGAAATCTTCGATCAGCTCGCGCAACCCGGAGCCGCATTCGGGATGTGCGCGGCAGAATGCTTCGGGATCTTCCCTTTCGCCCGAGAACCACCTTTCGGAGAACAAGGCCAGGGCGGCGTCCAGGTTGTCCTCTTTTTGCCGGGGACTATCCGGTGCAGTCATCGTCGCTCCCGCCGATCTGCCCGCGGCGCAGCTTTCCCACTTCCCGCGTGAGGCGGGTCACGGCGCGGTTGTGCCGCATGCGGGCCGCGTCAGCCGAGATGTCGAGCCGCTCGCCGATCGCGGCGAAGGAAAGATCCTGCCACTGTCTCAAGATCAGCACTTCCGAATCCTCGGCGTCGATCAGTTCGAGTCCGAGACGCACCCACGCCTCGTTCTCGTTGTTCACCGCCTCCTGGCTCGGCCGCTCCACCTTTCCCACGGGACTGTCGATCGAGAGGACCGTGTCGCGCGGCAGCGGCTTTTCGCGCGAGACGGCCCGCCGCCGCGCCTTGAACCAGTCGTAGCGGTTCCGGATCGAGTTCTCCACGATCCTGACGAGAAGGGCGCGGAAGTGATCGTCGTCGGCCACGAGGATATTCGGTCCGAACTTCAGGAACTGCACCATCGCGTCCTGCACGTAGTCCATCGTTTCCGCCTTCTTGCGAAGGAACGGACCGAGACGGCCGCGGACGTGGTTCCGGATCCAGGGCAGATGGCGCTCGAGAAGCCCTTCGAGCCCGGCGCGCTCACCATTGTGCCACTTCTTGAGAAGGCGAGATGTTTCTGTTTCCCTTGCTTCCAGCATCAAGGAGATTGTACCGGATAGGACAAACCGGTCAATATCCCTATCCCCGCCAGGCCAGTGATTACGGGCTTCGGCGGCCGGTCGCCCCCATTCGCGCATCCCCGAGCCGGGCACCGAATGACGATCACTTCTTATTTCTCAGCAGCTCCCAATCACCGGAAGAGTTGTCATACTCAGGATGCTTCTCGGCATATTCAGCTGTTGTTCCCGCTTCCACCACGGAAACATTCCACACTGTGGGAACCTCGACGGAGAATAAGCCTCTATCTTCGAACTCAACGACGGATAAGACGTTGTACACGTACCCTGCTCGCAGTTGAGTGGCCACGTAGTTTATACCACTCTTGTAACCTCCGCCCGACTTGAGCCATTCAAGGCCAAACTTATACTTCCCCGGCAAGAGATGAAACTCGTCCCCTTCGAGGCCCGAGAACGCAGGAAAAAGTATGGACAGCCAAAAGACGCTTTCCTCGAAGTCGTTGGTCGGATCGAGGCTTGCAACCTCAATCAGTTTTACCTCGTCAACGTCGCACACAAAGACTGCAACCTCGTCCAGCGGTTTCTTTTCTCCTTGGTAGCCCAGAACAACACCTGGAGCGCATGAAATCAGCAACGGACAAATGGCCAGGCAGAAGAGGCCTGAAATGACACTCTCTCTGAACATCGCACTTTCTCCTTAAATGAGGGAACTCTACCCATACCGACTCCGACGGTCTTGGCTGCTGGTGGAGCATCGAAGATCGCTCGTTACGTGTAAGCGTGGTCCGACTGCATTTCAGAAGCGGGTCCGGCGCGTCATTCTTTAGAAACGCCCGCTCATTTCTCCCGGTGCGTGCCCTCCCCCAGCGGATGGCACTTCTGGCAGTTGCCCATTCCGAGCGGATCGGCCGGG
>CAZUHB010000123.1:0-7268 GCA_964620445.1 uncultured Phycisphaerales bacterium
GGCATCGACGTCTACCTGTCGATCCTGATCATCTCCGTGGTCACCGCGGTCTACAACGTCCTCGGAGGCCTGAAGGCTGTGGTCGTCACCGAGTCGATCCAGACCGTGATCCTGCTGCTCGGCGCGGTGATCGTCACCGTGCTCGCGATCCTGGCCCTTCCCGGGAACGGGGTGGAGACCGTCGCCCAGTTCAAGGAGAGGCTCAAACCCGACCAGCTCAGCATGCTCCACCCGATCCGGACCTCGGAAGGGAGGCTGGCCGAGTTCTCGTGGCTGTCCGTCCTGCTCGGGTACCCGATCCTCGGCGTGTGGTACTGGTGCTCCGATCAGACCATCGTACAGAGAGTGCTGGGCGCCAGGACCATGCGCGATGCCCAGATCGGACCGGTCTTCGCCGGCTTTTTGAAGATCCTGCCCGTGTTCCTCATGGTCCTGCCAGGGGTGGTGGCCTACGTGCTCTTTCGCGATCAGATCGGCGACCAGGCGAAGCAGACCCTGCCCGTCCTCATCGACGAGCTCGTGCCGGTGGGCCTGAAGGGATTGATCTCGGCCGGCCTGCTCGCGGCGCTCATGAGCACGATCGCCGGGGCGCTCAACAGCTGCGCCACGCTGATCGCGGTCGACATCGTGAAGCGCGTCAATCCCGCCACGTCCGACCGGGCCCAGGTCACCGTCGGCCGCATCAGCGCCGTCGCCGTCATGATCGTGGCCATGGCGTGGTCCACGCAGGGGCACCGCTTCGGAAGCATCTTCGTGGCCATCAACAAGATCCCCGTCATGTTCGCGCCGGCGATCACCTGCGTGTTCCTGTGGGGCGTCTTCTGGCGGCGCGGCACGCGGCAGGCCTCGCTCGTCACCCTGTCCGTCGGGTTTCTCATCGGGGCCGTCAACTTCGTTTTCGACGTGCCCCTGATCGGCGACGAGATGTTCACGACGGAGACCCTCGGAATCCCCTTCATGCAGCAGGCCTGGTGGCTCTTCTGCATCTGCAGCGTGATCTTCGTCGTGACGAGCCTTCTCACGCCGAAGCACGACGACGAGTCTCTGAGGGACCTGTGCTGGGGGAATCCCCTGAAGACGATCACCAGCGGGCCGATCACCGGAATCACCGACCCGCGCGTGTGCGCGGGGCTGCTGCTGGTCACCATGCTCGTTCTCTACACATGGCTTCGTTGAGCGGAGGTTCCATTCATGCGTCAGGCGATCATGACCGAGCCGGGAAAGATCGAGATCCGGAACGTTGTCGAACCGTCGGCCGGCGAGGGAGAGATCCTGCTGCGCGTCCAGCGCATCGGGGTGTGCGGCAGCGACGTCCACGTGAACCACGGGCGGCACCCCTTCACATCCTATCCGGTGATCCAGGGACACGAGTTCTCGGGAATCGTCGAAAAAGTCGGACCGGGGGTGACCGGCGTCGAGCCCGGCACGAAGGCCACCGCCCGGCCCCAGCTCGTCTGCGGCGCGTGCGCGCCCTGCGAGCGCGGGGACTACCACATCTGCGACGTCCTGCGCGTCGAGGGATTTCAGGCCCCGGGATGCGCGCAGGATCTCTTCGTTACGACGCGCGATCGCCTCGTCCCCCTGCCGGACTCGTTCACCTTCGAGCAGGGAGCGATGATCGAGCCGCTGGCGGTCGGTGTGCACTCCACCGCCCGGGCCGGTGAGATGGCAGACCGCAACGTCGTCGTCCTGGGCGCCGGCCCGATCGGCAACCTCGTGGCCCAGGTGGCGCGATGCCGCGACGCGCGGCGGGTTCTGGTCACCGACCTGAGTAACTTCCGGCTCCAGATCGCGCGGGAGTGCGGTATCGAGCACACGTCCAACGCCGGAGAGGAATCGCTCGAGGACGCTGCCCGGCGCGTCTTCGGTGACGAGGGTTTCTCGATCGCTTTCGAGGCCGCGGGCGCCCAGGCCAGCATGGACGCCGCCGTCGAGCAGATCGAGAAGGGAAGCACGATCGTCGTGCTCGGGGTGTTCGACCGGAAACCGTGCTTCGACATGTCCGTCGTGGGCGATCGCGAGCTGAGCCTCGTGGGCACGCTCATGTACCGGCACGAGGACTACCAGCAGGCGGTGAAGCTCGTCGCGGAGGAGCAAGTCGTGCTCGAACCCCTGGTGACGAGGCACTTCGCGTTCGAGGACTACGCGAAGGCCTACGCCTACATCGACCGCGAGGGCGACCGCAGCCTCAAGGTCATGATCGACGTGCACTGAGCCCTCTCGAAAGGAGAACCATGCAGCCCTTCTGTTACTTCCAACCCACCGAAATCCGTTTCGGCCGCCGCAAGGCCCACGAGGCGGGAGAGGTGACCGCGCGCCTCGGTACACGCGCCCTGATCGTCACCGAACCCGCGTTTCGCGAGATCGAACCGATTCATGAGAAGGTCTCCGCGTCGCTGCGAGCGGCGAACCTCGAGGTGGCTCACTTCGACGGCGTCGCACCCAATCCCACGACAGAGGTCGTTGCTGCGGGCACACGCCTCGCCCGTGAGCACGGATCGGACGTCGTCGTCGGTCTCGGGGGCGGCTCGAGCATGGACACGGCCAAGGCGATCGCCGTGGAGGCGACGCACGAGGGCACCTGCTGGGACCGCCTCTGGTTCCGCGACGAGCAGCCCACCGAGGCGACCCTGCCCGTGGTGGCGGTGACCACGACGTCGGGGACCGGCTCGCACGTCACGCAGGTCTCGGTGGTGACCAACTCCGCGGAGCGCTGCAAGTCGGCGCTCTACAACGCGCTTCTCTTCCCGCGGGTCGCGATCGTCGATCCCGAGCTGATGGCGAGCGTTCCTCCGAAGGTCACCGCCGCTACCGGTTTCGACGCGTTCACCCACGCCTTCGAAGCCTACATCCACGCGGGCACGTCGCCCTTCGTGGAGATCCTCGCCAAGGAAGCGATCCGCCTCGTGGCCCAGCACCTCCCCACCGCGGTGCGCGACGGGGCGGACATCGGTGCGCGCGACGGGATGGCGTGGGCGGACACGCTCGCCGGGCTGTGCATTGCCAGTGCGGGAGTGACCCTTCCCCACGGCATGGGCATGGCGGTCGGCGGGATGTACCCGCACGTGGCCCACGGCGAGGCGCTGGCGGCCCTCTACCCGGCTTTCGTGCGCTTCACGTGGGAGACGGCTGTGCCGCGGTTCGCCACACTCGGCCGGATCTTCGACGCGAATCTGCGGGAAGGGTCCGACGAGGAGGCGGCGCGCGGTGCGGAGGCCGCGGTGACCGGGCTGCTCGACACGATCGGTCTGCGACTCAGCCTGCGCGACTTCGATGTTCCCGAGGCGGAGCTCGACGCGCTTGCCGAGGCGTGCCTCGTGCTTCCCGACTACGAGAACAACCCGCGGGTGGCGACCCTCGAATACATGCTGGGGATCCTGCGCGAAAGCCACGTCTGATCCGGTGTGGACGGATGCGGGGCTCGAAGGGACGGCCCTCACTCCGCTTCGATCAGCGTCAACGGCAGTTCGCCGAACGGCGCCGGGTAGGCGGTGATCCACACCGCGGGCTCGAATTTGTCCGAGCCGTTTCTCATTCCCAGCACAACGGCATCGATCTTCGCACCTTTCATCTCCGCTGTGAGCGGAATGTAATAGGTGTAGTTCGAGGATCTTTTCCGCGCCGGATATTCCCAGGTGTTCGCGGGAAAAGACACGCTTCGATCGGGCGCGCCGACAGGTTCGCCGTTCACACGAATCGCGGCATACGCGCCTTCCACACCGTGCTCGCCATCGAGAGCGATGGCGAGGTAGCTGCCCTTCGGGATCTCGCCGAGGGTGAAGGAGTGCTGCCAGGCCTTCTTCGGCCTGATCCGCGCGTAGCGCGCGAAGAGGTTCGAGGCGCGCCACCTGTCACGGTCGAGCTTTTCGCCGCCGAGGTATCCCTCGATCTCGACGATCCTGTCCGGAGTCCCGTTGAACCGGATATAGCGCAGCGCGGTCCGCGGATCGAGGTCGATCACGATCTCCTTATCCGCGACCAGCCGCATGGCGGTCCAGTTTTTGAGATCGGCCGAAACCTGCGCCCGAATGGTCTCATCGTACTTGAACGGCTGCAGCGAGTGCTCGCTGCCCGTCCTGACGACCAGCCGGTCGAGGCTGATCGCCTCGCCGAGGTCGATCCGGAGCGAGCCGCCGAGGAGCGGCGCCACGCCGACCCTGCGGGCGACGTAGAATGCGGTCTCGTCATCGCCGTCGAAGAGGTATCGGTCCCACAGCCCCCTTTCGACGAACAGGTTCTGCCTCGTAAAGGCATCCCTTGCCTTCTGAACCTGCGGCACCCGCGAAGGACCGGACCGTTGCAGCGCGCGGGCCTCGAGGGCATTGTTGTCAGCGGCAAAACACGTTGCTTCGTACAGGGCCTCGGCATCGGGAGGCACAGCGCAGGGCGTCAGGTCGCCGAGCTTGCGGTGATACCTGTCGATCAGCCGCGTGCCCGGAAAGGAGATGGCAGCGCTCTCGCCTTTGACGAGGCCATCGAGGCGGCGGCCGGCTATTCGAGCCGATTCGAATCTTCTGTTGCCCGCAATCAATTCGATCTTCCGTTTTTCACCCGGCATGGCGAGGAGCTTTATCTGCACCGGCTTGCCGGGCAGGTCCCGGACGATCTCGTATTCGCAGCCTTTGATGGCGAATTCAGCGCGCTTCGAAGTCGCCATCAGCAAACACGCCCTGAAGGGCAAAACTTCCACGTCGACAACGCTCCCCTTCTCGAACGTCCCGATCAGTCGCTCGATGGGATGGTACTGGCGAAGCTCGATATCGGATCCGGTCGACAGGCCGATCTCCTCGTCCAGCTTGACCGTGCACAAGATCGGATCCCAGCCCAGGTTTCGCAGCGTCAGCAGCCGCGTGGCGTCATCGCCGCGGGAGACGGCCTTTTGGCCGTAGCTCTCCTCGGGCAGCACCATTCCGTCGACGAGGATGTCGCGGTACTTTCTGGCCAGGTTGAATATCCTGGCCAACCTCGGGTATTCGTCGTCGCGCAGGAACCACGGATTGCCGTAGAGCTGCGGTGCGAGGAGGAGATTCCTGTTGAACGCCTGGAGGATCAAATCGTCCTCCCAGTAATCGAGGCATGACGAGATGCAGACGCCGTGGTCCTCGGTGAGCCTCACCAGATCGGGCACGACCTGGCGCGAGATCGCCCCGGCCCGGTGATGGGGCGCGGTCTGCTTGCTGGGCATGTGGACGTCGATATAGGTTTCCGCTCCGCCGAGGAGATAAGTCGTCGCGTGCGGGAGGCCTTTGCCGAGCTCGAGCCGGTGGTTCAGGAGGATCAGGTCGGGCGCGTGCTTGCGGCACTCGGTCATCATACGCACGAAGGCATCCTGTTTTTCGGGACGCAGCCCGCCGACCACGGAATCGAACTTGAACAGGATGAACTCGTAGTCGCGGCAGAGCTCGACCATCATGTCGATGCGCGCCTGTTCCTCTTCGGGCGTGTCGCCGAATCCGTCCGGTCCGCCCCATGTGCCCAGACGTGTCCCCATCGTCTTCGCTTTCTCGTGGATCGGTCCGAATCCGTTGGGGAACTGGCGCCTGAAAGCGTCCGAATCCATTCTTCCGTAGCGGCCCGCCTTGTCGATCGCACCGGCGCTGATGACATAGATGTCCAGAACCATCCCGTACTCGTCGTGGAGCCACCTGAAGAAGTCGAGGTTCACCATCGTCTGCTCCTCGGTGCTTCCCTCGTTGGTGTTGTTAATCCAGGAGAAGTACTGCGAGTAGGATGGTGTTCGTTCGTCAGCGCCGGCAATGGGTACTTGATCCTCGCCCGCGCAGAGTGATCCGGCGGTCAACACGAGCGTGAGTGCAATGATTGGTATTCGCATGCTGCTTTGTTCTTGAAAGTGGTTGATACAAATAGCCGGCAACGTTATCTCTACGGTTATCCGGGGTCACGCTTAAAGCGTACAGTAACCTGGCCGAATCGCAAAGAAGTGCATATATCTTCGCCGAATCGCCTGGTATCATTCTCGGGATTGGCGAGGATTTACCCGCTGAATGTCACTCACTCGGAGAGGGAACGAGAAATAACCATGGACAAAAAGGATCATCGTAGAGATCACGAACGAACAGGATCCACTTGGCTCGCGGTCGCTGAACCTTTCCGTAAGAAATGGCGGAGATTGCGCGGGCTCGGTATCTTCCTCTTACTGCCGATCCCGACACAGGGAGACGGCCAGGTTCTACTCGACCGGTTCGGGAAGCTTGATGAGCCCAAACAGCGGATTGTCATCGAACAGATCGAAACCGAGATCGATGCACTCGATCTGCCTCTGTCAGAGCTTGTCCGCGGACTCCTGGAACACCCCGAGGCACCGGAACATCCGCCGTCCTATCGCGAGGGAAGGACCTGGTTCGACGAGAAGAAGTACGCGCCCGGACTGCCCATCAAACGGAAGGTGCTCCCCGAAAATCACCCGTTCCTCGCCCGGGGCCGAAAAAAATTCCTGAAGCAAAAAGTGTACTACAACCTGCGCACCGAATACGGCTACCATCTCGGAAAGAACAAGATATTCCAGCTTTCCAAGGAACGTGATCCTCGAGACCGATTGCGCCAGTATCTTCTCGGCTATCCGCCCCGGGCGGACCTGGCTCGGGAGGTCTTTTTAAAGATCTTCGATACCAACTCGGACTGGGACCAGCACGCGACCTATTTCGATCACACCTACACGGACCGCAAAGGAAATGTCTATCTGGGAATCACGCTCTTCGACGTGTGGAATTCGGGCCAGCAACTGGAGTGTCCCGATGTGGACGTGATTCCCTTTGCGTGGGAGATCCTCGGGCAAAAATACTGGAAGTCGCCCATTCCGGCGGGCAAGAGGCGCACAGGTCTCTACCACGACATCGGAATTTCCTTTCGTGACTACCGTCGCTACCGAATCATGCTCGAAGGCGTGGCCTCCTATTACTTTGCTTCCGATCCGCCCGTGTCGCCCTTCGTGGAAGTCGTGAAAAACGAGATCCACTTCATGATCGCCATGCTCGATTCCGATCTTTCCGAAGTGGCGCGATTCGTGGAAGGCCACAAGAGCGTTTCGGAACTCAACATATCCATCGCAGATCTCTACAAGTCATCCGATGCGCGATACGAGGACGTGATCGCCACGCGCCGGCGTTTGCTCGATGAGGATCATCAAAAAATCCGGGATGCGGCAATTGACGTCCTGGAGAGAGAGCTGATTGAAAAGGGATAGCTCGTCGTTCATACCTTCCGGTCCGGGCAATCCTCTGTGCAACGATCGTGAGATCGACCGATCG
>CAZUHB010000124.1:0-7187 GCA_964620445.1 uncultured Phycisphaerales bacterium
TCGGTCGCGGTCAGCGGCTCGACGGTCCTGGTCGGCGCCTGGCGGAAAGCCGCGAAGGGAGAGAATTCGGGCGCGGCCTATTTCTTCGGAATCCCGGCTTCACGTCAATCCTCGTCAGACGATGAGTCTGGAGAGTGATAACTCTCGGAAAGCCTGCAGGGATCGATACCGAGCCGGATACCGACGAACAGGAGGTGGAGTTTGATTTCCAGGGGCGTGGAACACTTCGTGTCTTTATGTCTCTTCACATCCCAAACGTAAGGAAGAATGATGGAGCACAGATGCTGCTCTTTTTCATTGTATTCACGATAGGTGTGAACGCCGTCGCTGTATCGCGTCACGAATCGATCATGGGCAGCCTCTTCGTGAATTATACATAAAACGCTGGCCGAGAATTCCCAGTAACCGTCCGCTCGTCCCGCTCGCCAACCCTGCTCGTAGTTGTGCCCGGCATACTTGTATTTACCCACGCCGAGCCCCGCGTGAAAAATATAGGGGAGCTTGATTTCGGCCCCTATGCCCCCGCCGAAGCCAACCTCGGCGCGAAACATCTGGCACCCCGTTGCCGAACCCGCCAGCAGTATCAGCAGGAGAAGTCCTCGAACCGTCATGACCGTGCCTCCTTGAGAGCAGGGGTTATTTTTCTTCGGTGAGCCACTCGATCGTCCTCTGTGTACAAGGAAAAGAAAAGCCGGCCGAAGCGAACGGACGTTTACCGGGATTTTGGAAAAAATTCGGGCCCCTGGAGTTTTCCCATCCCGTCAGGACGAGAAATGCCTCTCTCCGTCGGATATCCTTCCGCGAAGGACTACCGGAAGAAACAGAGTTTCGCGTTGATCAGCGGTGGCTGGCTGAAGCGTTTGCGGCGGCAGATGGAGCCCTCAAGCACCTATCGCGGAGCAAAGTCGCCCTTGTGGGCCGACTCGATGAACTTGGTGACCAGTTTCACAGCCGCCTTCACGTCCCGCTTGTGGAGCATCTCGACCGGGCTGTGCACGTAGCGCGTGGGGATCGAGATGGTGATCGCCGGGCACCCGGCGTGGACACGCTGCATGGCGCCCGCGTCCGTGCCCCCGCGGGGCATGATCTCCATCTGGTACTTGATGCGGTTCTTCTTGGCCACGTCGACGAAGAAGTCGACCAGTTTCGGGCTGCAGATCAGGCTCGAGTCCATGATCGTGATCGCCACGCCGTCGCCGAGGGACGAGACCTTCCGGTGAGCGACCGAGCCCGGCGTGTCGCAGGCGATCGTGATATCCACGGCGACCGCGATATCCGGTTCGATGGCGAAGGCCGACACCTGGGCGCCGCGCAGCCCGACCTCCTCCTGCACCGAGCCGACGGCGTAGATGTCGACCTGCGGATTCCGGGCCGCCTTCACGGCCTCGAAGACGACGAAGGCGCCCACGCGGTCGTCGAACGCCTTGGACACGAGGCAGTCGCCCAGCTCGACGAAGTCGCGATCCATGGTCACCCAATCCCCCTCGGCGAAGGCGGCGCAGGCCTTTTTCTTGGAGAGCCCCGTGTCGATGTAGAGGTCGGTGAATTCCGGAACCTTCTTGGTGTCGGCCACTGTCATGGCGTGGACCGGTTTCGTGCCGATCACGCCGCGGTACTGCTTTCCCGCGCGGGTGTGGACGATCACACGCTGCGAGATGAGGTTGCGCGTGCTCCAGCCGCCCACGGGCAGGAAGCGGAGCCAACCCTCCTTCTCGACGAAGTTGACGATGAACCCGATCTCGTCGATGTGGCCCGAAAGCATCATCCTGGGCCGCGGGCTCTTGCCTTTTCCTTTTTTGACGCAGATGATGTTTCCCAGGGAGTCGACGCGGATCTCGTCGACATGGCTCTTCATCTCTCTTCGAACAATGGCGCGCACCGCGTCCTCGCGGCCCGAGATGCCATGGGCTTCGCACAATCGTTTCAAAAACTCCATTCTCTGCCTCCCTGTCGATGGCTCTTCGTTCGATCTGACGGGAACGGGGATCATCAAAACCAATGATATTTAACATGGAAAGAAAAAAAGAGAACCCTCTTGGCGGACGGCCAGAGCCTTCCGACCGATTCGGGGCTTTTTCAGGCGGATCGGTTCATTTATGATTGGGCGGCGTTGGGTGTTCGACACTGGCGGGGAGGTGATCACTGTTTGGGGTGGCGGCCATGAGAAAGATCGTTGTTGGCGTCATGGGAGGCGGCAGCGCCTCGGCCGAGGTGGTCGACGCGGCCTATCGCCTCGGCACTCTCATCGCCCGCCAGGGGTGGGTGCTTCTCAACGGCGGCCGCGTCGCGGGAGTGATGGACGCGTCAGCCCGGGGCGCGCGCGCCGAGCAGGGGCTCACCGTGGGCATCCTTCCCGGTCGCGACCTGGAAGGGATGTCGGATGCGATCGACATCCCGATCGTGACCGGAATGGGCGACGGGCGCAACAGCATCAACGTGCTGTCGAGCGACGTGGTGATCGCCTGCGCGGGCGGCGCCGGCACCCTTTCCGAGGTCGCCCTGGCGCTCAAGAGCGGGCGGGATGTGATCCTCCTCGACGTGGGCTCGGAAGGAAGGGGCCGCGGAGATGAAATCGCCGCCCTTCTCGGCCCGAGCGAGGGCAGCAGGCTCCATCAGGTGTTCACGCCCGAGGACGCGGTCGACGCGGCGCGGCGGATCGTGGGACGGAGTGGCCGCGCAAAGGAGAACGGAAAAAGAGGATGAGACATTCCATCAAGGTGGGAATCAGCTTCGGTTTGACCTCGGGTGTGATCACCACGCTCGGCCTGGTGGTCGGCCTCTATGCCAGCACGAACATGAGGCTGGCCGCCATCGGCGGCGTGGTCATCATCGCCGTTTCCGATTCGCTTTCCGACGCCCTCGGAATCCACGTGGCCGAGGAAGCGGAGAACAAGCACACGCCGCGCGAGGTCTGGGAGTCGACCTTTTCCACGGCGGCGGCCAAGTTTCTCGTGACCTCCACTTTCATCGTTCCCCTGCTCTTTCTCGGTCAGACAGGGGCGATTCTCACCAGCATCGCCTGGGGATATCTTCTCATCGGCGTGTTCAGCTATTACATCAGCCGGAACGGCGACACCAGCCCGTGGAAGGTCGTGGTCGAACACTTCACGATCGCAACCCTCGTGGTGGCCGCGACCCACTTTCTCGGACTGTGGATTTCGAGAGTCTTCGCCTAGCTATTCGTCTTCCTCGAAGTGCTCGAGGTCGACGGGCAGGTTGACCACGTACTCGCGGATCGCCTCGCGCGTTTTGCGGAACAGGTGAAGCCGTTCCTCTTCCGAGCCCTCCGCCCCGGCCGGATCTTCGAATGGCACGTGCACGACCTTGGCCCTTCCCGGAAACCGGGGACAGTTCTCGGCTGCCGAACCGCAGAGGGTGACGATGTAGTCGAAGGTTTTTCCGGCGAACTCGTCGACGTGCTTCGAGCGATGGGAGGAAAGATCGACGCCGACCTCGCCGAGCACCGTTCGCGTGAGGGGGTGGATCCCCGCTGGAGCGGTTCCGGCCGAATGAGCCGCGATGACGTCGCCCTTGAGCATGTTGGTCAAACCCTCGGCGATCTGGCTGCGGCACGAATTGCCCGTGCACAGATAGAGAACTGAAATTTTTGATTTTCGATGCGCCATGGCGATGAGTGTAATGGTTTCGTTAAAGAGATCGAACCGGCCCGCCTCGAGACAAATCCGGGCCGGCTAAAATAATGAAGGGTTCTGACATGATCAAGTCTTATCTGGCCGAAGCCGGACTCGTCACGATCTTTTGTATCTGCGCCGGCCTGGTCCTGCTCGCGGGCTGCGGGGACGAAGCGGGACCGAGCGGCACGGGTGGCGAGGGGATCGCTGCGCCCCCCGGCGGCCGCAAAGCTCCCGGCCCGAAGAATCAGGCTCCGGCCAAGACGACCAAGCTGCTCGTGACTCTCGAGGATCGGAGCGACCGGAAACCGATCCCTTCCGCGCGGATGACCCTCATGGTGCAAACCGATCGGAATCCCGAATCGCTGACAGTTCGGGATATCTGGACCGACAGCACCGGCGTGGCCGAGGAGAATATCGAGGACGCCTACCGGGCAGCGGTGATGAGCGAGTACTGCGCTGCGCCGCGCGAGATCCCTTTGTCGGAAGACGAGGCGGCGATCACTCTCACGGTGACGACCGGTTACGAGCTATCGGGCCGTGTCGTCTCCGCCGGACCGGGTAATGGCCCGGCCGCGCCGCTCGAAAACGCGGCGGTCATGATCTACGGTCTGCGCCGGGGAAAGGACCGGGCCGCGGCCGCGCCGCCGCCCCTGCCCGATACGATGGGCGGCGCCGAGGCGTTCAAGAAACGGTTCTTTCACGATCTCGTTGCCGAGTGCCGCACCGATGGCGAGGGGCGCTTCGAGTGCCGCGTCGATGGGCTGCGGCCCCTGGTCGCCACGGCCGATGCGGACGGTTTCATCGCTGCCGACTGGCGCCATCTGTCGATCGATCCTCTCGCCGGCGACGGGGCGGACGGGATCAGCTATGGGCCGCTCGAGATCGCCTTGAGGCCCGAGGCTTTCCTCGTTATCCGCTTTCTCGATCCTCGCGGCCGCGCGATCAAGGGCCACGAGGCGATGGTCAGGGAATCGCCCTTCTCCGTTCACCTGAGGCAGTACAGGGAACGGATCATGGTGCCTTTCAGCGCCGTGGCCAAGGCCGACGCCGACGGACTCGCGCGGATCGCCGTCCCGGCCGGAATGGAGATCGTCGTGGACAGCCGGAAGAAGGAGAGCTTCATTCCCCTTTTTGATGATGATGGGATCGAGAGAGACTTGATGAGGCAAAGACCTCTCGATCGGGTGGCTGTCGCGGCTGGGCAGACGCGGGCGCTGATCGCCATGCCGCAGGGCAATGTGCGCATCGAGTGCACGGTCGTCGACGCGGGGGGGAGTCCGGTCGAAGGTGCGACCCTCTCCCTGCCGCGCCAGGTTTCGAGGACCGACGCGCAGGGCCGGACCGCGGTTATCCTGCCGGCGAGCAGGGTGTGGGATGCACCCTACCGGGTGACGAGGGAAGGATTCGGGGTGGCCGAGGATTTTTTGCCCCCATCGGTTTCCGAGGGCAAAAGGTTGATCGAGCTCAATGTGGAGATTCGAAGGTCGACGCCCCTGATGATTGCCGCGCACCCGCAAGCCCGGAAGGTCTGGCTCGTGAAGAAGGAGGGGATCCGTCTTTCGGGCCGCGTCAAGGCGGGAGGCGAGGACTTGCCCCCCGAGGAGGTTCTGGCGCCGCCCACGAGGCTGCTCGACAGAGGCTGGTTATTCGACAATCCGGGGACAGCCGAATGCGCCCTTCTTGTCCAGACCGGTCCCTTCTCGTTCCACAGGGTCGGCGCCGTCACGGCCGCTGCCGGTGGAATCGATCTCGAACCGCCGCCGCGGACGGATGGCGTGCTTCTCGACGGGACCGTCGTCCTGCCCCGGGGCGCCAGGCCGCAATCGGTCGCGGTGACCGTCATGCGTAACGACATTCCCCAGGTGCGTCGCTTCGATCCTTTCGGCAAGCGGGGCCAGTTCGCGGGATGGAGAAGAAAGGATGCGGTTTCCAAGGGTGGTGCAGACAGCCCGGAATGGACCTTTCGTTTCGAGGGGCTTGTCCCCGGCCGGTACGCTCTCAGCGCGTCGCTTCTCGAATGGGGACAGCGTACCGATCTCTACGGGGAGATCGTGGTCGATCCGGCGGCGACCCAAGCGGCGGTCACGCTCGAGCCGCGACCGGAACGGGGAAGTCTCGAGATCACCGTCGTCGACAGGGACGGACAGGGGATTCCCGACGTGGACTGCCTTCTCCTCGATCCGGTCGACGAGCCGATCGCGTCATCGACCGCCATGGGAATCCACTTCGTCACCGACGCCAGCGGTGTGATCGTCATGAAGGACATGATCCCGGGCCGCTACGGTTTCGTGATCTCCGGCCGCGCTCTACCCGGCGTCCCGGTGAACGGCCGTGTCCTCGTGGAAGGGAAAACCGAATCCCGCGTCACCGTGGCGATCGAATGAGCAGGGTGATTCTGGTGTAGGGCGGGCCGATCCGCCGGGGAGTTGGATGAGCACGCCCATTCGGCGGGATTCCGAGGTGTTTTTTTGGCTTTGCGGTCTCCGCTCGGAGAGCCCCTTCAGGGAAGGATCACGCGTGGAACGGGGGGCGTGGCACGATTGGAATTCCTGCCGGAGTGATAGTCCTTCCCTGAATGGGCTCGCCGAGTGGAGTCCGCAGAGACCAAAAAAATACCGCGCCTCCCGGCCGAACGGGCAAGCTCCCCAGTCCTCCCAGCGGTCCAACGTTACCAGACGCTTAGCACTCGTTAACCGGTTCCTTGTCGCGCCCCTTCTTGAAGTCGAGGATGTGTCCGATCACCGCCTTCGAACCCTTGAGCACGTAGCGGATGTCGTTCCAGCTGCGGATCCGCGACAGCTGGCGGATCACGAAGCGGGGAGAGAGGAAGGATTTGTAGATCTGCTGGCAGATCTCGACCACGTCCTCGGGTGTCATGTCGGGCATGTTGAAGGCGGGCGCCGTCATGTCGTACCGCTCGTACTCGTCCGGATCCCACCGGAACCAGTTGTTCTTGATCCCCATGTCATAGAGCGGCGTGCCCGGGTAGGGGACGAGCACTGTCGACTGGAGCATCTCGGCCCAGCCCTTGTTCATCAGCATGCGCGCCAGCGCGAGAGTCTTTTCCGCCTCGGCGCGCGTCTCCCAGGGGAAGCCGACCATCACGGTGAGATGGATGTCGATGCCCGCCTGGCTGATCCACTTGCTCCCGTCCACGATGTCCTGCACCTTGATGCCCTTGGCCAGCTTGTTGAGCGTCGACTGGTTGGCTGATTCGAGGCCCATCTTGACCTTGCGCCAGCCCGCCTTCTTCATCAGCTTGGCATCGTCCTTGGTGAGCACGCCGTAGCGCATGTTGGACGAGATGAGGATCTTCTTGTTGTAGCCGCGGTCGATCATGCCCTTGCAGAAGGTGTGCAGCCACTCGCCCACGGGAAAGGTGCCCGAGTCGTCGAAGATCTCCCTGGCGCCGTCCTCCTCGATGAGCTTGCCGATCTCGTCGAGCAGGTTCTCGGGAGTGCGGGAGCGGAATTCGGGGTAGATCGTGGTCCACGAGCAGAAGGCGCACTTGCCCCAGAAGCAGTCGCGGCCCGCCATGGTGTAGTAGAAGGG
>CAZUHB010000125.1:0-7097 GCA_964620445.1 uncultured Phycisphaerales bacterium
CCGGCATGACGGGCCTCGACGTGGACACGCTCTGCCGCGAGTACATCACCTCCCGAGGCCATGAGGAGTATCCGCACGCGACAGGCCACCAGGTCGGCCGCTCCACCCACGACGGGGCCGCGGTCCTGGCCCCGGCATGGGAGAGGTACGCCAAGGTGCCCTACATGAAGATCGAGGAAGGACAGGTCTACACGATCGAGCCGCGCGTCAAGGTGCCCGGACACGGCGTGGCCACGGTCGAGGAGATCGTGGCGGTCGAGGCGGACGGGTGCGAGTGGCTCTCGAAGCCGCAGAAGGAACTCTTCTACGTGAAATAAAAAAGAGGGGCATTCCGACATCGAGCCGCGGAATGCCCCTCTTTCATGTCACGTCAATTCTTGAAGTACTCGACGAACTCCTTTTCGAACTTGTTCAGGTCCTCGATGCCGAAGAGGCGCTTGAACGTGCTGGCGTCGGCATCGCCTTCCAGGTCGATCGCGATGTACTCCCAGAACTTTTCCCTGTGCTCGGCGTGAAGGTAGCGGCACATGCAGTACCCGAAAGCGTAGGTCCACGAGGTGAGTCTCCCCTGCACATCGGCTTTCGATCCCAGCGCGGCGATCCTGGGATCGTCGGCAATGGCGGCCTCGATCGCGCTGGCGAGCACGTTTCCGTTCTCGATCTCGACGAGGGCGATCAGGGGGATCGGCCACTCGCCGTCCAGCCTGCCGATCTCACCCAGGAATTGCATGATGCGGCGGGGATTCTTCGACTGGAAATGGAAGGGGCCGCCCGGAATCTTGTCGTCGTCGCTGAAACTCGAGATCCACTCGGCCATCCCCTCGATGAGCCAGAAGGTGGACATCGCCTTGATCCCGTAGGGTGCGTAGGCGTCCTGGAAATAGTGGACCATCTCGTGGGCGAGCGACCGCAGGTCCTCCCTGCTCTGTCCGTCGGCGTCCTCGAGATAGGTGACCGCCACCCTTCTGAGCAGGTGGTAGTGGGCGCGCGAGCTGACCGACAGGCCCTCGGTCCGCTCGTTGTCGCGGGCGTGGTCCACGTAGGCGCCGCCGCTGTTCAGGATCCAGACGATGTAGGCCTCGAATCCCTCCCTGCGCTCCAGATCGAAATGGGGCAGGAACTCCTCCTCGAAGTGCTTGATCAAGGTTTTGAGGAACGGTGTGTAGACCCGCTCGATCGCCTCCGCGTGGCCCTCCTGCCGATCGCGCGCCTCCTGGATGAAGAGCGCCACCGGCTTCGGGTCCCGGCCGATCGAGTAGGCGTTGTTGCGCGCGATGTCTTCATAGAAGGGCATGCTCGTCAGGCGCTTGGCATAGGACTGGATCTTCAACTCGTACGTGTCGCTCTGCCGCTCGTCGACGAGGGCGGTGAACGCGGGCAGCTCCCTCTTCCACTTGGCAACGACCTTGTCGAACTCGAGGCGCGGCACCCACTTGCCCTCGAAAGCGCTGTACTCGGCGAGCTCCTCGTCCAGGCCGCCGAAGCTGATCATGTCCCAGTTCTCCAGATGGCGGCTGCACTCGAAGAGCTTGTGCCCCAGGCCCTGGTGCGCGCGCTTGTTGTCCGGGTCGAGGTTGAGCGCTCGCAGATAGAATCCCTCGGCGATCGTCTCGAGATCGTCGCGCGCGGCCTCGCGCGCCAGCCTGACGAAATCGTCGGCGCTCTTGCAGGAGGCGGCGCGCTTGTTGTACGCCATCTGGAGCTTGGCCTGCTCGAGCAGCTTCGCCTCCTCGGCCTTCTTCTGACGTTCCTGTTCCTGGCGCTCTTTTTCCGCCGCGATCTGCTCGGCCGTTTTCGACGGCTTCGCGGGGGTGTCGCCATTCCCGTCGCCGCCGCTGGTCACGATGACGACGATCACCAGGATGACCAGAACACCAACGAGCGGGCCGGCGATGAGGAGCGGATTGATCGATTTCTTCTTGGGTGGCGTTCGACGTCGTCGTGTGGCCGCAGACACTGTGTTTCTCCCTTAAAATGAAGATCGGGCTGTTCGGGTGCCCGTGACAGGTTCGGACCCATTATACATTATCAGCATTCAGTGCGTCATCCGCCTTCCGCGCGTCGATCCTGTCGGTGACGATCTTGAAGACGAGGAGGGCAAGGAATGCCACGATCCCGATCCCGACGTAGAAGTACCAGATGTAGTGGGCATGGTCGTAGGCGTGGGCCGCCGCCTCGGCCGACATTTTGGCCACAACATCGGGCGCGGGGCACCAGATGTCGAGAAGATACCCCGAGATCACGAACCCGAAGAGCCACGATATGGCGCTCGTCAGGTGGCTGTAGCCCATGTAGAGCCCCACTTCGCCTGGCGGCGCCTGCTTGGACGCGTACTCCAGAAAACGGGGCGAGAGGAAGCACTCGGCGACGCCCTGAAAGGAAATCCCCACGATGAGCATGAGTTCCAACGGATGGAGGCTGAACAGGCCGAGTATCGAGATGCGATCCGTTCCGAGTTGCGGCGCAAGCGCCACGCTCAGCGCGGAGAGTGGAATGATGAGCAGTCCGATCCCGATCGACGTCACGGGGCTCAGCTTGCGTACGAGGTAGGTGATCGGCACCACGAGCGCCACCACGACGAGAGGATTCACGTTCGCGATCCAGCCCGGCTTGGTGAAATCACCCACCACGCGGATGAGATACTTGGGCATGGTGGCGTAGAGCTGCACCTGAATTGCCCAGAAGCCTCCCACGATGATGATCAGACTGAGGAAGCGGAAGTTGAGGACCACCTTGAGCAGGCCCTCGAGCGTCTCGCTCATCGTCTTGCCCGCATTTGGCCTCTCGCGGTTGCGGTAGGCGATGGCCACGAGCACGAACGCAACGAGTGCCATGGCGGCCGCGTAGAGGTTGATCGCCTGCAGACCCGAGATGCCGAGATTCATGTCGTCGAACTCGAGGCGCAACGGATCGACAACGCTCTTCCCGGTGAAGGAGCCGATGTTGACCGCCATGTAGAAGAGCGCCATGGCGCGGCTCCGGTTGCGCTCGTCGGAGCACATGGCGGCCGTTCCGGAGATGACCGGCTTGACGATGGCGCCGCCGAACATGATGGCGCTGAGCGCGGTGATGGCCGCCCATTTTTCTGGAATCGCTCCCAGGAGGGCATATCCGGCGGTGAGCACGGCAAAGGCCAGCAGCAGGGCGCTCCGGAAACCGATCCGGTCGGCCAGCATGCCCTGAAAGGTGGGCATGAAATAGAGCAGAAAGCTGAAGAGCGCCGTGATCCAACCGGTCTCCACGTCGGTGAAGCCGACCTCCTTGGTGAGGTAATGGGCCACGAAGATGAACATTCCGTAGAAGGCGGCCCGCTCGAAGAGCTCGATCGTGTTGGCCACCCAGAAGACCTTGGGAAACTTCCAGGTCATGCCGGTTTCAGGCTTTTCGTCCATGGAATTCCTCGGCAATCGGGGCAGCCCGTCGAGAACCGGTCCCGAGGATTCTTCGCCGGGCTGCCAGGGGAATCAAAGCCCCAATCCCTACCAGCCGGGCCTCTCCCTGTCAACGGAAGAGCCAAAAGCCGCGTCCAGCGGACAGAGGACCGGAGCGCCCGAATTCCTGCCGTGCACGCGCTCCGGCGGGGCCCGCGCCTGATTTGCCTTCGTCATGGACAGAGGCGGGGGTCGCGGTTAGCATGAGCGGTCCGAATCACCCCCGATTCGTTGGTTTGACCCTGACTGACAAAAGGAGTTATCGCCATGAGACGGCTCATTGTATGCCTGCTGATTGTGAGCTTTTTTTACGGTTTCGCCGATTCCGCCGCGCGGGCGTCGTCCGCCCCGGAAGAGCCGGCGGAGAACAAGCTGATGCGTTTTGCCGACGTGCATCGCGACAAGATCGTGTTCACCTACGAGGGCGACCTTTGGCTCGTGTCCTCGTCGGGCGGGAGCGCGCAGCGTCTCACCAACCACGAGGGGGGAGAGGTCTTTGCCAAGTTCAGCCCCGACGGGACGAAGCTCGCCTTCACCGCCGGGTACGACGGCGGTACCGACGTCTATGTCATGGACGTGGCGGGCGGCGCGCCGCGGCGGCTCACCTTCCACCCCGGCGCCGAATACGTGCAGGAGTGGTTCCCCGATGGCGAGTGGATCCTCTTCCGCGCGCGGGGCCGCACCTATCCGAGCCGGGATTTTTCTCTCTGGAAGGTGAACGTGAACGGCGGCATGCCCGAGCGGCTGCCGATCGACCGGGGCGGCCTGGCCACGATCTCGCCCGACGGATCGCGCGTGGCCTACAACAGGATCTCGCGCGAGTTCGCCACCTGGAAACGCTACCACGGCGGCATGGCGATGGATATCTGGATCTGCTGGCTCAAGGAGGGCCACTTCGAGAAGATCACGAGCTACCTGGGCAATGACAACTGGCCGATGTGGATCGGCGGCGAGATCTTCTTCGTCTCCGACGAGAGCCATACGGCCAACCTCTACAAGTACTCCCTCGGCACGGGCAAGATCAGCCGTGTCACGGAGCACAAGATCTATGACGTGAAGTACCCGTCCAGGGGGCCGGGCGCCATCGTCTACCAGAACGCCGGCGAGCTGTACCTCTACGACGTGACTCTCGGCGAGAGCCGCAAGGTGCCCGTTCACATCCCGAGCGATCGCGTTCCGGTGCGGTACACGGCTTTCGCGGCGGGCGATTTCCTGGGAGGATTCGGCCTGTCGCCGACCGGTGTGCGCGTCCTCTTCGAGAGCCGGGGCGATCTCTTTACCGTTCCCGTGGAGGAGGGCACCTTCCGCTGCCTCACCGAGGGGACGTCCGGCTCGCACGAGAAGAATCCCGCCTGGTCGCCCGACGGCCGGTGGGTGGCGTTCCTCTCCGATCTGTCCGGCGAGGAGGAGGTCTATCTGGTCGACCGGAAGGGGACCGGGGACTGGACGCGGCTCACCTTCGACGGCCGCGGATGGCGCAAGCAGCCGGTCTGGTCGCCCGACTCGAAGCATCTCGTTTTCGCCGACAAGTACATGCAGCTCAACCTCGTGACGGTGGAGAGTAAATCGGCGCGCGTCATCGACAGGGGCACGGTCGACACCGGCTGGGAGGACTGGGGGGTGCAGGAGTATTCCTGGTCGCCCGACAGCAAGTGGGTGACCTACACCAAGGTGGTGGAGAGCCAGCTCGAGTCGGTCTTCGTCTACTCCCTGGAGAACAGCGAGGTCTACGCCGTGACCGACAACTGGCGCAACGATTCGAGCCCGTCTTTTTCGCCCTGCGGCAAGTATCTCTGCTTCCTCTCCGACCGGACCTTCGATCCGATCATGGGCGAGCTCGACCAGAACCACCTCTACCTCGAAATGGCCAAACCGTACCTGCTCATTCTTCAGGAGGGGGAACC
Organism: uncultured Phycisphaerales bacterium; assembly: GCA_964620445.1. GTDB lineage: Bacteria > Planctomycetota > B15-G4 > B15-G4 > CAYZWU01 > CAZUHB01. Next base: position 5,336 of record CAZUHB010000125.1, read on the forward strand.
GTCCCCTTTCAAAGCGTCCGAGACCGACGAGACCGTCTCGGAGGCAGAGGCCGAAGAGGGCGCGTCCGCCGGGGAGAGCGCGGAGAGCGACGAGGGGCAGGAAGCCGACGACGGTGCGACGCGCATCGACGTGGACGGATTCGCGCGCCGCATCGTCGAGGTGCCCGTGCCGCCCGGGGACTACTACCGGCTCGAGGCGATCGACGGGGGATTTCTCTACCTCTCGAAGCGGGACCGGGCGTTCCTCAAGTACCAGGTCGTGAACGACGGGACAACGAGCGGATTCGACCTCTACAAGTTCGATATCGAGTCGAAGTCGCCGACGCTGCTCATGTCCGACATCGGCAACTACCGTTTGTCGGCCGACCGGAAGAAGATGGTCTACCGGGCGGGATCGACGATCGGTGTGGTCGAGGCCGGGGCAAAGGCGAAAGCCGGCGACGGCCGCGTCAGCCTGGCGCGCGTTTTCGGACAGGTGGACAAGGCGGCCGAATTTCTGCAGATCTTCAACGAGGCGTGGCGCGTGCAGCGCGACTTCTTCTACGACCGCAGCATGCACATGGTCGACTGGGACGGAATGGGCGACAAGTACCGCGTGCTCGTTCCCTACTGCGGGACGCGCGGCGACCTGAACTATCTGATCGGCGAGATGATCGGCGAGCTGAACGCGGGCCACACCTACATCTTCGGCGGCGATACGTCGGGGCCGAGCTCGGATGCGCCGCGGCTGAGGGCCGCTTTGCTCGGCGTCGACTTCGACGTCGATGTCGCGGGCGGTGCCGGGGACGGGGGCGACCACTACCGCATCGCGGCTGTTCTGCCCGGCGACAATGCTGATCCGGCCTACCGTTCGCCGCTCTACGCGCCCGATTGCGGTCTCAAGCACGGAGACTACCTCATCGCCATCGACGGCAAGGAGGTCAAGAGGGGCGACAACGTGTTCGAGCGCCTGCTGGGCAAGTCGAACGCCATCGTGACGATCACATACAATTCCGACCCGGTCGCCGAGGGGGCTTCGACCTATTCGTTCAGGCCGATCGGCAGCGAGATGGAGCTGCGCTACCGCCGCTGGGTGGAGACGTGCCGCGCCACGGTGGACGAGGCCACGGGCGGCCAAGTGGCTTACATGCACATTCCCGACATGGGCGAGCGCGGGCTGGTGGAGTTCGCCAAGGTCTACTTCTCGCAGCATTTCAAGAAGGGGCTCATCGTCGATGTGCGCTACAACGGGGGCGGGTTCACCGCCGACATGATGCTCGACCGGCTCGAGCGGAAGCTCTGGTCGCTCACCATTCCGCGCGAGGGCGGCATCTTGCGTAACCCGGAGAGTTGTTTTTACGGGCCGATGGCCACGATCGTGAACCAGGACACCGGATCGTGCGGCGAGTATTTTGCCACCGCCTTTCAGGTGAAGAAGCTCGGCAAGGTGATCGGCATGCGCACCTGGGGGGGAGCCGTGGGCATCGAGCCCCACCAGCCTCTTGTCGACGGCGGGGTGACCACGCCGCCTCAGTTCGCGCCGTACTCGCCGTTCACGAACAAATGGTATTTCGAGGGATGGGGGGTCGATCCCGACATCGAGATCGAGAACTGGCCTTCCGACGTACTCAAGGGCAAGGACACCCAGCTGGAAAAAACGATCGAGGTCGTGCTCGCGGCCATGAAGGACTTCTATTCCGACTGGGACGAACTCCCCCCGCCCCCCGACTACCCCGACAAGCGTTGATCTTGTTCCCGGAACGATTACTTAAGTAATCGTTCC
>CAZUHB010000126.1:0-6271 GCA_964620445.1 uncultured Phycisphaerales bacterium
TGAGCGGTACCGGGTTCTCTTGGGTTGAGGGCAGAGATTGAACTTCCTATTCTTTCTCGAAGAAGTCCGGGCTTCCCACCCTCGCGAAGCTGCTCCGGCCGGTGGAAAAAGGGAACAACTTCGCCGTTCTCGGCAATCACGACTACTGGACCGATCCACAGGGGGTGGCGGCCACTGTCGAAAAATCGGGACTGACGCTGCTGAAAAACGGATCGGCGACGATCGAAATCGGGGGGGCGCCGGTGAGGATCTCCGGGTACGAGTACCCATGGGGAACAAAAAAGAAAAACGTCGAGCCGGCCCCGCCCGGAATGCTCCATCTTGTTCTCACGCACACGCCGGACAACATCTACCGGATCAGCCGGTCGGGAGCGCATTGCGTTTTTTCGGGACACAACCACGCGGGACAGGTCAGGCTCCCCCTTCTCGGCCCCATCGTCGTTCCCTCGATTTACGGAAGGCGTTTCGATCACGGCCACTTCGTGATAAAAGGGACGCACCTTTTTGTTTCGAGCGGCATCGGCGCGGGCGACCCGGAGTTCCGGCTCTACTGCCGCCCCGACATTCTCGTTGTCGATATTTTCGGAAAGGCGGCCGGCTGACATGCCCCTCACCCTCCCTTCACACGCCGCCGCGCTCCTGCCGATCCACCGTCTCTTCCCGCGCATCTGCCACCCCACGGCCCTCGTCGCCGGATGCTGCGCGCCCGACCTGGCATACCTCTTCGGGATCTCGGGCAGGGTTTCCCACTCGCTGACCGGCGCCGTCCTCTTCTGTCTGCCGATCAGCGCCCTCGCCTTCATCTAGGCGGAGTTCCTCGTCCTCCCCTTTTTCCGGGCGACCCTGCCCGCCGTGCTCGGTGTCGACTGGCCGCGCCTCCTGACCACGCGAGGTCTCCCCTTCGGTCTTGCCGGCGTCTTCCTCCTGATCGTGCCCTCTCTGCTTGGAACAGGCACCCACCTCCTCTGGGACGGCCTGACCCATGACGGATTGTGGCCGGCGTGCGTCCTCTATCCCGATGTCACCTTCAATCTTTTCGGGAAAGTGACCGAACTCGACCGCGCTCTCTGGTGGCTGTCGACCGTGGGCGGCGCGGTGATCGTCTTCGCCTGGACTCTGATCCGCTTCAAAGGCCCCGTAAGGGCGGAAGGCGGGGATGTAAAATGGTTGGCCATGGTTCTTCTGCTCCCCCTATCCGCCTTCGCACTCTACCTCTTCAATCCCGGCGGCAACGGGTCCGACTATGCAAACACCTGGATTTCCCTCGTTACTACCGCCCGCGTCTGCGCCGCCATGCTCACCGTGTTGTGCCTGGCACACAGACTGTCGCAGCCGTCTCCCTGGAAAAAACCTCTTGCCCTGCCTCCTGAAGAACAGACAGGCAAAAGGGGGAGCGGCCCATGAAACGGAATCCGATGACCTTTCTCGCCTGCCTCGGTCTCATCTCCTCGGTCCTGTCCTGCTCCGGCACGCCCGAGGACGCCTTCATCGAATGGGCCGGAAAGCGGGCGATCCCGATCGCCACTGTCGAGCCGGGGAGCGGCTTCGACGACATCAAGGCGCTCGCGGAATTCATCGGCGAGGCCAAAGTCGTCTGCCTCGGCGAAAGCCGACACGACGCGAGCGAGCAATTCCGCCTGAAACACCGTCTCGTCGAATACCTCGTGAAGGAGATGGGGTTTACCCTCTTCGCCATCGAGGACAGCCTGCCCTGCAGCATGCGTGTCAACGACTTCGTGCTCGGCGGCGAGGGCACCGCGGAAAGCGCGCTCGAAAAGCTCGGCGCCTGGTACATCTGGGACACGGAAGAACTCCTGGCCCTCGTGAAGTGGATGCGCGCGTACAACGACGGCGCACGGCCGGGAAAGAAGGTCAGCTTCCACGGGATCGACATCACCGAACCGCGGACCGGACTCGAGAAGGTACTCGCCTATCTTGACCGGGTCGACCCGGATCACGCCGCCGCGATCAGAACCGAGCCGGCGCTTCTCGATCTCTTCGACACTGCCATGTGGAGCAAGACCATCGAAAACTACGCGCGCCTGCCGGCCGGTGAGACAGCCGCCCTCGACGAACGATTCGACGCGCTTCTCTCACGGATCGGAAGAAACCGGGTTTCTTACGTGGCCGCCTCGTCGGAAAAGGAGTACCTGACTGCTTCCCGCCTGGCCGAGAATGCCCGGCAGGGGCACGCCCTCTTCTCCACGGCAGCGAGAGGCGGCTTCGACGAGGCCGGGCCTGTCAGAGAAAAGGCGATGGCCGCCAACATCACACGCCTCGCCGCCGAGAACAGGGATGGCCCAGGCCTCATCGTCTGGGCTCACAATCTTCACGTCGCGCGCGACACCCTCGACATCACCATCCCCGGACGGCCGCCCTTGAAGGGAGCCATCCCGATGATGTGCTATCTCGACGAAACACTCGCGGCGGATACGATCTGCATCGGATTCTCTTTCGCCTGCGGCGATGTTCCGGATGGAAGGTTGCCTCTCCCGAAGGAGGGTTCCGTCGACAGTCTCCTGCTGCAAACCGGTCCGCCCCTCTTTCTCATCGATCTTCGGACAGCGCCGGAAGAGGGCCTCGTTCACGAGTGGCTCTCGAAGAAGCGGACGATGCGCGCCGAAGGGGGAACGGTGGACCTGATACCCCGGAGAGCGTTTGACGCCTTCATTTTTGTCCGCACGATCTCGCCAACCCGTCGCAGCGCACGCACAACGGCGCGATTCGAGGCCCTTGAGGAAGGATAGATGGCTCAGCGACGCCGCCCTGTCTTCATCGCGCCGGTGAGTTCTTCGAGGGTAACGACGCCGTCGCCGTCGCCGTCGACTCTGTCGAACCGGTTCTTTCTCCCTTCGGGGACCTCGTCACGCGAGAGTTCTCCGTCGCCGTTCTGATCGAGCCGCTTAATCAACAGCCTGGCCCGCTCGGCAGAATCTCCGGCGGACTGCTCCGAACCGGGGCGGCCGGACAGGCCCTGTTCCGGTGGTTCGCCCCTTCCGGGACCGGGAGACACAGGGTCCCCCCGCAAAAGACAACCGAGAAATTCCATGTCGGAGAAACCGCTCTCCTGTCCGGCCAGGGCCCGGCCGATACCTCCAGCCTGACGGACAACAACGAGGTTCAGGGAGCGGCTCACGTAGAGCCGCTGTTTTCCGGCACCCGCGGCGAAGACGAGGTCGTCGGGAATCCCCTTCCCTTCCCGCAACAGGTCGCTCCCCCGCGCCAAGGGCACGATCTCGTTGCGCAGCCGCTCGGCGATGTCGGCCTTGAGCCACCAGGTGAGACCGTAGGCGGGATTTGCCGCGGTTCCGCAGAAACACTCGTCGAGCAGCGCAGCCGGCACGATCTCCTCCCCTTCCCACGTTCCGCCGAGGCGAACAAGCTCGCCGAAGAGAGCCCAGTTCCGGGCGGTGAGCGCCGCCCCCGAAGGCATGTGCGGGTATCCGTCTCTGTCGGTCCGCCAACGCCCGACCTTGAGGCCGAGGGGCTCGAAGAGCCGCGTCTTCAGGTAATCGAGCGGCCCTTCGCCGCGCGGCAGAAGCTTGCGCCGCATCACTTCGCCGAAGACCTGAAAAGGCACGGCGCCGTACATAAAACGCTTTCCCGGCTCGGCGATGAGAAAAGCGCCGACAGCGTCGGCGTAACCGGGAACGCGACCCCGCTCGCCTCCCGTTTCGAGCCCCGATGTAAGACTCAGCAGGTGGCGGATCGTGATCGCATCCTTGCCCGGATCCTCCTTCCACTCGACGATTGTATCGGAGACCTTCTCGTCGAAACGGAGCAGCCCGTCGGCCGTCGCGGCAGCGGCCAGAACGCCGCAGAAACTCTTCGTTCCGCTGGCGAGTTCATGGGGACGCCCGACTGATCCGCCGTTCGGGTAGTCCTCGAAAACAACCTCGCCGTCGATCATGACAAGCATCGAGATCCCCTCGCGGGCGGCGCTGTACTCGGCGGCCTGTCGAAAGGAGAAAGAAGCGGCGGGAGTTGCGCCATCGAGAAACTCCATGATCCGCCTCGTAACCTCGTCGCCCGGCGTGCCGATCTCCCGGTTGATGGCAGCGTGGCTCTTTCCTTTAGCGAGGAACGCCTCCGCCGACCCTCCCGCTTCGACGATCGCGGCGGCCAGCTCCTGCGAAAGGACTTCGCCCGCCGTCCGCCTGCCGGTGTGGAAGATGAGAAAGGGAGGGATCTCTTTATGCGGCGCCACATGCGTGCGCGGCGAAGCGTCACGCAGCACGGCCGGGTCGGAGCCGAAGGCGTTTTTGTAGAGAGCCCGCAGGCCGGCTCCCGCGTCTAGTTCGTCGAGGCCGCGCGGGATGTCGTAGGCGGCACCGTCGAGAAGGATCACGCCGTCAAGGATCTCCAACCCCTTTCCGGCCGTTTTCAGATGACGATCGTCGATGGCGACGAGAGCCGCCAGATGGGCGCCCGCCGAGTGCCCCATGAGGTAGATTTCCTCCCGATCGCCCCCGAATTCGGTGATGTGAGAATCGACCCAGGCAAGGGCCCGCGCCACATCCGTCACGTGGGCCGGGTGCAACACGGCGGGAGAAAGCCTGTAGTTGATGCTGACAAAGACGTATCCGGCTTTGACAAAATGCCGCGACTTCTCAGCCGCCACTCCGGCGCTCGCCTTGTCGCCCGTGCGCCACCCTCCGCCGTGGATCATGACCAGGACCGGGTGTTTCCCCTCCGCCGGCGGGGCATAGACGTCAAGAGAGAGCAGGTTCGGATCGATCCCGTCGATTTCGGCGTAGGGCAGTTCCAGGAAACGTCTAATCTCCCCGCCGGGCATCCCGCCGCTCTCGATCGGATTGGTCTGCGGCGCAGCAAGGAGAATGGCTGCCGGAAGACCGACCGCCAGAAGACCGACGGCCAGAAGACCAGTTGCCGGAAGAGCAACCGCCGGAAAACAGGAGCCCGAAAAAAAAACTGCGGCTCTCCGCAGCAGCCGGAAAAAATCAGTGTGAGATCGAAGTTGTGTTTTCATGGTTCCACCCGTTCGAAAAACCGACCCGCAAGGGTACCGTCCTGTTCTCGCGAAACGCCGTCGGCGGCGCCAAGAAACTAACCGGGAAGAGGGGGGAATGTTCCTGAAAACCCGCCGGGGCGGATGGATAAATTGTACGGTTCCTTCAGATCACTGTCCCCGCGGGCCGCCTTCACCCGCTCAGCCCGAGGTTCAGGGGAACGTGAAATTCTGCTCGAAGGTCAGGGTTTCCGAAGAAGATTCGATTCGGAAGGGTTCGGAAATCAGGGGTGGGTGGCCTGCGATCTGCACCACAAGCCGGTATGTCCCGGGAGGAAGGAACGTGGCGCACTGAAGGTTGACGACTCCGGCGGTCCACCCGGAAGCCGTCTTCGTTTTTTCATGACGACGCCAGGCGAAAGATTCTCCGGATACGACGCGGTTCGGCACGGCACTCCATTGACTCCCGTCGCCGGCCTCAAAACTGCACGTCGCGGAAATCGCCCCGCCGCATTCCCCGGGGGAGCCTTGAATCCGGGTTTTCACATCGACGAAACGGCCCGCCGGAAGCTGCAGTTGAATTGCCTTGCCCTTTTCTTTCCATGGGCTGGCGCCGATCCCTTTCAGGGTCAATACGCCATCGAGGGGAGCGCTGACGAAGAAAGTGTAACTGCGATCAATACCGAGGTCGCTCCAGGCACAAACTCCGTCCGCGCCGGTGACGCCTGTCGGATAAACCCCTCCCGACCGTACGAGCCACCCGCGGGATGCCCTTCCTCCCGCGTCGATCACACGGAAGACAATCCGCCCCTCCTCCTCCCGGGGAATGACGAGGCGTACCGGCCCTGGCGCGAGGATCCCCCGGCCCGCCTCGCCCTTGAGGCGTCTGCTCCTCAAATCACCTCTGGAAGCGACAAGGCCGAACAGCGCCCCGTCCAGCAGAGGCAGAGTGAAGCAACCGTCCCCGTCGGTGTAGTCGGTATAATGGTGCTGATCCGTGATCTGTCGATTCGGCGCCAGCCAGGAGTAATCAATCCTGACGCGCGCGCCCTCGACCGGCTGCCCGGCGGCGTCGCAAACCTCTCCCGGGATCCACTCGTCCACCTCGTCCAGGACGAGGATCATCTCTCCGCTATCCTTCGTGGCGACCGCCTCGCCGGCGACCTTCATCGGCGCGTAACGAGGGTGAAAGACTTTGATCGTTTCGATGCGTACTTCGCCGTCCAGTGTAGATTCCCAGCGACCTTAACTGCTCCTGAAGGAGCTTCTGAAGAAGGAACGCATCTCGCCCGGCCTGGTGTC
>CAZUHB010000127.1:0-6122 GCA_964620445.1 uncultured Phycisphaerales bacterium
TGCATGGCGCCCATTCCGAGCAGCCTCATTCCCGAGAATGGATCGATCCGGATCGTTCCCAGATGGGGAACATTGATCGACGCGGGCCGGCGGGCCTTGAAGATCGATCCGCGAGCGCCCGGCTCGCCCTTGATGGTGAAGAAGACGGTCTTGCCGATGACGGGCCGTCCCGACATGGTGACCACCGGCGCGGCTTCGGTGACGATGACCGGTTCCGCTCCCACGGGAACCGACGCTGGATCGGTACCGCGAAGGAGACCTGTCTCGGCACCCACGATGCGGCATGGTGTCTGGATCAGATGGGAGAAATCAACCCTGCCGCGTCCGTGATCCCGCAGGGCCACGACGATATTCGTGGACCCTCTTTTCAGGCGCCAGGCGCGCACACCGCCTCCCGCGTGCAGGTCGGCCACGTGTTGGGCCTCTCGCAGTTCGGCGCAGGCCGCCCTCAGGTATGGGTACTCCTTCCAGTCGAGATCGGTTCCGTTGGAATCGAAGGATGACTTCCCCGGATGGGCCGCCTCCCAGTGAAAGTACTCGCGCGCGGCGCCCTTCTGCGTATTCCACCGGGCGATCAAAGACCCGGTGGCGTCCTTCTTGCCGGCAAAATTCGCGTCGAGCCACCGGATCATCTCGACCAGGTCTGCACGGATCCGGCTCTGGGGCGCGAAATCGTGATTGTGCGATCCCCAGCCGAAAACCCAGACCTTGCGGCCGAGGTTCTTGCGGTCGCGATAGCGCCAGTTGAGATAGGCCTGGATGAAGAGCCTCTTCACATTGGACGCGGTCATGTCCTGATAGGTGCCATGGTGGATGCCCGCCTTGCCGATCACCGATCCCTGCGGAATGACGACGAAGGGGGCCTTCAGGTCCTCTCCCATGGTGTTGTCCTTCGACGGTCTGTATGGATTCAGGATGTAGTGATCGTAGATGCCGTAGTAGTCTTCCTCGGGCCCACCCTCGCGCACCTCGATGTCGAAGAGCTCCATCATGTGGTGATATTCGGCCTCCGTTGCCGGGAGGTGGGCGCCCTTGACGGAGTTGATCGAATCGAGCGGTTCGGGCGGCGGATCGCCCAGCGCGGTCTCGATTCCGGCGTTCACCCAGTCGATGTTGTTCCTCCACGAACGGCGGGACTGGGCAAAGGTCGCGTTGTGCGGCAGGGCGGGCCAATCGAATGCTGCCCGCCGGAATTCGGTGTGCGAGTGGGAACCGATCTGTCTGCCCGCCGCATAGATATTTCGCAGAAATTCGGCGCCCTGCCCAGCCGGTCCGCCGAGGACGACGAACTCCATGAACTGGCCGCACGAGAGGAAACTGACTTTCACGTCGAGCGTCTCGATCCGGTCGAGCACCCACCGGCCGTTGTCGACCTGCATGTTGTAGTAACGGACTTTCTCGGGCCACGGAAGGTCGGGGATCGGGTCGGCGTGCATGTCGAAGATGAGATTGATCGCCGGCTGGCCGGGAGGGCCGCTTCCGCCGGAGTTATCGTCGGCAGCGCTCGCGATCGAAGGGGTGAGAAGAAGGAACGCGGCAATCAGGCCGAATGCCGCCAAGGGGAGACAGAAGGGAACCGTCCGGGTGCGTCGCATGGCAAACCTCCAGTTTTCCAACGGGTACGGATTTCAAGATCGGGCCTGTTCGGTTCGGGAGAGAACGCTCTCAAGAGAATCTCGACAGCGCGCGTTCGATGTTACGGGATAGATAAACAGGCCGGCCGCAACGAAGTTTCGTGAAAATTCAGATCGGCCGGGAGCCGAAACCCGTACCTCGATCCGCTGTCTTGCGTCATGCTCCTTGCGTGGATATAGTGATGTGGCTCGATCGGATCGACTCTCTTTCCTCTGGAACAGCGTTCTTCCGAACACAAGGCGTTCCGGCTTTTGGCGGATTTCATGGCACGGCAATCATTCCTCTTCGAAAAGGAACCCGGGCAGGGGCGGACCTCGATCGCCCAAGTGGTCATACACCTTCCGGTGGAAGGGGTCTTCGACTACCGGATACCCGAGGCTCTGGCCGATCGGGTCGTACCCGGCGTGCGCGTGCGCGTTGTTTTCTCGGGGCGCAAGGTGCTGGCCACGTGCACCGCGGTGAGCGAGGAGTCGCGCGTGCAAGATCCGCGCGAGATCCTCGATGTCGTCGATCAGGAACGGCTATTGTCTCCGGAGCTGCTCGAACTGACCCGCTGGATCGCGGCCTACTATCATTGCGGCTGGTGGGAGGCGATCTCCTCGGCTCTGCCTGCCGCGGCGCGGCGCGGCGGCGGCTTTCGCAGGATTCTCGTGGCGCGGCTCGCGGTGCGACCGGACGATGCGATCGTCATGGCCGGGGACCTCCTCGAGAAACGGCCGGAGCAGTCGCGATGCCTCAGAATCCTGGCGGAGGAGAGCGGCCGCATGGAAGCGCTGAGACTCTGCCGGCGCGCCAACGTGTCCCGGTCGCCCCTGGAGACCCTGAAGAAGCAGGGGATCATCGCACTCGATTGGATCGAGCAGGAGCGCGAGCCGATCCTCGGTCTGGCGGAACCCGAAAAGGACCCTGTCCAGCTCACGGCCGAACAGGCCGCCGCGCTCGGCGCGGTTCTGGAGGGCCTGAAGCATCGATCGTGTGCCGAGCGTGAAACGCTCGCCGGGTGCGACGGGCACACCGATTTCCTCCTCTTCGGTGTCACGGGAAGCGGCAAGACCGAGGTCTACCTGCGCGCGATCCGCGAGGTGGTAAAACAGGGCCGGCAGGCGATCGTGCTCGTTCCCGAGATCGCGCTCACGCCGCAGACCGTGGCCCGCTTCCGCCATCGCTTCGAGAGGGTGGCCGTTCTCCACTCGAGGTTGACCGATGCCGAGCGCTATTCCCAGTGGCGCACGATCCGGTCGGGTAGAGCCGACGTGGTGGTCGGCGCCCGCTCGGCCCTGTTCGCACCCGTGCCGCGCCTCGGGCTAATCGTGATCGACGAGGAGCACGAGACGAGCTTCAAGCAACAGAACGCGCCCCGCTATCACGCCCGAACGGTGGCTCTCCGGCGCGGCCGGATCGAGGGAATCCCCGTGCTGCTCGGATCGGCCACGCCTTCGCTCGAAGCGTGGAACGGGGTGGCCGCCGGCCGGATGTCGCTCCTCCGGCTCTCGCAGAGGGTGGGCGGCGGCCGGTTTCCGTCGGTCACGGTCCTCCACATGGGTTTGGAGAAATCGCGCGGCGGGAGCTTTCTCTCCAGTCACCTCTGCTCGGCCGTGGACGACGCCCTCGCCAAGCAGAGACAGGTGATCCTCTTTCTCAACCGGCGCGGTTTCCACACCGCCATCATCTGCGCCGACTGTGCGGAATCGGTCCGGTGCGCCCAGTGCGATATTGCCATGATCCATCATCGCCGGTCGAACCGCGTGATCTGCCACTACTGCGGCCACGAGATCGTTCCGCCGCCGAAATGCCCGCAATGCGGATCGATGCGCCTCAGGTACATCGGTTCGGGCACGGAACGGATCGAGTCCGAGGTGAAGAGCGTCTTTTCAGGCGCGGCCGTTCTGCGCATGGATTCCGACACCATGACGTCGCGCAATGCTCACGAGGAGGCTCTCGAAAAATTCAGAAAGCGCGAGGTCGACATTCTGATCGGAACTCAGATGATCGCCAAGGGGCTCGATTTCCCGGGTGTCTCCCTGGTGGGCGTGATCTCCGCGGACACGTCCCTGCTCCTGCCCGATTTTCGGGCGGCGGAGCGCACGTACCAGCTCATCTCCCAGGTTGCCGGCAGGGCCGGCCGCGTCGACGATGCAGGCCGGGTGATCGTCCAGACCTACAATCCGGAGCACTACGCCGTGCGGCTCGCCGTGGAGAACGACTACGAGCGCTTCACGGCGATCGAGCTGGAGGGGCGACGCGATCACGGGTATCCGCCTTACGGCCGTCTCCTGCGCGTGCTCTTCACAGCCGAGGCGGAATCGGACGCCATGCGCCTGGCGCGCAGGGCGGCGGCGTCGCTCTCGAAAGCCGCCCTTTGCGAGGGCACAACGATCCTGGGCCCGTCGAGGGCGCCTCTCACGAAGATCAGCGGCCGATTCCGCTGGCACCTCATGGTCAAGGCTGTCGAGGAGACCGCGATCGATGAAGCGGGCCGTGCGCTGAGAGCCCTCGCGCGCGAGAGCGCCCAGGGAGGCCCCCGGCCCGAAAGTGTGCGGATGCAAATCGATGTCGATCCGATTTCCATGCTCTGATCAACCGCGACGAGGAGAGCTCGATATGACGAACCAGGAGACGGTGGCCATCTCGCGCTTTCCCACGGAACTGGGCAAGCTGTCGATCGCCGTGAGCCCGAAAGGGCTTCTCTACGTTGCCTTTCCCGATGGGGAGGAGTCGATGGCCGAATGGCTGAGCCGCCATGCCAGGGGAGCTTCGATCGGCCGGAACCGCAGCGCGCGGGCGGTGGGCGGCACAAGCGCGGCAGCCGAAAAGCAGCTGACCCAGTTCCTCTCCGGCAGGCGCCGGGAGTTCGACGTTCCCCTCGATCTCAGGGGAACGGAATTCCAGAAGAAGGTCTGGGCCGCTCTGTGCGACATTCCTTTCGGGAAGACAACGAGCTACGGCGAGCTCGCCCGCAGGGTGGGCAAGCCCGCCGCATCGCGCGCCGTGGGTGGAGCGAATGGGCGCAATCCGATTCCGATCGTTGTTCCCTGTCACAGGGTGATCGGCTCCGACGGGAGCTTGACCGGCTTCGGTGGGGGGCTCGATCTGAAGCGGGCCCTTCTTCGGCTCGAAGGCCACCGCGTCTGATCGCGATCGCCGTCTATCCCTTCACGAGTTCCGGTTGCGAGGATTGCTCCGGGGCCAGGTGTTTTTCGATCGTCTCGTAAAGCAGTGCGGGTGAGATCGGTTTGGGAATGTAGTCGTCCATGCCGGCTTCGAGGCAACGCTCCCGGCTGCCTTTCATGGCCTCGGCCGTCATGGCGATGATCGGGGTGTGCGCGCCCGTGCCTTTCTCCCTCCTTCGGATCTCGGCGGTCGCCTGATAGCCATCCATCTCGGGCATGAGGCAGTCCATGAGCACCAGGCTGTAACTGGTGTGGGCGAGCGCTTCGAGCGCCTCGGAGCCGTTCGTGGCCAGATCGAACTTGTATCCGGCTTTCTCGAGCAGTCTGGCGGCCAGCTTTTGATTCACCACGTTGTCCTCGGTCAGAAGGATCCGCGCGCGCGCGCGGGCAGCCTCGTTGAGCGAATGTCTCGTGATGAGGGTGGATTTGTCAGGCTGGCCGTCCACCGAGTTCCGGCCGATGACCGTGGCCAGTGTCCGGCGCAGAACCGAGTATCTCACCGGTTTGGTGAGGTATGCGTCGAATCCTATCGATCTCATCCGCGCGGCGTCGCCGCGACGCGGGTGTGAGGTCAGGAGAACGAGATGGGTGTTCTCGATGCTCGGGTCGGCTTTGATATATTTGGCCAGCTCGGCTCCATCCATGCAGGGCAGGGGGTAGTCGAGGAGGACCACCTCGTAGGGTTCGCGGCGCTCGGCAGCGGCCCGAAGCTGGTCGAGCGCGTCAGGTCCGTTGCCGGCCTCGCCGAAAAGGCATCCCCAGGATTTGAGCTGCTCGCGGAAGACCTTGCGGTTGGTGAGGTTTCCGTCGACGCACAGCACGCGCAGCCCCTCGATGTCACCCGTCTGCGCCTGTTCGGGCACGGTCTCGATCCGCGGTCTTCTCACGAGGCTGACGGTGAACAGAAAAGTCGCGCCCGCTTCTTTGCGGCTCTCCACCTCGATCGAACCGCCCATCAGTTCCACGAGCTGCTTCGTGATCGCCAGCCCGAGCCCGGTTCCACCGAATCTGCGGGAGATCGTCGAATCGGTCTGGGAGTAGGACTGGAACAGCTTCTTCTGGTCTTTTTCGGAAATACCGATGCCCGTGTCAGCCACCTCGAAACGAACGATGAGGCTGTCTTCACGCTCCTCGGCAAGGACGAGGCGTATCACGATCTCGCCCTCGTGGGTGAATTTGACCGCATTGTTGACGAGGTTGATCAGGACCTGGCGAAGCCGGTTCGGGTCGCCCTTGACCCGTGTCGGCACGTCGTGGTGTATGAGGACGGCGAGTTGCAGTCCCTTCTCCTGCGCGCGCGGCGCCATCAGCTCTCCC
>CAZUHB010000128.1:0-6042 GCA_964620445.1 uncultured Phycisphaerales bacterium
CGTCAACTTTGCCGACGGCCGGATCAAGGGTTATCCCGCGGAGAAGGTCGGGCCGAGAATCAAGACCTACTACGTCCTCTATGTCCGCGGGAATCGGGAATACGGACGGAACAATTTCGAGGATAACGGCGACGGTACCATTACCGACCACGCCACCGGCCTGATCTGGACGAAGGCCGACAGCGGCACGGGGATGGACTGGAAGGCCGCCCTGAAGTATGCCGAGAATATCGAACTCTCCGGCCAGGTTGACTGGCGGCTGCCCAATGCCAAAGAATTGCAGAGCATCGTCGATTACACCCGCTCACCCGACGCCACCGACTCGGCGGCCATCGATCCGGTCTTCCAGACCACCGCCATCAAGAACGAGGCAGGCAAGCGAGACTTTGCACAATACTGGACCAGCACCTCGCATTGCGGCCGCGATGGGGCTCGCGCGGCGGTCTATGTGGCCTTCGGCCGCGCCGGCGGTTTCATGGGAGGACGCGGCGGCGGCCCCAAGCGCCTCCTCGACGTGCATGGGGCCGGGGCGCAACGCAGCGATCCGAAGTCGGGCGACGCCTCCCGTGTACCGGAGGGCCGGGGTCCCCAGGGCGATGTGGTTCGGATCGACAACATGGTGCGGTGCGTGCGGGGCGGCGGAACCAAGATGGCCGCAACGGGACCTGAAAGCGTCGATCCTCCGCCGACCGGCGGTGGAAACAACTCTTCCGCTAGGAGCGGTGGCAGGTTTTTCGAGCGCTTCGACCTGGACCGGGATGGCATGGTGACCATAGAAGAGTTCACCGGCCCCAGGCGGCGCTTCCGGTTCTTCGACAGGGACGGAAACGGTATCGTTACCCGCGAAGAAGCCGCAGCCGCCCCTCCACGGCCTGGACGATCAGGCTCGGATCCCCGATCACCCTCCGGAACGGGATCCCCGAAACCGCCCGAGGCGCGTCCGCAGCCACCGCGGGAGACCGGAAACACTCCCGCCGCCCGGGGCGGTGCCGGCCAGTCCGAAAAACCCAACATCATCTTTATCCTTGCCGACGATATGGGATGGACAGGACTGTCGGTAGGGATGGACGGGCGGATCGAGAACTCCGCCAGCGATTTCTATCAGACCCCGCGCCTTGCGCGGCTGGGCTGGAGCGCCCTCGCCCGATGGTATCGAAGGTGAGAACCTGGCTCCTCTGCTGAAGGAACAGCCCGGGCGACTCACCCGTTCCGAGCCGGCCCTCATTTTCCACTTTCCGCACTACGGCGAGGGTTCGCAGGTCCCGCAGTCCGCCATCGTCCTCGGAGACTACAAGCTCATCAAGGATCACGCGAGCGGCGCGGTGCGGCTCTTCAACCTCGCCGCCGACCTTTCCGAGGAGCACGACCCTTCGGCAAAGGAACCGGGGTTGACGAGGACGATGGAAGGCCACCTCGCCAGGCGGCTCGAGGAAACAAAGGCTCAGATGCCCACACCGAATCCGGACTACGATCCCGAAGAAGCCCCCGCCCGGCGACGCGGCTCGGGCAGAAAGAAAGGGAGCGGCAAGTAGGGAAGCAGTACACTCCCATCTTGCAGTCCTGCCCTCCCTCGGTTAAAAAAGCTCCAGGGATATTGTATTTCGTGTTCCGCTGAAGCCTCCAGATCAGGGAGCGGCTATGACGGGCGAGCCGAACAACGAAGCGTCAGGCGATTACCTGGAGATCAATCTGGATCCGAGATCGTCGCCGGGCGATGCCTCGAGCGCGATCCCTCGCACCATCGGAGACTTCCACATCATCCGCGAGATCGGCAGGGGCGGCATGGGAACCGTTTACGAGGCGGAGCAAATCTCGCTCAAGCGCAGGGTGGCGCTCAAAGTACTGCCTTCTCACCTGAGCTTTTCCGATGAGGCCGTGCAGAAATTCCGACGCGAGGCCGAGGCGGGCGGCAGGCAGAGCCATTCGGGAATCGTGGCAGTCTACGCCGTGGGCGAAGAGGGAGGGATCCACTACATCGCTCAGGAAATCGTGGCCGGTGGTTTCACTCTTGCCGACATGCTCGATGAGTTCAGGGAACAGAGTGAGCAGCCGCCCGGATACTTCCGGGATACTGCCCAGCTCATCGCCCGGATCGCCGACGCCCTGGAGCATGCTCACGATTCGGGTGTCATCCATCGCGACATCAAGCCTTCGAACATTCTACTCACCGACGACGGCCAGCCGAAGGTGACCGATTTCGGGCTCGCAAAGGTGGAGGATGCCCTGGCGCTCTCTCGATCGGGCGATTTTGCGGGTACTCCCTACTACATGTCTCCTGAGCAGGCGATGAGCCGCCGCATGGGAATCGACCACAGGACCGATATTTTTTCACTCGGAGTGACGCTTTACGAGGTGCTCACCCTCGAGCGCCCGTTTTTGGGCGAAACGTCCCACGAGGTCCTGAAGCGGATTCTGCTCTTTGATCCTGCCAGTCCTCACAAGGAGAATCCCCGGGTTCCGCGCGACCTCAGCACGGTCTGCCTCAAGGCGATGGAGAAGGCGCCCGAGAAGCGTTACCAGAGTATGAAGGAGTTCTCGGACGACCTCAGGCGGTTTCTCTCGGGAGACGTGATACTGGCAAAACCAGCCGGTCTGCACGTTCGGATCTGGAAGCGCGCAAAGCGCAATCCGGTGGTCAGTGCAGCAGCCGGTGTCGCCGTTCTGGCGATCATGACCTTCTCAGTGGTGGTGCCGTGGGTGATCGCAGCCCAGAGAGAGGCTGCAAATATCGTGATCGAAAAAGAAAAGAACGAGGCGATCGCCGCCCGGCGAGAAGCCGAAACCCTCCGACAGGCAGCCGAGACCCTAGCCGAAACCTATGCGAAACAAGCTGCCGAGCTCCTGAGACTTTCAGACCTGAAGAACCTGAAGGATCTGGAAGAGAAAGCCGATGAGCTGTGGCCTGTCTCTCTCGAGTGGGAATACGGGCTGGAGATCAAGAACTGGCTGTTCAGGGCGGAGGAGCTCTTGAGCCATCTCGAAGACCACCGCCGAACGCTATCCGAGTTGGAAGAGAGCCTGCTCAAAACCAATGTATCGGACCTCGACGGCGAGCTGAAGCTGGAGGACATTCTCCCGGACGGAACGCGCGTGAAAGACTACGAAATCACGTTCCTGTCCCATGATCCGGAGAGCAAAGGAGAAGAGGATTTTTTCGGTCTCGATGAAAAGTCGTGGTGGATAGAGACGCTCGATCGGCTCGTGAAAAAACTCGAGGCCTTTGTAACGGACGAAACGAGCGCCTATCACAGTATCAAGAAACGCCGTGACTTCATCCAGGCTTTATCGAAGGCTGCCACGGACCACGAGGAGTCGTGGAAATCCGCGGTCGCGTCCATATCGGACAGAGCGGAATGCCCGCGATATGACGGCCTCCTCATCGAGCCGCAAGTCGGCCTCGTCCCCCTGGGCCGGGATCCGGAGTCCGGCCTCTGGGAGTTCGCTCACCTGCAGACCGGCGCCGTACCCAGGCGAGGCCCGGATCGCAAGCTCATCCTGTCGGAGGAGACGGGATTGATCTTCGTGTTGATCCCGCCCGGCACCTTCAACATGGGTGCGGTGCGACCAGCGGGGGACCGCCCGCTCGACGCGCCCAACGTGGACCCTCATGCGGAATCGGACGAAGCTCCGGTCCACGCCGTGACACTGGCGCCCTTCTTTCTCTCAAAGTACGAGATGACCCAGGGCCAGTGGGAGCGCGTCACCGGTAACAATCCCAGTTATTATGTTCGGGAAAATTACAACCCCCGCAGTAACCGGAAGGGAGAAGGGCATTCCGTTCTCCATCCCGTGGGGCAGGTGAGCTGGAACGACTGCGACCAGGTGTTCGGCCGTCTCGGTCTTCTGCTCCCCACGGAGGCGCAATGGGAATATGCGGCGCGCGCGGGAACCGCCACGGTCTGGTGGACCGGAAACGGGGTGGCTTCTCTTCAGGGCGCGGCGAACCTCTGCGATTTGCATGCAAAGAAAAACGGGGCGCCCGACGGGTGGACGTGTGAAGAATCACTCGACGACGGGCATCTGGTCCATGCACCGGTGGGAAGCTTCAGGGCGAACCCCTTCGGCCTCCACGACACGATCGGGAATGTGTGGGAGTGGTGCCGTGACGGGTTCGGTCCCTACACCCTGCCGATCGAGGAAGGTGACGGCGAACGCCGGGTTTCGGACGCCCGTTACCGCGTGCTCCGCGGCGGCAGTTTTCACCTCACCTCGCCTGTCGCGCGATCGGCCTTCCGCCTCCGCAACACACCCGATCCCCGCGGGCACGATCTTGGCGTCCGTCCGGCGCGGGTCATTGAATAGGCGCGTCCACAGGCATTCTTTTTCGCGGTAGTGGCCCGGCGGGTTTTGCATGCTCTTCGGTCAATGCACTTCGTCGATTTCGAGAGGTGGAATTTCCTGCTTATCGCCGCAATCTCGGCATCAGCGGCAATTCGGGATCCAGCTCGAATCCGCGCCACGTCTTTGTTCCCGCCGCGGAGACATTGATGTGACCGAGATTCCCCACCTTGCCTCTCTTTTCGCTGGGCACGACCAGGATCGGATTGGGGGACCTGGCTGTTCCCGGCCGACCGGGTTCGGCATTCAAGTCCCGCTTCAAGGTCTGGAGTGTCAACCGCTCGCGACAACAGCACCAGTGCCAGTGCGTGGCGCCTTTCAAGAGTCGGGTGTGCTGGAGAGCGCTCAACGGGTACCATCTCCATGGATCCCTGTTGACAACGACATCCTTGACGCCATTGACATGCCCCCTGAGGTTGATCGTGAGCGAATCACCCCCGCCCCCGGGATATCCCAGGTAGTAGTCCTTGATCAGTTCGCCAGGTTCGCGAATCTCCATCGGTACGGCCATGACATGACCGTTGACGATCCCTTCGATGTTGTTGCCCACATTGCTGTTCAGTGTCGTGTCCTCGCCGGTGTAGAAATAGATGTATTTTCCGGCCGGCACTCGAAACAAACGCTGGCCTGTCACGTGAAAGCCGTGTCCTGAAATGACGGCGTGCGATGGAGGTCTTCGCGAGAAGGCCGGGTTCTTGGAGAAAACATTGCCGGGAAAAAAATATTCCAGGGCGAGGTCCAGGATGTCTTCCTCTTTCTCGAGGAAGAAAACAAAGTTGTTGGACGCGAAATATTCGCAGCTCGAGTTCTCCTGGGCGCAGGAGCGGATCATTGCCTCGCCCATCGCCTGGATGTGACGCGGTTCCAGGATGGCATACTTGGAGCCTTCTCTATCCACGTCGAGTGCGTTCTCGATCTTCTGGTAAAGCAGCAGCACGATCCGCGTGCCTCGATAATATCTTTTCCACATCTGCTTATTTTTGAAATAGAGGACTTCTTTCTCCGTGGGATAGCTGGAATCATTTGCCTTACGCCTGCCCACATGCTTCTTGAATTTCTTGCTGTCTTCGCGGAAGCGGCTTTTTCTGCTCTGCAGCCAGTAGTTGAGCTCCTCGCCCAGTTCTTTCCAATTCTTGTCCCCATTACCTTTCAGATAACGCCGCGGTTCAGTTTTTGGGTAAGGCCATATCACTTTACTCATATGATTTTTACCCCGGAATCTTCTCCAGTAGGCAAACGCGCTTCAATGAATGACAACTTTCCAGCGTCAGAGAAGCCCTTATTCATGTGCATACGGCTGTCTTTCACACAACAAATCAGGCCTTCCTATCCGATCAAGCGTAGTCCCCGAGCAGTAGCCGCCACGAATTCGTGCGGTTCCTCGAATATTTTTTTTCTCGGCTTCACGTTCGTTGATTCCTCGCGCTCTTTGTGAGAGTTCCTGCTCGAGGCTTGGCAGAAAAACTTTTTCGGCCCGCGATGGCGGGTTCGAGGATTGCCCTGGATCCGGATCGGGGGAAGGTCGTTCACACAGGGGTACGGCGTCCACTCCAATCGGCCGCTTGGAGAGAGGAGGAAGAAGGCTCGAGGTCTATTGTCCCCTCTCTTCTCTCCCTTGTTTCGAGGTGAAGCCAAGAGACAATCACGCAACCCATGGCAAACGGCAGATGTATAAATGGAGGAGCGAAAGCGACGACAACCTTG
>CAZUHB010000129.1:0-5995 GCA_964620445.1 uncultured Phycisphaerales bacterium
ATGATGCTGCCGGTCACCGTGTAGATCTCGTGTCCAACTCCCAGGAAAGCTCCTTCTGAATACCGGATTTCGACATTCTTGAGAACCGTGCCTTTTGTTCTTTCCAAAAGGTCATTGGCCACATCCGACCACGTCGTTTCACCACTGACGGGTATATCAAAAATAAACCACCTGTCTTTCGTTTCGCTCGAAGACGAGGTGAGCTGTTCGTATTCCACACCGAGTTCCACCGGTTTGGTGCTGACGATCCCCAGCTTGACTGATGGACATCCGAATAGCGTCAAGCTCAGAAAAACAAGAAAAAGGGTCAGACCGAAATGTTTGTTCGTTAACAACACTCTCTCCTCCTCTCGCTCAGAAGATACTGGTCCCGAAAAAACGATAGGCAATAAAAACGGTTGTCGATTCTGAAAAGTCCCGATAATTAACCTGATCTACCTGAACACACTAGCGGAGCGCCGAAACTCCGTCAACTAAAAACGACGAAGCCGATAGGGGTTACCAGGAACCCGCTCCTCCGAGAAAGTCTCCTCCCAGGTCGAATCGGACGCATCGAATGAACAAAGAAGGTTTCGATCATTTCCAGGACATGACGCGGACAATCTCTTACAATATCGCCGGACAGAGATCGGATCCTCCAACGGCGTCTGATAAAAGCGATGCGGCGCCATGCATGGAGCGGACTCCTCAAGAGGAGCAGTCTCCTTTCGATTAAAAAACTCCCCAGGCGGAGACAGCGCATGGTTTCAAAATGGTGCGGCCGATCCCAGCCGCGCGTCGACGGTATGGAGAAGGTGCTGGGCGACACGCTCTACGTCGGCGATATCGACCCGGACGGGATGTGGTACGGCGCCGCGATCCGATCGCCCGTGGCGAGCGGGCGGGTGCGGGCGGTCGCTTTCGAGCCTTCCTTCGACTGGTCGCGCGTCGCGGTCGTGACCGCCGGCGACATCCCCGGCGAAAACATCATCCCCATCATCAAGCGCGACATGCCCTGCCTCGCCGCGGACCACATCGCCTATTGCGGCGAACCGGTCGCCCTGGTGGCCGCCCCCACCACAGCGCTCCTGCGCGACGCACTCCGTTCGGTCCGCGTCGATGTCGATCCCGAGGACGCACTCGCCGGTATCAAAAACCTCGTCCACCGCTACCGGACCGCCCCGCAAACGGTCGACGAGCTCCACCGCGTCCACATCTCGAAAGGCGACGCGGAAAAAGGCTTCGCCGCCGCGGACGAGATCGTCGAAGGCGAATACTTCACCGGACCCCAGGAGCAAGCCTACCTCGAACCGCAGGGCATCATCGCCCTGCCGCGGCCCGGCGCGATGCGTGTCGTCGGTTCGCTGCAGTGTCCGTTCTTCGTCAGGCCAGCCGTGGCGTGCGTGCTCGGTGTGGCCGACGAAAAGGTCGTGGTGGAGCAGACACCGATGGGCGGCGCCTTTGGCGGGAAGGAGGACTACCCGAGTTTCCTCGCTGCCTACGCCGCCCTGCTCGCGCACAAGGCGAACGCCCCGGTCCGGATGGTGCTCGGCCGCGAGGAGGACATGGCCTTCACCCCCAAGCGGCACGCCTCGTGGAGCCGGCTCAAGGCGGGCGTGACAAAGGACGGCCTCCTGTGCGCGCTCGACATCGAGCTCGTCATCGACGGCGGGGCGTACACGACGCTCACCCCGGTGGTGCTGTCGCGCGGAGCGATCCACGCGACCGGCGCCTACGCGTGCGACAACGTGCACATCACGGCGAGCGCGCTTCGATCGAACACGCCCCCGGCGGGCGCCTTCCGGGGATTCGGCGCACCGCAAGTGCATTTCGCGTGCGAATCCCACATGGACGAGATCGCCGCCCGCCTCGGCGCCGATCCGGTCGCGCTCCGCAAGCAGAACGCACTCCGCCCCGGCACGACCACGGCCACCGGCCAGCGCCTCGAGGAGAGCGTTGCGGCTGTCGACTGCATCGAGGCCGTGACGCGGGCGTGCGACTACACCCGCCGGCTCGGCGCCATCGAGAAACAGAACGCCGAACGGGGCCGCACGAGGCGAGGTCTCGGAACGGCCCTCTTCTGGCACGGGGGCGGTTTCACCGGCTCGGGCGAGGAACGGATCGCGTCGGTCGCGCGCCTCGAGCTTCAAGCCGGCGGCCGGATCGACATCAGGGTATCGAGCACCGAGATGGGACAGGGAAGCTTGACGACCTTGTCGCAGATCGTGGCCGATGCCTGCGGGATCGACATCGCCCTCGTCAACTATCCTCTGCCGGACACGGCCCGCGTGCCCGATTCGGGGCCGACCGTGGCGTCGCGCACCACCATGATCGTGGGCAAGATCCTCGAGCGCTGCGGACAGGCCCTCCTGTCCGAGATGGAGCGCCGGCTCGGGGCAGCGGCCCGCGCCAACCTGACCTGGGCCGAGGCCGCGAATGAGGCGCTCGGCCAGGGGCCGCTGGTCGCGGAGAGGAGTTACGAACCGCCGCCGGGGCTGTCGTGGGACGAGGAGACCCATTCGGGTGACGCCTACGCGGCTTACGCGTGGGGTGCCGTGGCGGCGGAGGTTGCCGTGGACATGGTCACCTTCGCGATCACTCCGCTCGAGATCTGGTGCGCCGTGGACGTGGGCAAGGCGATCAATCCCGAGGCGGCGCGCGCCCAGGTCGAGGGCGGGCTCGTGCAGGCGCTCGGCTACGGGCTTCTCGAGCAGGTCACCCTCGGCGGGAACGGACTACCCGTGGAGAACAGATTCCAGACCTACATCATTCCCACGGCGGCCGACACACCGCCTCTTCACGTGGAACTGCTCGAGTTTCCCTATGCCCACGGCCCGTCCGGCGCCAAGGGGCTCGGCGAGCTCCCGATGAACGGCCTCGCGCCCGCGCTGCGCAACGCGCTCCGTCACGCGCTCGGTGTCGGCATCGACCGGCTCCCGGCCACGCCGGAGAGGATTCTCGACGCCCTGGTCCCCGAGACGGAATCAGCGGTGCCGAACGCAACCGACAGAAAATGAGGAACGATCTGATGGATCGGCTGATTGCAAAAACGTGGACGGTCAACGAGAAGGAGGCCTCCGTGCGCTTCGCTCCGGAAGAACGCCTTCTCGACGTGCTGCGCGACCGCCTCCGGTTGACCGGGTCCAAGCCCGGCTGCGAGGAGGGCGAATGCGGCGCGTGCAGCGTTCTCATCAACGGCGACCTGAAACTCGCCTGCCTCACCCTGGCGGCGGCTCTCCCCGATCGAACGGCAATCACCACGGCGGAGGGGATCGCGGCGGCCGATCGTGCCGCGGCGCGGTTCGCCGAGTCCTTCGTCGATCGTGGCGCGGTCCAGTGCGGCTACTGCACGCCGGGAATGATGGTGGCCGGCTCCTGGCTTCTGGACAAACCCCACATCGCGGCGCGCGAAGGGCTCTCGGGCAATCTCTGCCGCTGCACCGGTTACCAGAAGATCATCGACGCCGTGGAGTGCTGCCGCAAGAGCGAAGCCGGGGGAGAGGAATGAAGATTCACGATCCTGCGACGATCGACGAGGCCCTCGACATCAAGCGTCGTTATCCGGGCGCCGTTCCGCTCGCGGGCGGAACCGATCTTCTGCCGCTCTGGTCGAGCACCGGCTCCCGGCCGGACAGGGTCGTGCTCCTCGGCTCCTGCGCCGCGCTGCGGGGGATCGGGGAAAGGGATGGCGATCCGTTCATCGGCGCCTGCGCCACTCACAGTGAGATCTCCGAGCACGATCGAGTGGCCAGGCACTTCAGGGCGCTCGCCGAGGCGGCCCGAAGCATCGGCGCGCCGGCGATCCGCAACATGGGCACACTGGGCGGCAACCTCGCCAACGCGAGCCCGGCCGCCGACCTGCCGCCCGCGCTCATCGTCTGCGGGGCCGAGGCTGTTCTGGCGTCGGCCGAGCGTGGGGAGCGAACGATTCCGGTGGAGGACTTCTTCCTCTCCTACAAGAGAACGGCGCTCGAAAAGGACGAACTCCTTCTCGGCATCCGGCTCGAGGTGCCGGACCCGGGTGTACGGTCCTTTTTCGAAAAAGTCGGAACGCGCAAGGCTCAGGCCCTGGCCAAGCTCTCCGTCGCGCTCTCGGCGCGGATCGATGCCGGAAGGATCGGATCGGTCAGGATCGCGGCCGGAAGCGTGGCGCCCGTACCGCTCCGATTGAAGGAGGTCGAGGCCCGTATCGAGGGGAACAAGCTCAGCGAGGAACTGATCGACACCGCGCGGACCCTTGCGGCCTCGGCTCTGTCGCCGATCGACGACGTGCGGTCCACCGCGCGGTACCGGCGATTCGTTTTTGCCGCTCTTCTGGGTGACTGCCTCGACCGGATGAGGATGGAAGAGGATGGGCGTTAACAAATATGCGTCATCGTCTGAAGACTATTCTTTTCCCGTAGCCACTTCTGAAGATGCCGTTCTGTTTCGCAACTTCAGGTCCGCGTGACACCGCCCGCACAAGGCAAACTTCAATTCAAAGCTAGAGTTCTTTATCGATCTCATCTTGTATTTAATCTCAAAGCTTTCCCCGATCGATGTGGAGAAAGACCTCAAAGTATCGCTCAGCTTTCTTTTGATCTCCATCTCTACGGGAGACAGACCTTTCTCGGTTGCAGGGTAGTTAAGTTCAAATCTGTAGACAAAATGATCTTTTGCACTTTTTTTGTCTTGTCTACTACCGCTATTCGGCAACTCGATCCTACTAAGGTGAGGTGAAGCCATTCTTTTCGCTTCTTCTGGCTCCGTACGCCTTCTTCCCCATTCCTGCGCCGAATCACAATAGGCCAATATAAACGCAATAGGATTCAGCCGAAGGCAGATATACTGATCCCCTTCTTTGCAGATATTGCCAAACACCGACTCGTTGTGCAAAGCAATCGCAATGGCTGCGATATTCATAATCGGTTCTATATTACGCACCTCTGGGTGGCCCAAGTAGTGCTTTTGATAGTGTTTTATAAGAATAATTGCGCTGATCACACCGTGGTCGTTACTAATCAATGCGCTCTTGATTAACTGTCTGAATAAACTAACATAGTTGTAGCTCATGCACTGTTTTTCGCATTTGATATAATAATAGCATATTCTCTCGAGTATCTCCGGTATTCTCGTGGGTCCCATCAGAAGAGAATCCCAGAAAAAATGCGATTCGAGTTTACTCTGAAGAACTCTCTGTGAAAACATATCAAAACCTTGCGGTAATTTCTCGAATGCATAACCGCAGTCGTGAAAAAGCGAAGTAAGTACCCATATTCTCATTACGTCTGTTTTTGAAAAATAACGTAACGCCTCCGAATTATCATCGTCGTCTTGAGCCAAAAACTCTCCGTAGTAAGAATTCAACACGTTTCTAAGGCGTTCAATCCCAAAGCTGTATATAACCATGTAGCCAGAAACAAATACGTGGAATTGATGTATGAAATGATCTCTGTAATCCTTTACATTGTAAAGCATGAGATCTTCATGCCTTCTCAGGCTTTTCCAAACGTCGCTGAAAATAGCATCGGGCAACTCTAGCACTTTTAACAAATCCTCGATAAAGCGGTTCAACCGCTCTACTATTGCCTCCTCTCCGAAATAAGTGTTTCTCTTAAACACATAAAAGAGATGCTCTATAAGGTAATGCACGTCATTGAGTATTTTCAAATCCTGCAATCCAATAATCTCTGATTCAAGATCTGATATTTCCTTCAATTTCTCATTAAGTGGGTTTGTTTCGAGCTTCCTCTCTATTTCCCCAAAACAGAATTCTCTGAATTCACTTGAATAATCATCCTGAAAGACATCTTGAAATATCTTCTTCTTTTCGTCGATATCCGAGAGAAGAGAAAGGGCTGCGTGTTTTCTGTTAAGTTTTCTTAATTTTTCTTTTTTCGATATCAGCATGTCTTTGTCAAGTTCATCTTCGTTTTCGTCTACATTCAACTTTTCTTTCAGGTTGTGCCTATCTTCTTTTAATTGGTTTCCTATGAGCTGCAACTGATTCAATATTGGCATCAAGCAATGAAACAGG
>CAZUHB010000130.1:0-4717 GCA_964620445.1 uncultured Phycisphaerales bacterium
CCCGACTTGAAGGCGATTTTCGTGGTCGGTGGTGCTGTAGTTGCGGCTGATTCGGGTGTAGAGCTCGGTTCGCGGAAGATCGATCTCTTCCTGCCTGTGGCCGGCCGCAAAAAAAGTGGACCTCGTGATCCAGCGGGGTGATCACTTCGGCGGATGGGGCATGATCCCCCGGTGCTTGACGAATGACGCGAAGGAGTGGATCGCGCCGCGCAGCGAGCCGGGCACCGTCACCCCGAGGGCGACAGAACAGTTCGCGAAGCCCGCGTAGAAGTCGAGCTCTCCCGTGGCCAGAAGATGCTCGCACATCGACGTTCCCCGGCACCCGCCGCCGCAGGTCTCCAGAATATCGCACGACCGGCACGGCTCGCCGATCTTGTCGATACGGAACGGCCACTCCTCGGTGAGCACGATCCCCTTCCGCGCGTCGAGCGCGCCGATCTTGAGCGGGTCGAGGTTGACCGTGTAGCAGCAGGAGTAGACCCCGTTGTTCTTCGGATTCACACCGAAGAGCTGCCGGCCGCCCGGGCAGTAGTGGCGCTTCGAGAAGGCTTTTGCCCACCTGAAGAGCTTCCGCTCGAAGGGCGTGAAGATCGGTCCCCAAGTGGGCTGGATCAATATCTCCAGGCCCCTGGCGCGGTACTCGTGCAGCATGGAGAGAACCTCGTTCAGGACATCCCCGATCTGGTCCGAGGTGAGAAAGTACTCCTTGGGCAGTTTCATACCGTTCCCGAGAAAGATCATCTTGTTGAGAACGAGCGTGTCGGCGCCGATGGCGAGGGCATGATCGAAGAATCCTCGCAAATCGTGACGATTGTCGCAGTAGATGCTGGTCCACGCCTGAAAGGGAATCTTCCTCTCGCGGAGCTGGTCGATGATCTCCATGGTCTGGGCATGGTCGCCCTTCTGGGTCACGCGGTCGTGAATCTCGGGGTCGGGGTAACACCCACCGTATCCTCGAAACTCTGGAGATTGTCGTCGAGCTTTCTGGAGCGCACCTGGAGGTTGGGGACCGAATGCCGCGCGTACCGATCGAGAAAGGCGTACTCCTCCCTGGTCTGGTCGGTGGGGAGGATGCGGGTGTCGTAGCCCATCGATTCGAGCCTGGCCGTGGTTTCCCTCGTCTTGTCGAGAAGTGCGTCGTCAGGCGACGCTCCGCCCAGGAAACAATGATTGCAACTGTTGGAACAGTTGTGGTGAACAACCCACGTCTGGATCTTCTTGCTGCCCTTGATGGTTCTCGACGGCATGGTGCTTTTCCCTCCGTTTCCATCCATGGATCTCCCGGCCGGAATGCGCGGGATCAACCTGTAGAAACGGATTTCGGAGCCGCGACTAGCGCCCTCTTTTCAGGTCGGCGCCTCTTTGGCCGAGCGCGGTCAAGAGATCCACGAGATCTTGCAGGGACGTGGCTGACTCGGGAGGAGCGTCGCCGCCGATGAAAGCCCCCCCGAGGAGAAAGAGGAGCGCCGTGCGCGGTTCGGCACGGAGAACGGAATCGAGCGCTTTCTCCAGGTCGGGCAGGCTCTTGAAGGTTGTCTGCTTCAAACCCGCGCCGATCGGCCCGATGATCATCTCGAGCTCGTAGACGAATCGTTCACCCTGATCGCCGTAAAAGTGAACCATGTAGATTGCCGGACTCTTTTGTTTGTCCAGGTAGCCGGATTCATCCCACTCGCGGACGATGAAGCAGGGCAGTGCGCCCTCGGCATTCGTGGCGCTGTCGCGCACGGTGATATGAAACCTGTAAAAACCGATCCCCTCCTCGTTCGCGATCTGGAGAAATTTTTGAAGATGGAAAATGGGCAGCTCGGCCGGGGCATGGATGACCACGTCGGTGGTTAACGCCAGGTCCGGTTCCCAGTAGGTCTTTTCCGAAAGTTCCTTGAGCGCCGCGCGGAGAGCGTCGATTCCGCGTTCGGCGGGCGGCGGTTCGAGGGTGTACAAACGGGTGAAGATCTGGAACGAACCGTCATCGTGAAGCAGGACCTCGATCTTTCCCCGATTCACTTCCTTCAGCTCGTCGCCGATATCGAGTTCCACCGTCTCGCCCAGGGGCGTCACTCCCCCCGGGATCGCCTCGAAACAGGAGCTGTCCGAGAGAGGGAGCGCGGGCCGGCGGATCATCGGTACGAAGTCGACGCCCTCCGGTCCCGCCCCATCGCCCGACATCACGATCGTCCCCGCGGGCTCGTCGAATCGAAGGGTCCCGTCAGGGAACTCGAGGCCGGTCTCGTAATCGCCGCAATCGATACGGATCGCCGGGCGGTCCCGCCCCTTGGAAAAGAACTCCAGCCGCGCCGGCAGAAGTGTCTCGTCGTAGAAACTGACGCGCACCGTGTAAGCCATTCCGAGCAGCAGGACCCTCGGCATGCGGCCGATCGGATTGATTCCCGAATCCTGGGCCTGCTCGACGAGTTCCTTTTTCAGCCTGCCCTCCACGACGTGCACGACCTCGCCGTTCAGGTCGTCCTCGCCCTTGTAGTCGAGGAGATAGTCCTCGGCGAGATTTTCGAACAGGGCCTGCACGATGATCGCGCCGGGCGGATTGGTCAGCTTCTCGATGAACGTCTTGTTGTGATCGTCGAGAAAGGCGGCTCGAAGCCTGATGATCTTCTCCTGCGAATCACCGTCGATGTCGGCGAACTTCCACCAGATGCACTCCCCGTCGAAGACCGTCGAGTAGAGCGAGCCCCTCAGCTCGTCCTTCAATTCCCACCGTGTGCGGTTCGCCTGCCTCGAACAGGTTCCGTTTTTTTTCATTCTGTAGATGGGCGACGAGCTGACCGCCTCGAGGCGGAAGGTCATGCCCCCGGGGGCGTTCCACTTTTCGGCCGACATCTCGAGGAGGTTCAGGGCAGCGCCCGACTGGGCCTCGTCGTCAGCGTGCGCGCTGAGCGCACCGCTCGCCACGACGAGAAAGAGGATCGACTTCGCGATGATTTTCATGGGGACTCCTTTTCCGGATAGAGGAGTCTTTCCCCGATTGCGAATCAAGAAAAAACCGGAAGGCGCTACTCGGCCGTGAGCACCATGAGGTTGGTCAACCGGCCGCCGATCAAGGCCTGGAAGGGATACTCCTCGCCCGGAATCCACGATGCCGGGACGATCGCGCTCGTGATGAGCACACCGCTCGCAGGGATGTTCGGCATCAGAAAGGGCCGGATCGGCATGAGAAGGTGGAGATCGCCGAAGGGCGTGGGCCAGGGCGGATCGAGCACACCCGACCCGAGAAGGAGAACGACCGGATCGCCCGGTTCGCCCACGATACGGAGATCGGTTCTCGTTCCGGGCACGACGCCGCCGAGATGGTAGAGGTGGAGGTGGTACTGATCGGCGCCCATGTCGACAAGCCCCGAGGAACTCATCGGATCGCCCTCGAGATCGGTCGCGGGCAGGTTGGGAGCGCTCGCGTCAGCCGCCGCACGGCAGGGGGAGTGATAAGTCAGGTGCGCGTCGAGCACCCCGGGCTCGGCAAAGAGAGGATCGGCATCGATCAGGCCCGGGCCCCAGGTGATCGTGCTGCCCGGCTTCACGAGGACCGACGAGAGGCCGCCGCAGATGTCGGTGTGGCTGATGTAGAGCGTGGACGGGTGGCCCTGCTCCAAGAGGCAGATCTCGTTCCCGTGGGACGCGTTGTAGGCATGGTTTTCCCACAGGATCGAGTTCACGACCGTGCCGTCGGTTTCGTAGAAGCAGATCGCGCCGCCGAAACCGCCGTAGTTGTATGCGAAGGTGCAGTTCGTGATCGTGGGAGAGTCTTTCTGGCTGTAGATCGCGCCGCCCAGGCCGCCCTCATGGTTGTGGAGGAAGGCGCAGTTGGTTATTGCGGCGTCCGTGTTCTGCGTGAAAAGAGCGGTCGCCTCGTTGTTCACGAAGACGCAGTTTTTCACCACGGCGTCGGTACCGACGATTTTCGCGCCCAACGTCTGGTTCCTCGAAAACTTGCAGCCATCGATGACGATCGCGTCCGACTGGATGCAGGAAAGACCGCCGTCCGAGTTTCCGTCGATGACGCAGTCGGTGATCGTGGTGGTGTTGCACCATTCCATGTAGATCCCGCCCCCTTGCCATCCGGCCGAGTTACCGGTGATGGTGCAGCCAATGATCGTGGCGCCGCAATTGTACGAGCACCGGATCGCCCCGCCGCTCGCGTCGGTCCTGCAATCGCGGATGATGCAGTTCGAGATTGTGGGCGACGAATTTCCGCAGCTGATCCCGGCGCCGAACATTTCGCGTCCGTTGGCGATGGTGATCGAGTCGAGCCGCGATGTGCTCGTCTCGCCCCCGAAAAAGTAGAACCCGATACCGTCGTTCTCGCAGTCGACGATTGTCTCGGCGGGCCCCTTTTCCGAGGTGATGGTGATCGCCTTACCCTTGAAGTAGACCGCCTTGTTCTGCAGGCCGGTGTAGGTGCCGGGCCTGAGAATGATCACGTCGCCGTTGACGGCCGCGTCCACGGCATCCCTGATCGTTGCCTGGTCGTCGGGTACGTAGATTGTGGCGGCCTGCGCCAAACCGAGGCTGACGACGAGGATGATGCCCAGTGCGGACACTAGGTGTTTGAACATGACGCGGTTCTCCCTGTGCTGTATGATTCTGGATACAGGCTTGGATACACATATAAACGAAGAGCGACGACATGCCTATTTTACATAAAAATAAATAAAGGGTGCAATTTTTGGTCTACGCAATTGGATGAATATAGAAATAGATAGAT
>CAZUHB010000131.1:0-4022 GCA_964620445.1 uncultured Phycisphaerales bacterium
CTTCGACAGTGGTTCCTCGTTCGCCCGGACGGCGAGAAAGGACAACAGGACCAGCAACGAAAGGAAGAAAATCGTGCGCTTCAGGGCATGCTCCACGGCTGAACACTCCGTATAAATGTGACTCGATCCTCAAACACAAGAAAATGGATTGTGGCACATCGGTAAGGGTTTTCCAGACCACAGGGAAAAAGATATATAAGAATCGTAGGCCGGGGTTTGCGCTCGAGTCTCCCCAGAAAATGAAAGCCCGTTCTCTGTGTTCATAACCATCTCTTATTAAAACAATTGTACAATCAGAAGGCCCGCCGCCTTGGGACAGGCGAAAGACATTTCAGATACAATTTTTTCGTGTGTAACTCAGGTTTCCGTTGATACGCGTGCCAAAGCTGATGACGTTGAACGCCGTGGAAACACCCGGAAGCGGTGCCAAAGCGTCTTCGGCTTCCAGAGGCCGGCGGCCCGCGGCCGGATCTCTTCTGGCGGGGTGATCCTTTTTTCCTCGCGCCTTGCGCCGGTCGAAAGCCAGGCTGTATATTTGTGACCGTCTCGACTTGAACAAAGAAACCGTGGCGGGGGATCACCATGCCCAGGAGAGTTTTGTATCTTGTGTCGATACTGATTCTGGCGACGGTCCAGGCCTGTGCGCCCGACGAGGAGACACGTCCGGTGCCTGACGGCCCGAACGTGCTGCTCCTCACGATCGACACCTTCCGGTCCGACCATGTGGGCTGCCTGGGAGCGCCGGGCGGCGGCCACACGCCCAACATCGACGCCCTGTCGAAAGTGAGCATCCTCTTCGAGAATTGCGTGGCGCCGATCTCGACCACCTTTCCGTCTCACGCCACCATGCTGACCGGAATCTATCCACGTTTTCACGGGGTTCGCTGGAACGGACACCGCCTCGACGAGAGCTTCGAGACCCTGACGGAGATCGTGGCGGCGCACGGGTGGGACACGGGCGCTTTCGTGGCTCTGAAGTCGATGCTCGAGAGGGGAGGGCTCGAACAGGGATTCCAGGCGGTGAGCGATCGGAAAAAGGACCGCGAAGCCGAAAAGGTGCGCAGCGGAGCGGACGTGAACCTGCTGGTGAAGGAGTGGCTGAACGCGCGTTCGGGCGAGCGTCCCTTTTTCCTCTGGGTCCACTACTACGAACCGCACGGGCCCTACCCGGTGACCGACCACGCGCGACAGGCGATGGCCGATGCGGGGTACACGGGGCCGTTCAAGGACGGCGCTGACTGGATGCTGATCCGAGATGTGACGCTGAAGGATCCGGCCGACCGCAAAGCGATTCAGGATCTCTATGCCGGCCGCGTGCGCGACGCCGACCGTCTGACCGGAGAACTGCTCGATCTGCTCGACAGGAACAACCTCGCGGAGAACACGCTGGTGGTCATCACCGGCGATCACGGCCAGATGCTGGGAGAGTCGTTCAACAATGTCCCTTGCTTCGGCCACGGACCGATCCTGTGGGAAGAGGTGCTCAAGGTGCCGCTCATCGTGCGCGATCCGTCCCGGCTCGAGGCGCGGCGCGTGGCCGACAGGGTCGGGCTGGTCGACATCACGCCCACCCTGCTCGATTTTCTCGGCCTCGACCAGCCCGCGGGGTGCCAGGGACGGTCGCTCGCACCGGCGCTGAACGGCGAACCGATCGGTGTGCGCACCTACGTGGCCGAGATCAGGGTGCCGCCCCCCGAGGGTGTCGAGGATCCGGCCGGCAAATTTCGCGACCGCGTGGCGGTTTACCGGGAGATGGTGAAGGTCGTCTTCCCCGACAAGCTGGTCTATGATCTCGACGGCGTCGATCCGGAGCTCAATCCCCTGACCGTGGAATCGAGGGGAGATCTCGTGGAAAAACTAGACGCCGTCGCCCGCCACTTTCTCACCTACGACCAGAACCGGAGCCGGTCGTCCGACCTCGACGAGGACGATCTCGAGGAGCTGCGCAAGCTGGGTTACGTGAAGTAGAACTGACGGACAAGAAAGACACGCGCCCCTCCCCTGGGCGAGTGTGCCATTTTCTTCGTCGTGGATGAGCTGCACGACATCCACGAGGGAACTTTCTCCGACGACATCCGGATCGAGTCGATCCGATTTTCTTTTGGCGGGCACGCGCTCGGGCAGCCAACGCCCGGGTTTTGACGGTTTCGAATCGTGATTCGCTCTGTTACACCGGATCGAATCTTGTATAATAAACGCCAATCGATGAGTTCGCCATCGGCAGGGTACGGATAGGGACGTAAAGACCATCAACAAAGGAGATCATCATGTCAACCGGCAGTGCCCCGCAGCAGTGTCGCCCTCTCCGCTCGGGCAGCGTGATCGCCCTGCTCATGCTTCTTCTCGTCGGTCCGGCCGCGTTCGGCCAGTACGAGGATCCCTATCCGAACTACACCGGCAACAACCTGCTGCTCGAGGGGAGCAGCTTCGAGGTCGGCCGGGACAACATCGGCTTTGCCCGCAAGTTGTTCTTTCAACACCATCAGAACGACGGCTTCCTTTTCCTGCCGATCGACTACGACGAGCGGCCCGACTATGTGGCCCACGGCGTACGGAGCCTCAAGATCGTCAACGAGACCGAGGACCACGTTTACGTCGACTATCACTGGCTGCCGCTCGAGCCGAGCTCGGGGTACAAGGTCTCCTTCTGGGCGAAGGCGGAAAAAAGCGCGGGCGAGCCGCCCGACAAGGATATGTCGATCACGGTCAAGGTGATCGGCAAACCGAGCCAGGCGGATGTGTCGTCCACTGTTCATCAGGAGACCTTCAGCCTGACCGAGGCGTTGAGCCCCTATGTGAGCGAAGCCTTCTCGATCGATCCGGACACGATGGAGCGGGATCTGGTCTATCTCCAGTTCTGGACCGGGCCCTGGAAATCGGCTGTTGACGAGGAGTCGAACTTGAGGCTGCACGGCACGATCTGGCTCGACGGGGTGCAGTTCGCCCGGTCAGCCTATACCGCCTACGAGTTTCCCGATGACGAGGAGGTCGAGATCGGAGTGTGGGCCGAGGACCGCGACGGCCCGCGCACGGGCCACCTCTTTCACGATGGCGAGAACTACATCGCGGCCGGGATCAGGCTCTTCTCGGAGACATTCACGAGCGATCTCGACATCGACTATTCGGTACACGACAGCTATGGCGACATCATTGCCACCGGGACCGAGCACGGCGTCTCCATGGCAAGCGGGAGCGCCGACGCGTCGTTTCTGATCCGGCGGATCAGCCCGACACCGAGATCTTTTTCGATCGGAAAGAAACTCGCGCAAGGCCAGAAGCTCCTGAAGTCGATCGACCTTCTCGATGGCAAGAAGGGGATCTTCAAGGTGGAACTCTCGGCCCGCGAGTCAGGGGGCGGGGCCGAGCTCGGCACGGAAGAGCTCCTTCTCTGCGTGATCGAGCCGGATGAGACCGGGCCTGATGCAACATCCCCCTTCGGCACGCACACCAGCTTTCTGAACGAGTCTCACCTCAAGGGTTTCAACTGGCCGAGCGAGCCCCACGACCATGTGGAGGTCACGTCGCGGCCGCAGGAATATATCTATGCGGCTATCGCCGATGGCGGCTTCAAGTGGGTGCGCGATTTTTCTTTTGCATCGTGGGCCGCGGTGCAGCCCACGCAGACCGACTGGATCTTCAACGATCATCTCCTCGATCTGTGCGAGGCGCACGGCCTCGAGCTCTTCCCGATCCTCGGCTGGGTCTGCCCCGAGTGGGCTGACGCCGGTCCGTCGATCGAGGACCCCTTCGTGTCCTGGCAATATCCGCGCAATCTCGTGTATACGACCGCGTGGAGAGATTTCGTCTTTACCATTGCCGACCACTACCAGGACAGGATCGGGGTGTGGGAGATCTGCAACGAGCCTTATTTTTACTACTCCGTGTCCGATTATTACGACACCTTCCTGGTGCCGGCGAGACAGGCGATCGATCTGGTGGCTCCGAACAGGCCGACGTGAAAAGGATTGCTGTCCGCACCGTGATGTCCCATCTCCGGCTCCAGGCACGCCGAAGGGGGATTC
>CAZUHB010000132.1:0-3731 GCA_964620445.1 uncultured Phycisphaerales bacterium
GAGGTGTGACATCCGGACTTGAAACAGGGATGGCGATAATCTAAAATTCACCATTCTGCGCCCAGCGTGGGCAGTCAGAGGATTCGATGAAGATGGATATCGTTAACACTTTAATATATAACTTGTTATGTTGAGTTGATCACCCAAGGAGAATTTACATGTACGGAAAGATCAAAGAAGACCTGATCAAGGAATTGGAAGCCACGCGCGAGGCGGGCCTTTTCAAGGAGGAGCGGATCATCGTCTCCGAGCAGGGCGCCGAGATCGAGGTTGCCGGCGGAAAGAGAGTTCTCAACTTTTGCGCCAACAATTATCTCGGCCTCTCGAGCCATCCCAAGCTGATCGAGGCGGCCCACAAGACACTCGACGAGTACGGCTACGGCATGAGCTCGGTGCGGTTCATCTGCGGCACGCAGGAGATCCACAAGGAGCTCGAAAAGCGCGTGTCCGAGTTTCTCGGCATGGAGGACACGATCCTCTACGTGGCCTGCTTCGACGCCAACGGCGGTGTGTTCGAACCTTTCCTCGATCAGGACTGCGCTCTGATCTGCGACCAGCTGAACCATGCCTCGATCATCGACGGCGTGCGTCTCTGCAAGGCACAGCGCTGGGTCTATGCCCACGGCGAGATGGGCGACACCGAGATCGATTTTCAGGGCAAAAAGCTCAAGGGCCTCGAGCGCTGCCTCAAGGAAGCCAAGGACTGCAAGTACCGCCTGGTGTGCACCGACGGCGTCTTTTCCATGGACGGTGACATTGCCAAACTCGACCAGATCTGCGACCTGGCCGACAAGTACGACGCTCTCGTCATGGTCGACGACAGCCACTCGACCGGCTTCATGGGCAAGACGGGCCGCGGCACCCACGAGCATTGCGGGGTGATGGACCGCGTCGACCTGATCACGACCACGTTCGGAAAGGCACTCGGCGGCGCATCGGGCGGCTGCACCTCGGGCCGCAAGGAGATGGTCGAGTGGTTGCGGCAGAAGAGCCGTCCCTACCTCTTCTCGAACACCCTCTCGCCCGCCGTGGTGGGTGGCACTCTCCAGGTCATGGATCTTCTCACCGAGTCGACCGAGCTGCGCGACAGACTCGAGGAGAGCACCAAGTATTTCCGCGAGCAGATGACAGCGGCCGGTTTCGACATCGTTCCGGGCGTTCACCCGATCGTGCCGATCATGTTCGGTAAGTTCGAGAACGATGCCAAGCTTGCCCAGGCCTTTGCCAACGATCTCCTCGACGAGGGCATCTACGTGATCGGTTTCTTCTACCCGGTCGTGCCCAAGGGCCACGCGCGCATCCGCGTCCAGATCTCGGCCGGCCATTCGCGCGAGCACATCGACAAGGCGATCGCGGCGTTCACCAAGATCGGCAAGAAACACAACGTGATCTCCTAGCCAAGGAGCGATAGACAGGAGAGGGGCGTCGTCATTCCGCTTCATTCCGCAGTTCCGGGGACGACCCGGAATGGGACTGAGAGCGGAACGACGGCGCCCTCTCTTTTTGTCGCTCGTCTCGGCGCAAGCGCCGAAGACCTTGCACGATGTGGATGCTGGCCGGAAACGATGACGACCTGGCGTCAACCGAGATCGATGCCGCTCAGCGCCGCGCTCGCTGTCTGTCGATACGACTAGGGGTAGAAGATGGGATTCTGGCCGACGATGGGGTACTTGAAGTAGTAGCCGTCCGACGCCTTGATCGCTCCGATGATCGGAAAGGCCCAGCCCGCGACGAAAACAGCGCCTCCCATGAGCAGTGCGAGCGGAATCCCGATGATCGTGAAGCTCAGGATGACGATCGGGATCGCGGACAGGTAGCAGAGGATGGTCAGGTAGAGAGCCTGCTTGGCAATGGCGGAGACGACGGGCGACTCGCTCTTGGCGAAGATGAGAATGACGGGAACGAGGATGCCGCCCACTGGAACGATCGTTCCCGCCAGGCTCGAAAGGTGGGCGATGATGGCCCACCCCTGCTCGTCAGGATCGATTCGAAATGAGTTTCGCATGTGGTTTGTCATATCCTGGTAAAAAGCCGAAAAACGGGGAATTTCCAGCTGTTTTTCAGCGACCGGTCGCGGGGTTGCATCAACGGTACCATAACATTTTTTTTCGCCCCGTCAAAGATGGGCTATTTCAATAGGGAAGGAATATCCTTACCGAGGCGGAGGCCGGGTATTTTGTTGTATATATTTTAAATTCAATACGTTACATATTCCGGCCCACCGGATAGATGGTGTTCTATAGAGGAAAATACATAAGTAGTTGTCGCGATGGGGCGGCGATGCTCGAATCAGCACCTCTTTTGTTTCGCATTCGGGCTGATTGTGCGGTAGAATTCAATATTTCGTATCTACTCTCAAAACGCAAAGGATTCACAGGCAATTGAACATCACTCTGGACTGTATCTCCTGCATTCTGAGGAAGGCCTTTCAAACCTGTCAGATGGTCGGAATGGACAAGGCGCAAGAAGAAGCCGCCGCGCGCGAGATCCTGAAAGTGGTCTCCGAAATCTCCTTTGACCAGACGTCGGGGCACATCGACCGCGAGGTTCAAAGGATCATCCGCGACATGACCGGGATCGAAGATCCTTTTGCCAACAGCAAGAGCTACTACACCGATCTGGCGATCCGCGCCTATCCCGAGCTGAAGCAGACAGTCAACGATTCAGAGGACGCCTTCACCACGGCGGTGCGCGTGGCGCTCGCCGGCAGCGCCATCGATTACGTGTTCAACGGCAGAGCCGATATCGTGACCATATTCAACGGTGTGGAGAGGGTGATCTCCCGACCCCCCGTTTGCGACCACACGCGGGAACTGGCCGACGCTGTTCAGAGGGCGTCGTCCATTCTCTATATCGCCGACAACGCGGGCGAGACCGTGTTCGACAGGATTCTCATCGAGGAGCTTCCCCGGGAAAAGGTCGCCTACGTGGTGCGCGGCGCTCCGATCATCAACGACGCCACGGCCAGGGATGCCGAATTTGCCGGCATCACCGACCTGGTGGAGGTGATCGACAATGGTTCCGACGCGCCTGGAACGATCCTCGACCAGTGTTCGAAAGAATTCAGGGAACGGTTCGAAGCCGCCGACCTGGTCATCTCCAAGGGGCAGGCCAACTTCAAGACCTTGAGCCGGTCGGAGCGGGAGATCTTCTTCCTCTTCAGGGTCAAGTGCACCGTTCTGTCGCAGCTCCTCAACTGCAACAAGAACGAGCTCATGGTGATGGACTCGAAGCGCTCCTTCAACGGCCGGAAACTGCACGACCAGAAGACCGCCAAGAAGGCGTCGTGATCACCGAACCAAGGACCCGAACTGCCGCAACCGAAAAGTCCTGAGAGACTGGTAAGCGCCCCTTGTTGCCCGGGATGCTCCTTTCTTCGCCTCTGTATCCCGCGGCACCTCCGCGGAAAAAAACTCCCTTCCCCTTCGGTTTCGATCCCTTTACTTTTCTTGAACGAAGGCAAGCCGGGACGTAGAGTGCGTCCCATCGCGTCCGGCGTGGTATTGAAAGTCAAAGTGTCCACAGGGGATCGCCCGGGTCCCGATTCGAATCGTGGAGGGTTGGATATTGGAGACAGTCTGGTTTTTCATACTCGGAGCCGCAACGTTCGCGTTCTCGCAAGATTGCGAAGCCAGGGAACCCGGTGAGAACGGGGGAATCACCTGCCAGATCGTGGCTGGGGAGACCGACGATCATCTGGGCGCTGCTGTCGCCGTTAACGGATCGGTCGC
>CAZUHB010000133.1:0-3232 GCA_964620445.1 uncultured Phycisphaerales bacterium
CTAAAGAAAGTTATAATCTTTGACGAACTAATTACTTATTGGCTATAAGATCTTTACAGAAACAGGAATTATCCCAAGACACTTGAAGCCCCCCTTCGGGATGGGATCCTGGGGTTTGAGGAGTGTCGAAGAAACAACCAAGGTCGCATCATTTTGCGGTTGGATTTGAAAGGAAACTTTCATGGCCACCATTACGAAAAAGGAACTGGTCAATCGCATTGCCGAGATCACCGGGCAGACGAAAGTCATTACGAAGGAAGTCATCCAGCTTTTCCTGGACGAGATCATCCGGGAACTGGCTCGGGGTAACCGCCTTGAGTTCCGCGAGTTCGGCGTGTTCGAGGTGAAGGACCGCAAAGCGCGCAGAGCCCAGAACCCCCGAACGCTGGAAAAAGTCCACGTCCCGGAGAAGAAGGTGGTGAAGTTCAAGGTGGGACGGATCATGAGAGAGAAGGTGAGCGCCATCCCTCTCAAGCCCGATACCCCGACGGCTGAACCAACCCCGGAGGCTCAACCCCAGAATACCGCGCCCAGTGAGGAAGGACCGAGCGAGCCTCCCGGTGCTCCGGAGACCCCTTCGGGCGAGACTCCTTTCTAAGTCTGTTTGACAGAGTCTGTTCGAGATAGAGGGGTACCGACTCCAGGGACCTGCCGAAAAGGTTGACCTTTCGCGGGTCACGGAACATCGGAATCTGGCTGAATCAATTCATCCATCGCATCACCGACGATCAGATCCAAGGTGATGCGTTTTTTAATGGCCCTGTCGTAACAGGATATTCCGTGCGCAACGCCGGTGATCCGGTTTTCGACATCCTTCGGAACGAACCGTTAAGCAATGGCTAGTGGCATTTTAAAAACACTCGAGTTCAACGTGGTCCGCGAGATCCTTTCCGGATTCTGCTCGTCGCCCCTCGGCCGTATCGAGGCCGGGTGCCTGAGGCCCTTCAAGAGTCTCTCCCGCGTGCGGACCGCGCTCTCCCAAGCTTCGGAGATGAAGGAATACCTTCTTCGAGGCGGTGGCTTTCCGTCGCGGGGCGCGCTCGATGCGGTCGCCAGCGTGGACAGGGCCCTGGAGATGAACTCGGCTGTCGATCCTGACGGCCTCTGCCGCGTGTCGGGTCTTCTCGAGTGCGCGTCGCGGCTGAAGCGCGTTCTGCGGAGCGAACAGGATGCCATGCCCGAGGTCTGGCGCAGGGTCTCCACCATGGAAGATCTCTTCGACCTCGAGGAGGAGATCAACAGGACCGTCGACCAGCAGGGCCGTGTGCTCGACACTGCATCGGAAAAGCTCGCCGGCCTGAGAGCGAAGAAGTCCGAGCTCAAGATCGATATCCGCCGGAGGGCCGAAGGGCTCCTGTCGGACTCGTCGATCGCGCGCTGGCTCCAGGACCGCAGCGTGAGGCTGCGCAACAATCGCTACGTGCTTCCGGTCAGGACCGAGAGCCGTCCCAGGGTCAAGGGTGTGGTTCACGGCTATTCGGCAACAGGCAACACCGTTTTTGTCGAACCCGAAATCCTGGTCGAGAGGCAGAATCGTTACGAAAAACTCAGGGTGCGCGAGAACAGGGAGATCTCGCGCATTCTGTGGGAACGAACGCGAACGCTCATCGATTTTCTGGAGCCCATCAGGAATACTCAACAGATACTCGCCTGGCTCGACCTGACTTATGCGCGCGCCAGGTACTCGATCGAGTATCGTCTCACCGCGCCGGAAATGACCGGCGATCCTCTGATCGTCCTGCGTGACGCACGGCATCCGATCCTGCTAAAGATGGCGTTCGAGAAGGAGGATGAAAAGGCGGATGATCGCATCGAGGCTGCTCTGAGCGCGGTCGTCCCGCTGAACGTCCACCTGGGAGACCGTTTCGACATTCTCGTCATCACCGGTCCCAACACGGGCGGAAAAACGGTGGCGCTCAAGACCGCCGGCCTGCTCTCCCTGATGGCCGCGTCAGGGCTGCATATCCCTGCCGCAGCGGGATCACGCCTGACCGTCTTCTCCTCGGTTCTGGCCGATATCGGCGACGAACAGGATATCTTCCAGAGTCTCTCCACCTTCTCGTCGCATATCAAGAGGATCGGTCGGATCCTCGATCACGCCGACGACCGCACCCTCGTGCTTCTCGACGAACTCGGTTCGGGAACCGATCCGCAGGAGGGCGAAGCGCTGGGGCGGGCCATACTGGCCGATCTCCTCCGGCGGGGCGTGAAGGTTCTCGTGTCGACGCACCTGTCGAAACTCAAAGAGTTCGCCTTTTCCAACGACGGTGTCGAGAACGGATGCATGGAGTTCAACCCCGACACTCTCCAGCCGACCTTCCGCTTGAAGATCGGGATGCCGGGCGAATCGAACGCGCTCCGCATCGCGCTCCGCCTCGGTGTTCCCAAGGCGATCCTCGACGAGGCGGCCCGATCTCTGTCCTCCCACTTCGAGGGAGTGCGGGAGCTCATGGACGGGATCGCACGGGCCCGGATCCAGGTGGAGGCCGAACTCGACCGGTCGCGCGAAGAGGCGCAGGAGCTCAAGGAACTCAAGGAGACGATCACCCGAACGCGCGACGAGGTGGCGCAGAAGAAAGCCCTTCTCGAGGAGCAAGCCGAGAGGGAGATTGACACCGCGGTGCGGCGTGCGCGCGAGGAAGCGCTCGAACTGGTCCGCAAACTGCACAACGTGCCCGCTCCCCACAAGGAACTCGTCGAAGGCCTGGAAAATACCCTTCGATCGATGCTCGACAGGACACCGCTTTCGGACAAGAGGCGGGCCTTTATCGACACGCTGAAGAAGGGCGATCTCGTTTACATCCCGCGGTTCCGCGAGAAATGCCGGGTCGTCAAGTTGAAGAAGAAGGACGCCAAGTTGGAAGTGGAGTATCGCAACATGGTTGTGGACATCGCCTTCGACGAGGTGATCTGGCCCCACTGGTTCTGATCTCCTCTATTCAATATATATATTGAATATATATTGCGCGATCCGCGGACCGGCGGCGTACCGGAAATGGACGGTGTTCGATAATCTTTTTTTTTCAAAGAAGTTAGGGGAAACGGTCCGCAAGTGGGAATTTTCCCACGCACC
Organism: uncultured Phycisphaerales bacterium; assembly: GCA_964620445.1. Lineage (GTDB taxonomy): Bacteria > Planctomycetota > B15-G4 > B15-G4 > CAYZWU01 > CAZUHB01. The sequence continues at coordinate 3,074 of CAZUHB010000133.1, forward strand.
GCGCGTCGCGTTCGGGAATGGGGCGGAGAGCGGCTTTTTTTTCTGACCTTTTTGTCTTGACAGAAAAGAGCAATTTGCTAATTTCAGGGGCTTTAATCCTCAAAGGAAAAGAATGGGGATTGAATGCTAGCGTAGCTCAACGGCAGAGCCCCGGTTTTG